>DASWFF010000065.1:0-56731 GCA_036394375.1 Puia sp.
TCCTGTTCTGGCACCTGACAATCAAGTAGCAGCAAAGGCCGCAACAAATTGCGGCCTTTTTTTTGCAATCGCTGACAGTGAATCTAATTTTTCAATAACATCTTTCTTACAAATTCCTTTTCAGCCTGAAAATTTGTTAGGGAGAGGGCTTTTGTCAAATGCACGTCGCTTTTATGGCATTCGCCCTCCAGCAAATACAATTTACCCAGGGTAGCATGCAGCAAATAATATTGTTCCAGGAAAGTTTGTTGCAATTCATGAAGCAAGCTAAACGCCTCCTGCTTTTGCGAATCATAGTACAGCGAGATGGCATAGTTCAGTTCAATAAATGGATTAGGGTTATCCTGCAATAACTTCCCATACAATTGTGAAATGGTTGCCCAATCAGTATCCGCAAAACTTTTTGCTTTGCAATGCAGATAGGCGATCGCAGCTTCGTAATGATAGCAGGAAATATTTTCGATCTCGGATCGCTTGAGGTAATAGCTCCCCAGAGCGATCAGGTCCCCGTCCCACGAAGTCCTGTCCTGCTCTTCAAGATCCGATAATTCACCTGCGGCCGTAAACCGTGCACCCAACCTTGCCGCATTGAACAATAGCAGAGCGTACAATGCAGCCGTATCCTCATTGGAAATATGATTGTCCAATAAAGATTTTGTCATTATCAAGCTTTCTTCACATAGCTCTTCCCGGATTATTTCTTTGCCGCTACCCGCTCTATAACCTTCATTAAATATGAGGTATATGATCTTATGCACAACAGGCAATCTCATTTTCAACTGCCGGGGCGAGGGTTCTTTCAAAAAGATGCTCTCCATTTTTATGCGTTGCCTCGCCCTTGCCAGCATTTTATCAATGCCGTCGACCGTCATGCCCAACGACTTGGCAATAGATTCCACCCTTAGGTTTGCCACGTATTTAAGCGTGACCACCACCTGCATTTTCGGCGATAAGCTGGGGTGTGCGCAAGCAAATAATAATTGTATTTTCTGGTCATCAAAAACACTTTCGTCCTGTTCTGTAACTCCGACAACTGCGATATCTCCTTCAAAAGGGTTTTTAAATGCATTCTTCCTTTTAAGGGAATTGAGAGCATTGTTCCTGCAGACTTTATACGCCCAGCCGGCGGGGTTGTCGGGGATGCCTTTATACTTCCACGTAGAAAGCGCGGCATAAAACGCATCCTGTACCAGGTCTTCAGCCATTTCAAGGTCGATTTCCCTTGAAAACTGAAGCATGGCTGTGACCATTTTTCCAAAATGGGTTTTGTATAATGTGTCAACTGCCTGTTGTTCTTTGTCCATCGACAAATTCCCTTATATCTTTTACTTCCATTAGCGGTCGCACCTCAATAGCCATATCGCCGCTTTGCACCAGCGTACAGGTTTGCGCGATAGAAACCGCATCAGCCAAATCGGTTGCCTCCAAAAAAATAAAACCGCTTATGCCTTCCTTCGCCTCAATAAACGGGCCGTCTGAGATCACATTGTCTTTACTTACATACCCCCCCTTGATCCGTAGGGCGTCGCCTCCTACATAATTACCTTTTTTTATTAAAGATTTTACCCATTCATCCATTTCCCGAATTGCATCATACCTTTCTTCTTCGTTCCACTGCTTTAGCTTGCTAAGATCTTCGCGAATAATGAATAAAAACTTTTCCATGGTGTCTGTTTATCTTATTCTTTTCAGGCTACTTGGCATTGGTAGGGTAACCAGCCCCTGTACCCCCGAAAAAGCATTCAATTGATTTTATCTTACCATTGCTAAAGGTATAATATTCTGTGTTGCGCAGGTGTTTATTGTCGATGGTAGTGAGGTTGTAGATAACGAATGCACAGTTACCTTCCTGGACAATTTTAACGAAATCGACCTTCTTTATAAATTGGGACTGGGGCCAGCACTTGGCTTTGTACACCGACAGGGGAATATGGTCATCAGGGGCCGGGCTGGTAAATGTAAAACCATCGGCTAACTGGCTGGAAACGATATTCCAGTCTTTTTTCTCATACCCCGAAAAATAAGTTCTGATAGTCTTATCAGCATCTTGAGCTTTGGCAAATGCAGTAATCCCGCAGAATATGACGGACAGTAAAAGTAGCTTCATAAACAGTTTTATAGTAAGACAAACGGAATTCGGTTTTCCGTACAAAAGGAGGAATTTTTTTTTGCCATGCAAGGTTTAAACTGCCGTCCCATTTCCGGAGAATGCTTCTAAAATTTATAAAGCCTTCAGGTTCAAAATATTACAAAATCGTTGGCCAAGGGTCCACAGCAGGTGCCGCAATTTCCAGGTGAAAAATATCAAGCACTTAATTCGGCTATCAACTTTAAGTCTTCCAAAAATTGGTTCGAAAAACGTCCACTCCGATGCACAGAGGTCTTTTAAGACCACACTAAAAATGGCCGTTCTACAAAACGGCCATTTTTAGTGTAAATCCTATAAACATTAGTTTATTCAGGCCAACACCATTCCCCCGTCCATCAGTATTTCGGCGCCAGTAATGAAGCCGGCGTAGTCACCGCAGAGATAGGCAACCATCTTGGCCACGTCTTCCGCAGTGCCCATCCGGTTTAATGGAACCCGCCCTGGCAAAGAGTCTTTGATTGCTTTGAGGGTAATTTCGTCTAAGCCAATTTTATTCATTACTTCTGTCTCCGTTGGGCCGGGACTTACTGCATTGACCCTTATCTTTCGGGGTGCCAGTTCGAGGGCCGCATTTTTCATAATGGAATTCAGTGCGGTTTTGCTGGCGGAATAAATGGCTGCTGTGGGCATGGTCCGGCTGGCTGTATTGGAGGACAGAAAAACAACAGAGGCCCCATCTTTAAGAAAAGGTATAAACCTACTGAGAGTAAAGAAGGCGCCTTTAAAGTTGATGTCAATAACATCATCGAACACCTTTTCAGTAGCGTCTTCGATACTGGACATTCCCACTATACCTGCATTGATGAACAGGATATCGATCTGCCCAAATTTTTCTTTTACCGCCTCTGCCAAACTCTCGATATCGGGAACGCTGGCCTGATCAGCCACAATCCCTATCACCCCGATAGACCCTGCCGCCTGTTCGAGAGCCGCTTTTCTGCGTCCGGTTATGATAACAGTAGCCCCCTGTTGCTTAAATTCCTTCGCGGTCGCAAAGCCGATCCCGCTATTGCCGCCGGTGATAACGGCGATTTTGTCTTTTAAAAATTCCATATTTTTAGATTGAGGAGTCAAATCTACTGGATAATTGGTATAACTTTGTTACCAGTATCACGGAGTATACCAATATGGGAGAACAGGCAAAAAAAGAAAAAGTCAGACAGGTGTTGTCCAACCCTCGCAACCAGAAGGAGGAAGTGCAGGCGTTGCAGGATACCATCTATGTTATCGGTGGCAAGTGGAAACTTCCCATTATCAACTCGCTCTGTAACGGAAACAAACGGTTCAGAGACATTGAACGAAGCATACCAGGTATAACGACCCGGATGCTGTCAAGGGAGCTGAAAGAAATGGAAGCAAATAAATTGGTAAAGCGCACCGTTACACCCAACACGCCGGTGATGGTAGAGTACACGGTAACTTCCTACTGCCGGTCCTTTGGGAATATTATTTTGGAAATGATCAAATGGGGTAAACAGCATCGAAAAAAGATAATGTCGCCCTGAACATGTATAAAACTCATTTTATAACGGGTTAAAAAACACCAAACAAAATGCAAAAGGGCAGCAAAGGCCTTCGTTATTTCCACCCAAATCTGTTACCATAGATGGGCGCTGCGCGGGGAAAAGCTGACCCTGCAGGAATTAAAGAGCAGGCTACAGCTACGTTTCTTTGAACCTATTCTTAATGTTGCCGCCTATACGGGTAACCTCTCGAACATCGATGAGGTGTACCTATAAAACCGACGAACTGACTATTAGGATTGCTTCGTCAGAATTATCCTCGGTTCGAGGACATGTGGATGTCAAAACTTAATCGATAGCTTTTCAGCCATTAGCTTACCGTCCTTGTAATATTCAAAGACCCAATTGTCATCTCTTTTGAAAACGATCCCATTGGAGGATCCATTATCCGCAATAAAATAATCGGCCACCGAGCTTTTGAACATGCGCAAAATCGTCTTTGGTGTAGTATCGATCAGCTGATACCCATTAGCAATTGGCTGCGCGTATAAGGTACCAGCAGCCGGAGGGGCTACGATTACGGTAGTTTTCCCTGCAGGCGCGGAATTAGAAGCGGTGGTCGAGGCCAACGGCTGGTCATTTATGGCCGGCGCCGGTTGATAAACATACTTGGCTTGCGTCAAGGACGTAAAGGCGTCCTTTAAAGCAAGCGAATAGGAAAGCGCAAATTCTTTCTCCCGGCTAATTCCTTCTTTGCTTTTAAAAACTACATTTCCCTTACAGTCTTTTAATAAAAGGGTAAGTTTGGTAGTAAACATTGATTTTCTCTCTACTACTTCAGCAATGAGTACGTTACATTTATTATTAGCGAGTTCAGTAGGTAGTTGAGAATTGTCAAAATAGGCTGTAAAACCGGTTTCTTCCAGGGACGATTTAGTTAAGGTATTTAAACCATATTGGTCTTTTTGCTTAAGGAAATTAAAGGTTTCAGGCACCAGAACATATTTGTAGTTGTTAAGTGAAGTCTGCGAATGGCCTGAAAAGCAACCCAATAAAAGGAATAATAAAACATATGATTTCATAGTTGCCATGAATTTTGTCAGGTAAAGATACCCATTCTTTACAATTTTGATCTTTTACCATTAAATCATAGCGCTGGTTAAATATTACCCTTCTTTCAAAGCGGTAATGGGACTTATCAAAGACGATCTGACAACGTGTATCCCTATAGTAAACCATGCGGTGAACAAGGAAACCAGGGCAGCGGCGATAAAATAAACAGGGCTTAGTGAAATCCTGTAAGCAAAATTATCAAGCCAGGAACTGGTTATAAGGTAACTTAAAGGCAACCCTATAAGTATCGACAATAGAACGATCCTGGTAAAGTCAGCAGACAACAAATATATGATGTTAAATTCGCTGGCGCCTAAAACCTTGCGCATTCCAATCTCCTTTATCCTTCGCTCTGCCGTGAAAGCGGCCAACCCGAACAAGCCCAGGCATGACAGGAGAATGGCCAGCCCTGCAAAGTATTTGGAGAAGGTCGCAACCAGTTTCTCCGCCGTGTATTGTTTTTGATAATCATCGTCCAGAAATTGGTATTCAAGAGTATAACCGGGATTAAAGGTCTTATAGAATGCGCGGATATCCCGGATAGCCTCGCTTTCTTTTCCCTTTGCCAGTCTGATCATGACCAGTAAGGTGTTTGGGGGTTCCAGTCTGAAAATAAACGGCTTGATCTCTTCATGCAGCGAGTTGAAATGGAAGTTCTGTGTCACCCCGATGATACGCATATCCTTGCCCCAATCTTTTATCACCTTGCCCACAGGATCGGATAGCCCCATTATTTTAACCGCAGCTTCATTCAAAACGATCGAGGCCGAATCGGTGGCAAAATCCCTGGAAAAAGTCCTTCCTGCTGCCATTTTAATTCCCAGGGTTTCGATGAGGTCATAGTTTACGGACATCTGGTAAAAGCGGATCTTGTCATCCTTATTCTTCCCTTCCCAATGAACACCCGGGGCAGGGCTAAAAGTCGGTGATATAATAGGGGCCATGATGCTGGATACCTGCGTAACGCCGTGAACCTGTTTCAGCTCCGAAAGGAAGGATGGCAGGTTTCCCTGCACTCTTCCTTCCATTTCGAAATAAATGACATTCTCCTTATCATAACCAACGCTCTTTGTCTGGACAAGCCTTATCTGGTTGTAGATGACCAGGACCGAAACTATAAATATGATCGATAAACTGAATTGCAGGACTACCAGCCCCTTCCGCACGAATAGTTCCTTCAGGCCGGAAGACATATTGAATTTCCCTTTGAGGGTCACCGCAGGTTTGAATCGTGACAGATATAAAGCGGGATAGCTGCCGGCAATAAGCCCGGTAAGCAGGGAAATGCCAAGTATAGGTAGTATATGCTGAGCAACGAGACTTAGTGTAAGATGTTTCCCCGTTATTCCGTTGAATCCGGGCAGAATGATGACTATCAGCAGCAGGGCAATGATCAGCGAGATGAAACTCATCAATACCGACTCTCCTAAAAACTGATAGATCAGGGTGCGTCTGCTTGCTCCAAAGGCTTTTTTTAGTCCTATTTCCTTCATCCTTCCGGATACCTTGGCCGTTGATAAATTCATGAAATTGATACAGGCAATGAGCAGAATAAAACAGGCAATAAGCGAGAACAGCCTTACATATTCTATTCTCCCTCCTGCCTGCTTTCCATTCTCGTACCTGCCGTGTAACCAGGCATCCGAGTATTTCCGCAAAAACAGGGTCGCGGGTGTCTTGTCAAACTTAACGCTGGAAAAGGTATTCAGCTTAGTATCAAAAGATGCCGGATCCGTATGCTCTCTTAAGACCAGGAACGTGCTAAAAGGACCGGTGCTGGGACCATTGCGCTGGTTTTCACTCGCCTGTAAAACATCTTTCCAGGAGTCCAGGGACAATACAAAATCGAACCGATAGCTGGAGTTGGGAGGAAAATCGGCGCAGATACCCGTGATTGTGACCTGCCTGGTAACGGACGCCCACTTCCACTCCAAGGTCTTACCGATGATATTATCCGTGGTATTGAATAATTTCATGGCCAGTCCCCGGGAGAGCACGATGTCATGTTTATCCATCAGAACGCTGTTGCGATTCCCTTGAAGGAGTTCATAAGAAAAAACGTTGAAATAGTCCTGGCCTACAAAATTTCCAGCTGCGCTGACGGTATTATTCCGCCACGTGACGTTGAATTTCCGAAACCAGTTGGGAGGAGTAGTAGTGACCGCGTATTCTACTTCAGGGAGCCCTTTTTTGATAATCTCCCCCAACAGACCGTTGGTCCCATCAGAAGTATTGATCTGGTCTCCCTGACGTTCGTTTACCATGACCTGGTAAAGGCGGTCGTCATACCGGTGAAACTTATCAAAGGCCAGCTCATCGCTGATCCACAAAAAGATCAGTAAGGAACAGGCAAGTCCTGAAGACAGACCGATTAGGTTGATGATAAAAGTGGATTTAGTTCGCTTAAAGGTCCTGGAAATCATCTGCCAATGGCGCCTGAACATATCTGTTTATTTTAACATCTCTTATGAAGGATCTGACAAAGTATTACAAGGTGATAAAATTCCATGCTTTTTCCACAAAAAAAAATTGATTTTTATTTCCTAAGTCGGCCGGAATGGGCCACCAACTTGGCGCCCCGGGAGACTGCTAAAAGCCACAAAATCGACCATCAATCGGTTAGATAATTCTCCCGTTCTGGGCACGAAGGCCCCGACGAAAGTCGGGGTTTTTGCATTCAGGAGCGAGGCGAAACGCGGCAGGGTCCGCGGGTAATCCTGTTCTTTGGGAACAAATTATTCTGTAGCTTAGTATTATATATGTCTGTGTTTGGATCGCATGGACGATAACCGGCCACTCTAAAATCATTATGATGTCAACGGTTAAATTCACTTATGCTTTAAGAAGGTTTTTTCCCGGTTTGAAGACTACGCCAGCAAAAGGAAGTACGCTGGTAGAAATCCTTAATGAGATGGAAGCCCATTATCCCGGAGTCCGAGGCTATTTGCTGGATGAGCAGGGCAGATTGCGACAGCATGTCAACATTTTCATTGATAGTACACTGATAAAGGACAGGACTGCATTGAGCGATTCATTGTCTGAAAACTGCGAAATCTATATAATGCAGGCTTTATCCGGAGGATAACTTAAATCCCAGAGTTTATGAAATCAACTCTTCTGTTAGGCACCCGGAAAGGGCTTGTTGCCTATCGTTTCCAAAACAGGCATTGGCGGTTGGAAAATCTTTCCTTCGAAGGCGTACCGGTTTCCATTGCTTATGCCGATTCCCGTAATGGCACCTGGTGGGCTTGCCTCGACCACGGGCATTGGGGCGTTAAGCTTCACTGCTCAAAAGACAGGGGAAATACCTGGGAGGAAGTTGCTGCTCCTGCATATCCAGTGGGGGAAGAAGTTAAAGACGGAGTACCGGCCGTTACCCGCTATATCTGGTCAATGACGCACGGTGGTAAAAATTTCCAATCCAAGTTGTGGATCGGCACAGATCCCGGTGGTTTGTTCGTGAGTGAGGATGGGGGAAACAGTTTTAAGTTGGTCGAATCATTGTGGGCCCACCCTTCCCGTAAAGAAGGCTGGGTCGGTGGGGGGCGTGACCAGCCGGGCATTCATTCTATCGTAGTTGATCCCCGGGATGAAAATCATATATACATCGGCATTAGTTGTGCTGGAGTGTTTGAGACTGCAGATGGCGGCAATACCTGGTGTGTGCGCAATAAAGGATTAAGAGCTGATTTTCTACCCGATCCCGACTCAGAGATAGGTCACGATCCGCATATTCTCGTTGCATCGCCAACTAATCCAGACAGGCTCTGGCAGCAGAATCACTGCGGTATCTTTCGCTCGACTGACGGCGCAAAAAACTGGCAAGACGTAGGCCAGCCGGAAGGCCCCGCCCGATTCGGATTTGCTATTGCTGTTGCAGACGACAATCCCGATCAGGCGTGGGTGGCCCCTGCCAACAGTGATACGACACGCACTGCCATCAAAGGCGCTCTCTGCATTTGCCGTACAGATGATGGTGGCAAAAGCTGGAAAGATCTTAGGAAAGGATTGCCGCAGGAAAATTGCTTCGACATTGTTTACCGCCATGCACTGGTAAGCTCCGGTGATGCGGTAGCATTTGGTACAACTACAGGCAATTTGTTTTTTTCACCGGACAGGGGCGAAAGTTGGCAGGTCCTGAATAACTATTTACCCATGCTGTACTCAGTTCAATTTGCGGATTGAGCACGCTTTCATGTCTTTTTCTCAAAACCCGCTTCCAGAACCAGGACGATTGCTCAAACCCAATGCCAGGATGACTCTAAAACTTTATTATAGCGTTTTCAAAAGGAATCTCATATACGCGATTGATTGCCGGAACAACAGGTTTCCATATTTTTCCAGGGTCAAGAATATCTTGAATAACAGCTTTTCCCTCCACATCAAAAGACTTAAAAACATAAGGTAATCCTTCCGACCCAAGCGGTGAATTGGCATTCATAACCTGGAAATGTAAATGAGGCAGGTCAGAGTTTCCGGAATTTCCTAGCAAACCTATCACCTGACCAGGATGTACTTTTTGTCCTGTCTTAACCCGCAAGCTTCCAGGCTGCAGGTGGGCATATAATGCAAACCGGCCATTCCCAAGATCTAAAATGATGTGGTTCCCGGCAACTGTTTCTTCGGTGATGGGTACAAATGCCTGAACTTACCGGAATTCAATTCATGAACCTCATCAAAGGCATGGCAAAAGTGATTTTAACTACAGCCTATCCCCAATATGCTCTTGAAGGGTTTGAATATGATGCCATTGATTACCTGCTAAAACCCATTTCCTTTGAACGGTTTCTAAAAGCAAGCCAAAAATCATACAATCAAATAATAGTAAAAAGCGCTGAAAGCAATTCTGTTCAGCAAATGGTACAACAAGGCCTGCCGCAGGATTTCATCTTTATCAAAACAGAGCATCGGCTCCAACAAGTTAAACATTCGGAGATCTTATTTATCGAAGGTGGTAAAGAATATACTACCATTCATACCAAAGCCGAAAAAATTTTAAGCTTAAGTAGCCTGAAAAAGATAACTGAGATGTTGCCTTATCCTCAATTTATGCGTATACATAAATCATATACGATTCCATTAAATAAAATTGATTCAATAGAATTCCAAAGAGTTTTGATAGGCAAACAATATCTTCCGCTTGGAGCTATGTTTAAAGATGAATTTATGAAACAAATAGGTGGAGCGTAGCTATCGGGACACCTTTAAACCGATGTGAACAATTGATTCACATCGGTTTTTATTTAAAAAGGACGTTCTGTTCGTTGACAATCAATGTCTGTCTCCATCCCCATGCCTATTATCATCCCCATGATGTCTCCATTCCTCGTCGGCTTCATGTTGATCATGCCAATGGTCTCGGTAACGATCCTCATGGTTGTCACGAATGAATTCCTGACCGTGTGGATCGCCTCTGAAATGATCATAGCCAGTCCTGTGTTCTTCAAAATGAAGGTACGGCTGGGGCTCATTCATGACTACTTTGTGAGAATGGAAAAGATCGTAACCCCGATACCTGGGAGGCAATTCGTTGGAAAAGGTCCAATGTCCCCGGTTCATAAAAATAAATTGGTGCGCCGGAACGTAATAATAAGACTGAATATCCGGGAGGTAATAGTATTCTACATGATCATAGCCTGTAGGGCCCCATGATGGTTGAGCACCAATATTAACAGAAACACTAATCTGTGCGGTTGTAGTGTTCAAAAAAGCAGAGACCAATAAAATGGATCCCGCAACAAGGAATTTTTTATACATAATCGGGGTTAAGTTAAATATTTATCACAGGCAAAACAAATGCCAAAAATGAATTAAAATCATATGTTATTGTGTATCGCCACTCTACCGGAATTTGAATTGTTACTGGTGCCATCCTTTGCCGCGGCTTTTATCCGGTGATCGTTTATCCCCTTTTGTTTTTTTAAGTGTTTGTCGCTGCCATGGTACCGATTCGAAAATTCTTTTTGGTTCCAGGATCGCCTTTTTAAACCTGTAAGCAATATCCTTCATGGTAATCTCCTGGCCGGTAAGGGTGACTGATGCCGGAATGATATCGTTGTGATTCATTAACGCTTTATGTACCATAGAACGATTGACTTTCGTGTATTTCTTTTCATATGCCTCGGTCAATTCCTCCAGGGAGCTATGCTCCAAAAGGCTATAAATATCTATAAAGTCTTTAAAACTGTTCTCGCCATCCACAATAGCCTTTAGTTTTATGGCGCCGATATCTTCCTGTGATATCATTCTTATTTCTTCAATAATAACAGGGGGAGCCAATAGGTATTGATGCGACCGTAAGTCTACTTTCACCTCTTCAACAAGGCATTCTACTCTATTTTTTAAAGTTTTGATGCTTTCTGCTTTATATTTCTTTGCCAAATGATCTGATAGCAATATCGCGTCAAAACTGCTTTTGCTGCCTAGTTCTATATCGGCCGACAGGCGATGCCCGATTTGCAGGGAAAGAGCGGTATCGCCGGCCAGGTCAAACTCTTTAAACATTTCATCTTTTATCAGGCGGAGAATTAAATCCAGCGTCCTGACTTCGACCGTTTCCTTGTATAACATGGTAATTCCGTTGGTGCTGATTAAAAATACAGACGTCACTTATGACCTCATCCGGCGGGTAAGTTAGATCATTTTATGGGGGTTAGAACTTAGTTATTTCTTATGCTGGCGCATTCCCTGATCAATGCCATTGATCGCTTCTTTTAAATCGGCGGTCCAATAGCCGCCTTTACCACTGTCCCAGGCCTCCTTCCATTGATTATATCCATCGGAAAAATCCGGAAGGTTATTATTTTGCCCTACTAATTTTGTTACACATTTAGAGAGGGCTTTCTCGGAATAGGGCAAATGTCCGATCTCAGTAGTCTTTCCGGCAGTCGATTGTGGATTATAAATATTCAATCCGTCAACCCGTATATGAATGATCGTATCGCCTACATCATACTTCTCCAGCTTCAGTATGGTCAAAGTAGAGCTGTCTTCCCCTTCCCTATTATCATATTTCCAGATTTGCCCCACTTTGAACTTTCCAATAGAGAAGAATTCTTCTGCCTTTCTTCCCTGCCCTTTGCAACCGGATAAAAAACTAAAAAGTCCTGCCATCATAATTACCAGATTTCTGTTCATCATAAGGTTGGTAGCGGTATTTTGATCCAATATACGAAATTGTACAAATTCTCACTTATTCGGTATTTTTGCGTTATGATAAAGGAACAATTGTACGAGCCTTTCAGCATCACCGTAGAAACGCTGAATGAATATAAAGGCAGGCGCCAAACGGCCTTCTTTGAACTGGTACACATCCTGTCCGGCACCGGTAAGAAGATAATCAACGGGCAACTGTTTGATTACAAACCTGGGGTAATGTTCCTCGTCACACCGCAGGACACCCATTGTTTCCAGATAGAAACCACCACCCAATTCTTTTTCCTCCGGTTTAACAATATCTGTCTGAAATCGCAGAATAGTCTCAAAGACAACCTTCAACGGCTGGAGGCCGTGCTGCACAATGCCAATCAACGCCCTTGCTCCATCCTGGAAAATGACACCGATGGACCCTTAGTCCGGCATATTGTCGACACGCTTATCCGCGAACAGGTCAACAGGGATATCTGCTGGGATAAGCTAATCCTGCACCTGGTCAACTCCCTGCTGGTCATTGTAGGCAGGAGTATCATCAAGTCTCTTCCCGGGCAGCTTAGTGACGGACAGGAAGAGAAGGCGCTCGATATTCTTCAATATATTCAGGCTAATATCTACTCTCCGGAACTGATCAAAGCGGAAAATCTGGGTAAGACCTTCGGGATCTCGATCACCTATTTAAGCAGGTACTTTAAAAAGCAGACCGGCAAGACCATGCAGGACTATATCTCCCATTACAAAACCAAGCTAATAGAAAACAGACTCCAGTACAGCAAGATGCGGATATCGGAAATCGCCGATGAATTCGGTTTTTCAGATGAAAGCCACCTTACTAAATTTTTCAAAAAACAGAGCGGCTCCAATCCAACCCAGTACCGAAAGGCGATACAGACACGACCGGCTTATACCGATAAAGGATAACAATGTACAAGTGATTACCCGAAAATACCTGTGAACTTTGTTCTAATAAAAAATAGAAAAATGAACAGATTAACGGGTAAAGTAGCTCTTGTAACAGGCGCCTCTAAAGGGATCGGCACCGGGATTGCCAAAGGCCTGGCAGCCGAAGGCGCTTCGGTGATCGTAAATTATGTTTCCAACAGAAATGATGCGGACCGTGTCGTTTCAGCAATCACGGGCGCTGGCGGAAAGGCTATCGCCATACAGGGCAACGTATCAAAACCGGCCGATGTAAAAAAACTTTTTGCGGAAGCGAAAGCAGCTTACGGAGCGGTCGACGTGCTCGTGAACAACGCAGGGGTCTATTCTTTTGGCCCTCTTGCTTCGATCACCGAAGAGGAGTTTCACCGTCAATTCGATACCAATGTACTGGGAGTTTTCCTGACTATACAGGAGTTCGATAAACAAGTCACCTCCGAGGGCGGGGTAATTATTAATATTACTACTGCCGGCACCTCTCTGAACTCACCGATGTCAGCCTTATATACAGCCACCAAGAGCGCGGTAACTTCTACTACCCGAATTCTCGCCAAGGAACTGGGTCCGAAAAATATCCGGGTCAATGCCATTGCTCCGGGCGGCGTCGAAACGGAAGGATTGCAATCTCTTGGGGCTGTTGGCAGCGGAATGAGAGACTATATTGTTTCTCAAACACCATTGGGAAGAATGGGGCAGCCAGACGATATCGCTCCCATAGCTGTATTCCTGGCCTCTGAGGACGCGAAATGGGTTACGGGCGAGGTCCTGTTCGCTTCGGGGGGAATGCGTTAACGAATGCTTTGCATTCCCGAAAGCCGATGCAAAATGGGGAAAGAGCCAGGATTAATTAAAATGCTGCCTGAACTCAAGGGAGGAGACCTGCGTCTTTTTCTTGAATAGTTTGCTAGACAAGTCTGTCTGTTTTGTCGTTTGGGCAGGGGCCAGAATGTACCGGTCGAAATTCAACTCATGTGCGAGCCTATTTCAATTCAAATCCCATCCGGCATAAGGCGCTAATTCCGGATGGGATTTGAATTGCTGGTAGCTCATTTAATAACAATGCCGCCTGGCGGCGGCATTGGGGGGACTGCACGTTTTTATTGGTGAGGTCGTATTGGTTTGTTCTTTATTGATTGAGCGCGTTAAAGGCGTTTTGCGGAGAGGAGAGGAAGAGCTGATACATTTGCGCCGTTCCTCCTATATGAATTTCATATTCATCTTTTTGCAGGCCGGAAAGGAGACCTTCAGCCACTTCAAGGGGAGGGATGCCGTTTTCGCCGCCAATTTCTTTTGAGAAGTCTGTATTCACCAACGGGGGCATTAATTCGAAAACCTTGATGTTCGTGCTTTTTGAAAGAATATGTCTCAGGGACTGGGTATAAGAATGCACGGCTGCCTTGCTGGCCGAATAGGTGGGTATGGCCGCCCCGGCTGCAAAAACGACAATAGAGGATACGTTGACGATGGCCGCTTCTTTTTGTTTGCTTAATACCGGAAGAAGAAGCTCTGTCAGCCGGATCAACGACAAATAATTGGTGGATATTTCCTCTCCCGCTTTGTCAAAGGCATTGGCGCCTGCGGCCAGCTGGTAAGCATAGGCGGCCCCAGCGTTATTGATCAGGATGCTCAGGTCGTTGAATTTCTCCTGTACCTGTCCGACCAGCTTTTTTACGTCCGCTTCGACGGTGATATCACAGGCAATGGCCGTGGTGTTGGTCAATTGGCCGGCAGCCTTTTCCAACCTGGCCCGGTTCCTTCCGGTAATGATCACCCTATTGCCTTTTTCACTCAATAATCTGGCTGTCTCAAAACCAATGCCCGAGCCGCCGCCGGTAATCAATACCGTTTTGTTTGAAATGTTCATCTGAATTGTTTTTTGATTAAAAAATGGAGCCTGTTTATGATTTAATCCGTTCCTTAAATAGACCAAAAAGTCTATTTAAGGGTAAAAAAATTGCTTTGCTGATTCGACCGAAGCGTCGCCGGTACGGCCCACTTCGGTTTCTCGCCCCAAATATAGACCAAAAAGTCTATTTTAAAATAATATTCTACGGAGCGGAGGAGAGCGATGCGGAGATAGAGGGGGAAGAACGATGTGGGAGGACCGGAAGAACGACGAGCCTATTTCGGGGTAAATTTGGAGGCCTGCCGGATTACGAAGGAGGGAAAGAACCTGTTGAGCCAGAGGGCTATTTTTTCCATACCGAATTTGCCGATATAGGATTCGAACCGGCCTTTTGAAATAGCTTTCAGGATCTGCCGGGCGGCGCGGTCGGGGGCGAGTCCTTTTTCGATATTCTCGGAAAGGCTGCCTAATTGAGTGCCGTCCTTTGTGAGAGCATGCTGAGAAATATTGGTCCGGATGTATCCGGGAGTCAGCAGGGTCACTTTTATATTGCTGGAAGCCACTTCTGCCCGCAGGCAATCGAAGAATCCATGTAAGGCATGTTTGGCAGCGGCGTAGGAGGATCGCATGGGGGTGCCCAGTTTGCCCATGACGCTGCTCGTTACTACGAAATGCCCTGACTTTCGTGCTGCGAAATGAGGCAGTAAATGGTGAGTGAGGGCGATATAGCTGAAATAATCCAGTTCCATTACCCGTCGATGTATGTCCAGGCCTGTCTCGATCACAAGCGAACGCTGGCTGATGCCGCCGTTGTGGACCATGATGTCTATATGGCCGAAGGCTGCAATAGCCTGAGCGGTCCTGGCTTCCAGTACGGAGATGTCCAGTAAGTCGAGGGGGACAATCGTTACCTGACCGGGATGGGCACATGCCTTCTTTACTCTTTCCAGTTCTTCCATCCGTCTGCTGGATAAGATAAGCAGGGCGCCTTCGGCAGAAAAGGCATAGGCCAAGGCTTCACCGATGCCTGAGGAGGCGCCGGTGATCCAAATAACCTTGTTTTGAAAAGCTGTCATCCTGCTAGCCGATCTTTTTAACATTGACGGCATTAGGCCCTTTGGGACCCATCTGCACTTCAAAGCTGACCTTATCATTCTCAGCTATCCTTTCCGATAATTGATTGACATGGATAAAAACGCTTTCCTGTGTTTGCAGGTCCTTAATAAACCCGAAACCTTTGGCGTCATTGAAGAAAGTGACAGTTCCCGATCTGACCGGATCTTCTTCTTCTCCGGGGACATGTTTGGGCGCTCCAATCTGCATGTCTTCCAGCTTAAAGACTTTCTTTTTCTTGGGATCCGGTGGGGTAGATGAGATATTTCCATTCTCATCAAGATAAGCCATCATTTCGTCAAGGGTTTTGCCTTTTTTGGCATTCTGGCGGCGTTCTTCCATTTTTTCCGCCTTATCCTGCCGTTGCTTGGCTCTTTTTTTCTCTTTTTCTTTTTTACCAAACGTTTCCTGAGATTTCGACATATTTTTTCCTTATTTTTTAGTAACCCGTAAAGATCGGATATTTCCGGCAGAAAAGATACGAAACCAGGATTATTCGGGAATTCGGGGGAAAGGGGCTGTTTTTAAACTTCCGTCAATCTAGCATATATACAACCAAAACAATCATTTATACATTTTATTTAAGCTTTCCCATTGGATCTTTGCGGCTAATGAATATTATTACCTTTATTTTAAGTTTGTAACGGGATTATGCCAAAACAACTCTTATTTTTCGCCGCCTTTTTTACGGCGCTATCGGCTTTCAGCCAGGACAGCCTTACCAGGCATAGCGCCGGATCCGGAGCTTCTTCCAACAGCCCCGTCTATACCATTAAGCCCAAGGTCGACATCCCCGTTTTTGCGGCTGCGGCCGGCTGGACCTTTTATGGATTTTCGAAAATCTCCAAAAAGGACGGCGCCAGTCAGGCGACCGTGATGAACTTACAGAAGAGCAATATTCCCTGGTACGATCGCTGGGCCGTTCGTCCCTACAACAGGAGTGTCGACAAGCTGAGCTATGTTCCTTTCGATGCAGCGATGCCCTACCCTCTCCTTTTCTGCGCTTTTGATAAGAAAATGAGAAAAGATTATTTAAAGCTTACCTTCTTATATGCAGAGGCGATGGCGATAACGGGGGTTTTATATACTTCGGCCAATCATTACTTAAGCCGTTATCGTCCCCTGGTCTATCGTTCCGAAAGTCCTATGGATGTCCGTACTTCGGGGAATGCCCGGAATTCTTTTTTTTCCGGCCATGTGGCATTGGTGGCCACTTCTACTTTCTTTGTGGCCAGCGCCTATGCAGATTATCATCCTGATTCCAAATTCAAATGGGTCTTATATGGGATAGCCGGCGCCGCTACGCTTACCACCGGCTATTTAAGGCATCGGGCCGGGGAGCATTTCCCCTCCGATATCCTGGTAGGCACGATCGTGGGAACGATGTCCGGGCTGCTCACCCCCGGGCTCCACCAGACTAAACTGATCAAAAATCAACGACTGAGTATTGTTCCGTTTGCCGGGAGAAGCCAGGGGCTTGCTATGTTTTACAAACTGTAAGCGGAGAGCAACGGATTATGCCTGGGGTGGATATCCCGGGCGAAGCAGGTCGATTCTCTCATTTGGATTTCCTTAAAAAGATATCTCCGCTGACGGTCTCCAGGTCGATCGGCTTACCGCCTCCATTGACCAGGTCCGTGATGCGGGTAGCGACTGTTCGGGTATTCCTGGAAGGGATATTCATCGCCATATTCGTATAGACGGTTCCGGTGACGGTATTCAGCTTCAGGTCTGCTTTAAATTCAGGGGCCATGGTGAGATCGACGAAGCCGCTGATGGTATGGGCCCTGATCGCGGCGTTCCTGCCGGCAATAATGATATTCGCGCTGATAGACTCGACGGACAAATCGGTGTTTTCCGGAAGATACACCTCACAGGAGATGTGCGTTCGGGTGCAGTAATAATCGCCATAGATTCGGGCTCCGTTGCAGCAGTTGCCCGAATCCTTCCGGTTTCTTGCCGCTTTGTCATAATCCAGCTTTGCGACCACGGCTACCGTATTCCCGGAATCCCCGAATACCATTTTGTAAAGATCGTTGTCTTTGTTGTCATTGACATCGATCGAGGCCTTCACATAGACTTCATTTTTGTTCCAGGTGTGCACCAGGATGGAATCGGCAATCTGGATATTCAGGACCACTAAGTTCTTTTGCGAAAAGTCAATGTGTTTTTCGACGATCTTTTGGGCGCTGGCAGGAGAAAACCCGACCCAGCAGATGAGCAGCCATAAATTATATTTCATAACCGATAAGTTTGACGTTTTATAATAAGAGAATGGTTCGGACGAGCGCCTCTTTATTTTTTCCGCAGGTAGATATTGCCGCTGACGGTGGTAAGTTTCAGGTCGAGGCCGCCGCCGTTCAGGCGGGTATTGACCCGGGATCCGCCTACCCTTTTCATTTCTTTTTCATCTGCCGCAAAATCAAAGTCGGAATACATCGTTCCGGAAATGGTCTTCATTTCCAGGTCGACAGGGGTTTTGGCCGGAAGCGTTACATCAATTTCTCCGCTGATAGATGCAATGGAAATAGGCTTGTCCTTATTGACCTCGTTAAAGACCACATCGATTGCTCCTGAAATATTAGACAATACCAGGGGACCGGTCGAGTTCCGCACCTTAATAGAATGGCAGACATTCACTTCTACTTCATTTTTCATATTCTCTACCGTAACCTCGCTGCGCCGTTCGCATCCGCTGGTCACTTTTAAGAAAAGATTATCCGGCACTTTGATCTTGTAACCGCCGTCATGAGTAAATGGCAGCAAACATTGTATGGTGATCTCCTTGCCGTTCTTTTCCACGGAAAGTCCTATTCCGGTATTATCCGTACCTGCCTGGTACACCGGTTTCAGTCCTTTCGCCCGATCGGGGGGCGTATTGGAGTGGTCGGAGGCGCCGGTGATAATAATTTCATTGCCTGCATATCCTTCGATGGGAAGCTCGCCCATAAAATCTTTGAGGGTAAGTTTGGCTTCTTTTGAATTCTCTACAGCGGTTTTATATTCCTGGGCGCTTAGCGTACCAGCGGTGAATAAGAAGGCCATAAAGAGGTGGAGGTAATGTATACGTCTCATTTTTTTAGTTTAATTAATTGAAATAAGTACAGGCGAACCCGGTATCCGCCTTGATCTATTATTAGTGGATCCAATAATTGCTGTTATAAAATATACCCGTTATAAAGTCCGGAGACCTTTTTCCGCAATCGTTTTTACATCCGGCAGGGTCTTCTTATCGGAGATAATATCCCGGATGGGCTGGATGGCTTTTACTTCCTTCATTTCCGTCAGCAGGTTTATCAGTACGATCTGAACGATGGGTTCTGTCTGCATGCCCAGGGATCTTACCAATGAGTCGCGCAATGCAGCGTTGTTAGGGAACCTGGCCAGGGAATAAAGGGAAGCGAGCCGCACATTCACATTTTTGTCATGGTTCAGCGTACCTACGAGTGCATTGATAATGGTCTGGTCAGGGTTGCTGATATCTTCCGTATAGCTGACTGCCCGGATCCGTTGACTGGCGGATTCTTCCTTCAACAACGTAAAGAGGAGGGAATTGGTGATCTCTCCCCGGGAGGAGTCCGGGGTTTGCCCGGCGGATGACCTCCCTGCTAATGGAGAAGAGTCAGTTCCTGCGGATTGTCCCCTGGACTGGGATCGGGGGAGTTGCATTCCGATCCAGATGCCTACAGCCAATACGAGAAATACAGCGGCTATTTTCCACCAGGAGGAAAGTCCCCTATACAGGCTTTTCCGTATGGGAAGCCCTGTTGCGGACGGGGCTTCCTTTAAAAGCCCTGCTGCAGCCAGTTTTTCCGATTCAGACCGGAGCATGTAGGCAAAGTTGTCCCTTAGTGCGGCTCCCGGTATAGCCTTGGGGCTGGCCTCCATCAATTGCAAAAGGGTCTTTAGTTCTCTTGCATCCTGTGCGCATTTCTCACAAGTCTGCAGGTGTCGCTCTATTTCTTCCTGCCGGGAGGGATCCATTTCTTCCCCGTGAAGATCCTCCCCGTTAAGGTCCATTAAGGCCGATTGTATTTCTTCGCACTTCATATTCCTTCCTCCTGTTGTTGTTTAAAATAAAGGCTTCTGAGTTGCCGGATGGCTCTGTATACCTGCACTTTTACAGCGGCCACCGAGCTATTCCTGATCTTCGATATTTCTCCGTATTTCAATCCCTGGAAACGGCTTAGTACGAGCACTTCCCGCTGGTCGGGTTGTAACTGCCTGAGGGCCTGATCCAATCGTTGAAAATCTTCTTCATTATAGGCGTCTTCATTGCCGGGGAAAAGATCGGGGAGTTCCTCTCCATTCATGGAGAAGCGATCCGAATATTTCCGTTGCTGGCGGCGAAAGTCGATATGGACATTGCGGGCCATCTGATACATCCAGGATCTGTAGGTTCCTGCAGTCCCTTCGAATGTGTGCCGGTACCGGATGATCCGGTAGAACAGGTTCTGCGTCAGATCTTCGCTGGCAGCGGGATCGAAGGTGAGCCTGAGGAAGAAATTATATAGTTTCTCATGATACCGTTCGAACAGTTCGGACAGTTCGGACAGGTATCCTTCCTTTACCCGGAGCATTATTTTTTCATCAGATAGTTCAGTCACCAATTACAGTAATTAAGCTTTTCTTAATTGATTACTCCGGAAAGGTAAAATGGTTACCCGAAAGCGAAGATTTTTTTGGACGGGGCCAGCTTTATTTTCCCCCGGAGCGGATAAGGCGGGCGATTTCGGGATGTCCGAAATGCAGGGCCCAATCCCGGGCCGTAGATTGGTAGACTTTGTCTCTTACTTTCAGGTTGGGACGGACGGAGAGGACCAGTCTTGCCAGTTCAGCATCATTTCGTTCAGCGGCTATATGGAGGAGCGTCTTGTCCCATTCGCCATATAACTGGTTGGCCTGTTGGGGAAATTCGCCGAGCAGCCGGGCAGCCCTTTCTTTCCAGCCGAGGTCCCAGGCATCCAATACCTGAAAAGAACAGCCCTGTTCCAGGAGCCATTCTCCGGAGGCGGGCTGATGGCAATGCACGGCGAGTTGCATCAGGGTCATGCCGTTGGTCAGAGGCCGGTGAAAGTCTTCTTCCCAAAAAGGGCAGGGCGGATTTTGAAGGGCAGGCAGGTCACCCCTGCCGATGGCTTCTGCCAGCTGCACCTGCTCTTTCCCGGGAGGATGAGCAAGCAGACGGTCTGTTTTCAGCCACCAGGTCCAGCCATCCCCGATCCATGTAAAGCCTATTTGTTCGTACATGTGGCGGCCGGTGGCATTGAGTACGGCATAGCGGTATCCTCTTTCTTTCGCATAAAGGCAGGCGGCCCTCACCAGGGCTTTGCCGATCCCTCGTTTGCGGGCTTTGGGTACAACGCCTACATGATAGATACCGGCCACGCCATAAGGGCCTGTCGTCAATAATACGCCGCAATGTCCTACGATTTTCTTATTCAGGAAAGCGACATATCGTTGAATTCCGGCGGGTTGGCCGGGAGAGGGGTGCGGGGGTATGATGGCGCGGGCATAAGGCAGGCCTTCCACCTTCAACAGCGGGGTCAGGTTGTCTGCTACGACCCTCAGCTCTTTGGGGCTGGGGTAAGAAGGGAGTATTGTTTCCAGGTC
Source organism: Puia sp. (assembly GCA_036394375.1). Classification (GTDB taxonomy): domain Bacteria; phylum Bacteroidota; class Bacteroidia; order Chitinophagales; family Chitinophagaceae; genus Puia. Next base: position 21,389 of record DASWFF010000065.1, read on the forward strand.
GAGGGCCATCCAGCAGGGGCGCCAGCCTGGTTGAAAGCCCCGGGCAAGCAGTCTTACTCCCAGGTCTTCGGGTTGCGGCGGGTCCAGGGACCAGCAGCCGGCGCCTTTGGGCGGGTGAAGAAGGTATTCTGCGATAAGCTCGTCCAGTTGTGCCCCGGCCTTCCCGGCTGACAGGGCCGGAAAGGGGATGATGGATTCTCCGTTCTCGCCGGTTTGGGTCCAGACCAGCCCATCTTTTTGCCTCAGCCGGCCACCCAGGGCAATGGCATCCAGGCCGAAAAGCGTTGTATGATTGAGAGCTGCAGCGTGTTCCAACTGTGCAGGAGTCGCCTCAGAGAGTATCTCCGGATGGGGCATATATTTCTCATTTTTACCTATCTTCGGACCTAAGCTAAGCCATAACAACCATGCGATCTCTCACTACGGAACAGAAAATCCATTATACGCTGCGCACGGCGGTCGCTATGTGTTTTATCGGTCACGGAGCATTCGGCATTATTACCAAGCCGATCTGGTGCAATTACTTTGCCGTCTTTGGGATCGGTCATGATCTCGCCTATCGCCTGATGCCTGTGCTGGGTTCTTTCGATATCCTGTTGGGAGTCGTCATGCTGATCCACCCCATGCGGATCATTCCTTTGTGGCTGCTGATCTGGGGAGTCGTGACGGCATCGCTCCGTCCTCTGTCGGGCGAGCCTTTCGCGGAGCTGATCGAGCGCGCGGGCAATTTCGGGGCGCCCCTCGCCTTTCTGATACTTTCCGGCAGCGGCGGGAAGGGAATCAGGGGCTGGATAGCGCGGGTCCGTCCGGATAGCGGGTCCTCTGCCGGAGATCTCCGCGGCAATCAGTTCTCTGCAGATAGCGGGATCCCTAAGGCAACGCTGGCCAAACTGACCCTTTGCCTCAGGATAGTCGTATTCCTGCTGTTGCTTGGCCATGGCTGGCTTAATATATTACAGAAAAAGGGTTTGCTCGGTCAATATGCAGCGCTGGGGATTTCTTCTCCGGATACGGTCGCCCTCTATGTCGGTCTTTTCGAGATCGTCGCCGCCTGCTCCGTGCTGATCCGTCCTTTGCGTCCTGTCCTGCTGGGGCTCTTGGTATGGAAAATGTCCAGTGAACTCTTTTATCCGCATTATGAACTATTCGAATGGGTAGAGCGGGGAGGTAGTTACGGGACGATCCTGGCATTATGGTTTGCGACCCGGGAAGTGAGAGCTGACCGTTATGTCACCCTGGCCACATAGGACAATAGCTCCTGCAGGGTGTCGCCGGGAAAAGCGGTATCCATTTTAATTTCCGGAAAATATTCTTTCGCCCCCGGGTGCTTCTGCCGGTATTTCAGGTAGTTAAAACAACTATTGCGGATCGTATTGTATAAAAAGGCCTTACCGTCTTTGTCGTTATCAAAATGTGCGCGTTTTTTCCAAAGCAGGAAAAAGGCGTCCGTTGTGCTGCTCTTAGCGGAGGCCTGATCTCCCAGTAAGGAATAGGCGAAAGAGAAGAATTCGGGATAATATTGAAAGAAAAGTTCCTTGAAAGCCTGGGGAGAGCCTTCTCTCAGATCATTTATGCTAAAAGCCTGTTCGTCTAGCTCGTCCATAATAAAAAAAATTAAGTATTTCCCGATTAGTTCAACAAATGGCTATCCCATTCCATGTCAGGATATCCATCATGACTTTTAGACCAGGGTAAGTAACGGGTGGAATAATAATTTTCGATAGCGGCGCCGAGCGCTTCCGTGAGGCCGGTGGATTCTTTTTCGATATCCGACCAGGTATCTTTTTTATTATATACAAGGGCTATCGGGTCTTCACCCTCCTCCGGAAAATTTACGAGAAAGATCACTAATTTATTGATCAGAATGGGCTTGACGATGATCAGGTCCCATTGTCCATTGAAGAAATATTCCACTTCAAAAGAACTTTCGAAGGGCAATGATTCCTGGATCGAGGACGCATAAGGGATATTTCTTAACCTGTTGAGTTTTAGACGAAAACCAGACATAGTAAAAATTTAAATGATTACAATGATAATGGTCTAGCATAACATTGACATCCCTGAAGCACGTGGGTCATGCGGAAGCACCGGGATATTAAAGGACACAGGTTGATCTAGCTGCGATAATTGACCGGATATTCGGTCATTTGGATAAGCAATATTAATTGCTTTATCCCAACAAATAGTAGAATTAATTCTACAAAGCATTCTTTTTTATTACTGAATTTAGCATAGGTTCCGGCAGTAAGAGAAAACACTTATCACCTAAGCGGATCAACCAATATTATGCAACCACAAATATTACTGGCAGACGATCATAGTATGATCCGTAAGGGACTTAAGTTGTTGTTACAATTGCACCTGGGATTTACGGACGTTCATGAAGTGGTGAGCTGTAATGAGCTGATGAAGGAGCTGACCAAAAAGAAATACACGCACCTGGTATTGGATATTATTCTGTCGGATGGGAGCACGCTGGAGATCTTGCCCAATATCCGGAGAGTTTATCCGGACCTGCGGATCATGGTGTTTTCCATGCAGCCTGCCGAAGTATATGGAAAGGCCCTGAAACAATATGGGATCGATCATTATCTTCCCAAGATCACGCCTGAAGAGGAAACGATCCGTCTGCTGCGGCGTTTTCTCCAAAATGAGCAGATCTTCCGCGACCCCTCCGGTATAAAATATCCTAATAATCCTTTTTCCGCACTGGCTCCCAGGGAATTAGAAATACTGCATTATGTATTAAAGGGGTTGGGAACCAAAGAAATTGCCGAGACCCTGAATGTAAAAATGAATACCATTTCAACGGTTAAAAACAGGATATTTGAAAAGACCCTGACGGCCAACCTGAAAGAGCTGATAGAATTAGCCACCCTATATAATGTCAATTATTAAGATAACGGGTGTATCTTGGTAATAGGAGAACCTTACGTATTATGGCATTTTACCGGTCATTTTTACTTATAATCTTTTTGGGGGGATCCTCTTTTTTACTACCGGCGCAGAATAATTACCAGGTACAACGATTTACCACCGACAACGGTCTTCCTTCCAATGGCATCAAAGGACTGAAATGGGATGCAGGAACGGGGTTCCTCTGGATTGCCACGGAAGCGGGCGTGACCCGTTATAACGGCAGTGATTTCGTTATTTTTTCGAAAGCCAATACACCTGAATTATTCTCTGAAAGGATGTTGTTCATGCTGAAGAACGAGCAAGGGAGGATCTATACTTCGGATGAGTCGGGGAATATTTTTTTCGTCATGCGCAACAGACTGCAATACATGGGTCAGGCGCAGCTGGACACTCGTCCTTCCACCTTCAGGCTGGTGGGGTTGGCCGCATCCGGAGCATTATTCCGGCAATCCTCTACCCTGCCTGCAGCTGATTTCGGTTTCAATTTCAACAAGGAGCTGGAGATCCCGGTAAGCGGGAGCCGTATCATCCTTTTCCATAAAGATTCCCTGTACGATTACCGGCTGGGTCAACGAGAGCCGGCCCTTATCACCCCTTTTGCGCCTGACTCGAAAGTATTCCGGCTGGGTGGGGCCTTCTTCGCTTTTAGCAGGCTATCCGGGTTTTTGCGGCTGAATGTGGACACTCTCCGGACAATGCCTGTGCCGCTAAGAATCATCGACCCTGTTACTTCTTCTGCGAATAGGCACAAACAGCTTTTTTGGGAGAATGGTATGAAGAACCCTATCCTGATCGAGGGATCGCGGGCCTGGAAGCTGGAATACGGGAAGGACGATCTCGTTGCACGCCCTATCTGCACGGTTGTTCCTACGGACGCCCTGCTTTCCTATGCAGATTATGATGAAAAGAGCGGGATCCTGTTCCTGGGGACCAATTCAAAAGGAATTATCGTGATCCGGGAAGACAGGTTGCGTTCCGTTAAAAAAGATCCTCCGTCCCCGGATCAGATCACTTCCTGTTACAGCCAGATCGCTTTACCGAACGGATCGGTATTGACTTCAGGGGGTGATGTATTGGGCGGGCGCGTCCCCTCCCCTTCCCGGCTTCCGGTGAGGACAGCTTTTAATAATTTTACCTTTCTTACGGCAGATAGTCTTTTATGGTACAGCCATGAGGATACCATCTATCGTTATACTTACCGGACGGGCCAGACTGCTCCTTTTTTCGCTGGTTCCGGGTCCATCACGGATGGGTTTGCCCTATCCGGCGGCGGGTTATATATAGCCAATGCTATCGGCATCGGCATTTTTCAAGACGGGCAATTCGATTATTTATACCGGTATCCGAGACCGGATATCAACAGTAATGTTCCTTTTTCCATGCTGGAGCTGAAACCGGGGATTTTGGCCATCGCCACCTGCAATGGCTTGCTCAGCTTCGATGTACGTACCCATGTGCTGGATACCCTGCTTCAGCCGCCGGGAACCTGTGTCCGGGCCTTGTGGAAATATAAGGATTACCTCTTTATCGGTACTTATGGCAAGGGGATCTATCTCTGGAAAAAGGGGGTATTGAAGCCTGTTCCATTGGACAAGAACAATTATCTCCTGTACGCCCATTGCTTCATGCCGGATAAAGCAGGGTTCTGCTGGATAAGCACGAATAAGGGGCTCTTCCGGGCTATGCCGGAGGATATGGTCAATGCCTTTGAAAGAGATATACCGGAAGTCTATTACCAGTATTACGGCCGTAATGACGGCATGGCCATTACTGAGCTGAACGGGGGTTGTAGTCCTTGTGCCCTGGCTCTGAATGACAGTCTTCTGTCTTTTCCTTCTATGGATGGGCTGGTATGGGTGGATCTGTCCCGGCCTCTTCATTCCTTACAGGAAGGGAATATCTATATCGATGAGTTCTGTGCAGATGGCCGGAAGATCAATAAAGGTTCTTTATTCAGGCCGCGTCTGTCTTCCGGCACCCGGGAATTATCTTTTTCCCTGGGATTTCCGGCCTGGGTCAATAAAGAAAATATCTATGTAGAGTATAAGCTGGAGCCTTATTCAAAGAACTGGGAGTTATTGGAGATCCAGAATAATCCCCAGCTACGGTTTAGCAACCTGCCCTCCGGCGATTACCGGCTCCTGGTCCGGAAGCTGATCGGGTTTGGCGCGGAAAATTATACGTATGCAGAGAGCAGTTTCCATATCGATGCGCGTTGGTACCAGGAGCCCTGGGTATGGCTGCTGGGATTATGCTGTCTTACTGCGGGGATCATTGGGATCGTCGGCCTGCGCACCCTTCAATTCCAGATCAGGCAGCACCGGCTGCAACGGCAGATCATGGAGAAAACGAAAGAGCTGAAGCTAAAGAATGAGGAGCTGGAAAAGACCGATCATATCAAAACAAGGCTGATTTCGATCATAAGTCATGATCTGGTGACCCCATTAAAATTCCTGCATCTGGCAGGCAAGAGCCTGATAGAGAAAAAAGACGAACTGACGGAGGAATTACAGAAGGAGACGATCACAGAGATCATGAATACCTCCAAGGAGCTGGAGTTATTATCTACCAATATCCTGAACTGGATCAAATTCAAGAACGAGGACAGGCGTCTTGCCAGGGAAAGTTTTAATCTGCATCAGTTAGTGACGCAGCTATTCGGCATTTTCAACTCCATGGCCAAACAAAAGCAGATACGGCTTATCAATGCGATAAGCGAAAACCTCAGCCTTTACCAGTTCATCGAGCCGGTAAAGATCGTTGTATATAACCTCGTGCTGAATAGTATTAATTTTACGTCGGAGGGGCATATTCTTGTCAGCACTGCGCCTATTCCGGAGGGGATAGCGCTTATGATCGAAGATACGGGTGTGGGGATGACCCAGGAGCAGATCAATAATATCATGGCCGATCATTTTATCATTTCTTCCGCCAATGTGGACCGGCGGAAGGGTAATGGACTTGGCTATCTGATCGTTAAGGATCTGCTGAAGATCATCAGGGGGAATCTGTCGATCCGGAGTGAAAAGGGGAAGGGGACACAGGTGATTATCAGGTTATCGGTTCAATAGCGCACCACGGGTGCGCTGGGCGAAGCCCCATCATGAGAGCAGAGAAAGGGAGACCGTCAGGTCTCCCGGGCCCGCAGAACAAGCCAGTATCGTTCCCGCGCCGGCGCGGGAGAAACCTATAAACTTGAAGACTGAACGAAAGAAAGACTGCCGGCGCCCGCCCATAAAAGCAAAAAAGGCCGATCTTTCGATCAGCCTTCGGGTTGCAATCTTACGATTCGGGATTTAGGGGTTGTTCAGGGGTTTGCAGTTTTGCGACAAGCTGCTGTATATTTATTTTAAAAAAAGGTATATAAAATTTTCTACGGGTGCCATAGAATGGGCGGATTAAGGTTTCACTCATTCGTTCGTCAAGGGTTCGTCAAAAGTTCGTCAACTGTTAATAACGGCGGATTCCTGTAAGTACTTCTGCGTGGGATGGTAAATAAAAAGGCAGCTCCCGTTCTTGACGATGCGGATGATCTTCGGGCTCATCGTCTTGGATAGCGCCGGGCATCCCTGGCTGGTACCGATCGCTCCATTATTATTCATATACTTAAGGCTCACATACGTAGATCCATGCAGCACGATATTTCTCTTTACTGCCAGGTCGTTATAACCGGAGTCTACGCCATCAATGCGCAAGGAAAGTCCGTTACGTCCGTAATAGACTTTTTGGGTGATATAGAAACCCAGGCTGCTTTTGTAGGAATCCGGTTCGTTGGAAAAGGAATCGGCGTATTCGGCGCCTGAATTCTGGCCATGGGCGACATAGGTGCGGTACAGTAATTTCTTGTGGCGTACGTCGATCACATACATCCGTTTGCTGCAGGAGGATTGACTGAAATCACAGATAGAGAGTACGCTTTTCTTCCGGATAAGACCTTTTTTCAAAAGATTATGGTATCCCCGCCAGGCGTATTCAAAGGCTTTTTCATTCAGCCCGGACTGTTCCAGGGACATATAATCGTAGAGGATCACGGCTTCGCTGACCACCATCTTTGTTTCGACAGCTTTGGCGATGGCTTCCGCTGAATTAGCATTCTCCTTAACCTCGGGATATAGAGGAGCAGCGGTGAGGGTAGTATAATTGACGAATTTCTTTATGACCGATGAAGAATAGTAAGAAAGCATACTATCTTTTCTGGACGGGCTTCCGGAATTGGCATCCTTATTGGTTATCATTGCCGGAGCCGTGACGATCATGGAAGATAAGGTAACCTTAAATAAAAGGTTTGTAATGACTTTCATGGGATTTGGGTTTTAAAATGAAGGGTATCGGATTAAGCATCTTATGTTGTTTTAGTCTTTTTTAATCGAGAACGTATTTCTTTCCACCAGCATATTGTCTTTATATAACTCATATTGAAATACGCCGGCGTGCTGAAAATTTAATTTTTCAACGATCAGTAAGGAATCCCGTATCTGTTTGATCTCAAATAAAAATTTGTCTTCTTCATCAAAGAACCGGACTTTATATTTCCCGTTTTCCGCATCCGGTATGGCAATTACCAGGTCACTGTTCCTTTCCTTCCGGATATATCGTGATAATGCACCATCCTTATGTTTAATGCCCGGCGTGTCAGGAATTTTCATCCATCCGGCATCACCATTATTATATAACGAATATTTTAAAAAAATATGAGGGCGGGGAAAGGAAGATTGTAAAAAAATATCGGCAGGCCCGGCGTCAGATCCGATAGCTATCAATAGGGCTACGGCTAAGGAAGACAAGAACTTGTCTTTTCGGGAGAATGGGTATGGCATCGTCTCCAGGTTTATTGGTTTTAAGGACGAGAAATTTCAGTGATACCAATATCCATGAAAATGAACGCTTTATTTGAAGGGCATCTGATCGAAATATCTCGCGTATGTAAAAAAAATAAAATATAATACGCCTTTATGCTCATAAATCTAAATGAACCTACCCAATAAGACAATTAAGCTCTTTCAGGCAGTTCGTGTCGGCCTGCTTTTCCGATCCGGCGACTCTTCTTTTTTCTTTTCTTCTTCCTTGGTTGTATGTTTCATGGAGATCACGGGAATGGCCATGTCCCTAACCCTGGATTCCAGATCGCAATATTCTTTCTGGACCACCAGTACTTCAGCGTATGCTTTCATCATTTCCTGTTCAAGCTCTGCAATACGTCGTTTTTTCTTCCTGATCTGATAGCTTCGTAATAAAAATCCAATAAGTGCAGATAATCCGATGATCACCAGCAGGGTGAATAGATCGATGTTAAAGGAAAGATCGAATAAGGGCATAACGGATCAATTTAAATGGAAAAGTTAGGAGTCTGAGATTGGCGAACTTTCCATTTACTACCAGTAAGAAAGGGAGACAAAAAAACTGGCGCGTACGCAGAGATGCCCCGTAGTGTAAAGTTTATTCATAGAATACCGATTTTAGTCGCCTATAAAAATACCCCGCTCTCCCCCCGCTCTTTAATCATTCTGTTCAAATAAATGCCGCGATCGGACAATTGGTGCAGGCTCTGAATTAATGTAAAACCGACAGTTATGTCTTTCCTGACAGTCAAATGACAATAAATCGTTAAAGTTCTGCAAGGTCTTAGATTATCTTTATTAAACAAATAAAGATTAGATCCAATATCCCACGAAAAAACACTGATATCCTGTTGAAGAATGGATCCGATATCCGAAGACTCACAGAAGATTGATCAACAAAAAACTTCGGATAAGTTAGTTAGTAAGACTCTCCTACAGGGGAGTTTTTTTATGCTCCGGCCGGGAGGCTCATGGGATCCGGAGGCATCATATATCAGGAAATCGTTATCCGAAAAATACAGGAGCTTTATACTGGCTATATCGTTTTATTTCTGCTATATTTAGCCTTTAAGGCTAAGGCATGATAACAAGGCTTATCACGTTCTCCATTTTTACTATCTTTTTATTGTCTGTTACACCAGCACTGGCTCAGCCAGATCCCTACAATGGATATTTTGTTCAGCATTTCACCGATGAGAATGGATTACCGCAGAATAGCATCAATGACCTTCTTTTTGACAATGAGGGTTATCTATGGCTGGGGTCGCAGGTAGGGTTGGTCCGCTTTAACGGTTATTCTTTCAAATTATATTACCCGGACGATAAGCCTGTCATGGAGTCGAATGTGACGATGCTGGGTAAAAATGATAAGGGTCCTATCTATTTTCAGACCAACGACCATAATCTATACTGTTATGCGGGGAATAACAGCCATTTACTGAGTCCCGTAAATACTTCCGCCCTGCAAAAGCCCCATCTTCTCAACGCGGGGAAACAGCTCTTTGATTTTACTCATTTTCTGAACAGCGCCTTGCCGGGAGAGGCCACCGGTCAGCGGGCGCTCATTTTCAAGGAACTTTTTGAACAGAACAGGAATTTCTATGTGGTCGATTCCGCTCATATCTACCTGCTTTACAGGGATACTCTCTATTATTATAATGATAAGGACCTGCTGAAGCTGTCCGGCGTCAGCAACAGGAACCAGGAGTACCTGGTCCTGGACAGGAAGTTGTATATCCTTAAAAAGGATTCCGTAGTGAGCGTATACCTGGATGGGAAACAGGTGAAGGGCGCTGCGGCTATCGGGGGAGATCTGTTAGCGGATGTCGGCGGAAAGGCCGCATTGCGGGCGAGCGTCTTCCGCCTATTTTCTTCCGGGGAGATCAGCCACTTACTGGCGGGGAGCCGGTTATACAGGATCTACCGGGAACCCAGCGGGGAATTGACGACCCGGTATTTGCTGGACCTGGGTTTTGCCACGAATATCAACGGGGTGGAGTATAATCCGGAGCTTGACCTGCTCCTGGTCGCAACGGGAACGGAGGGGTTCTATTCTCTTCGTAAAAGCAGGTTCCAGGAGAGCAGCTTCTCCCCTCCCCTGCAGGAGAAGTTGTCCGGCTATCTTTTCGGGCCTCTCGCGCTCCTTCACGGATCAACGATCCTGACGGAACTGTTCAGTTTCGACGCTACGGGAAAATTCGGGTCGTTCAAAGACAGTACTCCTATCTGGCAACGGTGTCTTTTTATCGATAAGAAAGATTACGTGTGGAGCGCCATTTATAATCTTCCCCGAAAATCAACTACCAACATGAAAACGGTGCAGGTTTTTCCTGCGCTCGACGGGCAGATCATCGACTATAAGGAGGACGAACAGGGGCATCTCTATTGTTTAACGGAAAGATCTTTATGGTACCAGGAGGCAGACAGCTTCCGGCGTATTTTCAACAACGGGCAGCTTGCTGTAAAAGGGGCGAATGAGTCCTTGTGCCTGGTGGGGCCGCATCAGTTCTGGATTGCCAGTTTCACCGGTCTGATCCAGTATGATTCCCGGAGTAAGGAGGCCAAAAAGATCCCCTTCCTTTCCGACGCCCATGTACGGGCCATCCATGCCTGCAGGGATGGAGGGGTCCTGGTGGGTACTTACGGACAGGGCTATTACTACTATTACCATGACCGGTTCTTCCAAATGCCCCTGGGCAAAAATGGGTTCCTCATCACGGCCCATTGCTTCCTGGAAGATAATAAGAATAACATCTGGATCTCTTGTAATAAGGGGTTGTTCAAGGTCCCGAAGGCGGATATGGATGCCTGGTGCGATTCGGCGGGCGCCCAGATCTATTATTACTATTATGGCCGGCAGGATGGGCTTCGGACCAATGAGTTTAACGGAGGGTTCAATACTTCCGGAGCGATCACCCGGGATGGATTTGTCACGCTGCTTTCCATGAAAGGAATGGTATGTTTTTATGCGGACTCCCTGTTATCGGACTTTCCTCAGGGGCGCATCGATATCTCGAATATCGAGATCGACGGAAAATGGGGTCACAAAACGGATTCCATCGTACTTCCCCCTGATTATAATAGTTTGCTGCTGGACATATCCTGCCCCTACCTGGGCAACCGGAACAACCTGTACCTGGAATATTGTTTAAAAGGATTGAATGACGAATGGAAAGAAGTGCCTGAAGACGGTACCCTCAACCTCAGCAGGCTCGGGCCGGGCAATTATACGCTCCGGGTGCGGAAGGTCAATGGTTTTGGGAAGAATAACTACTCTTATCGGGAATGGAACATTGCTGTCAGGGCGAATTTTTACCGGACCACCTGGTTTATGCTGCTGGCGGGGCTTTTGATCTTATTATTACTGGGGGCGCTGGTACAGTTGCGATTGAAACTGGTGGAAAAGCAAAAGGAAGTGCGGGTCAAGGCAGAAAAATTAAAAGGGACCGTCGTGGCTATGGAAAAGACCGTGAAAAAATTACAGGAATCTGAAGCGGCCCTGCTGCAGACCAGTAAAGTCCGGGAAAAGCTGATCTCGCTGGTGATCCATGATCTCCGGTCGCCACTCCGCTTCCTCACTATGCTGGCGGGCAACCTGCATGATAACCTGGCTCATTTTTCCGCTGAAGAAATAAAGGAGCGTACCTATTGGGTAAAGAAAGGGTCGAATGATATCTATAATTTTTCGGAGGACTTCCTGCTGTGGGTGACCAGTCAAAAGAATAATTTCAGTATTACCAGGCGCTTGTTTCCGCTGGAGCCCTTATTCCAGGAGATCTATGATTTTTTCCTGGAGCAGGTACAACAAAAAGGCAACAGTATCTCTTATGACGCTCCTGAGGGCCTGGCTATTTATTCGGATCCGCATATCCTCATTACGATCATCCGTAATCTTGTCGACAATGCCAACAAGTATACCGACAAGGGCAAGATCCTTATCAGCGGGTATAAAGAAGAAGATCATATCCTCATTTCCGTTTCGGATACGGGGAAAGGGATGAGTCCACAGCAAATCGAAAATTTTCTTCGCAGCGATAGCCTGGATGATGTGCAATCGGGCAGCCAGCTGGGACATAAATTCATTTTCGACCTTACCAAAAGGATCCAGGGTACGGTATCGATCGACAGCCGAGAGACGGTGGGGACAACGGTAAAGCTCAAATTCCCTATCGGGCCCTGATCCTATCCGGGGCGTAGGCCGGCTGCAATCAGGCCAGGCTATCCATCTGCTTTTTATATTTACCGGGGGTGATCTGGTAAATTTTCTTAAAGGCCAGTATATAGTTGCTGATGCTGGAATAGCCGATTTCATAGGCGATCTGGCTGATGGACTTAGCGTTGTCGGCTATCATCTCTTTGGATTTTTCAATCCTTTTATTCCGTATGTATTCAGAGATGGTCATGCCATGGATCGACTTGAATAAGAAATTCAGCTTGTGATAGCTGGTATAGGTCTTTTTCAGGATGGAATCCACTGTAAAAGTGTCGGAACAGTAGTATTCGGAAATATAGGATTCCACTTCTTTTATCAGGCTGAGGTCATCTTCATTGTCGATGCCGCTTGCAGCATGGACGGCCGAGAGGTTTCGGTGGCGGCTGCATAAAAAGAATTCCAAAAGGGAGAGTGCATGATTCTGGATTTCCAGGAGGTTGCTTTTGCCCCCGGCTTCCAGGTTCATTACCGAAGAGAATAGGGACAGTTGCCTCCGGCCCAGCCGGCAGGTAATGATATTCGCTTCCGTTTCCAGCGCCTGTTCTATTTTTTGGAAATTGAGGTTATCTTTTAGAAACACGCCGATCCAATCCCTGGGGATGAACAGGACGATGGCCGAAAGATGGACGGGGGAAAAGGATTTGAATTGTAAGGGTTTATTACCGGTGGACAGAAGTCCCAGTCCGGGGCTTGCCGGCTGCAGGTCATCCTGCTGGTTTCCGGTAGCGATCTGCAGATCTCCCTTGTAATTAATAAAGGTCAAAACGAGGTCTTGTTCGTCCAAGGCGGGGAGAGCGGTATTCAATCGATCCGCCGATTCTTTCCAGCAATGGATGGTCAATCCAACGGGCAGTCTTTCGGAAAACCGATAAGGGGTATCGGCTTTCTGGTTAGGTAAAGGGGTTGTTAGGGGCTTCATAGTTATGCGTTTCCAGGTTAGTATTAAGGGGCTATCAATATAGTCGGGTCCATATCTTAATGAGGATTGAGATAATGCCAGGGGGAAAACCCATATTCTTTCTTAAAGGCCAGCGTGAAATGAGAGGGGTTGGAATACCCGATCTCCGTTGCGACCACTTTCACAGGCATTTTATTGTCCAGCAATTTCCTGGCATGCTCTAATTTGTTCTTCTGGTAGTATCCGAACAGGGTCTCTCCATAGTATTTTTTAAACTTTGTTTTCAGGCTGGTGGGGCTCATAGCCGAGATACGGGATAACTTTTCGATACCCGGAAACTCTTTCTTATAATGTACACAAAGATGCTGTTCTACCTTGGATAAATTGACGGTGTCCTGGGAACTCAGGTAATTTCCCTCGCCCGCCAGTTTGTCCATTACAAAGAATTGTTGCAGCAGGTATTCAACCAGAATGGAGATATTTCTGATGGTGAATAGTTCGCGAAAAGGGTGTTGTACGATCTCCGCCATAAAATCATTAATCAGGAGGCGGTATTTAAAGGTGATCGGCCAACTGATGGAAGATACCCGGTTGGTGGACTGGAGGATCGTCGCGATGGCCCCTGCATCAAAATCATGAATCAGGTGCTCAAGACTTGACTTTTGCACTCTTACGATGAGGGAACGGATAATCCGTTCTTTCGGGTAGGTGATCAGTTTGCCATATTCCGCATCGGTGATGGACACGGAAGAATTGACCTTGTCTGTGGGGGCGCCGGAAAGGGAGAGGGCCCCTTCGTTTTCCGGTTTGCCCGGGATACAGATCTCTTCAATACTTAAAATATAGGAAGATGCATTTTGAGAAGGTAGGAAACTAAAGGTAAGATCGTCGGTAAGCATGGAGACATTCACGGCCAGGACTTCTATTCCGGTCGAAACACCGGCGACGGTGATAAAGCCCTTTCCTGTCTTCCCTGAGAAATAAAGCACCGAATCCGTTACGATACAAGACTTGTCTTCTGCGATCACCTCAAAACATTTCAGAAAAGGCTCTGAATTTTCAAGAGATACATAACTCATTGAATTAAATTTATTCAGCCATAGTAAGAACTTATACAGGCTACTAATCTATATAAGCTGTTTAAATCCTTCTTTCCTGACCGGGTGGAACCCGGTCGTGAACAGGCCTTTAGGCCGAAGTTCACAGACATAAATACACATTCCAATGAAGGATATGTTCCGAATGATCCTTCATTGGAATATCTACATTCCCCTGACTAAACAAACTCCTGAAATCTCACACCTACCCGGAATTAGCAACAAGTTATTAATTAGGCATCCGTGTTTATGTAGTAAATAATTTAATTGAGTGTAGTTTTTTAACTACAAAACACCAAAAGATTCGATACATATGAATAAATGACAATATATAGTGCTTTCACTAAAAAAAAGTTCGGTTTTTACGGCTTTTAGGCGTCTTGTCCTTTCTCGTATCTGAAAACGCAATTGCAATTATTGAAAGTCTTGTTTTATTGAAATATTTACCGACAGAATCCGAATCCATCCCTATGATCACTAAATCCATACCTACATGAATAATGCGAAAAAAAAGGGCGGCGCCACTGAGGTCGTCCGGTCCCATCTCAAGCAGCAGCACAAGAAAGTCTACTCGATGTGCCGGCTTTTTGCGAATACTTACAAGGAACATCAGCGCCTTTTTGTGGAAATCATTGCTGCCGCCGCCCAGAACATACAGTATAAGCGGGCGGGAGACGAAAAAAATACGCTTTTTCTAAGGGCTTGCCTGAATATGACGGCCCTGCATTCCATTTCCCGCCGCCTGGAGCCGGACACCGACGAGGTTATACAATTTAAATCTCCTGATTATCAGCGGTCCATGCTTAAATTCAGGAAGTCAGTCGGGGAAATATCGGATTATGAGAAGATCCTTTTATTTCTGGAATTTGAGAAAGTGGCTCCTGCTGATATTCCTGAACTTACGGGATTCATTCCTGCTAAAAAACAGCTATCCGTTAAAGAGCAGCCGAAAAAGAGCTTTATCCCTTATCTAAAGGAGATGTTGATATGGAGTTAAAGAAGGTACAGCAGGACTGGAACCGTTTCCCGGAGGTATCTATGGAGGAACGCCCTATCCTATCCCCCGACCTGGAAAAAATAGTCGTAACGAATCCTTTGGCCGGCGCTTTTTACCTGAAACCCAGGATCCACGGGCGGATCCTTATCGCCGGCGTCTTGTGGTTCTTAAATATTTACCAGTGGAGGACCGAGTTCAAAACCAACGGAAATGATCTGTATCAGCAGGCTGCGCTCTTTTTCGTGCTATCGTATTTCATCTATTTTCATATCCGGCTGCTGCTTTTTGCCGACTATCCCTCATTGCTCTCGCTGAAACTGATCCCTTTTCTCCATAAAATCGAAACGGTACTGGATAAATATGTCCTCTCGTTCGGGATTATCAGCGTACTAGCGGGATTCTACCTGCTGGCTCTTTTTGAAAAGACCCTTTCCTGGCTGAATAGCGCCGCCTATGCTCATATTAGTGAGAATGGGTTTTATAAGTGGTTGATCATTATTTTCCTATCAATTTCTTTTTATATCCTTTTCCTGCAATCGGTCATTCCAAAATATAAGAGATTACTGACGGCCGTCAGATCGTATAGGGAGGAAATTGGCGCTAAATCACAAAAAAAATGAAATCAGGCGCTCCGGGCCTGTCAATATAAGTTATATCGTTTATATTTGAGCCAATAACAACCCTATTCAAATCTAGACCCATGCATAATATCTTAATCGCCGATGACCATTCCATTGTCAGGGCCGGACTAAAGTTATTGATCAACGGCAGTATCCGGGACGTGGTGATCGATGAAGCCGAAGATGGAGAGACGGTGATCAAAAAAATGAGATCCGCCAGCTTTGATCTGCTGATATTGGATATTAACATGCCTCATACGGAATCTTTCAGCCTGACCACCTACCTTTTAAAAGAATATCCCACCCTCAAGATCATCATATTCACCATGAACCAGGAAGTCTTCTTTGCGAAGCGGTTCCTGAAGATCGGAGCGCATGGTTACCTCAACAAATACTCCAAAGAATCGGAAATTAAATATGCCATCCAGAAAGTACTGGGAGGGAAAAGATATATCAGCGATAACCTGGCGGAAATTCTCTCCGGCGAGCTGACCAAAAAGCTAAAGGACAATCCCTTTGAAGACCTTTCCGACAGGGAGTTCGAAGTGGTATTGCAAATGCTGAAAGGGAGTTCGGTCTCCGAGATCGCCAATACGCTCAGCCTTCACAAATCGACCGTAGGTACGCACAAGACCCGTATCCTCGACAAGCTGAAGATCTCTAATACGGTGGAGTTGATCAACCTGGCGAGGTTGTATGAGATTATTTAGTAGGATCACAGCCACGTATAGCCGTACCGTACAAGATTCAATCAGTTTAACAATTGATATTATTTTCTGTCTATGCTTGACCACTCCGTTTTTCTTCGCTTCTTCATATTCCTTGATGACCTTATCCTCAACAGGGAAGGCTAAGGCCGCACACAATCCTTCCTCAATGCCCACCGGAGTTGGTATAGTTCTCCAGTTCTTCCAACTTGTATTTTGCCGTATCCAGCAACGAGGTACACAATACCTGCACTTCTCCTTTTTCGTCCTTTATCTTTACCCTCCTGCATTTCACCGTCTTTTTCATTGACGGGAACTGCTGCCGGTACCTTTACGTACTTATCCCCGTTAAAGTGATCAAGCAGGTATTTGCGGAACCGTTCGCGGAGATTCTGTGGATTTTCGCAAAAAAGGTGCGTGATTTAACGGTATTTTGGCAGGTTTTTATTGCGCTAAAATTAAAAGAGCTGCGTTTTTTGTAAAGCACGATTTACCCCTGATTTGACACGCTGACTAGGGAAAAAACGACACGCTCTATGAAGTTTTGTGCACACATCGGCAGGTATAAAAACGACAATATCCTGATCGGATCCAATTCTTTGGGGAAATACAACCGATCGTTTTCCCTTAGAAGATTATAAAAAAATTTCTTTACTTAGTGTAAATAATAGTCCTGCCCGCTCCGATTAGCCATTTTACCACATTCATAAACAGTCTGCTTCATGATGACCCTTTATAGACAGCCAAGTGACGTCGTGCCCCTCTCTCCGTCTTTGTTATACCTATCTTTTCGATTGCTATGAACCAACATACCACCCAACTTTGGGAAACGGTATATTTCTGGCTTAGAGCTACCGGCAATAAGATCAACCGGCATTACTGCGAAGCGGAAATAACTACGCATCCGGGTTACCCTTCTCTTTTGTCGATAGTTGACTTTTTAGAGATCGGCCAAGTTGGATATAAAGCCTTACGTATCGATAGGTCATACCTAAATGAGTGTAGTTACCCCTTGTTAGCTCATATAAACGATCCCAGCGGCGAGCGGATGCATGTGATTTCAGATGTTATAGAATGGGAAGCACAAGAGGAAGTAACGGCACATTGGACAGGAATTGTTATTTACATTGAAGGGCGCTCAAATTGGGAAAACGATCTGCACATGCAGTATCGGCAAGAGGACAGAAATGCCAGGCTGGTTGGACTAACAGTTTCTTTCACCGCCATCATGCTGTTCATTTTATCGGCCGTGCATTTTCTTAATATAGCTATCAATGCGTTTGGCCTCCTTTCATTGATCGGCTTGATGATTAGTGTTGCTCTCCTGAGTGGGGAGATGGGGCTTCCAAACCGACTCGTCAGGCATGTGTGTGGACCTGTCGGCGCAGGAGATTGCGGGCAGGTTTTGAAAACCAGCTATGCCAAAGGTCTTTGGGGTTTCACGCCCGCTGATCTTTCCGTTCTCTATTTTGCATCACAGTTTATTTTATATTTATTGGGGTGCTGGCGCCCATTGCTGCTGCAAGGTAATTTGTTACTTTCTTTTTTGGGAATTCCGGTAGCCTTCTGGAGTATTTTTACACAAGGTGTCAAAGTAAAACAGTGGTGTACATTATGCCTTGGAATTGTCTCGATCCTGTTACTACAGGGGTTGATTGCCTTTTTCGTCCATCTTCCATTTCAGCGTATAATGCCCGAGGTACTTTTTTTTGTTCTATTCCTGTTTATGGCGGCAATGCTATTGCCGGTAAAACAACTGCTAAAAACGAACAAAAGCAACAAGGTAAAACTGGCCGAACTAAGAAAGTGTAAAAAAGATGCCAATCTCTTTTTCACTCTATGGGAGAAAGAGCAGGAAGTGGATACAACGGTCTGGGAGAATGATGTCGTGATAGGAGAAGCCGCAGATTCATTGCTAATCACAATAGCCAGCGACCCTTACTGCAGGCCTTGCGCAAAAGCGCATCAACAGATCGATAATCTTCTTCGGCGGTTTGAGGGCAGACTAAAGGTACAGATAAGGTTATTTTGCAATCCGAACAACGACCAGGATATGCATACCATCGTTGTCAAAGACATCCTGGCAAATGTGGCTGCCAAGGATAGCAAGCCGGACATACGGCAGATGCTGAATGATTGGTTTGAATACATGGAGTATGATAAATGGGCGAAGAAATGGCCCCATCCTCGGGTTCGCCTCGATGATGCAGACCTGGAAGAAAGACTTATACAGCATAGCCAGTGGTTGGTACAAGGAAATGTAGTTGGTACGCCTGCTATTTTTATCAATGGGAAAAAGCTACCAGGCATTTATATACTGGAAGATCTACCGGTTTTAATCCCACGGATAGAGGAATACATGTCTCAGAAAAAAATCAATAAGAATACAACAGCGGAACTATACGCTATAGCCTGAACCAGTTATGACTAAAAAATTTTTTCTACCCCTACTTTTATTTTGCATCAGCAAATGTGTAGCGGCCCAAATCGATAAGAGATATTTCGAATGGGTGAGAGTAGCCGATTCACTTTATAAAACGAAAAACTATGGAAGTGCCGCCGTATATTATTCAAATGCATTCAAGGTGAACAATTCAAAGGGATATCCTATAGATCGTTATTCGGCTGCTTGCGCATGGACGCATGCCGGCAATGCCGATAGCGCCTTCTATAATTTAAACAGGATTGTAACATTCACGAATTATTTTGATTTTGTGGATATTTCAATTGACTCCAATTTGATCTTGCTGCATAAGGATTTGCGATGGCAAAAACTTATAGAGACAATAGATAAGAGCAGAAGTCAAACCACGCTTAATAAGCCGGCTCTTAGCCAACAATTGAATAGAATATTGATCGAAGACCAAAAAGACAGAGGAAGTATACAGGCTGCCCAGGAAAAATTCGGTCCGCAATCTTCAGAAATGAAAACCCTTTGGTCTGGAATAAAAAGGACAGATTCGGTCAATCTGATAACAGTAAAGGAAATTCTCGATAAATATGGATGGATCGGCGCCGACGACGTTGGCGAACAGGGCAATTTAGCGTTGTTTTTGGTGATCCAGCATGCAGACCTGACAACTCAGGAAAAATATCTGCCGATGCTTAGGGATGCAGTTAAAAACGGCAAAGCCAAAGGCGAATACTTAGCAATGCTGGAAGACAGGGTCGCCATTGGAGAAGGCAAAATGCAGATCTATGGCAGCCAGGTCGGTATAGATCAGGCGACCGGAGCGTACCATGTTTTACCTATCGAAGACCCGGACAATGTAGACAAAAGAAGAATGTCGGTCGGTTTGAATAAACTGGAAGAGTATTTGAGCCAATGGAAGATAAAGTGGGATTTGGAGGAGTATAAAAAGGCGACAAACCATCATTGAATGAAACAGGATCCTTTTGCATATTTTTCTTAATCATTAAACTAAACAACATGAAAAGAACGCTGGAAAAATTGGACTCACCAAAGTTCAAATCACTTGGCAGAAATGAATTAGGCAAAATCAATGGCGGAGTGGCCGCGGCATCCAACCCATGCAATTCGTCAAACACATACAATACGTATGTAATGCCGGGTACGGACACGGTCACCTATACCGATACGGGTGGAGATTGTATGATGGCCTAATCACATGACGCCGATAAGGAAACCCAAAATCCATACACTATAAGTTTGATATTTTGGTTTCCTTATTTTATGGTTTTTGCAAATAGATTTTAGCATATATTCCCATGAGCATTGTTATTATATCAAGTGAGCAGGACGCATCTACTGATGATGTGATAGGCTGGATCAGACATTACGGCAAGATATTTTATCGGATAAATGAGACCTCAGCAGTGTCTGTTGTTTCTATAGATATCGCCATAAAGAACAAGCTGTTTATTGAGATGGATGACCAGCGGATTGACTTGGACGAGATCGATTCTTTTTGGTATAGAAGGGACAACTTTGCTGTCACCTTACCTGCAGTAGCGATTAAAAGGAATTTCCCTTTTAAAAAGGAAATCGAGCTCAATTTACAATATGAAAAAAAGAGAATAAATGAATATATTCATTTTAAATTATTGCAAAAGAGATCTATTGGAAGTTATTTCAGAACGAATATAAACAAATTAATAACGCTTGAAGTGGCACGGGAGGTAGGAATATCCGTACCCCGGACGCTGGTAACCACCCGGAAAAGGGAATTAGCAAAGTTCAGGGAAAACAATAAGGATATTATTTGTAAAGCCATCTCGGAGGCTATTCATATTGGCGATATTAACTTTGGATACATATACAACTATACACATGTCTTGTCAGACAGCTCGTTTGATAAACTCAACGAAACATTCCCTTTATCATTATTTCAGAATAAAATTGATAAAGAATATGAACTTCGGATCTTCTATTTGAACGGAGACTTCTATACAATGGCCATATTTTCCCAATCTGACACACAGACATCAGTCGATTTTCGCAGATACAACTCGGAAAAACCGAATAGGACCGTACCATATACTTTGCCTCCTGCCATCAAAGAGCGATTAGCTGAGTTGATGAATAGAATAGGCTTGAATACCGGTTCTATCGATATGGCTGTAAGTCAAAACAAGGAGTATGTTTTTTTTGAGGTCAATCCAATAGGACAATTTGGAATGACTTCTTATCCCTGCAATTATTATTTGGAGAAAAAAATAGCCGAATATTTAATAAATGAGTAAAACAAAATTACAAAAGATACAATCTTATTTGGAAAGCAGCGTGATCAAAGAGCTTCCCGTTACATACAATAGATTGGAATATGTTGAACCGGAAGACATTACTGTTTCTGTGCGATTAATTCAAAACACAAGCTATTCAACGCGCTTTTCCTTGAGCACCGGTCACCATAAACCTATCTCAAAATGCCTAAACCGAGTTGATGGATAAACACTATTTCAGGCTATACGCAAATTGCATCCCGGTAAGAGGCTATAGCCGTTCCTCGATTTGCGATGTACAAAGAGGTCGATTGCAATTTATTCCTAATGACTTATTCGAGATCCTTGAAAAGCACGCTGACAGATCGATAGCGGAGATTATACGGATCTTTGGAGAGGAGAACAGGGAAACTATAGAGGAATATTTCGACTTTCTATGTAAAGAAGAATATGTTTTTTATTGCGATTTCGACGATCTGAAGCTATTCCCCGATTTGGATCTGTCCTGGGATCATCCTTCGATAATTACCAACGCCATTGTCGATATTGGCCTGGAAAGCAGATATAAGTTTGACAGCATCATTCCCCAGCTGGAGGCTCTCGGTTGCAAAGACATTCAATTTCGGTTTTTTAGAAAAACGTCGATCCCGGAGCTATCGGAAATGATGAGTCTATTCCGGACAAGCTCTATAAAGTCCGTAGAGCTTTTAGTTCCATATTCGGAGGACTTCACAGATGCTGAGATTACCCATTTTGTTGAAGGTAATTTAAGGATCCACTTTCTCGTTTTTCATTCTTCGCCATTTAGACGGCAAATGGAAACACAGAGTAAGACGGTCATACGATTTGCTGAGGAGATCATATCAGATGAAACACATTGTGGCCATATATCGGAAGGCTATTTTACGATCAATCTGGCGACTTTTACGGAGAGTCAAAAATACAATAGCTGCCTGAACAGGAAAATAGCGATCGATAGGAATGGGGATATAAAGAATTGCCCATCCATGCGTATCTCTTATGGAAATATAAAGGACAACGATATTAAAGGCGTTCTTTCGAATAACTCCTCCTTTAAAGAGATGTGGCTTATTAACAAGGATCAGATCGAGATCTGTAAAGATTGCGAATTTAGATATATATGCACGGATTGCAGAGCTTATACTGTAAAGAAAGACAGCCTTTCCAAACCGGCTAAATGCGCGTATGATCCATATACTGCTGAATGGACTGATAAACGATAAAATAAGTTGAAATTCATTTTTTACCGACAACTAAATGCTATGGATTGCGGGCCCACGTGCCTGCGAATGATAGCCAGGTATTATGGGCGGCAGTACAATGCTGATGGCCTCAGGGAGGCTGCCGGATTTAACAAAGAAGGCGTATCTCTATTGGGGATCAGTACGGCTGCAGAGCAGGTGGGTTTCAGAACAAGAGGAGTCCGGCTCAATTATCTTCAATTGACCCGGGAGGCTCCTTTACCTTGTATCCTTCATTGGGATCAAAAACATTATGTGGTGCTTGTCAGGGTCTTTAGGCAATCTCTGTTTCGAAAGGAGGATAAAATTGTCGTCGCAGACCCGGCCAACGGCATACTGACGTATAAAAGATCGGATTTTTTGAATTATTGGCTGAGAGGTACGACGGAATGGGGGGAAAAGCTTGGTGTCGTACTTCTATTGGACCCTACTCCGAAGTTTTATGAGTCCAACAGTGATAAGGAAAGTAAACTGAGCTGGAGATTAATAGTACAATATTTACAGAATAGCGGCTGGCAGATTACACAGATTATTATTGCCTTGTTTGTCACATCACTCCTGCAGCTGATATTCCCGTTCCTGACACAAAGTATTGTGGATACAGGGATTAATACACAAAACCTTAGGTTCATTACGGTCGTACTGGTTGGGCAATTAATGCTCATTTTTAGCAAAACAATTGTTGATTTCATTCGAACCCGTCTGCTGTTGAGGGTCTCGACAATCATTAATTTATCGATTTTGTCCGATTTTTGGATAAAGCTCACCAGGTTACCTATTAGTTATTTCGACAGCCGCCAGACAGGGGATACCTTGCAACGCATTGGCGATAACAGGCTCGTCCAGAATTTTTTAACGGGGAGTGCCTTAAATACCCTGTTCTCATTATTGAATTTCATTATTTATACGGTTTTACTTGCGTTTTATAATTTGGAACTGTTGCTGGTTTTTTCGGTCGGTAGTGCGCTGTACTTTTTATGGGTACGGGTTTTTCTCGGCATGCGCAGGAGATTAAATTATCAGACGTTCAATATTTCAGCCAAGGAAAATAATGCCACGCTGCAATTGGTGCAGGGGATGCAGGAAATAAGACTGAACAATGCGGAGCAACTAAAAAGATGGGAGTGGGAAAACCTGCAGGCTGGCATCTTCAGGCTGAATTTTAAAAACCTTTCGTATAGCCAGCTGCAGCAGGCTGGTGCAATGCTGATCAACCAGGGCAAGGATGTTGTCATTACCTTTCTTGTTGCAGGTCTTGTGATTGAGGGAAAATTGACATTGGGAGCCATGCTGGCTATACAATACGTCATAGGACAGTTGAGCGGCCCTATTGAACAATTTGTCGGGTTTACTCAGAATGCGCAGGATGCTAAGATAAGCGTAGAGCGTCTCAATGAGATACATCAATTGAAAGATGAGGAGCAAGCCGGCGCAACTTATATACATCAAATGCCTGAGAATAAAAGAATTCTGTTTAAGCATCTTTCTTTTACTTACCCTGGGGTGGGCAAAGAGCCAGTATTGCAAAATATCAGTCTTGAAATACCACAGGGAAAGGTAACTGCTATAGTAGGAGTAAGCGGCAGTGGTAAAACCACCTTGCTAAAGCTGCTTTTGAAGTTTTATGAAGGCTATACAGGAGAAATTAAGATCGGTGATACGAATTTCAAATACATCAGCCCGTCCTTCTGGCGTCAGAGATGTGCAGCGGTAATGCAGGACGGCTATATTTTTAGTGATACCATTGCCCGTAATATTGCTGTAGGCCAGGAAACGATGGACTATAAAAGAATGATGCATTGTTGCAAGGCCGCCAATATTCTCTCTTTTGTGGAATCGGTACCCAACGGATTTAATACGCAGATAGGCGCGGAAGGGGTTGGGATAAGCCAGGGGCAAAAACAGCGCATACTGATTGCCCGCTCCATATACAAGGACCCCGATTATTTGTTTTTTGACGAAGCAACGAATGCATTGGATGCCAACAATGAAAAGGAAATTGTGGAGAATTTGCAGGATTTCTTTACGGGAAGGACCGTAGTCATTGTAGCCCATCGCTTAAGTACTGTTAAGAATGCAGATAAGATCATCGTTCTGCATGAAGGGAAGATAGCGGAGGAGGGCACCCATCAGGAATTGTCAGCTGCAAAAGGCAGGTATTTTGAACTTGTAAAAAACCAGCTGGAACTTGGAAATTGAGGGAAGAAAACATGCCAGAAAATAATATAGGAATCAACGGGGAGAGCCGCCTATCACACCAGGGAGTGGAACGGGCAAAAAGAGCCGACGCTGTACAGGAGATTATCTCCCGCCAGCCATCTTTTATTGAACGTTGGGCTTTGCTTTTATTCCTTTTGGTATTGTTATTGCTTTTCGCCGGCACTTGGTTTATTAAATACCCTGATATGATCCAGGCAAATGCCACCCTGACGGCAGCCAACGCACCAAAAGAGATCCTTGTCAGGCAGGACGGAAAGCTGACAACCCTTTTTGTTGCCAATGACAGCGATGTAAAGCAGGGTGGGACTATAGGCTGGATAGAAAGTACCGCAAGCCATAAGGAGGTGCTTTTATTATATAGCCTCCTCGACAGCGGAGAACGGCTTCTCTCCCGAAATGAGACCGAGCGGGTATCTGCCTTGTTCCGGAATGAATTCCTTAATTTGGGAGAACTGCAGGCCTCCTATCAGCAATTCATCAGTTCCCTCCAGCAGTTCAATGATTATCTGGTAAATGGCTACTATTATAAAAGAAAGCGGGTTTTGTTTGAAGATTTGGCTTACCTGCAAAAGATGCATCAAAGCATCGATATGCAAAAACAGCTCGTACAACAGGATTTTGCCCTGGCCCAGGAAACTGTCGACGCCAATAATTCCTTGTACAATGATAAAGTGATCTCAAAGCAAGACCTACGGGACCAGAAAAGCAAGCTGGTCGGTAAACAGTTGAGCATACCCCAACTAGAAGCGACGTTATTGACCAATGAGAACACTCAGGCCTCAAAAGAAAAGGAAATAGATGAGTTGGAGCATGCTATTTCACAGCAAAAGACGATATTTCGGCAGGCACTGGAGACCCTTAGGAGCTTGGCAGGGGATTGGAAAAAGCGATACATTATAACAGCGCCTATCGAAGGCAAAGTTGTTTTTATTGTGCCTTTGCAGGAGAACCAGTTCATGCAGTCTGGCAAGACCATCGGGTATGTAAACCCTCCTGATAGTAAGTATTACGCTCAGATCACTTTACCCCAAAGCAATTTTGGCAAAGTGGATACAGGGCAAAAAGTACAATTCCGGTTCGACGCCTATCCTTACCAGGAATTCGGCTTCATCCTGGGCAGGCTGAAATATATCTCTAAGGTCCCTTCAGACAGTGGCTTCCTTGCAACAGTAGAACTACCAAACGGGCTTATCACGAATTATAACAAAACGATTCAATATCGAAACGGTTTGAGGTCCCAGGCCCTGATCGTTACTAGGGATGCAAGGCTTATTCAAAGATTCTACTATAACTTCATAAAAGGCACTTCGGTTAAATAGAAGCCTGGCAGAACGATAAGTGCTGGCGTTGCTCCCTGCCTCCCGGATAAAGGAGCCGAATCCGCCCCCTTTGAATCAAACTCTCCGAAAGCAATATCCCGTGCAACCTACACACACTCTCTACATTAAACCGTTCGTTCCGGATGCAGGAGTTCATGAATTTCGGGCAAAGGAGTAGGTGTTTTTTTTAAGACTTTAAAAATGAAAGGAGTGTACTTTACAAGGTTAAAGTTAAAGAGGATCAAAAGAGAAAGCGGAGATCAATGGCTCACTATTGGATTACTGTAATAACAGCATTGTTCTTTTTTATTTTCTGTAACACATGGTGAGGGCGGTTGTTGTAATCCTGCACGGCTTGCTGAAGGTATTTTATCAACGCGGCATGATCTGCAATAGGATGATGGTAAAGAAAACGGTATTTTAGTTGTTTGTTGACGGCTTCGATCATGGAGTTGGAGAACTCTATATCACGCTGAGCGATCAGGTGGTTAATAGTGGGAGATACAGAACCGGCAATCAGGTTTCTTACCGGTCCGGCATTCTCAGATCCATCGTCCGTAAGAAGCAAAAGGTACTGATTGTAAAAAAGCAGCCTTATCCCTCCGGATCTGGTGATAAGCAGAAGCCAGGGGCCAAAGCAGCAATCGGGGGTCGGAGCAATATGCTTTTATAATATTTATTTCTCTGACTATCAATTGAGCGGGATATTTTATACGGCATAAGGAAAAGACGGAAGAATGGCATCGCTGGTGCTTTCTCAGTTGCCAATACCACGAATAGGATCGCTGAAGGTTGAGATGTTTTGCCCGGCAAGAAGAATGCTTTGCAGAGGGAATCTCACCCTGACATTTGCATCCTCACTTTCCAAAGTGAGCGTAATATTTTCTAAGACGAGCTCCTTCCTTCGATATTCCTGAAAATATTTAAGAATAATTATAAACGAGCGCACAAGGAAATGGAAAAATCTCATCACTTTTTAAACGCTGTTTCTAAATATTGGGAAAGTTTTGAGAAATTTAAACTTAATAAATATCTTTATTCTATAGCCTTCACTTCCCAATTCGTTTTCTTTTCTTTCACTAAAAAAACGGTCGCCTCTCTGAATTTTTTACTCCCTTTGATAATTAAGTTTATTTCAGCAGTGCCCGTTTCCCCTGCGGAATCAGCAGATACGGCGATGCCTCCGGAGGGGATAAGACCAAACCCATCAATATGACCTACCTCATTTTTCAAAGAATCGTTACTCAACAGGTAATTTTTCGCGGCTATGTAAGCATTGGAATTCGATACAACGATGCTAAGGATAACCTGAATTACTAAAATAAAAACCAGCACCCCTATTCCGATCTTCATTAAAATAGTATTTTTGCCAACACTCTTTCTTTTCTTTATTTGCTGCGCCAGTAAAAGAATCGCACCTATAAAAATCAGGTTCCATCCAAAAGCGCTGCTTTCCCAGAAAAAGCGGATATTTGCGACCTTGCAAAGAAATCCATATACGATCAATATTATTCCTACTGCTAAACTGATTTTCAAAAATTTGCTCATTGCGTTTTATTATACTGCGTGTTCAGGTAACGTAAGTTTATAAGACTTCTGCATACTATCTTTTATGCTCAAACCAATCACTCGTAATATTAGTCCACCAGGATTTTCTACTATGCTCAAAAAAATGCTGATTGGAGACACGCACTATATTATTATGTTCATCACCGTCGAAAGAAACAATTACATTTTTATTTGAATCTACTCCCAGTGCGGGAACCTGATATGTAAAAAATTTTTTAATGAGCTTGTTCATTTCATCTTTATCAACCTGGCTGCTATCTTTGATCAAATCATAACTGATCCTCGTAATTGAACTATCTGCTTTATCGACTGTCAGAACATACGGTTCCTTGTGAGTGTCGTCGAAAAAATATATTATATAATTTCTATTTCTATCGAATGTTCTTATCAAAATAGATTTGTATTGAAAAACATCGAAGTTCTCGTTGTTGTACTTCTTAATGAATGCTCGTTTAGCTTGTTCCATATTGCCACAGCCCACAAAAGCGAACAATATGACAATAAAGAAGAACCGCATAAACAGGGGATTATTTATGGTTAGTTAGAACCAGAAAGATACCGAAAAAGGAGATTTCCTGATGCTGTATCCGAAGCCTGACTAAATCCCCGGGAACAAGTGCTCCAATGCCTTGCGGACGCCGTCATTATTATTGGTGTCGGTGACATAATCGGCCGCGGCTTTGATCTCATCCGGGGCGTTGCCCATGGCGACTCCCATTCCGGCGAACTGGATCATTTCCTTATCGTTGTAATTGTCTCCCATGCAAATGATCTCTGTCCGGTCGAGCTTCATCCTTTCGATCAGGAAGCGGACGGCATTGGACTTGGAGCCTTTGGGGTCCATTACTTCCAGGTAGGTAGGCTTGGAAGGATAGATATTCAGGTTACCATTGTAAATGGATCGCAGATGCTGCTGGATCGATGCGATGGAAGCCGGGTCGCTCATGACCATCATTTTATTGGGCCCGATACCTCGTGCCGACCAGTCTTTGACGAATTCCGGCAGGACGCCTATTTTGATCTTCACATCCATGATCTTTTGTTCATGTTCCGTCCAGGAGTCACTGGTCTCGGCATACCATTCCCGTTGCAGGTAATAGGCGATGGTCGCTTTGAAGGGCCGGACCTGCTCTGCTACTGCGGCAGCAGTGGCCGGATCGATCATCGCCTGAAAAATAGGCTGTTCCGCTTCCACAATGTAACCTCCGTTCAGGCTCACCAGGGGATAATGTTCCGGTATGCCGATATCCCGGAAGGTGGGGAGGATGGCATTCAGGGGCCTGGCGGAGACCAGGGTGACAGGAATTCCTTTGGCTATTAATTTACGAATGGTCTGTTTGGTGAGGTCGCTAACGGAATGGTCTGACTTCAGAAGAGTTCCGTCCATGTCAAGGAATACAGCTTTGTACATTTGCGTTGGTTACGTTATCGAATTGGCCCCGGGCCAGGTGCCCTATGGGCTTTTTTTGTTGCACCTATGGCATTCATAGAGAATAGCCTTCGGCGCAACGGAATGCGGTCGCAATGTAATACATTAATGCATTCGTACCGTCCTGTTCCTACACACGTATGTAAATTTTCTTACTATCCAGCCATTTTCCCACCACCCAGCAGAGCAGCATATAAGAGAGGGCGAATAACAGCGAGCCAAAGGCCCCGGGAACGAATCGTTGGTAAAAGGCCCGGTTGATCCATTCGAAGGCGTTTTCATTGTGTGTCGCGGGGATGGTAAATAAAATGACCACCAGCAATTCGGAGAGAATATAGATGGCGAGGGCATTCTTCCCGAAAACGGAGAAGAAGGAAGTCCAGCGGGTCTTTTGCCTGAATTCGATGATATAGATCAGGAAGGAAAGGAAGATCATATCGATCCCTACCGTGTACAGGACATAGGAGCTGGTCCATATTTTCTTATTGATCGGAAAGAGGAGGTCCCACCCTACCGCTATCGCCATCAGCAAGGAGCCCGTCAGCAGAATTTTAGCCAGTCCCTCATAGGTCTTACCTTTTTGCTGGATGAATAGGCCGGTGTAGTAACCTACGATCACATTTACGATAGCCGGAAAGGTGCTGAGAATGCCTTCCGGATCGAAAGCCACCCCTTCTCCATGATACATATGGTTTTCGCCCAATATCCATTTGTCGAGCCGGTAACCGGCATTACCCGTCATGCTGAAGGGATCGGCGCCGGGCACCGGGAAAAGCAGCAAAACGGCCCAGTAGCCGAGCAGCAGGATCCCGGCAATAATGAAGACCGTCCTGGAAGAGCAATAATGAATGAGCAGGGACGCAAAGCAATAGCAGAGGGCAATTCTTTCCAGCACGCCGAAGATCCTGGTATTACCGATGGGACTGAGCCCCCAACTTCCCCTCTCGGAGGGGCGGAAAAAGGGAAACCAATAGAGCAGGTACCCGATCAAAAAGATCAGGATCGTCCTTTTGAATATTTTTTTCAGAAAGGCCCCATCTCCCAATAGCTCATATTTTTTCATGGCAAAGCTCATAGCATTGCCTACGGCAAACAAAAAAGAAGGGAAGACCAGGTCGGTCGGGGTGCATCCATTCCAATGGGCATGCCGCAGGGGGGAAAAAGTAAAGGTCTCGCTGCCAGGTGTATTTACAATGATCATAAAACACACGGTCATTCCCCTGAAAATGTCAAGGGCGAGGGATCGGGAGGATGGAGTCAGAGATTGGGACATTCGCTTTGTTTTGTTAGTGTTTGCGGATCTGTGGTTCGTTTGTCGTACTTAAAGGTCGTCGTCGGCAGTGGACCTGCGGTCCACTAGTGAGCGAGCGGGACGTGGCGAGCCACGCCTCCGCTCGGGTCTAATTGATTGTCCCTTCGGGACTAGGACCTCCGGTCCTAGTGTGGTAAAGGTTTCCAAACTAATACTTCGTGCAAGCTATCCGTGTTCCCGTAAGCATTTACATAAGCGTAATTGAGCGTAAATGTTTTCTTCACGGGATCATAGATACAGGTTCCATTATTAAACAGGGCTGTTTTCACCCCCGCCCCCTGTTTTAGATCAGAAGTGACCGCTACCGTATCCGAGACCGGGTCGATGGTAAGATCCATGGCAACTCCGTAATCGGTATAGGTCACATCATCCCCGGCCCTGGCGATCACGGTATTCGGAGGATAAGCCCCATTGGTCGTATCGGCATAGTAAAGGTATTTATCCTCGTTGATATTCGTGATCACTCCTACATCGCTCTTATACCCTGTCGAATGATACAGTCCTACCCAGGCATTGCCTTCGGCCACCAGCCAGTAGCCGTTACCGAAACTAGCGCTGATGGTAGTCCCCGAAGCATCCGTTATTTTAAGCGGCAATATAAACAGATTTCCGCTGTTCAGCTTAGAACTATTGACCTGTATATGCAAAGAAGCCAGGTGCTGGCCTTTTACAATCGTCACTTTCCAGCTGGGAACCGTGTATACGCTATCCGGTATCAGGGTATAAATATCTCCCACGCTGTCGTTCATCCTTTTAAAATCGACCGTATCGAGGGCCAGGGTCACGGTAATAGGCTGGGACGCCGGATCGGGCGAGGCCAGGTTCACATCGATCGTATAATCGGTGGGAGTGGACTGAGCCGCGATATAAGCTGTATTGATCGCAGGGCCGCCCAGGTAGAACTCGGCTATCGGGTGCAGATCCGAAAAATTGGTATAGTTCGGGTTGGTCTTGACGCAAGAGCCGGTGAAGAGCCCCGGGAGAAGGACAGCCAGTAAAAGGAAGGCCGGCAAATGATGCCCCCGACGGGTCGTTGAGCTGGTTATATATTTTCGCATATGCTGTTTTTAAAACGTGTTTTTATTTTCAAATCAGTTCGGTTTTGGACTTTTCAACCCTGCAGCTTTCGGCCAGCTTGCGGCTTTCGGCCCGGGAAGCCGAGGTCTCCCGGGTGAGCGAGCGGGATTTTCGGTCTCCCGGTTCAGCGGGATTTTCGATCTCCCCCAGCGAGCGGGGCGGGACGGGTCCCGCCGGCGCTCGGGTCTAATTGATTGTCCTTCGGACAGCCGGCCCGTGGCCGGCTATTGCCAGAAAATCTTCGACGTAAACTGATTAATCGTTCCCACGGCTTTGACACTGGCCTGGTTCGTCTGGTATTCGATCGTCGGATATAACAACCGCACCGGCGGCGTCTGCGATACCACATTGGGCGAATTCGACAAAGGGATATCCGAGGGATAATGCAACCGCCTGTAATCACTCCACACTTCCAGCAGGTTGGTCCCGTTAAGCGCAGCCCATTTCTGTACGATAATAGCCTGGAGCTTATTGGAGGAGGCCGCCCATCCTACATTATTGATCGGCTGGCTGTAATAGGTGCTGGCAGCATTGGCCGCATCCGTGACCTGCAGGTAGCTGTAGGATTCCGTGATGGCTTGCTGGTAAAGGGTCTGGGGATCGCCGGCGATCCATCCCCGCTGCGCGGCTTCCGCCTGGAGAAAAAGGCTTTCGGTGGCCGTCAGGATGGGACAGCTCTGTGTATCCCCCTTCAATAAACCTACCCGTGGACCGGCGGGGACGCTGCCACTTGCGGGAATATAGGCGCCGATCGAAGAGGCCGAGGAAGGGGATGGCAGGCCGATAGTCCCAAAAGGCCCTCCCACATAATGGTAAGGGGTTATGCCATAACCGCCCAGGGGCGAATAAAAGTAACCCAGCCGGGGATCATTGGTATTGTTATAGAAACCGAGGGCGTAATTGTTGAGCTTGAAACTGGTATAATTACTGGCCGTTCCACCCGAAGTAGTAAACCCAAAGGCCGCATAGAAGGGGTTCTGCTGATTGCTATTCTGCGAATAACCCGGATTGACCCAGGCATTCTGACCTGCCTGCAGAAACCCATCCCCCTCCGTAACGATATTTTGGATCTGCGCCTGGATATAGGAAAGGCGGCCCGGCATTTCCGACTGATGAAGGAGGATGCGCAGCTTGAGGGTATTGGCAAATTGCTTCCACAGGTGCATATTCCCCCCGAACATAATGTCATTGGACGGATCCGGCATAACGGCTGTCGGGGGCGCCGTATTGATCAACTGAATAGCCGTATCCATCTTCTTCACGATATCCTCATAAATCGATTGGGCATCGTCATATTTGGGATAGAGGATTAGTTTATTGGAAGCCTGCGTATAGGGAACATCGTTATAGATATCCACCAGCATCTGGTAGTGCAGGGCCTCGAGTATTTTGGACATCGCCCCGAAATAGGCCAGGGTATTATCGGAGGCCGCCGCGGCCTCGATATAAGTGATGTTTCCCAGGTTGCCATACAAGTCGGTCCAGATATTCTGCCCGAAATTGGTGCTGTAGTTATAGTTGGCATAATCCGTAATATCGCTGAACCCCTGGGCAATGGTCCAATACCCCTGGTAGCAGCCCAGGAAAGGGAAATCCGTCGTGACGACGGACGCCGCCTGGTTGAGGGTTCCCGCCATCAGGGTCTTGGGAGGCAGGTTGGTCACCTGGTTAGGATTATTATTATTTACATTAAAATAACTTTTGCCGCAGGCAGCCAATAAGACCAGCAGGGCAAGGGAACTATATAAGGCCCGCAGCGTAGGGAAGGTATGGTTGATTTTATTTCTCATAGCTAATGTATTATCTGAATTACTTAAAAGATCAGGGTCAGGTTGAGGCCATAACTCCTGACAGGCGGCGCCTGGTAAGTGGAAGTCTGCCCGACGGCGTTGGAATTATCCTCGCTGTATTCAGGATCTGTCCATTGATTGTCCCTGGGCCTCCAGATGAACAGGTTGCGTCCTACGATACTGGCAGTCGCTTTCTTCAGGATCTTTACCCTTTGCACCAGGGACTGTGGGATCTCATACGTCAGGGCCAGTTCGCGGAGTTTCCAGAAGTCCCCACTGCTGACGAACATGGCGGGAGGCAGGTAGGCGAACCCATTCTGTCCCCAGAACTGGAAATAATCATTGATAGTGACATTCGTATTCGGCACGTATTTACCGGCAGCGGTCTGGATGACGGAATTAGGATAAACAAAACGCTGGTTCCCTCCCGCTACGGAACGGGGTGATAAACCGAACTCATCGAGATAAGGCATATTGTTGAAGATCACATTGCCCGCCCTGAACTCAGCCACCCCCGACAGGGTAAAGCCCTTGAAACTGACCGAGGTGTTCAGGCCCAGCCTGTATTTGGGGTTCAGCTGCCCGTAAGGCTTGGGATTAGGATCCTGGGAAGGCAGGCCGGTGGTGGCATCTACCACTACCCTGCCCTGGGGATCGCGCACCCAGTCCTGTACCTTCAGGTAGGGGAATGCCGAACCGACGATCGCGTAGTCATTCTGTACGAGCCCTTTATTTCCGTCCGAGCCGCTGATGTTCAACTCATTGATACCGGACAATAAACTGATGACCTTGTTGCTGAGATAGCTGAAATTGGCGCCGACATTCCATCTCAGGCCATTATTCAACTTAAGCAAGGGGGTGACATTCAGATCGATCTCATACCCTTTGTTCTCCATCTCGCCGACATTGATATATTGAGTGGCATAACCGGTGACGGGAGATACCTGTACAGGTACGGTCTGGTTGGACGTATTTTCTTTAAAATAAGCTAATTGGAGGTTGATCCTTCCATTGAAAAAACCCAGGTCGGCGCCGACTTCCCTGGCAACCGTAAATTCGGGCTTCAGCAGGGGATTGTAAATGGTCTGGTTGATAGCATAGCTGGTAATGCCCGTACCCGTGAAGGGAAAGCTGTTATGGGGTCCCCCACTTGGGCTATTGGCGCCTGCATTGGCCAGTTGAAAAGTGTTTTGCAGGGAATAAGGAGGAACATTGATATTTCCTACCCGGGTGATGCTCCCCCTTATTTTGGCATAAGAGATGACCTCGCTTTCTTTCAACGCTTTGATGGCTTCGCTGGCAATGAAGGAAAGGTCTACTCCGGGGTAATAATAAGTGCGGTATTTTTCCGCCAGCAGAGAGCTTTGATCCCTTCTTACAGATCCATGCACGAAAAGGAAATCATCGTAGCCGACCGTCCAGTCAGCAAAAGCGCCCGTTGTCCGGACCCTGGAAGTATAATCGGATAAGGAAGGCGATTGGGTTCCACTGCCGATATTGAAAAAACCGGGGAAGGCCAGAGAAGTACTCGTCTGAATAGAACTTCGCTCATAACTATCATTGGTCGTATACC
This sequence comes from Puia sp., assembly GCA_036394375.1. Taxonomy (GTDB): domain Bacteria; phylum Bacteroidota; class Bacteroidia; order Chitinophagales; family Chitinophagaceae; genus Puia. The sequence continues at coordinate 55,912 of DASWFF010000065.1, forward strand.
CGATAATGGCCTTGCTGGTAAACCGGCCATAGCTGTTATCAGCCGTTATCAGCGCCGTGGTGCTGAGCCTGGACCGGAAATCGAAATTATCCGTTACCTGGTTGGGCGCCGGAGGATAGGCTACGTAGTTATTGGAGCTGAAGGAACCATTGCTGAATAAAATGGCATCATTGGAATAGGTCTTATCCGCAGTGGTCCTTTTGCCATTATTATTAAAGGCCGAAAAACCGATCCGGTACAAGGCATTCAGCCAGGGCAGCACTTTGAAATTGAGATCGATATTGCCCGCGAGGTTGTCATTTCGGTACTTGTTGCGCACATTGTTGACATACCAGTACGGATTCAACGAATAAGGGATCGGGAACCCGTTGATAGAAGCATTGGGGTCCGTGGCCGTGTTCTTATAAGCCGGCACATTGACATTGGGCGGAAATCCCAACAAAGAAGTATAGGTGCTGTTGAAATCCCCGTCCTGGTCTACATTGAATTGGTTATAAGCCAGGCCGATCGAAGAGCTGAACTTGCCATAGTTCCGGGAGCCGTTGAAGCGCATGCCCGTTCTTCTGGCGGCATCGCCCGGCACCGTGCCCTTGGTCTTCACATCCTGGAAAGAGAGGAAATAACTGCCTTTATCATCGGCAGCCGAATAGGAGATATCGTTCTGAAAGGTGTTGCCCTTATTGAAAAAATCATACTTGGCATTCGGGTAGGCCTTATAGATCCCTCTCAGCACTTCTCCATTCCGTTGTGGAAATCCCACCAGCACAGAATCGCCGTTGAAAGCCGGTCCCTGGGCCTGCTGTTCGAAGGGGATATAGGA
>DASWFF010000066.1:0-144602 GCA_036394375.1 Puia sp.
CCACCGATATCGAGGCTTCCTCCACCCCGGGCGGGGTTCCCCACGACATTTTTCATGACTATAATTTTATAGTCAAATTTTTTAACAACGTTTTTATAGTCAACTTGAGTGTTGAGCGCTCGATTCGCATATTAGCCTTTGCTCCGGCCGGCTTTTCAGCTCAAAAAGGACCGTCCTCCATATGCCTGGAGTGAAATAGCTAATTCAACGAAGCATCCAATTCGATCGTATTGAGATCGATGTCTTTGTAATTCCTAACCTCATTATACAGCGTATCCCGTTCCACCGGCTCCCGTCCCACCTGTTTGATCAGGGACACCAGTTGCGCCGTAGACAGACTGGGGGTCTGCTCTTCGCTACCCGCCATGGAATAGATCTTCGTGGTATCGTCAATAGTGCCGTCCAGGTCATTGACCCCGAAGGAAAGGGTCAACTGCGCATTCTGCCTTCCCAGCATGGGCCAGTAGGCTTTCAGATGCGGGAAATTATCCATATATAGGCGGGCCACTGCATAGAGTTTCATGTCTTCTACCACAGAAGATTCGGGCACATGGCTCATGTCGTTCCCCTTATTGCGGAATTTCAGCGGGATGAAGGTGTTGAATCCCCTCGTCCGGTCCTGTAATTCCCTCAGCCTTTCCATATGATCGATGCGATGCGCATAGGTCTCGATATGACCGTACAGCATGGTGGCATTCGTATGCATTCCTTCCCGGTGGGCCGCTTCATGGATCTTCAGCCAGCCCTCGCCATCCACTTTATCCGCACTGATGATATTACGGACATCCGGATGGAAAATTTCCGCCCCGCCTCCCGGCATGGAATCCAGGCCTGCCGCATGTAATTTTTTCATGCCTTCCTCCACGCTCAGTTTGGCTTTGCGGAACATATAATCCAGCTCTACCGCGGTAAATCCTTTGATATGGAGTTCCGGGCGATGGGCTTTGATCTTTTGCAGTAATTCGGCGAAGAACTCCAGGTTCATTTTCGGATGTACACCTCCTACAATATGTACTTCCGTCACCGGCTTGCCGTCATAGCTCTTCACGATATTCAGCATCTGTTCCTGGCTGAGCTCCCAGCCCTCATCCCGGTGGGCATACAGGCGGGAATAGGAGCAGAACTGGCAGGTGAACACACAGACATTGGTGGGCTCTATATGGAAATTACGGTTGAAATAGGTCTTGTCCCCGTGCAATTTCTCGCGGACGTAGTTCGCCAGGGCGCCCAGATAGGAGAGCGTTCCCTTCTCAAAAAGCTCCAGCCCTTCGGCAGGCGTGATCCTTTCTCCTGCCAATATCTTTTCCCCGATCCTGTACAATTCCTTGTCCGTTGTCCTTATGATCGCCTCTACCTGGGTCTTTGTGCTCATAGTCTGTCTTTTTATTCCGAAGGCAAAGTTATGGATTGTTCCGGTTCATGCGTTCCGATATTTAAGGCCTCCTTTCCTTGCCAATCCTGTTTTTTATGGCCCGATCGCCCGGCCGATCTTCACAAAAATTCTTTATCTTCCCTAATTAAACCAAAAATAACCCCGGGCACATGATGAATATCAAGCTTCGTCTCATCTTCATGAACTTTTTGCAATTCTTCGTTTGGGGTTCCTGGCTTATTTCCCTGGGGAAATACATGATCGTAACGCTTCATTTTACCGGCGGGGAAGTCGCCAGCGTATACGGCACGATGGGGATCGCGTCCCTGTTCATGCCGGGACTGCTGGGTATCCTGGCCGATCGGTGGATCAATGCCGAAAGGCTCCTGGGAACCTGTCATCTGATCGGCGCGGGCCTCCTGATCTGGGCTTCCACCGTCGCCGACTATCCGACCCTCAAAACTATTATACTGCTCAATGCCATGGTATATATGCCAACCATCGCCCTGAACAATACTGTTTCCTATATCGTGCTGGAGAAAAAAGGGTTCAATATCGTGGAGATCTTTCCTCCGATCCGCGTCTGGGGTACCGTCGGCTTTATTTTCGCCATGTGGACGGTAGATATTTTCGGCTGGACGGCCAGCCCGATGCAGTTGTATGTAAGCGCAGGAGCCGGCATCTTGCTGGGACTCTATGCGTTTACCATGCCTTCCTGCACCCCTGTTAAAACAACGGAGAAAAAAAGCCTGGCTTCCTCCCTGGGACTAGATGCCTTCGTGCTGTTCAAACAACGGAAAATGGCCGTATTCTTCCTTTTCGCCATGTTCCTCGGTGCGGCTTTGCAGATCACCAACGCATTCGGCCTGCCCTTTATCAGCGATTTTTCCAGGGTCTATCCGGACAGTTTTGCCGTTAAACATCCCAACCTGCTCACTTCTATCTCCCAGATATCCGAAACCCTTTTCATCCTGACCATTCCCTTTTTCCTCAATAGGTTCGGTATCAAAAAAGTAATGCTGATGAGCATTTTCGCCTGGGTATTCCGCTTTGGGCTGTTCGGTATCGGCAACCCCGGCAGCGGGCTGCCGTTCCTGGTGCTTTCCATGATCATCTACGGGATGGCCTTCGATTTCTTCAATATCTCCGGTTCTTTGTTCATCGAAAAAGAAGCACCCATCACCATCCGGGCCAGCGCGCAGGGATTGTTCATGATCATGACCAATGGGCTGGGGGCTTACCTGGGCGGCAAAGGCAGCGGCTGGGTCGTGGATCATTTTACTGTAGACGGCATCAAGGACTGGCAGAGCATCTGGTTCGTTTTTGCCGGATATGCCCTCGTGCTGGGTCTTGTCTTTCCTTTTGCGTTCAAATACGATCACCGTCGCGGGGCCTTGCGCGCCGTAGCCCATTAGTAAATCACCCCGGTTTATCCCTTGCCCCGCTGCAATGCCAAATGATCGGACATCCTTCTGAACTGCATCAGCGTTTCAGGGCTGAGATGCCCTTCCTGGTAAATGCCCGCATTCAAGGTCACCGCCGCACCGGCTTTCAGACAATTGGCTACAAAGGGAAAGAGCTCCGCATCGGGATATTTGGGAGGCGGCATCGGACCATCCTTTTCATTGATCCAATTCCCGTTATTGTCAACGGGGGTCAGCACATGGAACTGGCATTTTGTTCCCGGGGCATACCGGCTGGCCGGTATCGATTTGTTGGGATCGGCTTTGTCCGTCAGGGCGATCCGGCCATTTTTGATCCCCGCGCATTCTCCCGATAAATAATCCTGTAAAGGGGTCAGGGGCTGGGTGAACCCGCTGTAAAAGCTTCCGTTATTAAAGGCGACAGCGGCGTGCTCATTCCCGGCCCTGGAGACATCGCACCACAGCTGCCAGTTCCTGGGCACATAGTAATCCCGGTAAGTATAACATCCGTCATACCACCATCCGTCCACATACTTGCCCCATTGCAGCGAATAGGCCCGGATGAATTCCGTATATCTTTTTTCAAACTCCCGCTGATCCTTAGGGTTCCATTTAAAGCCCTCGTATAGGGTAGGGTCTCCTTCGATCTCCGCCGGCAGATAAGCTATAAACCGCTTATTGATCTTCTTTAGTCCCATAGCCAGCTCCAGCACCAGGTCCCGCTTCGGACAATGCCCGGGGCCCATATATTTATCCAGGACGGCATTCGGGCTGGCATAATAGGTGGTATTCTGCCCCACCGTAAAAATTAAATAATCCGCGCCGGTCTTTTGGAACTGTTCTATAAAGCCGGGTACGTCGAACTGATCCACCGCCTGGTCGAGGTCTTCGATCCTCTTCCCTTTTTCAGATCCCGGGCCCGGAGCGATCCAATGCACCATCATGCCCCATTTTCCGGCCATCCAGTCGGCCCTTCCCCTTGCGGCGGGTTCCCATCCGGCTCCCTGATTTTTCGGGATCATGGACGCGGTCCCGGCCGGAGATCCGTAAGAACGCAGCTGACTTCCCAGCACGGCTGCAGAGGCCAGTAAAAACCCCTGCCTGATCGCCTCCTTTCTTGATATATTTTTCATGTCCGTATTTATGAATGCTTAAAAAAATCACAGGTTGATTTAACGACGGGTCGAAGCCATAACGAAATCAACGATCGGAGCCGGATCTTTCAAACTATGCGGATGATGACCATTATTGGGTTTGACGATCATTTTGATTTTCCCTCCCATCCGCTCGTACCGGTCCCTGACAATATTGATATTCTCTGCCATCGGCACTACCTCATCTGTTTCACCGCATACGCATAAGATAGGAATACCGGCTGCTGCGATCGACTGAAGGTTGTCTATCGGGTTGCCACGGTATTCCAGGGCTTCCTGCTCATTTTTAAATCCATACACTTTAAGCAACAGATCCCAGTCTCCTTTCGAATATTCGCCTTTCCCTTTGCCTGCGGGCCAGCTCTTGAAGTCGCAGACAGGAGCATCCACATACAGGCAGCTCACCCGGTCCGGGTGTCTGGAGGCCCAGTTGAAGGCAAATAATCCACCCCTGCTAAAACCCTCCAGCACCGTCTTTTTATTAAGCTTCCAGGTGCCGGTAAGATAAGTATAGAAGGTATCCATAAAGGCCATCGCCACAGGAGCGCCGTACATATTCTGTACATCCATATAGACTACGTGAAATCCTTTGGCGGCCAGCATGCTGTCACCCTGCGGTTCATGACCAAAAAATTCGGTGCGCCAGATCCATGGCCTGCCGGCGATGGCCGTGCCTGGTTCGACAATGATACATTTCCGGCCGGCTACCGTAACGTCGGTCCGCTTAAATCCCATCCAGGTAGCCGGATCATCGGAATCCGCCCGGGCAGCTGCCAATAATTGTTTCCCGGAAGAGGCCATGGCTGAAATACAAAAGATCAGGCAGGCGCTTAGTTTTTTCATTTGAATCATTTTTACGATCATTATTCATTTTTCAATCACCAGCCAGGTAGATCCTTCTGCCGGAATAACAACATTCACCGAAATTTTCCAGGAACGGTCCAGGTTATAAACCCTTGCCGGGCCATCCTCCACCCGGACGATGGCTGTGTGGCTGAGCCCGGTATAATAGAGAGGCAGTTCGATGCGCTGCGTCACCGGATGGTTCAAGGGATTGTACAGCATCGCAAGGCCCCTTTCTTTACCCGCCGCAGCTACGTGCATAATTCCATCCCAATCGTTGCCATCCGCACGGCGCAGGTGCAGGATATCTCCATTCAGGATCTCCCGGTGCTGCTTATACCAGGCGATCACGCGGGTAACGACTTTACGGGTGCTATCCGTATCGTATAATCGCGGCCCCCGGTAGCAGGCCTGTACGCCCGCCCCATAATACTGCATCATCAGCTGCCGGTAGTCATTGATATGTTCGCTGAGCGGCTCCAGCACGGACTCCGGCCCCCCGCCATGATATTCCGTCAGGGGTACGAAACCCCAGCACATGGAAGGGATCTTGTCCCAAAGCCCATCATAGATGTTCTGGCGGTTGAGGATCTTCTGCTGCTCCCTGCTCAGGGCGAAATTCACCTCCCGGTAACCCAGCGCCATTTTATTGGTGCCGTCGAGTATATACCAATCCGGCGCATTCACATAGACGCCATGTGCATTGCACCACCGGTAAAGGCCTTTTTGCAATTCCATTTGTTTCCACTGAGAATCCTCCAACCCCTTATGCCCCGGGTGCGTAACGGAAGCGCATACGTCCCCCGGATAAGGACCGTCATGCTCAAGGAGGTCAAAACTGGTATGGCTGATAAAATATTTCAGCTTTTCCAGGTAGGCCAGCCCCCAGCGGCTGCCCAGGCAAGGGGCCAGCCCGAAGAAGGCCGCTGCATCCGGTTTGCCTGTCACCGGATCGATCACATCCTCTTCATCGCTGATCCTGCGGGAGCTGAACAGGGAATAGCCCCCGATCCGGATGCCCTTCTGATGAGCATATCCCGCCAATGCCTTCCACTTTTCAATATTGGACGACGACGTGTCCTCCATATTGCAATGACTGCCGAAGCTCAGGATCAGCATCTCGTAACCGGTCACTGCACACTGATCGACCGCCCTTTTCACCTCCTCGTCATCCCTGCTGACAAGGTGTAAAAAGATAGGATTTTCGGTAGTCCAGGGAGCAAGGGTCCGGTACATTTTACGGATGCTCAGGCCACGCCTTTCCCTGTCATAGGTATCGATCAGCAATTCCTGGGTACGTACCGAGCGAAAAGACTCGCCGGGCGCCAGGACGATCCCCGGCCCCTTTTCCGGATAGATTTCCAGCAGGCAGGGCGTCTGGTACCGGTAATGTACCTGCGAAGTATAGGTGGAATCCGCCTTCCAATGCGTGGTCTGATCGCTGAGATGATAGACTCCCGCATTATTGAAAGCGTAATTGGTTTGTACATAGAGACCATGCTGTGTCGCCATTTCTGCCGTCGGGCCCTCCACGGCGCTCTCCTCTTCCACGACCCCGAGGATTTCATTAGTGACCCTGTCCAGCCGGATGGCATGGCTACTTTTATTTTCGACCGACAGCCATTTTACGATCAGCGGAATGCCGTCATACAATTCATAATGTACCCGGACGACCACACCCCTGAGAGAGTCTACACCCGCCCGGTAATTGAACGTCAACAGGATCCCCGTTGCAGGATGCCGGTTGCCCGCCCATCCGACCGGCTGCCAGGGCAGATAAGGGGACAACGCCGATGCCGTATAAGATTCATATTGAAAATCGCTCCCGTGGGCGCTCAGCTGATCCAGCCACGCCGGCAACAGGTAGGCGTTCTCTTTCTGACCATATAATCCGCCTACCGGAACTTCCTTCCCGTCGATATTGATCCGGGCCTCGGCTTTGACGGACCGCAGCAGCTCCTGCCCGTTGCTCATATTCTTAAAGGAAACACAGGCCAGGTTCGGCTGCAGCCGGAATACTCTTTTGAGCAGTCCATTGCTGAGGATCAATTCTTTTCCATTATCATGGGTAAACACTTCCGCTTTTTGACGGGGCGGACTGATCAGCCAGTCGGAGGACGTTCCTTTTTCCTTCTCTGTAGTCCAGGCCCCAACCTGGCCCAGCGCACCTTGCATTGCCAGGATAGTCGTCAGCAGGATGCAGGATAACCTTCGAAAAATAATAGGCATACAGTATCTGTTTTACGGTCAGTAATTTCATTTAACTCCCGGATTCGGACTGCCCGGTCTCACGGCTCCAACTTCCCCGCCAACAGCAGGAAACCTGCATAGCCGGCGCTTTCTTTGTATTTCCCCGGATCGGCATTCCAATCGCTCACATTGGCCCCCAGCAATGATCTTTTATCAGGGGCCCTGGCAGACAACCGGAATTCCACCGTGTGTAAGCCTGGCTTGAGATCCGTTAGCAACACATAATGCGGACGCCAGTACGTGGCGAAAGCGTCAAAACGGGTAACCGACTGATAAGCACGCCCATCCAGGACCACCTCCCAGGTGCCGCTGCCCGGTCCGATGACATCATACAACCCCACCATCGTACCGGTAAACTTAACGATAAGAGCAGATCCAGGGCGATCCGTTTTCAGCAATACGGGAAAGGGATCCGGCGACAGATTGCCTGCCTTTTCTTTAGCCGGCGTCACAAGAGCCCATTCCCCCGTCTTAGTCAATCGATCGGCAGGGATCATCTGCACTTCTTCCAGTCTGTCAGCCGTAAGCGGAGCGCCCAGATCATGTGTGAACGGAGCGCCCGGGTCGTGGGGAGCGCCCGGATCATGCACTCCGATGCCCGCCGGACTCCGGGAAGCCATCTGCTGCAGGCTCCGGGTCAGCGCTTCAGTATACAGCCGGTGCCCTGTTGACGGATAGGGGTGAACGTTATCTGGAGAAAAAACCATTTTATCCGGGTATTCTTCCGGTTTTCCTTTGAATACGAGCTTACCTTCCGAAGCCAGCGCTGCAATTTGCAGGCACATATCGACAGAAGGAATATGATAGCGCTCCGCCACATCTTCCATGGCCCGGGCGGCTGCAGGAAGCCGCCCTTCGCTGAGCACGGGCTGCATTTCTGCGGTCATGGTATATACAAAACAGATATCGGTCCGGGCATCGTTCTTCCAGATCTGCCGGACGATCCCTTCCATCGCCTCCTGAATGACGGCAGGATCGGTATCCTTGTCGTTGACGGCAAATTCCACAAAGACCAGGTCCGGGTGCAAGTCCAACACCTGCCGCTGCAGGCGAAAACAGCCCAGATCGGAGCGTGTTCCTCCGACGCCTGCATTGATCGCTGAAATCTTTGCGCCGGGATATTGTTTTTGCAGCCAGCCGGCGGATTGCTCCCGGTAACCATTACCTGCCTGGGTAATACTGCCGCCCAGGTACGCGATCGTTACGGGCTGTCCGGCTTTCAGTTTTGCAAAGACATTCGGCAATCCATTCCGGGGCCGGCATTCCCGGGCTTGCGCAAGCGTGTCATGAGCAAGGCTATCCGAGCGGCCGGACCGGGAATCCGGCGGATCATAACTCCAAAGGTCAACCGGTGAAACGCCTTTCATTTTTATTTCTCCCAGTAATGCCCGGATGACGGCCTTGTGCATGACCGGCGTATTGGAATAAGCGTTGATACAGGTGTTCACCCGCTGAAAATACTCGTTGACCAGGTAGGGGCTGCCCAGGGCAATGACAATGATCTTTTCCTTCGGCAGCGCATTGGCGGCCCAGACCGATTGCGCTTCATCATCCCATAGCTGCAGCGGGCCGAACGGAGCATGCGGCGACCTGGCCACCACAAAAAGGATCCGGTCATAGTTGGCAGGTGCGTCATCCGTCCAGCCCTGCGTTTCATAAAGGATATTATGGCGGAAATCTACGTTGAAACCTTTTTGCCGCAGGGCTTCTGCAAAATGTTTGATTCCTTCGAGCTGGTCATCGCCTCCCTTCCTTCCCACCGGCGCCACTCCGACCACCAATATCTTTTTATCGGTTGAAAGGCGCAGCGGTAACGCTTGATGCCGGTCCCTTACCAGCGTAACGGCCCCGTTGCAAATAGCATCGGCCGTTTCTGCCGCCTGTCGTTTGTCGGTGGCTGTAAGCGGCGTCAGGATCGATCGATGCCGGTCAAGGATGCCAAATCTTTCCTTCAGCGCCCACACCCGTTGCACGGCGTCATCGAGTCGCGCCATAGGGATTTCCCCCCGGTTGATCCTTGCTTCCAACGTATCCATAAACTCGTAAGACGGCCAAAGCAAAATATCTACGCCCGCTACGAAACTCTGTATCTCTCCCTCCAGCCGGTTCGGAAAATAGCCGCCAAAACCGCCCATGGTCAGGGCATCCGACACCACCACGCCTTTAAAGCCCATTTCCCCTTTTAACAGCCCCGTCAGCAGCTCCCTGGACAGTGTAGCCGGAGGATAGAAGCCATTTATTTTTTCGGTCTGATAAGAAGGCAAGGTAATATGGCCCGGCATGATGCAGGCCACCCCGCTGTCGATGAGCGCCTGGAATACCTTGCCATGCTTTTGTTTCCAAACGGCGAAAGGCAGGGAATTGCAGGAAGTCAGTAAATGCTGGTCCCGCGAATCGACGCCGTCGCCGGGAAAATGTTTGATGGTGGCGGCAACCCCATTGTCCTGCAATCCCCGGATCTGCTGGCTGAGCAGGCGGATTGCCCGGTCCGGATCATCGCCGATACTGCGGACGTTTATGATCGGGTTCAGAGGATTCATATTGAGGTCCGCTACCGGGTGCAAGACCCATTTTACACCCACCGACTGGCATTCTTTCGACACCGCAGCGCCATAGGCATATGCTAAGGCGGGAGAATTGGCAGCTCCCAGCGACATCTCATTGGGGAATGAGGTCATGCCCGGTATATTGATCCCCGATTCATAGTCTTCCTGGAACAACAACGGCAGCTCACTATTCCGCTGGTATTCGACGCAGCTTTTTTTGATATGTTCCAGTTTGTTTTCCGGCCGGATACCCGCCCACAACTTCCAGCCCATGAAGTAGCCGCCAACAGGATATCTTTTAAAATAGGCCGGCAGCGAACCTCCGCCCAACTTTAGCTCCAGCGGTCTGTCAGGCAGCATGATCATCGTCTGCCCGATCTTTTGACGGAGCGATAATTTTTTCCAGCCGCTGTCCTTCGGAATGAAGGAATGTTCGTCCTTCGGAATGAACGGGCCCTGCTTATCCGGACGAGCAGATTGTGCATTCGCCCCTGCAAATCCAGTCAAAGCAGCCAGTACCAGGAGACCGTAACAAATTCTTTGTAGCATAATAATTATTTTTTGATCAGTCCGATCTCCGAAAAAGGAATGATCTTAAAACCGGGCAGTCTCTTAAAAACTTCCGCATCTTTTTTCAGCGTGAAATCCAGGCCCGCGGCATCGACGAACCCGGGATCTTTTTGCGTAATAAAATTATCGACATGCACAGGCCCCCATTCGGCTGACCCGTTATGCAGCTCGGTTAGATTCATCAGGACATTGTTTTCGATATCATTGTGCTGAGGAATGGCAGGATGATTCCTGAAATAGCTGGCCAGCCAGGGATAGGCCGTCGAGTAGGGAGGGGCGTCATTCCTGACCTGGCGAAGCCGCAAGGCGAATAACCCCCCTGAATCAAGACTACGTTTTGCCCAGTTCGACAACCGGTCATCGAGGTGAAAAGCCAGCTTCGAGTCAATAAACACGTTGTTGAAGATATGGTTGTAGCTTCCGCCCCCCACCATAATGGTCCGGCTTCCCGCCGCATAAAATACATTTCCATATACCTCACTTCCGCAGGCCCCGTCATCGAAGTACACGGCCATGGTCATCCTCTCCAAATGTCCGATATTTTTGAAAAAATTCCAGCGGATGGTATTCCCCGCTTCCGATGGATCCCGGCCCATATAAATGGCCCCCTGATCATCCACAAAATTGCAGGCTTCGCTGATGGTATTGTACTCTATGAGATGATTATTGCCATGCAGATAGATGGCTGTCGCCGGACAGGCATTGAAGAGGCAGTGCTGAACCTTATTGCCCACCCCATCGATATTCACAGGAGACTTATAGGAATAGTCGATACGGCCGCAGTTCGTAAATTCGCAGTTATATACATAATTGCCGGCCGGCTCCAGCGTCATCCGGTCCCCTCCGCCTAAACTGATCCCCCCGCAGCCGGTGTTTTCGATCTTGCATCCGGTCACGCCATTGTTCTTTCCCCCATCGCGGTCGAAGACCGTGTTCTCATACAATAATTCATGCAGGCTGCCCAGCCGCCCGGATAGTTTTTCATCCGGACAAACCGGGTCAAAAGGATCCGGAAGCCGGTGCACTTTTTCGGGCGGACTACCCATGCCGATGCATACCCCAACTACACCCATATTCCGGATCGTACAGTCCTCGATTTGATCGAACTCCGTATGCTCCATATAAATGCCGATCCCGCGCCCGGCTTCGAAATCAATATCCCGGAACCGTATGTAACTGGCGCCCTTCAGGCTCACCAGGGCCTCATCCAGCATCGATACCAGGATGGTATCCTTTGCCTGAAGCGGCTCCAAAGGGTAGAAATACAATTTGCCTTTTCGGTGATCGATATAATATTCTCCCGGCTGGTCCAGCTCTTCGGGTATATTGAAAAAGAAATACTGGTTCCACTCTTTACCTCCCGTGATACCGAACGGATGGCTGTCAGCGAACCGGACGATCCCCGTTTTTGCATCGATCGCGGCGACCCTCAGCTGATCCGTGGCCCAGGCGTGGGTGAAATTTCCCGATGCGATGATGCCGGGTGCATCGGCCCATGACGCCAGTTTTTCTTTGTCGAAGCGGATGCTACCGGGATGAGCGTCTTTTTCTCCAACCGTTTGACCCTTAGCCAGTCCGTTGTCCACCACATCGCCGGTATCGAGCAATATCTTTTTATCGTTCGGATAACGGGCAAGGTGGTAGGGCCTGTCGTTAATGAACAGTTCCATAGCTGCATTTATATAGGGCCGGCGGAATCCTGTGATCCCGTTGACCCCATAATCCGTAATACCCAGTTGGCGAAGGTCTATTTCCCGGATCTGCGGGAGGGCCTGCCTGGAGAACATCTGTTGATCCGCCTTATCAGCGACAGGAAGCGCCTTCCCGGCAGGGATCTTTTTCCCGCCCGAGAGGATGACCTTTTCGCCCGGGAAGGCCGTGAAAACAACAGGAGCCTCTTCCGTGCCCGAGTCCTCTTTGTCAAGGGTGAAACCGGAAGGCAATTCATAGATCCCCTTACGGAGACGGACTGTGACCCCCCTGGCAGGTAGCCTGCCCCCGAGCTTTTTCCGGAGCTGCCGTATGGCTTGTTTCGCTTCTTCCAGGGAAGTAAAAGGATGTTGTAGCGTGCCATCCCTTAATATATGGCTTGCAACTTTCGTTGACCCGGGCCCATTGCCCGGATCAGGGGAGACGTACAGGAACGTAGGTTCGCTGGTTGTCGTCATAAATTTCCAGGTGAAATCACTGTATTGCCGCTGCAAAAAATTTCCGGTCCCGGCTTCCGTATGCCCTTCCCATTTTCCTTTTTTGTTTTTGGCAACGCTGAGCGGGTACCAGGCATAATTGCCTTTCTCATAGTCGAAGGTCTCTCCATCATCATCGTAGAGACGGAAGCTGCCGGGCTTCTCCCCATAGAACCGGATCTCCAGGGGCAGCGATTCCCCTGCACGGGGAGCATGCTGTACGGGCGGTATCATAGGAATGATACCGCCATCTTTCACATACAAGGGGATACGATCCAATCCCGGTGTTATTTGAATGACTTCCCCGCTGCCGGCATAGTTGCCGGTGTAGAAATCATACCAGTTACCGGCCGGTAATACCAGTTTCCTTGTCTTTTCGCCGGTAAACATAGGGGCGACGAGCAGGTAATCGCCGAGCATGAACTGATCTTTGACATCCTGCGTATACGCGAATCCCTCCGCCAGGTTCATCGCCCGGATCGGGGGCTTACCCTCGAAATAGTATTGGGCAAAACAGGTATACAGGTAAGGAAATAGCTGCATGCGCAGCATTGCCGCCTCCTGCACCTGCTGCGCCACTTCCGGATAGCTCCAGGGTTTGGTGCCGTCGGCCCAGGCATTGATCATCGCCATGGGCGAGAAGCAGACGGATTGTATACGGTGTAGCCATTCCTCGGCCGATCCGGAGGAGCGGACCTCAGGCGACCAGAGAACGCCTATGAAACTGCTGCTGGACATGGCCGTTACATAGTCACGATGATCATAATAATCGTCATAAAGCACGTAAGGCAGGGCTGAACCGCCTGCATTGGAGGCCCGGGCCAGGCCATAGGTCCTTCTATTCCGTCCTCTAAACCACCCCGTTATCTGCCTTTGCCATTCCAGTCCGAATACCTGGCGCATCTGTTCGCCGCTGATACCCGAAGGGAAGGTAGCGATATCGGGCCAGAGCCAATGATCGAACCCATCTATCTCATCTACCTTATAGCCGGATATGCCGAGATCGATATGCTGCTGCACGAACAGTGATTTAAGGATCGATACGGCGCCGGGCATATTGAGGTCGGGTACCAGGCCATTCCACACGGTATGGCTGCCGGAGAAGGGCTTAATGGCCGCATAGATGTCAGCCGAAGGGGAGACGTAGGGGTTGAGCCACAGGTTGAGGCGTATGCCCTTGTCCAGCATTTCTTTCGTAAAGGCGGCCGGGTCCGGGAATCTTTTTTTCTCCCATTCGAACGTGCAGGGATAGGATTTGGTCTGCCAGCCGGGTTCCAGCCCTATGAAGTCCAGGGGAAACCGGTGCTGCGCAAAAGAGTCCACTTCTTTACGGACGTCTTCATCTGTTGAAAGGGAAGGCAGGCGTTGCGTAAAACCCAGTCCCCATTTAGGCGGGAGAACCCCCCCGCCGTTATAAAGATTGTACCGTTGCACGACTTCCAGGGCGTTCTTACCGGCGAACACATACACTTCAACGCCGGCGGCAGGAACGAGGATCTCCACCGCATCCGAATAGGGCTGCGCTTCCCAGCGGCTGTCGGTATTGCGGTCATAGACCACCGGTGGGTTCTTTGTGTCCACGCGAACGCCCGTGCCTGCATAGACCGTAATATATTGCGCGCTGTTCACCAGGATGCCGTATCCTCTATCGGACACATAGAAAGGTGACGGAGCATGGGTCCGGCCGTTATCGGCGCCGTCATAATGATCCGTGCGCAGGGTAAGGACACGGCCGCGCTGGTCGATGGTCTTAAAGTTCAGCCCCAAGCCGAAGAGATGTTCGGCTTTTTGCAGCGGGAACCGGAGGCAGACCCTCCCTTGCTGCAGTTCTGCATAACAGTCTTCTTCGGGCAGGGGGAAGGGTTGGTCCCCCAGGCTTTTGAGTGCGCTCATCCGGGGCGTGGCGCCGGCGGCCCGGAGCAGGTCGATAGATTGAGGAGTGCCAATCCGGCCTTTCCATACTCCGGGCGCTACGGGCTGCCATTGCCATTTCGCGGGTTGCGCCTGTAAATAGTTGCACAGGATCAGCACGCATAGGCATAACCATCCGGCTCTGTTGATCTTTTTATATTCCATGTGTTGATAGGATACTATATTGCAATGATGCCTGTTTATTGTAAAGGATCGAAAGTTCCGTCTTCCCAGCCCTTTGTCTGCACCAGGTTCGGATTATTGCGCAGCTCCGTCCGTAGGATAGGAAGGAAATAATAACTGTCAGGTAACGTCAGGGTCTGTAAGACATCTTCCGGCTGCACGGTCAGCGTAAAGCCGGAGGCGAGATTACCAGGAACATTGATATCGGATTCCAGGGCATGCCGGCGGGTGCCATTGAGCGTGCCGAGCAGTCTCCAGCGGCGGAGGTCCCAGAACCGCTTGTTTTCAAAGCAGAGCTCCACGCGTCGTTCGGCGATGATCGCTGCCCGCATTTCGGATTGTGTCATGCCGGCTTTTAGCCCATACAGGCTGCCGCTTCCCGGTGTGATCCCGGCCCGGGCCCTGATAGCCGTCAACATATTGTAGGCTGCCTGGATCTGGCCGGTCTCATTGGCCGTTTCGACAAAATTGAGCATTACTTCCGCATACCGCATCTCCACCCAGTCCGTTCCTGCGTTCCAGGCCAGCGCCTGGGTAATGCTGACGTCGATTCCTTTGCGGCAGTAATAACCGGTGGAAGTTCCATAATCCGCCAGGTAGCCATCGCCGGGACCTCCGTTTTCCAGGGTTCCTTTATAGGTCCACTGGATCCTGCCCGTCTTGCCACTGAGCGGATAGGGTGCTCCGTTATAGACGACCGTGCTGTAGAAGCGGGGATCCCGCCCGACCCAGTAATTATTGAAGTTATAACCGGAGTTAGGATCGGTAATAGCCAGCCCATTGGCCATGGGGAAGGCTTCCACCATCTCCTGCGTAGGCTGGGACATGCCTGCCCAGTTATAGGATTCGGACAAGGGCCGTACGCCTGCGTCGTGTTGATCCGGATTTTCGGGGTTATGATGACGGGTCACCAGGATATCTTCTTTATTGAGCTCGTCGAACCAGAGGCCGCCATAAGCATCGGCGCCTGTAGTATAAAGCCCGTAACCCTGGGCCTGCAGGTAGGCGATGGCCGCATTGTTGGCATTATAGGCGTCGGTCCACAGGGACTGGTTACCGGATGGATTGAATTGCGGCGATGCTTTGTACAGCAGCACCCGGCCCTTGAATGCCAGGGCCGCGCTGTGGGTTATCCGGCCGGCATCATTGCTGCCGTAGGTATCTGGTAGCAGGGCGGAAGCGCTGTCCAGGTCTTTCAGGATGAAGGCAAAGCATTCGGACGTTTTATTCCTTTTGACGAAGAGGGAATCACTCAGGGATTGCACTTTGGTGATGATCGGTACGCCGCCATACCGTTTCACCATTTCAAAATATTCGAATGCCCGCAGGAAATACACCTGCCCTTTAAGGCTGGTAATAAGAGCCGGATCCAGCGGCGAAGCATCGATGTTGCCGAAAAAATCATTCATTTTCCGGATGGTGGCATAGGGCCAGTAATCCAGGGGATCGTTATCGGGTGTGATACGGCCGTATGCGACATCCTGCCCGTGCGTGATGGCATTTCCCCAGCCCGCATCGTCGGCATAGCTGTCATTGTCATCATTCCAGTACCAGTCGACCTGGGTCTGGAATTCCTTATAGATCTGGTTGACATAGGCGTTGATCAGGTTCTGGTCCGTCCATACGATGCTCCCTGATATTTGATTGAGGTTCTGTTTGTCCAGCACCTTCGAACATCCCCCCAGAACCAGGACTGTGATCGGTAGTAAAAGCAGGCTATATGAGTTGCGTTTCATGACATTTTCAAATTTAGCTGACTGAAAGAGTACTTTTTTTAAAAGCTGACATTGATCCCCCCCGTGAAATTCTTCATGATCGGGTAATAACCCAGGCTGCTTGCTTCGGGGTCCATGTACTTCATTTTGTCGAACAGCAGGAATAAATTAGTGCCGGTAAAGAAAATACGGACATTGCTGATGGCGCCATTGCCCAGCAGACGTTTAGGAAGGGTATAGGAGACATTCTCATTTTTTAACCGCAGGAAACTGGCATTCCGCAGCCAGAAACTGGAGGGGACATTCGTCCCGTCCGCATAATAGGCGCGGGGAAAAGCGGCATTGGGATTGGACGGGCTCCAGTGATCTTTCCAGAAGGCATACGTGCCATCGTTGGTGATCAGCTTGTCCCAGCCACCGATGCCCTGGAAGAAGATATCCACGCTGAAACTCCTCCAGGTGCCGCTGAGCGTCAGGCCGTAATTGTAGCGGGGATCTGCCTTATCCGAGAGAATGACCTGGTCATTCGCGTTCACGATCCCGTCCGGAGCGCCGCCGTTGGGGCCATAGAGGTCGGCATAGCTGAGCGTACCCAGGGCCGTAGGATACCCCTGCAGCGTAAGCTTCTTACCCTGGTCCGCAGTTGTACGGATAATACCCGTGCTTACATACCCGGTGAGCAGGTTGAGCGGACGGCCGATGGGGCTTAAATAGGAGGGGGTTCCGGGGGATACATCTATTTTAGTGACCTTGCTTTTGGAATAACCGACATTCGCCCGTATGCTGTACGTGAAATCCCTGCCGGCACGGCCATTATAGCCTGCGGAAGCCTCCCAGCCTTTTACATCCACGATGCCGTAATTTTCTTTTGGCAGGGTGAAGCCGAAGGTGGCGGGTACGGTCTTTTGCCTGGCCAATAGCATATCATAGGTGTGCCGGGTAAAATAATCCACTTGCACGGTAAAGGCATTGGAGAGGAATCCGGCATCCAGGCCGATATTGACGGATCGGGTCCGCTCCCAGGTAATATTGGGATTCGGGTAGACGCTGGAATAGATAGCGTTGGTACCGCTGCCGAAATAAGGGCCGTTGCCGACGGAATAGCTTTCCTGGTATTGGAATGGATCGACGGCGTCGTTACCCAGCAGGCCTACGGAACCTCTGATCTTCAGGTTGCTGACCCAGTTTACATTGTTTTTAAAAAAAGATTCCTCCGACATCCGCCAGGCTGCCGCCGCAGACGGGAAAAATCCCCAGCGTTTTCCCGGAGGGAAGATCAGGGACCCATCATAGCGGAAAGCGGTTTCGATAATGTATTTTCCGGCATAATCATAGTTCAGCCTTCCCACATAGGACAACCGTCCGGTTTCGTTAGCATTTCCGGCGAAAGAGGTCAGATTGGGATCGGAGCTGGCAATATAGAGCTGGTCGATCGCCGGGGTGAGCAGGTTTTGTTTTTGCCCGCCGAAGTAATTGTAGTTCCCTTCGGATTGCTCATATACCGCCATGGCGCTGATATGGTGCCGGCCGAAATCCTTATCATAGTTGAGATAAAGGTCCAGCTGGTACGTGTTGGTCTCCCCCATATCCTCGGAAAGGCTTGAATAAGCCTGCTGGGAGATCACATGGGAACCGATGATCTTGTCGGTGACGATATGCGAATGATTGCCTGTGGTAGCAAAGTCGTAGACTGTGTACGGCTTGTACAGGGTCTTGTCCACGGTGGAATTGTAATTATAGCTGTAAGATCCTTTGATCTTCAGTCCACTCACAAAGGGAACCTTATATTCCAGGGCAATAATGCCATTATAAGTCTTGAGATTGCTGCGGATATATCCTTCATCGTTCATCACCTCTCCGGGATGCCAGGTATTGAAATTACCATTGGCAGCATTGCCGACGGGTTTCCCGCCGATATACATGGGGAAATAGGGTGAGCTCTGCTGGATACCATGGTAAAGGTCCGGCAGCGCATTCAGGGTATAATAATAATCGTAGTTCCACCACGGACGGTTGCTTTTCTTGATGTTGCCGTCCAGGGTCAGGCTGACGGTAAGGTCCCTGCTGATCTTCGCATCCACGTTCGATCGGATATTGTAGCGTTTATAGCCCAGGTTGCTGAAATTCCCGTTTTCATTGAAATAACCGGCCGACATAAAATATTTTATATTCTCCGATCCGCCGTTGACGGAGAGATTATGCTGGCTTAGGATACCGTTTTTCGAGAGATCGTGCAGCCAGTTGTAGCTATGCGTCTTGAAATAATCCACCTCGTCGGGCGTGAAGTAGCGGGGATCGTTCTGAGCCGCCGTCTGGTCGTACCCGTCCATGGCATAGATGGCATCATTATTAAATTGGGTATTCTCATAGGCGTTCATCAGCTTCACGGTCCGGGTCGGGCTTTCCGATCCCACACTGGCTTTGTAGCTGACGACGGGCTTTTGACTGCTGCCTCGTTTGGTAGTGACCAGGATCACGCCATTAGAAGCCCTCGAGCCGTATACGGCCGCGCTGGCGGCATCTTTCAGCACACTGATGCTTTCCACTTCATTAGGGTCGAGCCCGTCCATGCCGGACTGGTCCCGCACGACGCCGTCCACTACATACAGCGCCTGTGTGTTATTAAAAGTGCCCAGCCCCCTGATGGTGATCGAGGCTGCGGCGCCCGGCACGGTGGCGGAGCTGAGGATCGTCATTCCGGGGACTCTTCCGGCCAGCGCTGTAGAGAGGTTAGATACGGGCAGGTCGGCCAATGCTTTTCCGGAAACCGTAGATACGGCTCCCGTAAGCGTGGCTTTTTTCTGGCTTCCATATCCTACCACTACGACTTCGTTCATATTGTTTTTATCCTGCCGGGCCAGGGCCACGGAAATTTTTGCCTTCCCGGAAATGCCGACCCTTATCTCTTCAAAACCGACCATGGAGATGACCAGTGAGTCCACATTATCCGGGACATTGAGTTCGAAGAAGCCTTCGGCATTGGTGGAAGTGCCGAGGTTGGAATTCTGCAGGATCACGGAGGCGCCGGCGATCGGATTGCCTTTATCGTCCCTGATCGTACCGCTGATGGGCCGGTTGACGGGTTTACCGGGCGATAGGTCTGCCGTGTTTTCGTCCGGGGAAGGCGGCAGCTCCGTAATTTCCTTTTTAAAGATCAGGATGGTATTGGCATCCTGCCGGAAGGACAGACCGGTATTGGAGAGAATGATCGAGAGGATCTGCTCTATCGGCCGGGTATCCCGGGACAGGTTGATATGCTTATAGCGGGAGACCTGCTCCAGGGGATAGGCCATTCGCAGGCCGGAAAGCTTTCCGATCGTATTGAGCGCAGTCCGGAGAGATTCATCGCGCAGCTCCAGCGTGATCTTTTTGTCGACGGAGCTTTGTCCATGCCCCGTGTTGGCAATAAGAAGCTGCGCTGACAGCGAAACGGAAAGAAGTAACCAGGCGCTGACCTTCATGAGGAATGATGCATTTATTTGAAATAAACGGATCGCCGGAAATATCCTTAAAAAGGTTTTTTCAGGCATAGCAATACTTTTTTGCATAAATTGCAAAGGGTTTAAAATGAGCAATCTTGTTTTGAGCCGGGCCCCTCTGATTGCTGTCCAGGCGTGGGAGGGGTTTTTTTATTGGCTTTGTGCCGGGGAATTTAGTGGTCAACTTTTCATTTTCATGGCATTGTCGTTTTGGTGAAAGTTGTCGTTTGGGTTTTCTTATTGTCGCTTTCGTTATGTCTTCTTATTCGCACCCCTTTCCATCGATCAGGATCTCGTTGCCCTCCGCTAAACGGGTATAGCTGGCATTGCGGATCGTGCAGAGCGTCTCCATTACATTTTCAAGGGTTTCCGTGCCACTGAACGAGGCTACGATCAGGCATTTGGCCAATTCGGGGTTTTTAAAGCGGATGGCGACCCCATATCGCCGGGAAATCAGTTCGGCTATATCGCCGAAACTGGACCCGTCAAAGATCATATCCTGCTTGGTCCAGTCGGTCACGAGCCTCTCGGCATTCACCGTCAGCTTTTCCGCCGTCTCCTCGGGCACTCTGTACACGATCTGCTGATTGGGCGTCAATACGGCCAATACTTTTTTGCCGTCCTCTACCTTTACCTTACCACCGGTAACGGATACAGTGACCTTATTGCTGTCCGAGCTGATATTGAAGGCAGTACCCAGGACGGTCGTACGGACCTTGCCGGTATGGATGATAAAGGGTCTTTTATCGTCATGAAGGACGTCAAAATAGGCTTGCCCTTTCAGGATTACCTCCCTGCCATCGGCCGGAAAAGAAGCGGGATAATCGAGTGTGCTGCCTGCATAGAGGACAACCGTACTGCCGTCAGGCAAAATGATATTTCGGGTATAGGGTAAGTTCTGCGTATGGGCGGCATAGACCTGGGAGGAACTTGCCGATGGTCTTGCTTTGCCGGAATATAGCAGGTAAAAGCCTGCGATGACCGCCAGCAGAACGGCGGCGACTGCCAGCCTGCGCGATAGCCGGGCCATGGGATGAATGCGGAGCTTTTCGAAATCGATCTCCCTTTGCCTGCCTTTCTCCATGATCCGGTTGAATATTTTGGATTTTTCCGTGTCCTGTCCCGGTTGTGCCATGGCCTCCCACTGCTGCCATAGCCCGGTGAGCTTTGCGCTCAGCGTATCGGTGTCCTGCTGTTCCTTTATCAAATGCCAGAATTCGGTAAATTCTTCGGGAGTAATCATACTCCGAACGTATTTATCGAATAATTCTTCCAGGCGGTTGGGATTTGCAGGCATATCGCTGTGTTATATCCTAGAGACGGTAAAAAGGACAGGCAGGTACTAATGGTGGGTAAAATATTTTTACAGCGCCCATAACAGGAACATCAGGAAAAAAAAGAGACCGTCCGGAAATTTTTTCTTCAGGAGGTTGCGGAGCGAGCGTTGGGCATCCGCCATGGTATTCTTGACGGTCTGATGGGAAAGATTGAGCCGTTGAGCGATCTCTTCATGGCTGAGCCCTTCGATGCGATGGAGGGTGAAGACCAGACGGCGCCTCAGAGATAAGCCGGAAAGGATCTCGCTGAGCAGGACCTGCGCCTCTTTGTCGAGGATCTGATAATCGGCGCCATGAACCTCGGGTTGCCGGATCGCCTCGAAGATGATCTTTTGGTATTTGGCATTACGGGCCGTCACCGCAAAAAAGTCCATAGCCTTATTGTGAGCTACGCGTAACAAAAAAGCTTCGAGATTGTGTATGCCGGGCAGCAGTTCGCGCCCTGTCCATAATTTGAGGAAGACATCCGCCGCGATCTCTTCGGCTACTTCGGGGGATTTGGTGAGCGCCATCATATAGTTATAAAGACGATCCCAATGGCGATCAAAAATTACTTTGAAGGCTGTTTCATTGCCCTGGGCTACCTGTTCCAGGAGTTCTTTATCATATGGAGGCGTATCGCTCACCTGGCATTAACCTGTTTGGAACACTAAAGTAATTAAAATTGTAATACATAAAAGAAATTAAAGTACCGGTTTTAAAAAAATCAGGCGATCGTTGTTCATCGCAAGGATCAATATTTTTCCGCCGCCGGCATAGCTTATCCATTTTGCATCCCTGCATTCTCCGTTTATTGCCGGCAGCTCAGATAAATAATTGAGGTGATTTGAACTCTTATCGTAATCAAAAAAAGTCGGATTCAATGCATCGTAACGCCCTTCATAAGGCACTACGCCATAAAAATTTCCGGCGGCAAGGGAAGTTTTTGTATCGCCATAAGGGAATGAGGTGAATGCAAAGATCGGGGCTAACTGTAGTTCTTCCGGCAGATCCTTTCTGGTGAAACTACCTTTACCATCATTCATAAAGCAGGCCGAGCTTAATGTTTCTGCTTTAAGTTCAGTACAATCTTTAAGCAAATCCCCAAACATATATTGCACCGTCTTTCCGGCTACTTCATCATAGCGAAGATGCTCATGCTTTAATGCAGGCAAAGCCAGCTCTAACTGATCCTTGCCCAAAAAAGGGTATTCATTACCGCTGACGGAATAGGTCATTATCTGTTCAATGGACCCGTTAAAATCAAAGTCTTTTATATATAATTTCAGCGGGCCCTCCCTACCCGAATATAATTTTGAATTTCGCCCCCAGTTGCCGGCTAAAATATCTGCATATCCGTCACCGTTGATGTCAGTTACACAAATCGTCTGCCAGAGACCTGTCGATTGAGCAATCTCGCCGGATTTGAACACTCCCTTATTGTTTAGAAATACCTTCACCCCCATCCATTCACCGGCGACGATCAGGTCATTCCAGCCATCCTGGTTGACATCTGCAAAAACAGCGGACGTGACAATGCCCGTTTTCATTAACGAAATAACGGAATCACCGGCCCGGACAAAATGCCCTTTCCCGTCATTCAATAATAAATAAGAGGGCTCCCGGGTGTATCCGTATTTTTTTGCAACGGCGAGCCCGCCGACAAAAATATCGTTGTAGCCATCATGGTTAACGTCCGCAATGGCCACGCAGGATTTATTTTTCAAAATTTCAGGTAGCGAATGCAGCGCTTCCGTGAAATGCCCTTTGCCATCGTTCATATATAAATGATCGGCAAGGTTCGGATTTCCGTCATCGTATTCATTGCCGCCGCTTACGACATACAAATCAGGATAGCCATCGTTGTTGGCATCGAAAAAAACAGCATCCACTCCTTCGCTTTCCTTATTTTTATTAAAGACAGCCGTATCCGATAGGATGAATTGCCCTGTTTTAGTTTGGATCATCAGGCAACCCGGCTGCCCTTTTGCTCCACAGACAAAAATATCGTCAAGCCCGTCTTTATTTATATCCGCTACGGCTAGCTTCGGCCCCCTGGTAGATTCCATATGCGGAATAAGGTACTGGTCGTTAAAATCATTAAAACTATTTTCTTCATGCCGCCATCCGATAGTAATCTGTTTACTGATATCTTCCGCCATCTTTTTTCTTTCAGGGAAGAAAAGTTTATAGCTGAAATCCCGGGTGGCGTCCTTTTGCCTGAATACGATTCGCTGATTAGCATGCACGGTTTTCAGCAATTCGTATTTTTGATTTGGCCACACCACTAATATACTGTCTGCTAAAGAAAAACTATCCAGCCCAAAATGGAGCCGGGGCTCCGTTGATGACATAAACCCCCTGGTGAGCATCAATTGCTGGTATTGCATTTTTCCTCCTGCAAAAACATATGTTTTAACGCCCATGCCTGAAGTGTTCATCCCGTCGCCTTTGAAGGATAAAGAAATATAATTTTTCTTTGGCGCGTTGTTTTTTAAGATGATGGCAGGCGCATTAAGGCAGTTGATCACTAGATCCAGGTTCCCGTCATTATTAAGGTCAGCATAGGCGGCGCCATTAAAAAACCCTTTTAGGTCGCCGGTTCCCCAATCATCGCTCAGGTCCTTAAAATTTAAATGCCCGTCTCCCCGGAATAAATAGGGATGTGAAGAGCCGTCAGGCATTTTGTCAAGCATCGCTTTTTGATAATTATCTGCACTGCCAAAGCTCCCCGGGTTTTTCAGGTTAGAGAAAAACATAATAAAGTCGAGGTCCAGCGGGCGTTTGACGATGCCGCTGGAGATGAAAAGATCTTTATTCCCATCGTTGTCAAAATCTGCCAGCAAAGGACTCCAGCTCCAATCCGTTGCGGATAGGCCGCTGATCAACCCTATATCGCTAAAGCTTGTTCCATCACCATTATTTTTCTGCAGGCAGTTTTTCGAATATTGATTTTGATATCCGTTCTTAGTGATTTTTTGAGTATACGTACTTAGATGCTCCCCATTGCCATATGTTTTTAATGTTTTCTCGTCACCGGGCAACATGTCTGCCGTGACGATATCCGGTTGTCCGTCGTTATTAAAGTCCGCGATATCATTACCCATGCTGTACCGGCTATAATGCCTGAAATGGCTGGATCCGCTTTCCGTAAAAGTTCCGTTGCCATTGTTGATATAATAATAATCATTTTCATGAAAATCATTGCCGACATAGATGTCTTCCCATCCGTCGTTGTTCAGATCGGCGACGCCAATACCCAATCCATAACACAGGCTGCTTTGATACAGGCCCGCCCGGGCGGAAACATCCGTAAATTTTTGTTTCCCGTTAACCAGGTCATTGCGGTACAATCTTTCGCCGGAATTGGGGTCGAATGTCCGTCTGTTGCTCGTATCTGTAATATGTTGATTGGGATGTTCCGATTGATTGAGGATAAAACAATCAAGATCACCATCATGATCATAATCAAAGAAAACAGCCTGGGTGGAATACCCCGAAAAGTCCAATCCATAAGCCTGCGAACTTTCCGTGAAAGTCCCATTGCCATTATTTATGAATAATTCGTTGTGTCCTTTCAGGCCATGCATATTGGCGATGGCGCAAACATAAATATCCAGGAGCCCGTCTCCGTTCACATCTGCCATCGTTGTGCCGGTGCACCAGTCCGAAGTGCCGGCCACTCCGGCTTGTCCGGTAATATCTTCAAATTCAAAATTGCCTTTATTTAAATAAAGTTTATTATGCCCTTTGCTGTTGGCTGTAAAATAAATATCCGGTAATCCGTCGTTATTGATATCGCCAATGGCTACCCCTCCTCCGTTATAGTAGTAGATATAGCTAAGGATTCCGAGACCCGGCCTGTCTTCCAGGTTATTGGAGAAATCTATTTTTGTTACGGAAGCAGGTAAATTGGTGAATAGTTTGTCCGGGCGCCGGCATGAAATAGCCAATAAGAAGGCTACCGTGAATGGTATGCACGATCCTGAACACCGTGGCTTCATTATCCTCATAATCGATCAGTTTTTTATCCGTTGAATAGAGATACATGGAAGGGTATTTATACGGTTTGAACCGGGGTATGAACTGGTTCAGATTGTCCTGCAGCAACACGACATTTTTTTTATTTTTAAGGTGCTGCGCGTAGGTGTTTACAAAACGGTCTATTTTATCGTGATCGTCGACGGAGATAAGACAGATCAGGGTGTTTTGAAAGGACTGGTACTGCTGATCGATATTTTTGACGGCACGCTGGCAATGGTCGCAGTCGGAATCGAAAAAAAGAAAGAAATACATTTTACCGGATGGCAAATCCCTGTTGGTGAAGGCGCTTTTATCAAGCCGGTAAAATGTAAAATCCGGCAAGGTCTGTGCCGGTATCTGTGCATAAGTATTACCTGCCATCAGCATTCCCAAAATCGCCAATCGGATGCTCATAATCGTATTTTAAATTTTGACTCAGTCATTTTTTATGCCCGACAAATCCCGGATCTTCAGTGATTTTATCACGGCATTTCCACCAGTCGCAAAGGCCGATACCGTATTAGCCCCGCTGTCGGTAAATACATACGTGGTTAATACCTGGTCGCCGCCATTGACGAAGACTTCCAGGGAAGATTTGTCGAATAATATTTCCAGCCTGACTTTACCCGATTCGCCTGGCAGATGGATGGTTTGCCGCAAATGCTCTTTTTTTATCTTTTCGTCCCCGGTATGGCTCCTGTCCACATAGACCTGGTGTTCTACCGCATCATATCCTATTTCGGTTTGTACAGGGTTCCCGTCTTTTTTCCGGGCGATCCGGAAGCCTGCGGTGGCGCCCTGCTCTACGTCCAATTCTGCCTCCAGCCAATAGGCATTCCCCTGAACGGTCTTTTCATCGATGGGTATTTCACCATTACGGAGAGTAAGATCTTTCATTTCCACCGCTTGATTTCCGGAAAGGCTTGCCAGGTTATTTTTAATCAACGAGGAAGGCTGCTGTACCAGTCGAAGGCCCTGGCTGGTTTCTCGCAGGCTAAGGTCTCTTGGAATAGACATTTGCCCCTTCCAAGGGAAAGTTTCCTGGGAACCCGGCACCATCCACCCGATAAGGACTTTTTTGTCGCCGGGCAGGTTATTCCAGGGAATGGCCGCATAAAAACAATCTCCGTAATCGACGGTTAGCAGGGTATCCGGCGGGTTGTCATTTTTGAATTCCCCCCTGGTAAAGTCACCGGTGAAATATTGCATGAAAGGACCTTTTTTGGGCCCGCCTGCCGATACCAGCAGGACCCATTTCTTTTTCTGAGGATTTCCCTGAACAGGCAGTTGTATTAAGGCAGGGCATTCCCAGGCTGCGCTGGTATAGCCGGCATTGCCAAACTCGCTGAGCAATTGCCACTCCTTTAAATTATCCGAAGCATAGAAACGAACTTTATATTCGGTGGGCAATGCTACCACCATCACCCATTTTTTTAATGCTGAGTTCCAGGTAACATTCGGATCCCGAAAATTCTTTTTTTGCAGATCGATGACCGGGTTGCCGGTATAATTGGTATAAGTCATTCCTCCGTCATTGCTGTACGCAACGAATTGCGTTTCTTTCTTCAGGTTAGGCTGATCCGCTGTGTACACGGCCACAAGACATCCTCCTTTTTTGCAGAATCCGCTGGAATTATCTTTATCCCAGACGGCGCAGCCGGAAAAGATCCAGGTGGTGTCCGTATCGATTTTCTCGGGTATGGCGATGGGCAAATGTTTCCAATGTACCAGGTCGGTACTGGTGGCATGCCCCCAGCTCATATGCCCCCATTTGTTTTCAAATGGGTTTTGCTGGTTGTATAAATGATAGACGCCATCGAAATAGATCAGCCCATTGGGGTCATTGGTCCAGTTTTTCAGGGGTGTAAAATGATAGACCGGCCTCCATTGGGGCGTTGCCGTTTGCCCTTCCTGGGCAAAGGTTGCAACGGTATAAAAGACCGAAAGAAGATAGGGCAGCAATTGTTTTTTCATAATTTAATTTATGTTTTTTCTATTAATAGCCCTTGTTTTGTTTGTACAGCCCATTTGTAAAGACGATCTGCTCCTGAGGAATGGGGAAATACTCATGCTGGCTGGCGGTAAAGGCCGCATTTTGCAGGAACGGATGCCTTACCCTTTCTATCGCAAAATAGGCGTTGAGTGTCTGCGCTGCGATGCCCCAGCGTACCAGGTCGAAAAATCTCGGACTTTCCGTGGCGAATTCAAGCCTGCGTTCCCACTGTAATGCTTTGAACGCCGTCGCCTGATCCCAGGCCGCAATGTTCACGCCCGGCTTATAGATGTCTATTCTGTAATTGGACGGATTCTTGCCATCCAGTCTTTTCACCAATGGGCTGACATTGGCAGCCCTTGCCCTGACCTGGTTGATGAGGGGGAGAGCCGCCGCCGGATTGCCCAGCTGGATCTGCGCTTCCGCCTGCATCAAAAGAACATCGTCATACCGGATGATGTCATAATTGACCGAAGTGCCATAGAAAGGTCCCAGCTTTTTAAAACAGGCGCAGGTGGCCAATTGCAGATCTTTCATGCTTCCAAAACCGCCATAGTCTCCGTTATCCCTTTCCCAGCTATGTTCATACGGAAGGGCGGCATTGTACTTAAAGGGATGCCCTGCGATGCCTACCGTATGATCCAGCCTGGGGTCGACGCCATTGGTCCAGAAGTCGACGGAATCTTTCATTTCAGTGCCTGGGTCGTTGAAATGGTCGAACATAGGGAGACCATTGGCATCTGTTTTATAGGCATTTACCAGGTTCTGCGACGGAATATGGAAAGCGCAGCAGCCATATTGCGGGGCTCCTGCGAAATAATTCAGGCTCGTCGACATACTCAGTCTGCCCCCGATGGCCGTACCGTCATTAATGGAATATTGAATGGCAAATATGGATTCAGGCCCGTTATCATGCCCATCGAGAAAATTATAGGCAAAGTCGGTATTGAGGCTGTAAATGCCGGAGCTGATGATATCATTGGTTAAGCTGACTACCTGGGTCAGCCTGGCAGGATCCACTCCGGTAACCTGGTAGTTGTCATCCTGCGTATAGGCATGGTACAGCAATGCCTTGGCCAGGTAGGCCTTTGCCGAAAGCTGGTTGGCCCTTCCGGGTTCCCCGGGTTGCGTTGGCGGCAGATCGTTGACGGCTGTCTGAAAATCCCCTTCTATTTTCTGCCAGAGGCTATCATTGGACATCGTGTTTGATGTTTTGATGATCTGGTCATTGGTGGCCGTTTCATCAAACCAGGGTATGTTCCTGAATAGGACTTTTAGCAGAAAGAATAGGTGGCCTCTCAGGAAATGCATTTCGCCGATACGGATCGTCCTCTTCGGGAACTGTGCGTCCGTTAAGTTATTCAATGCTCTCAAGGCGGTATTGCACCGGGAAATAGCTGCATAAGCTCTTATCCATGCCCCGGGGAACCCAAAATCATTGGCGCCGTTATTGGAGGCGTTGACCAGGTAGAACTGCTCATATTTATCCATCTGCTGCTGATCGTTTAATCCGCCGCCGCCTTTATAGGCGTCATCGGAGCGTATGCTGCCCCATTCCCAGTTGCTGGTGATGGGGGCATCCCACCAATCGTTGGCAATTCCCGCATAAGCGGCTGTGGCCAGTCCCTCTACTGCTGTGGGCGAGGAGAGACCGCTGGCTGATACTGCGCCCTGTGGCTGGTAATCCAGGTATTTCTTGCAGCCCGCAAAGGACAGGCCTGCAATGACAACCAGGATGGTAATTCTATAATTTTTCATAATTGTTTTATTTGGCATTTTAGAAATTAGCATTGATCCCGCAAGTGAATGAGGTCGGTACGGGCCAAAGGGCGAATGAACCGGCTCTTTCCGGGTCTTTGCTATAGAATGCTTTGTGCTTGAACGCCACCAAATTCTGCCCCGACAGGTAGATCCTCAATCCTTCCAGTTTAACAATTTTTGTCAAAGACTGCGGCAGATTATAACCCAACTGAACATTCCTGATCTTGAAGTAAGACGCATTGACATAATAAAAATCCGAAAGCCTGTCCTCTCCATTGGGGTTCAAAATTGACAAAGCAGGAGTTGAGGTTGGGTGTTGCGGCGTCCAGGCATTAAGGACTCCGGGGCCATAGTTATTCCGGGTATCTATGAATGAATTCATGAACTTGACCGGGTCAAACCCTGTTTTGCCCGATACGCCCGAACCGAAAACGGAAAAATCGAAATTTTTATAATTCAGCTCTATGCGGATGCCATATTCCAGTTTTGGCAGGGTAGTCCCCAGCCAGGTCTGATCCAATTCATTAATTTTTCCATCATGGTTGAGGTCTTTATATTTGATCCTTCCCGGGCCAGCGCCAGGTTGAACCGGAGCAGCACTGACTTCCTGCTGGTTCTGGAAAATGCCATCGGTTTGATAGCCGAAAATAGAGAATTGGGAATGCCCGATGATAGAATGGTTGGGGTCCCCCGGATAAGCGGCCCGTACATTATCCGGCAATTGAGTGATTTTATCAGCCCAATGGCTGGCATTAGCCGTGATACTATAACCCAGGCCGCCCGTTGTCCGGTTGTGATAGCCTAATACCAATTCCCATCCTTTAGTATTCTTACTGGCGCCATTAAGGAATTGCTGCTGCCCTTCCCCTACTGCACCGGCTACCGGCGGCTGAATTAATATATTGCTGGTTTTCCTGCTGAAATAATCGAATGAACCCGTAATCTTCTCATTCAGGAGGCCAAAGTCCAGTCCGACGTTCGTTTCAGTAGTCGATTCCCATTTCAGGTTAGGATTGCCTAATTGCGTTTGCACAAAGCCGGATGGAAGGGTGCCGGTGTTTACGCCATTGATATCATAGGCCGTACCCGTATTAAGCCAGGCAGGATAAGTGGCATTGCTGGTCCCGTAATTCGCATAATACAAGCTATACGCCGCTAAATTCCCTATTTGCTGGTTGCCTACCGTTCCAATACCCGCTCTTAGCTTCAGATTAGAGACAGGTTTGACATTCTTAAAAAATTCTTCATTGTTTATTCTCCAGCCAAGCGTGAATGCAGGGAAAACACCATAAGGGTTGTTCGTGCCAAATCGCGAAGAGCCATCCCGCCTTACCGTTACGGATGCCAGGTACCTGTCCCCATAACTGTAAAAGGCTTTGCCAAACTGGGACAGCAACCTGTACCCGGTCGCAGTTCCGTTGTCTGTCTGCGAACCTGAGCCGGAGCTCAGTTGAAAATAGTTCACGTCCTGGATGGCAAAATTCGTATTGGCGGCTCCAAATGTCGAATAATCATCTCTCACGGCTTCCATTCCTGCTAAAAGATTGAGCCTGCTCTTCCCGAGCACCAGGTTATAGGTCAGCGTATTGGTCCATGTAAATGTAAATTCCTTACTTTCCTGCAACGTCAGGCTGTTAAATGAATTCACCGGTCCTTCATTCCCTATTTGTTTGATTACCTTTCCAAGTCCATCAGAATAATCAAATCCGAGGCTTGTTCTGAACACCAGGTTTTTTATAGGTTCTACTTCCGCAAACACATTGCCGATTGTCAAAAACAGGTTGGTCGTGTTCCACCTGTTAAGGTATTGCATATCCACCGGGTTATTCCTGTCGGAATAGCCCGCACCCACGGGACCTCCATAAGTGCCGTCCGTTTTATATAACGGGATGGTCGGCGCTAATGTCAGCGCAAGATCTCCGACGGAAGCCCCCCCGACATCACTGGTCGAGTTGACCTGCGATGTCCTGGAAAGCTGGACATTCTCGCCAAATCTGAATTTTCCGTCGAAGGCAGCCGTATGCGAATTTATGCGGGCGCTATACCGTTGATATTTTGTAAAGGCTATTAACCCGTTATTGTTATAATATCCCAGATCGATCAACAGACCACTTTTGCCGCTTCCGGCTGAGATTGCCAGGTCATTAGAGGTAATCATGGCGGTTTTATACAGGGCATTTTGCCAGTTGGTGCTTGCCGCAGGTTCAAGGCTGTCGCCACCGACAAAGGGCGTAATGATCACTTTATTAAGGATTGGGTTAGCATAATCGTGATTCCAATCGTATTGATAAATGTTTTTTGTCGAAATAGAATCCGGGCTACCTACACCGTTAGTATTATGGTCATTTATTGCAGCCCGCCAGAGCGCCGCACCTCTTTGTGTCGAACTCAGTACAGGCTGCTGCCAGGGCCTTTCTGTCTGCCAGGTCAGGCTGGAGCTGAACTGGATGTGCACTTTTTCAGCGCCGCCTGTACCGCCGTCTTTTGTTGTTACGATGATTACACCGTTCGCAGCTCTCGAACCGTAAATGGAGGCCGCAGACGCATCTTTCAGCACTTGCATGGAGGCGATCGAATTGGGATTTAAATTGGCGAAATCCTCATACCGGGTAGTAGGGACCCCGTCGATTATATAAAGGGGCGGGTTCGTTCCTCCCAGGCCATTTAAATTATTTACCCCGCGTATGATGACGGTCGGCGCACCGCCATTGGCGCCCGTAGGCGAGCCGTCCGTCTGGATATATAATCCGGGGACCTGGCCCTGCAAGGCTAACATGGGGCTCGCAACAGGATTGTTTTTTATATTGCTGAGATTGACAATGGATACGGCCCCTGTCAGGTCGACCTTCTTCTCCGTTTTATAACCCGTAACGACTACCAGGTTCAGGTCATTATTGCCTTCTTCCATGCCAAGGGATAAGGAGGAAGTCGCCTCCGTAATTTTCACTTTCAGTTGATTCATTCCGACAAAAGACAAAATGATCGTTTCACCTGTGCTGACGGGGATCAAAAATTTTCCATCTGCATCGGTTATCACCGTTTTGGCTTTCGCCTGAACGGATACGCCTTGTAAAGGCTCCCCGTTCGTTTTGTTCGTGACCCTCCCCGTTATAATTTTTTGCTGGGCAAAACTGAACAATGCCAGCAGCAACATCGGCAGCAAAATTTGTAATTTTCTCATAATCGAATTTTTAAAATGTTAGAGCCTTGTTTTGATTTCTATAATAAGTAATAAGCGTTAGCCTGTTTTCAGAGAGCGGTTCCGGTCCTTATCAGCCCCTGGATTTCTGCTGGTTCGTACTGTGGACAAGGCCCCGTATAGCTTGCGATCAGCGCTCCCAGGGCACACGCGAATTCCAGCGCTTCCGGGACGTCCGCTCCCCGGGATAGCTGCGAAATCAATCCTGCCAGAAATGCATCTCCGCTGCCGATGGTGTCCGCCAGCTTTATGGTAAATCCGGGATGTTCGTAGAACACGCCCCCCGTATACAGCACAGATCCATTGCGGCCCCGGGTGACGACGATGTCGGTGAGTTGAAATTTGTCCTGCAGGACCCTGATCCGGTCTCTTTCGTTCTTATAACCGCTGAACCAGCCGGTAATTAATTCTAATTCCGCCAGGTTGAGCTTGAGCAGATGGGCGGAGCTCAGCAATTTTTCAAGGATTTTCCGGGAATAATGCGGAGGACGTAAATTGATGTCCAGCACTTTGTACTTCGCAGCCTCCAGCAGGCGGAACAAGGTATTGCGGCTTTCTTCGCTGCGGGCGCTCAAACTCCCGTAAACAAAATATCCGGCATTGGAAACGAGTGCCGTAAACTGGTCATCCCAGTTTATGTAATCCCAGGCTACGGGTTTAAGGATATCATAAGCTACCTCTTCATTCCCATCTGTGACAGCAAGTACTTTTCCCGTATTCCTTTCGAAATCCATTTGAAAAAAATCCGTGGAGATGCCGTTCTTTTCCATCAGCAGGATCAGTTTCTTGCCTTCATTGTCAAGGCCGACCCGGGTGACCAGGGCAGGGGAGATGCCCAGCTTATTTACATGATAGGCCACATTCATGGGGGCGCCGCCGGGGACAATGTCGTCTGGCAGCACGTCCCACAGGATCTCACCGTAGCAGACAACGGGATACCTATTTTCAGGCAAACTCATAGCAATCGTTTTTCGTTAAGCATATTCTTCAGGCGTTAAGCACAGTCGTCCAGCGCTGGCATTAATGCAGCACCAGGGTGTATTCAATTTGTTCCAATGATTTGCCTTTTGTTTCGGGCATTACCTTCCAGACAAACAGCAATTGGAGTAACATCATGATACAGAAAAAGAGAAAGGTATTCCCTCCTCCTGCCTTCTCTGCCAGGTATGGAAAGGAGAAGGCGATGAGGGCGGCCATGATCCAGTGTGTGGCGCTTCCAAGGGTTTGCCCTTTCGCTCTCACCTGGTTCGGAAATATTTCGGCTATAAAGACCCAGATCACCGCTCCCTGTGAAAAGGCAAAAAAGGCGATGTATATAAAAAGAAATACCGGGACCGCCCAGCCATTGAAATCCCCGGAGTAAAAAGAATAGGAGACCATGCCCAGGGTAAAGATCAACCCGAACGAGCCGATCAGCATAAGGGTCCTTCGACCCATCCTGTCAATAAAATTCATCGCCAGCAGGGTGAACATAAAGTTGATCATGCCCAGGCCCGCAGTGGATAACAGGGAAGAGCTCTTGCCCAGACCGGTCATTTCGAAAATACGGGGGGAATAATAAATAATAGCATTAATACCCGATACCTGGTTGAAGATGGCAAATAGCATAGCCAGCATGACAGGGGCCCTGTATCGTTTTGAAAATAAAGGGTCCGGATGCTGAATGGTATTTTCGGCTGTTTCCGCCAGCTGGATCTCCGCTACTATCTTGTCAGCCGTTTGCGGATCGATGATGGAGAAAATTTCACGCGCTTCTTCGACCTTACCCTTTTTCGTGATCAGCCAGCGCGGACTTTCCGGGACAAATCGCAAAAGAATAAAGAAAAGAGCGGAAGGCGCTGCCTGTATCCCCAGCATGAGCCGCCACGAATGATCTCCTCCCCGGCCAATGAGGTAATTGGAAAAATAGGATAGTACGATGCCGAAGACCACATTAAACTGAAAAAGTCCTACCAGCTTACCCCTCCGGGCTGCCGGAGAGATCTCGGATATATAAATCGGCGCCGTCACCGACGAAGCGCCCACCCCTAAGCCGCCCAATAAACGGAACAGCAGGAAAATATACCAGTTGCCGGCCAGTGCGGTTCCTAAAGAGGAAGTCAGGTACAGGAATGCAATAAGATAAAGGGTTTTTTTACGTCCGAGCCTGTCGGAAGGAATCGCGCCTAAAAGAGCGCCTATCACGGTGCCGATCAGGGCGATGGAGATAGTAAGACCATGTTGCAGGGTAGTTAAACCCCAGAATTTTTGAATCGATTGCTCGGCCCCGGAAATAACGGCCGTATCGAATCCAAAAAGAAAGCCCCCCAAAGCAATGACAAGGGACCATAGAAATACATTCTTATTCCTCATATGGCAATCAATTTCTCCGGAAATATAGCTGTCCAGCCTTCTATTGCCTTTTAAATGGGTACCATATTATACCAGGATTGTATTTAGGAGATTTTTTTTCTTAAATGATTAATAATTAGCTGGTTAGGGAAGAATTATTTTTCCGGAGGAAAGCGGTTGCTCTATTATTGGCTCATCCGTTTCCAAAAATGTATCACCCTATACGGTCGGAAAGGAAGATTTTTGCAGACAGAATATGGGTTTAAAAAAAAATGATACCCGTTTATAGGCAGCTATCAGGAAATTAGTTCAAATTTATCTATATGATTGCATGGTTGCCAATGATAAAAAGCAAACTTTGGTTGTTAGCGCCGGTAGCTTTTATCCTGCTCAGCGCCTGTTCAGGCAGCAGTCCGGAGAAAAAATACCGGATTGGGTTCGCACAATGTACCGGAACCGCCAACTGGAAAAAAGCGACACGGGAGGGCATGCAACGGGAACTATCCTTTCACCCGGGGACTGAATTAATTTACAGGAGCGCCAATGATAACAGCGATCTGCAGGTAAGGCAGATTAAAGAGCTCATTGGCCAGAATATCGACATTTTACTGGTATCTCCTAATGAAGCCGAACCATTGACTTCCGTCGTGGAAGAAGCCTATAATAAAGGCATACCGGTAGTCGTCATCGACAGAAAGACATCTTCCGACCTCTATACAAGCTTTATCGGGATCAATAATTTCGAATTAGGCAGAACGGCAGGCAACTATATAGCCCAGCTTTTCAAGGGGCCTGTTCGTATCGTTGAAGTGATAGGCCTGCGGGGTTCGACGCCTTCCCGGGACCGCCAACGGGGATTCGAAGAGGGAATACGCCTCAATCCGCTCGTTCAGATCAAAGCCAGGCTATATGGCAACTGGCTGGAGGATAAGTCTTCCGAAGAATTCCTTAAAATTAAGGATCAGCTTTCTCCGGGAGATATCGTTTTCGCCCAAAATGACCCGATGGCGCTCGGCGCTTACAAAGTGTACAAGCAGCTGGGTATTGAAAAATCCGCCCATTTTTTCGGCGTTGACGGTCTCCCGGGACCTGGTGGCGGCATTCAATTCGTATCCGACCGGATCCTGCAGGCCACCTTCCTTACTCCCACCGGCGGGGAAGAGGCTATTCAAACAGCCTTCAAAATTTTAAACAAACAACCTTATAATAAGGAGAATATCCTACCCACGGTCGTCATCGATTCCACCAATGTCCGGATCATGAAGTTGCAAACGGACAAGATCGACCTTCAGCAGCAGGATATAGATAAGCAATATACGCTGCTGGAAGAGCAGCAAAGGATCTATTACAATCAACGAAATTTGTTATACTCAGCCATTATCGCGCTGATCCTGGCCCTTCTTCTGGGCGGCATTGCTTTTTTTTCCCTCCGGCGCAACCGGCAGATCAACCGTAAGCTGGCTGCCCAAAATGAGGAAAACCTTTACCAGCGTAATCAGCTGATAGAAATGACGGCGAAGGCTAAAGAAGCGACGGATGCCAAATTCAATTTTTTTACCAATATCTCCCATGAATTAAGGACCCCTCTGACCCTGATCCTCGGTCCATTGGAAGATATCCTGTCTTCCCCCAAACTCCATTTTACCATAAAGTACAATCTCGATCTGATCCACAGGAATACCCTGCGGTTGCTTCGCCTGATCAACCAGCTGATGGATTTTCGCAAGATCGAAGAAAAGAAAATGAGATTGGGCGCGACGGAGAACGACCTTTCCGAATTTGTGATGGAGATTGCCAATAATTTCCAGGAGATTGCCCGGAAAAAGTCGATCTCCTTCAATATCGTAAGCAAGTCCAGGGATTTGAAAGTATGGTTTGACGTGAATATGCTGGATAAAGTTCTTTTCAACCTGCTTTCGAATGCCTTTAAATTCACCAATGAGCATGGGACGATCAATGTCACAGTGGACAAAAACCCCTTGACCGGCATGGCCCTGATCAAGGTGGAGGATTCAGGGGTCGGAATGTCCCAGGATGAGGTCGAACATGCCTTTGAACTTTTTTATCAGGGAAATAAGGCCTCTTTTAAAGGTACGGGACTGGGATTGTCATTGTCCAAAGAGTTGATCGGCCTCCATCATGGCACTATCGATATTAAGAGCGAAAAGTGGAAAGGCACCACCTTTACCGTATGCTTGCCTGTCGGAAAATCACATATGGAAGAAAATGAGCTTCTTTCAGAAAGGCCTTCCCTGGTCAATAGTTATGAAGACGTAAAATCATATACAACGGATATCTCACCGATCCTGCCGGAAAAAGAAATGACCGGAACGGCCCAGCCCGAATATTCCATCCTGCTCATCGAAGACAATGAGGACCTTTGTACCTTTCTCAAAAGGCGCCTGGGCAATCAATATGAAATGCAGGAAGCAAAAAATGCGGTGACGGGGATAGAGTTTGCCTATAATATCATTCCGGACCTCATCATATCCGATATCATTCTTCCCGGCCATGACGGTCTGCATGTTATAGAGACCTTGAAGCAGGATATCCGCACTTCCCATATTCCGATCATTTTGCTGACCGCAAAAGGCACCCTGGAGGATCAGATAAGAGGCATCAGATTAAAAGCAGATGCTTTCATTGTAAAACCTTTTAATCTTGAGTATCTTGAAGAGACGATCAAAAACCTGTTGAATAACCGGGCCATCCTCAGGGAGCATTATACCAGCGAATTGCCCACCGAGTCCAGGTCCAATTCTTCGACGAAGATCGACCGGAAATTTATTAATGAATTTACTGCCATCGTCGAGAATAATTTATCCAATGAGAATTTTTCCGTGGAAGATATTTATAAAGAAATAGGTATTTCAAGGATTCAATTATACAGAAAAGTGAAAGCGCTGATCGGCTATAATGTAAATGATTATATTTTAACCGTCCGGTTGCAGAAGGCAAAATTCTTATTGGCAGATATGCAGTTATCCATTTCGGAAGTGGCGTTCAAGGTCGGCTTCTCCACGCAGGCTTATTTTTCAACGGTTTTTAAATCGAAATTCTCTCTGACGCCTTCAGAATACAGAGAAAAGAAAAAGGGAGGAAAATAAGCTCTGCATAGTTACTTGTAATCTATTCCACCGTCACCATTAAACGGATATCCGTATCGTTAAGATATTCTTCCAGGCAATAGCCGTCCTTGAGAATATGCGGCTGCTTCAACAGCTTCTGGAATATTTCTCCAATCTTCCCTTCCTGCTTGTACCAGTCTTTAAGATCTTCGCTGATATACTTCCCTTTACGGATGGTGAATGTCTTCAGGCCGAATGCATCCGCTTCGCCCGGATGTAATTCTTCTGCGGCGGCCTTATAGGTGATCTCTCCTTTTTCGTTGAGAAAGGAAATGCCAAAAAACCTTCTTCCGTCGCCAGCCGGCATTTTTTTATGTAGCTGTTCATGCGCCGTTTTTACCCCGTTGGGGAAGGAGCTGGCCTGGATATACACCGTGTTGATGTTCCGGGGAATGATATGTTCTTTCATAAAGAATGTTGTTTAATGAATGATTTACGATTCAAAGCTACCTTCTTCACGTAAAACCCATAGGGGCCATATACGCCAATCTGGGGAGGTGATTGCGACAGTAAGATCGGCCTGTGGGCCTCCTGCGGGGAAGAAATGAACAACTTCTGAAAAATAGCGCAAACGTTTGTGTGCGTTTCGCAAACGTTTGTGTTGCTCCAATCCGGCATAAGAGGAGAGTCGCTGCTTTTAAAATTCAGGGATTATTGCAATCTTGATAGGCGCGCTGTTCGAAAACCATTTAATTAAACCTTTAATAACACTCCATGAAGAAGAATTTTTTACTCCTGTTATCATTTTTATTCCTGTTGATTTTCACAAAGGAATCTCTCGCTCAACGAACTTATTATGTAGATATCACCAAAACCACCAACGGCAACGGTTCTCTTTCCAGCCCCTGGAATAGCCTTCTTTCAGGCATGTTTGGAACCCCTCAGGCGGATACATCCGATGTTACCTTATATTTCCGGCAGGGTACCTACTATCTCACGAGCGATACGACCATTTATATCGGGTCCAATAAAAGCGGTCTGAACGGGCATTATTTTACCATCAAGGCTTATCCCGGTGAGCAGGTTACCTTTGATGGATCACGTCTTGTAAGTGATTACTCGTACATGGCGAGTATTGCCGGCGCTAATAATATACGGTTGCAGGGGGTGACTTTTGCCAATCTGAAGAACCTGACTGCTTATGGGATCTATATAAGCGGCAGCAGCACTAATATAGATATCCGCAATTGTACGTTTCGCAATATGTTATGGAATAGCGATACGGCCGAAGCGAAGTTTCCTTCACCAACCGACAAAAACATATACCCGGTGTTTATCTCAGGAAGTAATAGCCTGCCCACCAATGTCCTTATCGATACCAGCCGTTTTGTTACTATTGCGCCGGGTCTTTCTGCCAGTCTCGTTACCGTTTCGGGCGCCGCGGGCACCATTACGCAGACTGCCGACGTAGATTCAAATATTATCTATCACCAATCCCGTTACCAGTTCTACGTCAGCCCGTCAGGGAACGATACCACGGGCACCGGCTCGAAGGCCAATCCCTGGAGGACGATCAACTATGCCGTCAATGGCGCCGGTTATGATTTCAGCTATACACCTCCCGTCCTCCTTAACTCGAATATCACCATCTACCTCCGGAGCGGCACCTATCCGCTGAAAGCTCCGGTATACATCGGTCACAACAGGGGACAGAACGGCAAATGGTTCACCATTACCCCTTACCCGGGCGATAGCACCTTAGGCGCCCCGACGGTCGATGGGGGAGGGCTTACCCAAAAGTATGCCTGCATCTTCATCATAGATAGTGCCAGTTATGTCAATATTAATGGGCTGAATATTCAGAACCTCACGAATGATGCCAGTTTAACGACCGTAAATTTGGCCGGGGATAGTCTGAAGGACGTTCGCTATGGGATCATCGTCAGTGGCAATGGCTCTAATATTCAGATCGTGAATAACGACCTCTATAATATGAAATGGACCCGCGATACCACGAAAGCCAAGAACCCGCAGCCGACGGATGTATTAAGCGCCATCACCGTCCTGGGCAATACTAACACGCCCATCACCAACCTGCTCATCAGCAACAACACCGTTCACAATATTGTGTCGGGATATGCGGAAGGAGTCGCTATCAATGGGAATGTAGACTCTTTCCAGGTGTTAGGCAACGAAATATACGATGTCGCCAATATTGGGTTGGTCGCGGCAGGCAACTATCAATGGGTGCTGAACAGTTATCCCTCTTTGCTGAAAGCCAATAATCAATCCAGGAACGGGTTGATCCAGAATAATTCCATGTACCGTTGTATTTCCCCGGTAGCTACCTCTGCCGGGATCTACCTGGATGGTTCTCTGAACGTCACCGTTAAAGGCAATCAGAGCTATAATAACGGTACGGGGATCTCCGTCGGTAATGAACAGGATTCCAGCACAAGCGGAGGGCACACGATCATCAGCAATAACATATGGAATAACCTGGGCCCGGGAATGTACCTGGGAAGTAATAACGCTACGTCTGTCTGTAATAATGTTGTAGTTAAATACAACACTATCTCCAATGATTATACGATTAATCCTACGCTTTATCACCTGGCTAACGGAAAATATGGGACCCTGGATTCGGCCAGTCAATGGGTAGAGATCGTCGACAATCGCATCCAGCATCTCACCTTTGATGAAAATGACGTCTATTCGTCTTCCGATAATGTCCTGGCTTTCGCTTATACCCAGTCCAATCTTGTCTATACCTATAATAACTATTATACAAAGCACAATAATCCTTGCAAAGCCTATTTTTACCGGGATACCGTGGGTAATGGCAATCCGGCTAAAAAAGATACGACCTTCAATCAATATGGATTCGAGACTCATCTGGACACGACCTCTTATCTGGGAGGCGTCGCCTACAATAACAGGGGTTGCGGGATCAGGACTACCCAACTGATGGCCGGCGTGAGAAATGGCCTGGGTGCAACCGTGGATAACAGCGGCAATAGTCTTTCGGTATTCCCTGACCCGGTGGTCAGCCGGCTCTCCGTTTATATAACACAACCGGTGGCGGGCCCTGTCCGGATTGAACTATGGGACATGAGCGGCCGGCTGCTGCTCCGACAGGAAGGCCAGCTTTCTCCGGGAACAACAGAACTGGGATGGGATAATATCAAGCAAGGTGGGGTAACGTCAGGCACCTATATACTGAATGTAATAAGCCAGAGCCAGCACACAACACGTAAAATTATAGTTTTATAAATTTTTATCAATCACGCTGCTGCAGCTTCAGCGCCCACTGAGGTTGCAGCAGCCTATCACGCCAGTTGCCTTTGGTCTTTTTCCGTTTTATCCGGCTAAGTAAGTAAATTGCAGGATAGGCAGACCTAAAACTTTTAACCGTATGTTGTTGAGCATTCTTAACGTTATTTTTCTCCTGGCTTTCCTGGTTTTCGCTTACCTGAACTTCAACGATCCAGATGCCTGGCTATGGGTCACCATCTACCTGGTAGCAGCTCTTTGTTGCGGGTTCGCTATCTTTAAAAAATATTATCCTGTAATCTACCTGATAGCGAGTGCGTTTTATCTGATCTATGCGGTCCGGCTTTTCTTTGCAAAGGATGGCGTACGGGACTGGGTCATCAAATACCGCAAGCCCAGCCTGGTGCAAAGTATGCAGGCGACCAAGCCCTATATCGAGAACACAAGGGAATTTTTCGGATTGCTGATCATCACCGGGGCTTTAGCCATTAATTATTTTGAAGCAGGAGGCATATGACAGGATTACGGTGTGCCTAGCTCGACTTCTTCATTTTCCTTCCAGCGGGGAGCGTATCCCAATGCCGTTATTGGCGCCCGGCGTCAACCGGAACTCGAACCGGAACACGAAGTCCTGGTATGCTGCCGTCTTCCACGCCGCGGATTTCGCTCAAGGTCGCTTGTCCCCATGATTTACGCAACCGTTTGCATGAGAAAAAACACAACTTTGACTTAAACGGTTTCGTAGATTTTTGAGAGAAGCTGATTTTTTAGCTTTAATATATTGATGTACAATTAATTAAAAATTAAAATAACTAGTAATTTATTTTAATTCGGTATTCTTTTGTTAAAAATATAATGCACGCCTTTTAGGGATGTCCATATATTTAAATATCCAAAAACGATTGCTTATGTACCAGCCTGTATACAAAAAACTCATGCTTTTCAGTCTGCTCTTTTTATTGTTTCTCCAGCATTCTATCGCACAAACAAAAACAGTCACGGGTAAGGTCACCGACGATAAGGGTAACCCTGTATCCGGAGCGACGATAGTAGCAAGGGGGTTCCGGGGAGGAACTTCTACAGATTCGAGTGGTAATTTTACATTGTCGACACCCACCGCGGCGAAGATCCTACAGGTTTCCAGCATCGGTTTCACAAGCGTCGAGGTCGGCATTGGCTCCGGATCCAACATTTCGGTAACGATCAGATCGGAAGGAACCAGCTTAAATGACGTGGTAGTGGTGGGTTACGGAACGGCCCGCCGAAAGGATGTGACCGGTTCCGTCTCCAGCATTTCCCAAAAGGATTTTAACCAGGGTGTGGTCACTACCGCAATGGACGCGGTTCAGGGTAAAGTGCCCGGCCTGGTCATCACCAAACCCGATGGCGACCCCAACTCCAACCCGGTCATCCGCTTACGGGGTCAGACCTCCTTATTAGGTACACAAACTCCACTACTGGTAGTAGATGGAATTATTTTGGATAACTATGAACTGCTTTCCTCGATCCCTCCGACAGACATGGTCACTTACGACTTTCTGAAAGATGCCTCCGCCGCTGCCATTTACGGGTCCCGCGGTGCTAACGGCGTTGTGATCATTACCACCCGCAAAGGACGCAACGGGCAGTTCCAGCTGACCTATGATGGGTCTTTCTCCGTGGCAAAGGATGCGAAATATTATAAGCTCCTGAATAGGGATGAATTCCTGTCGCATGCCAAAACACTTTATGGTGACTCTTTGGCGAATACGCTGGATCAAGGTGGCAATACCAACTGGCAGAAAGCCATCACACGCACAGGCTATGTCCAGAGTCACAACATCGGCTTGTCCGGCGGTACCGGCAATTTTACCTACCACGGATCGCTGGATTACCAGAACAATAACGGGATCGTCATCAACACCAGCAGACAACAGCTGGGCCTTCGGTTCAATGCCGAACAGAAAGCACTGGACGGCAAACTGGTTATTGGGTTGAGTATCCTGAATACGGAGACCAAGCACAAGAATATCGATGCCAACATCTTCTATTGGGCCTATAATATCTCCCCCACAGTGCCCGAGTATACAAAGGATGCCAACGGAAAAACGATCGACAACCCGATCTACAATTACAACTATGTGAACCCGGTCTGGGTGCAGAATAATGAACTGAAAGAGAACACGGACAATCTTCGGCAGGAAAATCTTTCGGTCAATTATGATCTGATAAAAGGGTTGAAGATCGGCGTCAACGCCAACATGAGCCGCTATGGCAATATCTACGACTATTATCTGCCGCAGATCCCCGGATCCAATGGCGGCCTGTTGACCCAGGGTTTCAAATACAACGGCAATACCAATTCCGACAAAGGGGACGCACATATTAATTACAACACCACTTTCGGAAAGAGCAGCCTGGCAGCCACCGCAGTCTATGAATATAATTATTACGAGGATGATTATTTCGTAGCAAGGGGCAATGGTTACCTGGTGGACCAGAACCAGAACAATGCGCTCGGTTCCGGGATTTCTACCTACAATTACATCCAGTCCAACAAGGAAGAATACAAGCTGATCTCTTTCTTGGGTCGTGTGACCTACAACTATGATAGTAAGTATTATCTAAACGCCAGCCTCCGTCGGGACGGTTCCTCCAAATTCGGGGTAAACAACCGTTGGGGTAATTTCCCCGCCGTTTCAGCCGCCTGGCGCCTGAGCCAGGAGCAATTCGTGAAGAATGTCAGCTGGATCGACGAACTGAAGCTGAATGCCGGATGGGGAATAGTGGGTAACTCCGATCCGATCGGTGCCTATAACACTACATTGCTCCTGGGAGGTTCTTCACATACCTTCGACGCCACCAGCACGATCAACCCTTATCCCGTAGGCTATTCCGCCAGCCAGAATCCCAACCCGGACCTCAGATGGGAAAAGAACGTCGGAACGAATATCGGTCTGGAGTGGTCCGTACTGAAAAGTCGGGTAACCGGTAGCTTCTCTTACTTCAATAAGAAGACGGAAGACATGCTGTACAATTACGGTGTACAGACGCCTCCTAACTTCATCAGCACCATCCTCGCCAACGTAGGTACCATGACCAACAAAGGCGTGGAATTGCAGCTCAATGTAGATATCATCCGGGGCAGGGACTTTACCTGGAGCGTGGGTGGCAATATCTCCACCG
The DNA here is from genome assembly GCA_036394375.1 of Puia sp. Classification (GTDB taxonomy): domain Bacteria; phylum Bacteroidota; class Bacteroidia; order Chitinophagales; family Chitinophagaceae; genus Puia. The sequence goes on from DASWFF010000066.1 coordinate 43,763, forward strand.
TTCGTACCAAAGTGAACAGCTTATCCGGTACCTTTAACGGTGCAGCGGTCTCCTCCAATCATATCCAGCTCGGCGCGGCCGGTGGTCAGGGTCTGAGCTTTAACCCCCTCACTTATCTGCAGGTCGGTTATTATCCTTCGGTCTTCTATCTGCCTCACTACGTTGGGAAGGACCAGAACGGCAATCAGCTGATGGACTCTGCCGGTGTGAAATCGGTAGGCATCAATGGCAATCCGACTTATTATTATATCGATCCATCGCCTAAATTCACCTACGGTTTCAGTACCGCCCTTCAGTACAGGGCCTGGAATTTCAATGCTTCCTTCACCGGTAATTACGGTCAGAAGATCTATGACAACTCCCGACTGAACCTCGCGAGCTACCCCCGGTTTGCCGGTTTGAATGTGTTGAAAGAAGCCTTTACCAATGGCCTGACCGATGGACCTACCACTTCAGACTACTGGTTGGAGAAGGCGTCCTACCTGCGTCTGCAAAGCGCCACTATCTCCTATACAGTACCTAAATTCGGACCAATAGAGAGAATGCGGGTGTATGTGTCAGGTAATAATCTGTTCGTGATCACCAGTTACAAGGGACTCGATCCTGAAATTGCCCCGTACAACGGAGCAGGCGGAAGCCGCGCTAGCATCGGCAGTCTGGCCTCCAGCCTGGCAGCTACCTACGGCGCTGTCGGCGGCGGCGGTACCGGCACGGGATATCTGGATAACAACTATGCAGGTAACGGCTTTTACCCAAGGTCCCGTTCCTTCACCATCGGCGTATCCATCGCTGTAAAATAATTAGTTCAGACATTTACAATCCTGTTGATTCTCTAATAAAGAAAAAGTATAAAAATGAAACGATTAGCTAATATAAAGAAATGGGCGCCGGTGATTGGTCTGCTTTGGCTCACCGGTCCATCCTGTACCAAGCTGGATGTAAAGACCTACAGCGTAATCCCCAGTTCCATCTTCTGGCAGAATGCGGCGGAAATTGCAGCCGGAAAGGCCCCTGCCTATGCCTCGCTGACCAATATATCGGTCGGTTCGGGGTACGACAACCTGGTGGAAGTCAGCTCGGATGAAAAGGTGTTCCCTACCCGCGGTACGGACTGGTACGACGGCGGTCAGTGGGCGCGCATGTACTATCACACTTCCGCTCAGTCCGATGTAGACGGCAACCTGAACGGTACCTGGGGAGGCATCTTCTCCGGCGCCGGTAACGCCAATTTCGTTATCTACACGCTTCAGAATCTCCCAGCCGGCACCGACGTCAACCTTCAGGCTGACATCGCAGAAATGACGGCCCTCCGTTCCTTGTACTACTACAAAGCGATGGATATGTTTGGTAACATTCCTTATGTGACCAATTTCAAAGTGGATCCGTCCACGGTGACGAATATACCAAGAGCACAGGTCTTTGATTCGCTGGAAAAGGATTTGAAGACCGCCCTTCCCAACCTGTCCACCTCGGTCAACCAGACTACCTATGGCAAGGTCACCAAATACTTCGCTTTTAGCCTGCTGGCAAGAATGTATCTGAATGCCAAAGTCTATACCGGTACTGACCGATCTGCGGATTGTATTGCTATGTGTGACTCGATCATTAATTCGGGGATCTACAGTCTCGAGACTAACTACTTTACTCCTTTTTACGGCTCGAATAGCCAGAGCCTGGAAAATATCTTCGTGGTTCCCATGTCTTCCAACAATCTCATAGGCGGGAATGGCTTTGTGCAGGCTTCGATCGAATTTAACTCGGCCCTGACCTTCGGTATCCCTTGCTGCGGATATGGTAATAACGGGGCTTCCAGTACACGTGATTTCTATCAGTATTTCGATACATCTTCGACCTATTCCTCCAATGTGGTGACTATCAACGGACGAGCGATCACCCAAAAACTGCGCACCTTCAATGATATGCGGACCGCGCAGTTCCTCATCGGTCAGCAGTTCCAAGGCGATGGCGTCACGAACTACCCCCCTAATAAGAATTGGGTAGTGGATAATACGGATGTATGCTGTACCTATGATGGTGATGCCTCCGTAGCCGCTACTACCCGCATCGGGGATGACTACAATAGTATCAAGTCTCCCGTAATCTATCACGATGACATGACGGTTTTCACTGCTCCGTCTACGGATTACGTGTCCAGGCATGCCGGGGTCCGGAATATTAAATACTGGCCCCAGCCAGGACCCAGCAATGGCAACATGAGCAACGCCTGGGTGATCTTTCGTTATGCGGACATCTTGCTCATGAGGGCTGAATCCGAATATAATACGAGCGATCTCGGCAATGCATTGATTGATTTCAACACGGTACGGGCTCGCGCCTACGGAAATCATAGCCATGATTGGATCGCATCAGACCTGACACCGGCCAATATCCTGGCGGAAAGAGGCCGCGAACTGGCCTGGGAAAATGTCAGAAGGACGGACCAGGTGCGTTTCGGCACTTATACCGCCGCCCGGAACTATCCTCCCAAACCCGCGGATGCAGACAATCATACGATCATCCTGCCCATCCCGCAGGTTCAATTGGATAACAACAAAAACCTTAAACAAAATCCCGGCTATTAACAGGATTTATTAATAGTTTCACTTCTGAAGCAGGAGTGGTAACCTGGTTGCCACTCCTGCTTCTTTGATTACCGGTCCGGTTTATTTGGCCGCTCGTACCGAACTTGCCCTTTTGAACAAAAATGCCCGACGTGAACAAATCTGAAAGGTTAGTTTTCTTCCTCTTTTTAAGCAACCTGCTGCTGGCAGCTTGTTCACACCGTGCGCCTGCCCTTTTCACCTCCTTACCACCATCGGAAACCAATATCGGGTTCATCAATACCAATACCGACAGGGATACCCTCAGCATCCTCGATTACCTCTATTTCTACAATGGAGCCGGCGTGGCGATCGGGGATATCAATAACGATGGTTTGCCGGATATTTATTTTGCTTCCAATGAAGGAGGTAACAAATTATACCTTAATAAGGGGAATTTTAAATTCGAAGATATTACCGCCGCCGCAGGCGTCGGCGGACACGCAGACTGGACTACCGGCGTCACCATGGCCGATGTCAACGGAGACGGCCTCCTGGATATCTATGTTTCCGCGGTCGGGAACTATGACCCCCGGGATCATAACGGCAGTGAACACATCTATTTTCAACATTCGAAGAACCAGCTTTTTATCAACAACGGCAATAATACCTTTACCGAGAGCGCGGCACAATGGGGGCTCGATATAACAGGCTACAATACCCAGGCCGTCTTCTTTGACTATGATAAGGACGGAGACCTGGATATGTTCCTTTTGCAACATTCCACTCACCAGACAGACGCCTATGGTCCCACTTCCCTGCGCGATAAATATAGCTCAGAGAGCGGAGGGAAATTATACCGTAATGACGGCGGCCATTTTACCGATGTCACCAAAGGATCGGGTATTTACAGCAGCGCACTGGGGTATGGATTGGGGGTAGCCGTAGCCGACTTAAATAATGACGGCTTCGACGATATTTACGTCAGCAATGATTTCCACGAGAATGATTATTACTATGTCAACCAGGGCAATGGCACGTTCAAAGAAATGAACGCCCGGGCATTCGGACATGAATCCAAATTCTCCATGGGCAACGATATCGCGGATATCAACCACGACGGATGGCTGGATATCATGACAGTGGATATGCTGCCGGAGGATGAAAAAGTACTCAAATCCTCCCTGGGCGACGATCCCCTAAGCCTGTATCTCTACCAGCGGAGCTTCGGCTATAATTATCAATATGCCCGCAACTGTTTACAGCTGAATACCGGGCGGGGCAACAAATTTTCGGATATAGCGCTCTATAGCGGCGTCGCGGCAACGGACTGGAGCTGGGGACCGCTGATTGCGGATTACAACCTCGACGGGCAAAACGACATTTTCATTTCCAATGGAATTAAGAACCGGCCGAACGACCTTGACTATGTGAAGTTCATTTCCGGGTTGCCCCAACAACATCCCGGCACCGGCAAGCGCGTTCATGATAAAGAGATCCTGAAGCACCTGCCCCCCGGAGCCTGGCATAATTATATCTTCGAAGGAGATTCAACCCTTATCTTTAAAGACCGTTCCATAGATTGGGGCTTCGAAGGTCCTTCTCTCTCGCAGGGAGCAGCTTATGCAGACCTCGACGGAGACGGCAGCCTGGACCTCGTCACCAATGATATGAATCAGCCGGCCGGTATCTACCGGAATAACATCCGGCAACAGCATCCCGCTGACCATTACCTCACCATTCAGTGTAAAGGTCGCTCCCCCAATACCTTCGGCATCGGGACCAAGGTCTTCCTGTTTATAGGAGGTAAGATACAATACCAGGAGCTTCAGCCGGAAAGAGGCTTTATGAGCAGCTGCGAACCCCTGTTGCACTTTGGCCTGGGGGAAAGGACTATGATCGACAGCCTCGTCGTCATCTGGCCCGATAATACCGTCCAACGAATGCATAGCGTCCCGGTAGACAAAAAATTGGTGTTGGTATATGACCGGAAGAAGACCGATACGCTGCTCAACCATGCTGATTTTATTACAAGGCTGCTTGACCGGTCCGCCTTACCCATCCTCAAAGATATAACCAGCCAGGCCGGAATTACCTACACTCACCGGGAAAATACCTCCTTTATCGATTTCGACCTGCAATGGTTCCTGCCCCACGAACTCTCTACCCAGGGGCCTAAAATAGCCGTCGCCGATGTGAATGGTGACGGACTGGAAGATTTTTATGTATGCGGCGGCAAAGGCCAGGGCGGCTCTCTTTTCCTGCAACAGCCCGACAGCCGCTTTAAAGCCTCGGCTGATTCAATGGTCTTCCGCAAAGATCTCCACTGCGAAGAAGTAGATGCCGTCTTCTTTGATGCCAACGGAGATGGCTTCCCGGACTTGTACGTCGCCAGCGGTGGCAATGAATCCACAGGGTATGCGGAAGAGTTGAAAGACAGGTTATACCTGAATGATGGCAAAGGACATTTCCATAAATCCGCTGACCTTCCTGCCTTATTCGAGAATAAGTCGGTCGTGCGCGTGGCCGATTTCGACAACGACAAAGATCTGGATATTTTTGTCGGAGGCAGGGCCACCGCCGGAATATATGGTATGCCCCCAGCCAGCTATTTATTGCAAAATGACGGCAAAGGCAATTTCACCATCGTTACCAATAAGGTTATACCCGGTCTCGAACACGTCGGCATGGTCACGGATGCCGTCTGGACGGATATCGATCACGATGGCTGGAAGGACCTGATCGTCACAGGAGAATGGATGCCCCCTGTCCTCTTTAAAAATAATCATGGCTATTTCATCCGGCAGGAGCTTACAGGCGATGATGTGGACTTATCGGGCTGGTGGTGCAGCGTCAGGGCGGCCGATCTCAACGGAGATGGTTTTGAAGACCTACTGCTGGGAAACTTTGGTCTCAATAGTAAATTGATGGCCAGTGCCACCTATCCGCTTAAAATGTACGTAGGGGATATGATGGCTAATCACCGGATGGTGCAGATCATGGCCGTGCAAAAAAATGGGAAGTATTACACCTTTCTCAACAAAGAAAATCTGGAAAAGCAATTACCCTATCTGAAGAAGCAATATTTAAGTTATGGAGAGATGGCAGGCAAGACAGTGGAAGAGATCTTCGGGAATAAATTGGATAGTTCCGCTTTATTCCAGATCTATACCCTGGCTTCGACGGTGCTGATGAACGATGGCAAAGGGCATTTCACACCTTCCTTGCTCCCTGCCGCAGCACAATGGTCACCCGTCTTCGATTTTGCACCTTATGATTTCAATGGGGACGGTGAACTGGATTTCCTGGCAGGCGGCAATTTCTCTGGCGTCACTCCTTTCGAGGGGCGCTACGATGCGATGCCACTGGAACTTTATCTGGGCGATGGCAAAGGCGGTTTTAAAGGAACCTTCCCTTTGCCTGCTCCCCTTGATACGCTTTCCGGGGAAGTCCGGAGCATCCGGCCTATCCGCCTGGCGAATGGGAAACGAGCGATGCTGGTAGGATTTAATAATGCTCCCTTGCGATTGTTGCAATATTGACCGGTGATCCGCACCTGGAAATATTACAATGACCGAAGAGGATAACATAGTTCGAGCGTAACGACCGAACTATCGGAGACGGGCAGCGCGGAGGAATATTTTTCAAAGGGCAGCCCTACCTTGATCAGCTGGTGGTCCGGAATATATTTCTCCATGGCGGTATAAATAAGGGACCTGTCGCGGTAGAGACCTTTGAAAGTTCCAACAGCCAGCGGCTGACCTGCGGGAAACTGTCTGAAATTGTATAGGTAGTCGCCTTTGATGATCTTGTCGATATTGAAACCCGCCATAATGGTAAGGGAATCAGAACCCAGTAAAGTGTAAGAAAGATTTTTAGTGCCTGTCTTACAGTTATTTTCCCGGGCATACCGATCGATCTCTTCGAATAGAGCCGGTATCCTTGAATAAAGATCCCGTTGTGCCAGGTCTTCGTTCCTGGTGAGGAAAAGCGTATCGTTGGTTGGTTTGATCTCGATGGGGTAGCCATAAAAACGGGTATTATTTTCCAGGAAGGACGTAAGCCCGGAAACAGTTCTTTTCGCGAAGGATGGCTTTTCCAAAAAAGGAAAGAGCTTATAGAACAAATTGGTAGACCGGGAATAAACCAGGTTGGAGTTGTGTTCCGAGCGTTGCTGACCATTCCCTACATAAGGAACGATCGCAAAGCCGAAAACGGAAGAAGGCCCGTTGTTATTTATTTCTTCCAGCTGGTAAAGCAGGTAAGAAATTTGGGTGATCACGATCGTTTTCCCGGGGATTTCGAGGGTGGTTACATGCCGGCCGGAATCCTCCAGGAAATGGCAGGCAGAAGAATCCTTTTGCCAGGCCTGACTTACCGAAGAGTCCCATTTGATCCAGTTCTTTGGCCGCATGGTCGAGGAAGCGATATTTTGAAAAGTATTGGCGACAAACACCTGGTTTTCCAGCTTGGCGGGAATAAAAAAGCTGACAATCAGGAAAACAATGATGAGGATAACAACGACGGGCAAGACTCTTGTCATAAATGATCGATAGGTTAAAAAAATGAACGTGTAAGATTAGCAATAGTCAGAATGAACTTTAAAATTAAATGAATTTTAATTCGAAAAATTGAATTTAATCAACCAAATAGCGGATTTTGTTTTATGAGTAATTCCACAACGTCTTTAATCGCACCGCCTCCTCCGGGACAACGGCTTCTATCTCTCGACTTTCTCCGCGGACTCACAATGGTCCTGCTGACCCTTGAAAGCGCCGGCCTTTATACCTGGCTGGAACAAGCGGCTAAGGACAGCGCCTGGGGCATGCCCATCATGAACCAGTTCGGCCATCATCCCTGGCATGGGTTGCATTTCTGGGACCTCGTACAGCCTGTCTTCATGTCCGTCGCCGGTACCGCGATGGCTTTTTCCATCCGCAAACAGTCCATCGATCATACCTGGGGACAGCGCTTCCGGAAAACGTTGAAAAGATCTGGCTGGCTGTTTTTCTGGGGTGTCCTGGACTATGCCGTTCGCAAAGAAGGACTTTCCTTCGAACTATGGGATGTACTGACACAGCTGGCTTTTACGACCCTGGTAGCCTTCCTCATCATCGACTGGCCGGTGGCCGCGCAGATAGGTGTGAGCATTCTCTGCCTGCTGGCGCCGGAGCTCCTTTTCCGCTATACGCATGTCCCCGGCTTCGACCAGCCTTTCACCGATCAGCATAATTTCGGCAACTATATGGACTGGGTCCTGATGCGTAAGATCAACGCCGGCGGCTGGGTAGCCATCAATTGCATTTCTACCAGCGCACATACGATCTGGGGCGTCCTCGCCGGTAAGCTGCTGCTGAGCAATAAAACCTCCGCCGAAAAGATGAAGTTCCTCCTGGGCAGCTCTGCACTCTTACTGCTGCTGGGTTTTGGAATGGATTGGACCGGTATCACACCGATCATTAAGAAGATCGCTACCAGTTCCTTCGTGCTGGCCTCCGGCGGCTGGTTCATGCTCTTCCTCGCCCTGTCTTACTGGTGGGTGGATATCCAAAAACATCAGAAGAACCTCCTGTTCTTTTTTATCTTCGGAATGAACTCCATTTTCATCTACCTGTTTTTCGAGATCGTAGGCGACCGGTGGTTCACGCAATATATCATGACCATCACCGACGGTTTGCTGGGATTCATCCATTTTCCCATCCTTGCGGGAAAGATCATAGGCGCCCTCGTCGTATTTGGCCTGGAAGCGGGTATCCTGTATTTCCTCTACCGGAAAAAGATTTTTTTTAAACTGTAACCTCTTTTTAACTCTCAACCGCCATAATGAAAAATTTAATGAAATCTCTTACGATCCTTCTGCTGCTTACAGCCGCGACAATCCATGCACAGGACCGGTACCAGGCCAATTGGGAATCCCTGACAAAATACCAAACCCCCGATTGGTTCCGGGATGCCAAGTTCGGGATCTTCATTCACTGGGGCGTATATTCCGTACCCGCTTTCGGCAGCGAATGGTACCCCCACCAGATGTACGATTCGACCACCGACGAATTCAAACACCATGTAGCTACCTATGGCCCGCAAAAGAAATTCGGTTACAAAGACTTTATACCGATGTTCAAAGCTGAAAAATGGGATCCCGCGAAATGGGTGAGCTTATTTAAAGCCGCAGGAGCGAAATATATAGTACCGGTGGCCGAACACCACGACGGCTTCGCCATGTACAAGACATCTCTCTCGAAATGGAATGCCGTCGAAATGGGGCCTCACCGCGATGTGATCGGAGAGCTGGCTGCCGAAATACGCAAACAGGGGCTGATATTCGGATTGTCCTCCCACCGCATCGAACACTGGTTTTTTTTGGGTAATGGGAGGCATTTTGAATCGGATGTGCTGGATCCCAAATACAGCGATTTCTATGGCCCTGCCAGGGAGGAGAACGAAACGATGACCCCTGAATTCATGAACGACTGGCTCCTGCGGTCGACAGAGCTGGTGAATAATTACCAGCCTCAGCTATTCTGGTTCGACTGGTATATTGAACAGCCCGCACTCGATCCCTACCGCAAATCATTCGCTGCCTACTATTATAACAAGGGACTGCAATGGAACAAGGGAGTCGTCATCAATTATAAATACGACAAATCTTATCCTCAGGGCGTGGCCGTCCTCGACCTGGAAAGAGGTAAGCTGGACTCTGTGCGCCACCTGCCCTGGCAGACGGACGACGCCGTCGGCAATAATTCCTGGGGATATGCAAAAGGCAATACCTTCAAGACCGCGCAATATGTCATTACCAATCTTATCGATATCGTCAGCAAAAATGGCAACCTCCTCCTGAACATCGGACCCCGCTCCGATGGTACGATCACTGACGAGGAAACGCAGGTCCTGCTGGGTACCGGCAAATGGCTCGACGTTAACGGAGAAGCCATCTATGGCACCCGCCCCTGGAAAGTATATGGAGAAGGCCCTACCAAATCGGCCAGCGGCGCTTTCGCCGATCAGACGGTCCCCTTCAATGCAAAAGATATCCGCTTCACCACCCATGGAGATACTTTGTATGCCATCACCCTCGGTCTGCCTGCCGAAAAAACCTTTATCCGCTCGCTTGGTCTGTCTTCAGGCAATGGCGAGCCGGCCAGCATTCAGCTCCTGGGCAGCGAACAAAAAATAAAGTGGACCCTTAAAAAAGAAGGGCTCCTCATCGAACCCTCCAATGCCTATCCATCGGAAAGCGCGGCGGTATACAAGATCCTTTTTAAGAAATAGCTCCATTAAATTTGCGTCTGAAAGTTTTTTGCTAATAAAAGTCATATGCTAAAAAGCTCATCGATAGCCCGTTTAATCCGTACCCTTACCTCCGCGATTTGCCTGCTCCTGGCCCTTTCCCAAACCAACGTGCAAGGGCAGCCGATCCTTATCACCTCCCTTACCTGCGGGAACAAGGTCGATCCGGTGGGTGTCGCTGCCGGCGATATCCGGTTTGGCTGGCAGATGGAAGCATCCGGAAGAGGCCAATTTCAGCAGGCTTATGAAATAGCCCTTGCCTCCTCCCTTGCCAATCTGCTGGCCGGCCGCTATGATACCTGGCATTCGGGCAAGGTGGCGGACCGGCAAAGTATCCTGGTTCCTTATCCGGGAAGGCAGCTGTTGCCGGCCAGGACCTACTACTGGCAGGTAAGGGTCTGGGACCGATATGGACATCCTTCGGCCTGGAGCCGCCCCGGGAAATTTATCACGGCGTTGCAGGGCCCCGAAGGCTGGGAAGGAGCTAAATGGATAGGATACGAAGAATTGCCCGATTCAATGCGCCTGAACCCCGGCATACATTTCAGCGATACCGCGGGGCTGGGCGCCAAATGCCTGCAAAGACCCGTCATCCCGTTGTTCCGCAAAGGCTTTGTCCTCCATAAAAAAGTTCGTAGCGCCCTGGTATTCGTGACCGGTCTCGGACAATATGAGATGAGCCTGAATGGGAGAAAGGTAGGCAACCATTTTTTGGCCCCTGGCTGGACTAATTATGATAAAAGATGTTTGTACAATACCTACGATATCACTTCCCTGCTGAAGAGCGGGGAAAACGTGCTCGGCGTCATCGTCGGCAATGGGTTTTATAACATCGACCGCGAGCGTTATTATAAGCTGCTCATTGCCTCAGGGATGCCGAAGATGCTCTGCCAGGTTCGCATAACCTATGACGATGGTTCCGATTTCGTGCTGGTTTCCGGCCCTGATTGGAAGACAGCTCCCTCGCCCGTCACCTTCACCAGCATCTACGGAGGCGAAGACTATGACGCCAGGCTCGAACAGGCAGGTTGGGACGCTCCCGGTTTCGCTGATGCTGCCTGGAAGCCGGCCCTGCTGGTAAAGCCGCCCGGGGGCCTGTTGGAGCCCGAACAGGATTATCCGGTCAGCGTGAACCAAACACTCGCAGTCCGGCATATCTCACAGCCCGCACCCGGCATCTGGCTATACGATTTTGGCCAGAACGCCTCCGGCATCGTCGAATTGAAAATAAAAGGCCGTAAAGGACAGCCAATCAAACTGACTCCCGCAGAATTGCTAACCGATAAGGGACTGGCAGATCAGGATGCTTCAGGCGCCCCTTATTATTTCACCTATACGATGCGCGACGGACAGCCTGCGACCTGGCGCCCGCGATTCTCTTACTATGGATTTCGCTATGTACAGGTAGAAGGAGCTGCACCCGATACGCTCCCGCAGCAGTCTTCGGCCGCCGTGCCCAGGATCGTCTCGCTCCGCCTGTTGCATACCGCCAATTCGGCGCCGGCCGCCGGCTCTTTTTCCTGTTCCTATCCCTTGTTCAATAAGATCGATACCCTCATCCGGTGGGCAATTAAAAGCAATCTGCAGAGCGTAGTGACGGACTGCCCCCACCGCGAAAAATTAGGCTGGCTGGAACAGGACTACCTCATGGGAGGCTCCATTCATTATAATTACGACATCTACCATCTCTATCGCCAGATCGTAATGGACATGATCGACGCGCAGACGCCCACCGGGCTGGTTCCGGATATCGCCCCGGAATACGTGCCCTTCGAAGGCGGCTTCCGCGACTCGCCCGAATGGGGCAGCGCTTCGGTTATCCTGCCCTGGATGATCTACCGCTGGTATGGCGACCGGGAAATTCTCCGGACGGCGTACCCTATGATGAAAAAATATGCAGACTACCTCCGGAAAAACTCCACAGGGGGCATCCTCTCCGATGGCGGCCTGGGCGATTGGTTCGATATGGGGCCTGCAGAGCTGGGGGCCGCCCAGCTAACCCCTAAAACCCTCACTGCAACGGCCATTTATTATTACGACCTCGACCTCCTGGAGAAGACAGCCCGCGTGCTGGGCGATCTTTCGGAGGCTGGCCGGATCGAACGGTTACGCCTCTCTGTTAAAAACGCCTTTAATGAGAAGTTCTTCGATAAGACGACGGGCATTTATGCCACTGGCAGCCAGACATCGATGGCTATGCCTTTAAGTGTGGGACTGGTGGATGAGGACGATAAAGCCGCTGTATTATCCCACCTGGTTGACTCCATCCGGCAATCGGGTTATACCCTGACGGCCGGGGATATCGGCTTCCATTTCTTAGTGCAGGCCCTCTCCGACGGAGGCGCCTCCAGGGTGCTCTATGACATGAATGCCCGCGACGATGTGCCCGGATATGGATACCAGCTTAAAAAAGGCGCCACTGCGCTCACCGAATCCTGGCCGGCCTTGCGCGACGTCTCCAATAATCATCTCATGCTCGGGCATATCATGGAATGGTTCTATGATGGATTGGCCGGCATCCGCCAGGCGGAAGATGCAGTCGCCTATGATCATATCGTCATACACCCGGAACCGGTAGGAGAAGTGCGGACAGTCCGCGGCAGCTACCTTTCCTCCTATGGCAGGATCAGCAGCGCCTGGAAGAAGGAAAAAGACGGTTTTGTCCTGGAAGTGTCCATACCCGTCAATACGACGGCGACTATCTATCTTCCCGCGACAGCGCGCGCCCTCATCTCGGAGGAAGGTCGCCCCCTGACCGATAACAAAGACTGCCGTTGGGAAGGATGGAAGGATGGCAGAGCGATCATTCACGTAGGATCCGGCCATTACCGGTTATCGGTAAAAGAATAAAAACGCCATATGAACCATCGCAAAGCCGTACTCTCCTTCCTGCTTTTATTATTTCTTTTTGTTCACGTGAAGGCGCAGGACAGAGAACCCGTCGACTGGGTCAACCCTTATATCGGAACCGATAAATCCAGTCATTTTACGATGTGGGAATCCCAGGGAGCCACCTTTCCCGGCGTCTTGCGCCCTTTTGGAATGGTGCAGATCGCCCCCGACCGCTATACCTTCACGGATACCAAAATACACTCCTTTAGTTTCCTTCATCATTACAGCGGATGGTCCTCCGCCGGAAGCTTCCGCCTCATGGCGTCATCGGGGCCCGTAGATTCCCCCTTTCTACCCCGTCCTTCCTCTTTCCGTCATTCCACGGAGAAAACCACTCCCTATTATTATAGCGTAAGGCTGGATGATGACAGTATCCAGGCGGAGTTCACGGCTGCTGAAAGAACGGGCTACGGGCGTTTTACATTCCCCGGATCCTCCACCGCAAATATTTTTTTAATGGACCTGGAAGAAATATATATTCATGACTCCATCACCCTTACCGGCAGAAGTGGCGGCGCTTTTTTTATTGCGCGCTTCGATACCCCTTTCCAGTCCTGTCTTGCCGCGGATGGATCGGTTATCAAGCCGCACGAATCCCGGTTGGTCAGCTCCATCCTGATGAATTTCAAGATCGGCGCACACCGAACGGTGGAGATCAAATTGGCTTTCTCCAATACTTCCTATGCCCGCGCCGAAAACAACGCCGCCCTCGAAATCCCGGGCTGGGATTTTGCACAGGCATGCCGCGAGGGCCGGAAGATATGGAACGACCAGCTCGGCCGCATTGAAATCAAAGGTGGAACCCCCGCGCAAAGAGAGGTCTTTTATACAGCCTTATACCACAGTCTTTTTATGCCGGCCCTGATATCGGATCATAAGTCCGCCGTCAATTCCGGTCTCCAATCCGGCTTCTCATCCGGTATAGATTCCACGGCCTATACCAGCCGTGATCAGTACACGCCCCTCTATCCCTGGGATAGCTATCGGTCCGAACATCCCCTGCTGACCATCCTGGATCCCGAAAGGGAATCCGATAGGATCCAATCTGTATTGGACGAATACGATCGTACCGGCTGGCTGCCTACCGGTAATATGATGGGCAACCACAACATCGAGATCATCCTGGACAGCTATAATAAAGGCATACGAAACTATGACACCGCCAAAGCTTTGCGGGCGATCCGGGCCAGCGTCCTGCAGGCGCCCTATGCGCGAAGGGAGATGAACGATTTCGTGCGGCTTGGTTACGTTCCCTCCGACATCACCAGCAGCGTGACGCATTCCCTCGAATTCTCCTATGATGATTGGGCGGCAGCCGAATTCATAAAAGCGGCTGGGGACAAATCCGTTGGCAGCAAGGCCCCCGGCAACAAAGCCGCTGACAGCAATGACCTGGACCGTCTGCGACAAAGGGCCTATGGCTATGAGCGGCTCTATCAGCCGGATTCAGGGTTCATGCAGGCTAAGACGATAGCTGGAGAATGGACGGGAGGAGGTTACTGTGAAGGGACCGAATGGACCTACACCTGGTTCACACCGCATGATGTACATGGGTTGATCAATCTGATGGGCGGACCCGCTAAGTTCTCGGATAAATTACAGGAATGTTTTGAAAAAGGGTATTACGTGCACGATAATGAGCCCCCTCTTCATTACGCTTATTTATTTGATTTTGCAGGACAACCCTGGCTTACCCAGCAATGGGCCCGGAAGATCGTAGAGGATAGTTATTCCAATGATCCGGGCGGCCTGCCGGGCAACGATGACCTGGGCGCCTTATCCAGCTGGTTTGTCCTGAGTGCGATGGGCTTTTACCCGGTTACGCCCGGTCGGCCCGTATATGAGATCGGGAGCCCCCTTTTTGAGGAAGTGACGATCCATCTTACCAATGGCCATACCTTTACTATCCGGGCCGGTAATGCCTCCCATGAAAATAAATATATTCAGTCCGCTGCGATCGATGGAATCCCTCTCGATCACCCCTGGTTCAGGCATGAAGATATCCTGGAAGGGAAGACCCTTGTTTTCGAAATGGGCCCCTCTCCCAATAAGACCTGGGCCTCCGGTTTAAACAAAGCTCCTTATTCCATGACAACGGCGGCGCCGGAATTTCATTTTGGTAAAATGTCCCCGTCTGTGCGCATCGTCCGGCCGGACCAGCCTGTCCGGGTGTCGGTCGAAGTGGCTAACAAGGGCCAGGCCACAGGGACGGCGGAATGCGCCTTATTTGATAATGGTAAAAAGATTGAGACGATCCATAAGATCGTCGGAGCTGGTAAAAATAGGAACATCCGCTTTGATCTTCGTTTATACCAGACAGGTACACATGCGATATCGGTTAATGGATCCGCGCCACAAAAAGTCCTCGTCCTGAGTAGCCCTCCTTCCTTCAGGATCAGCAATTTTATCCCGCCTGCACAGCCCTTTGTCTTTGTAAAAGACTCTTGTATCCTGTCCGCAAGAATAAAGAATACAGGCGGAATACAGGGCTCCTTCCCCGCCCCGCTCTATGTCGGTAAAAAAGAAGCGCAGCGTAAAAAGATAACCCTGCAGCCCGGCGAAGAAAAAGAGGTCCGGTTTGTCTTTTCCCCGGAGGCTCAGGGTATCTTCCAGGTAAGCATAGGCAACCTGCCGGCTGTCCCGATCCATGTGCTGGGGCCTCATCCGCACAAATCCCTGGACACCGTATTGTTATCGCAGCTAAAAGCCGTCCTGGTACTGAATTTCGAAGAAGGCGCCAGCGCCCTGGTAAAAGATCATTCGGGCCGTGGCAATGATGCGACGGTAAATGGGCCCGTAAAATGGGTGGACGGGTTATTCGGGAAGGCCATTCAGACCAATGCCATGGAGGGAGCCTATCTTGCATTACCCCAATCGCCGGCTCTGGAAAGGTTGAACCATAGCCCTACGCTCACGATGATGTGCTGGATCTTTCCCATGGAGGAAGGCAACTTCGCCGATGTCATCGCTAAAACGGAATGGAATGCCCTGCAGGTGAAAGCCAGCAACACGATGGTCGATTTTTATACCGGGGGATGGGAGGGCCACGAGGCGATTGCCAATGTTCCGCCGGATTGGAACAGGCACTGGCATCATATTGCAGGCGTTACGGAAGGGGACTCTCTCCGGCTCTATATCGATGGCCGGCTCTTCGCCACGAAGAAGGCGGAGCCCCGCAATCCCCGGGGAGAGACCGGCATGGAAGATTATTCCGGCGGTCCCTGGAATATCGGCAGGAATGCCGGTTCTCCCGACAGGGTCTTCAACGGCTATATCGACGAGGTCATGATCTTTGAGCAGCCCCTCAGCCAGCAACAGATCATTAAGCTCATGTTGCCAACAGATCATTAAGCTCATGTTGCCGGCCGGCCGGGAAGCTTTCCGCTAAGAATGCGGTGACGGTTTTACCGGATGAGAGAACATCTTCGCCGGTATTTCCTTTTTTTCCGACCCTGGCGCCTTGAAAAAGAGCTGCAGGCTTTTGCCGGAACCGCTTTGGAAATAGAGCAGTCTTATCACATGCCTGCCTTTTTCCAGCGCCACCTCACCGGATTTCTCCAGGTCACCGTGACACCCGTCATTGTCCGCCACCATTTTATCATCGATGAACAGTTGGGATCCGTCATCCGAAAGGATATAAAAAGAATAAACTCCCGTAACAGCCACCTCGACAAACCCCCCGAAGGCAAGACCGAAATGATCGGCCGACGTTTGCAGGCTATCCAGGGCGGGAACAGTCACTATCGCTGAACGCCTGGCCTTCAGCCGCCTGAATTCCGGCATCAGGGTCCAGTTTCCTTCATAGTATTGATAGCCGAGGCCCGGCGCAACCCCTGCCGGATGGCTGGAAGGAGAAGGCGATACCCTGGTGAATACGCGGGTGGCGGTCTCACTGCCGAATCCTGCCGCTGAAAAGGATCTTGCCTGCAGGGCAGTCCCGTGGTCCAGCGTGAAAGGCCTCCGGTAGACGGGCGAGGATAGGGTAGGGGCTGACCCATCCAGCGTATAATGGATGCTGTCTTCCTGCCTTTGACAAGACAATTCAATTTTCTGCGTTTGAATGAACAGGCCCGCATCGGGCTTTATGACCGGCGGCTGCGATAAAAGATATTGCGAGACCCGGCTAACCTCCAGCGGTTTCTCCTGGTCGAATACCCGTGACCGGATCAGCACGGCGCTATCGACTAAGAAAGGCTCCTTGTACAAGTTGGAATGCTGATCCGGCTCGCTGCCATCCTTCGTATATCTTATTTGGAGGTCTTTATCGCTGCATTGCAGGCGAACCCATACCGGGTCTGCGAGATAGCTGTTTTCAGGCAGCACGACCAGGGAAGGGGATGGCTTAGCCACTTTTACCAGCCTGGCGACAAATCCCCCCTTGGATCGCATCGGTACGAACAAAGAATCGCCGGAGCGGAGACTGGTCTGCGAACGGAAAAGCCGGTCCGCATCCTTCAGGTCATCCTTTAAAAGGGTGGCTTCATAATAACCCGCTCCCAGGAAGGAAAGGGGCAGGGTAAGATTTTTTTCCGAGCCCCCATTGCTAACGGCAATATACCAGTCATTGCCGCTGCGCCTTGCGAAGGCGGCCAGTTCACCGATCCTGCTGGGCGGAAGAACGATCGTTTCATCCCAGACGGTGGGGATCGACTGGATGATGGAGGCGGCCGGGCTGGCTAAATAGACCTCGGGATCTTCAGGCCAGCAGGTAAAAGGAGATGTATAAAGAATGGGCAGCGCGACCTGTTGCGCGCGGGACGTGCCATAAGCCTTGCTGCTGTTAAAGACGCCGGGCGTATAATCTGCAGGGCCGGCCAGGAACCGGGTGAAGGGGATCGTAGCATTATTGATCGCCCCCTGAGGAGTATAGGTACGCCACTCCTGCCCATAGATCGCTTCGCGGCTTAATTCATTGGGATAGGTTCTTGCTGTTCCCGTAGGCTTGGCAGCTCCATGGAAGTCGATCATCAGTCGTTCCGCAGCAGCATCTCTTAGCGCGTCCTGGTAAAACTCTACCTGCCGGATGCCTTCCTTATCGATAAAGTCGATTTTGATACCTACTGCCCCGGCTTCATGCAGGGTTTTGAAGAATTGCTTTCTGGCCGCCTCTGCCTTCAGGTCCGAATAGGCCTTCCATACCCAGATGCCTACTTTTTTCGCCTTCGCATAATTAACCAGGTCTTTCAGGGTGGTCCATTTGTCAGACCACTCCTCCCATCCTGCATCTACCATGCTATATTCAAAACCGATGGCTGCCGCCTTATCCACATACTCTTTCTCCAGTGCTTCGGTAGTGACATTGTCGTGTTCGAAATAAGACCATACCGCCCTGCCCGGCTTTATCCAGTCCGCTCCCTGAAAAGAAGGGTCTGCCGGCGGATTCAGATTGGCGATGATATCCGAATTCACCAGTCCGTTCAGATCCTCGCTGGCCAACACAACCCGCCAGGGCGTTACAATAGAATCCTTTATTTGCCATCCCCGGGGATCATGGGCGAAATTCGCCTGCAGCGCGCCGCCAGCGCCATAGCGGAGGGAAAGACCGCTGTAATGAACCAGCGCCGCTTCGGTGATGCAGCCATATATTCCGGCAGGCGTACGGTAAGTAACGGGAGGTCCCGCTTTCTTCCCAACCAGATTACTCGCCTCCCCGGAATAATACAACCCTTCGTAATAATCGGTATTCTCCTGGTACCAGGTAGTGGAATGATCCGGTATTTTCCAGGAGCTGGCCTCTCCATCGACGAGGTTTAGACCAGGGGCCGGAACGATATACCGGAATGCCATGCCATCGTCAAATACCCGTACCTCCAGAAAATAAGTCTGGCGGCTCTTTTCCCCGCGGATTGTCAGAAGGACGTTCCGGTAACGGTTGATGGCGGTGTCATGTACCCCCTTCCAGGGATATTTTTCACTCGCGGATGAATAAGCGACGGAGGTTATCCGGCTTTCTTTTCCCAGGTCGATATGATTGACCGTAATGCCGAGCCTGGAGGATGCGATGACGGGATGACCGTTCAGCTGAACGGAATACGAAAGCTCAGCGTATTGCCCTGTACTGATGTTGACGACTAATTTGTTCCCGGGACTTTTGACAGACAGGGATTTCAAAGGACTGGCGTCCTGTGCGCCTGCCCGCACGCTGAAAAAAAGGATCCAGCAACCGTAGAAGAGTATTTTCATATAGTGATACAATGTAGCGATAAATGAAGCTGTGGATACACGCAAACGGTTGCATCACTTACTCAAGGATTCCATATTTTTACCATCCACCACTCAAAAATAATAAAATGACAAAGTCTTTTTCCCGAAACCCGATTCCCGCCGTCCTGGCAGTGCTGGCTTTCACGATCGGCGCCTGCCATAGCACGCCCGATGGCAGCAAGGACGCCGCCGGCAACGATGGATTTGTCGCCATCTTCGATGGCAAGACCTTCTCAGGCTGGAAAGGGGACACCAGCTATTGGCGGATAGACAGTGGTACGATAGTAGGAGAGGAGAAACCGGACAGGCCCCTGAAGACCAACTCATTCCTTATCTGGCAGGGCGGCCAGCCGGCCGATTTCGAATTCAAGGCCGAATACAGGATCAGCCCCGAAGGAAACAGCGGCATTAATTATCGCAGCGAAGAGTTGCCGGACATCCCCTACGCCCTCAAAGGCTACCAGGCCGATATAGACGGCGCCAATCAATACACCGGTCAGAATTATGAAGAGCGCGGCCGGGGATTTCTCGCGATGAGGGGACAGAGAGCGGAATTACCCACCCATGGCCCACCGGTCATCAAAGATACGCTTGGGAATTCGGACTCGCTGAAAGCGCATATAAAAAGCAATGATTGGAACGAAGTATATATCGTCGTCAAAGGCAACAAAATGACGCATTTTATTAATGGCGTCCTGATGAGCGAAGCCATTGACGACGATACGGTCAACCGTAAATTCAAAGGGCTCCTGGGATTACAGATGCATGTCATGCCCTCCATGAAAGTCGAATACAGGAATATCCGGCTCAAACAACTCCCCTCTATTTCCAGTTATAATTAGGTTGCGGGCCCATTTCGAATACCAGGTGTTGCCCTTTCACCAGGTCGGCATGAGCGATAAAAGGATGATCGATCGGCTTGCCGTCCAGTGTCACGCCCTGCACATATAAATTGGCCGCGGAAAGATGACGGGCCTCAATGTCCAGCTGTGCAGGTTTCCCGTCAACCTGGTAGTGAAGGACGACGCGGGGAAATTGAGGCGCACCGATCGCATAGATCCCGGAAGCAGGCGTCACCGGGTAAAAGCCCATCGTGCTGAACAGGTACCACGCTGACATCTGACCGCAGTCGTCATTGCCATTGATGCCCAGCGGCTCGTTACGGTAGTTGATCGTAGTATGTTTCCTTACCAGCTCCTGGGTCTTCCAGGGCTGCCCGCAATAATCGTACAGGTATATATAATGATGCCCCGGCTCATTGTCATGATGATAATGATTCCCGGTAAAATTGGAATCCACCAGCTTCGCAAACTTTTCATTTCCTCCCATTAAGTCGATCATACCAGATATATCGTGCATGACGCCGAATGCATAAGTCCATTTGGATCCCTCCGTGAACCCTTCGTCCCGCCCCGTGTCGATGGCGGCCGTTGCCACATGTCGCCGTTCGACGAACTCCCCGGTAAAAGTCCGCGCTGTGAAAAATCCGGTTTCTTTATTGTAGACATTCTTATAGTTTTTGCTCCATCCCAGTGTTCGTTGATAATCGTCCGTTTTCCCCATCGCCCGCGCCATCATCGCCACACAATAGTCATCCATCGAAAATTCAAGGGTGCGGGATACGGATTCCAGCGTACGGTCTATCGGAACATAACCCAGCGAATGGTAATAGCTTAATCCGCCCCGCACTTCGCTGCCGGCCCAGGGCTCCCGGTCTCCCCACTGACGATGCGTATCGTTATCGGGCGGCACCATAGCGTCTTTGCGAACGGCTTCATACGCCAGTGCGGTATCAAAGCCGCGGACCCCTTTCATATAAGCATCCGCTATGACGGCATCGGCATGAGATCCCAGCATGATATTCGTCTCCGCCGGATTGGGCCACATAGGCAGCCACCCGCCCTCCCGGTACATCTGCAGCAGGGAAGTGATCATATCGCTTACCCGTCCCTGCTGCGTGAACAGAAGCAATGGATGCTGCGCCCGGAAAGTATCCCATAAGGAATAGTCCGTATAGGACACGCCGGTATGGATCTTGTCGTCGAAGGCGCTGTAGTATTTCCCATATTCGGAAAATTCCCTGGGGAACAGCATCGTGTGAAACAAAGCCGTATAAAAAATGGCTTTCTGATCTTCCGTGATCCCCTGCGGCTGGATGCGGTCCAGGTTTTCCTGCCAGATGCTGCGCGTGGCAGCTGCCAGCTTATCGAAGTCCCAATCGGGCGTCTCCTGGTTAAGGTTTTCCCGCGCCTGCTCCAGGCTGATAAAGGAACAGGCTATCCGCAGTTTTACTACCTCGTTCTTTTTCGTTTTGAACCGGATATAAGCCCCCATCCGGGTCCCGTACTCTTCCGTGGAAGAGGCATGCGCTTCCATTCCGCTCCAGGTCCCGAACGATTCGAAAGGCTTATCCGTCCGGATAATGAAATAGCCTTTGAAATTCGGCAGATCGGGACCTAATTGGGCAGATTGACGGTCGGGATTATAACCGGTGATCTCCCCGTTCTTCGCATCCACTTTTATATAGCCTTTCAAGGTTGCCAGCCGGTGCGACAGATCGTTATTCTCATCGGCAAGCTCCGGGTTCAGGTTGATCCCCTGGATAAGGATATGCGAATCCTCAGATTGAGGGAAGGTGAACCGGAAAAGACCGCTGCGGCTGGCGCCGGCTATCTCGCCTTTGATGGTCTCTTTCTTCCCCGCCTGCATCACCACCGAATAATAATAGGGTCTGGAAACTTCCTGGCGGTGGCTGAAGGGTAAAGCCCTGTCCTTTGGTAAAAGCTTCAGCTCCCCGATACCCGGCATTACCGACACATACCCGTAATCCCCCATCCAGACCGTCGGCTGATGGGTGGCCATAAAGCCGATGACCGTGCTGTCCTCATAGATATAGGGCATCCGGCTCATCTTGTTCTCATGGGTCTGCACGACAAAATTAGTCATGGCATAAGGACGTCCGACGATCGGCGTCGTTCCGCCCCCTTCCAGCCCCGGCGCAAATCCTGCAAAAGGCGATCCGGCCAAAGGATTGACATAGTCCACCGCCTCTTTCGGATGGGCCGCTTTTTGCGCATAGCCACGGCAAAGCAACATTAACGGCAGGACCAGAAGAGCACCATATTTTAAGGCCCGGCGAGCCCCATATTTCAGGGCCGCAAGCGCCCCATTTCTTGTTGATTGAGCGATCATAATTAGTTGTATTTTATACCTTACCTGGGCGTCACTTTCAGGATGCCTTTCATCACCAGGTAGTGGCCCGGATAACTGCAGATATAGGGATAGAGCCCCGCCTTGGCAGGAGCGGTGAAATAAATAGTATCGGATTCTTTCGGATGCAGCAGCATCGTATGGAACAGGACATCGGGACTCGACGGTATAAAGCTCATCTTTTCCCCGTTCAATCCCAGCTTCAAGGCCAGCTGGCCGACCTGCTCCGCCGCATCCGGCCGTGTAAGGACAAAATTATGCAGCATATCGTCGTTATTGTGGAAAGTAAGCTTTACCCTGGCCCCTGCTTTTACGGTAATGGTCTCCACATCGAATTTCAACCCCGGTTTCGTGCCGATCAGCACGTTGCGGTCGGGCCCGGAAGTCCAGTCCGCCGGTTGCTTCGTCAAATGCTTAACGCCTGCGATGGCTTTCACGGATACCTTCGGCATTCCCTTTTCAGGGCCCATACCACCCATATGCATCATCCTATGCCCAGCCTCGGCCGCATGTACCTTATTGGTGGCTGTGATAGTCAGGGAGGCGCCGTCGGGCAGCCTGTTCAGCGTATAATAGCCATAGTTATGGAGCAGGGTATTCCTATCTGCCGACAATACGCCCTCCGCACGGATCTCATGAATATAGCCCAGCCGCATGCTGTCCACCACCAGCCTCACGCTCATCCGGTCCGCCGACACTTCGATCGCTTTCAACGGGCAGCTTCCCTGGTTGATCACCGGGCTGCCATATTCATGGTGATATTGGTAGGTGAAGCTGCTCAGTTTCCAGGAAGCCGCATCCCGGGCCGTTTTCTCATCTACAGGATGGGTAAATGCGATCTCGAAACCATCCGGCCTGGCCTGCACCGTTTTCATTTCGAAGGGAGTTTTACCATTCCATACCAGCCTTTGCAGCCCATATAATCCGCCGCCCGTAGAGCTCCATCCCCTCGATGTCATGCCCACGAACATGCTGCCGTCCGAACCCCAGACCATCCGCAGGATGCCTGAAGAGAATCCTTCGCGGAAAGGGAATACCATACCCTGGTATACACCCTTCACCTTCTCCAGGTATACCCGCATGATCTTGCTCTGCCCCTGGTCGCCGACAAAGAGCTGACCTTCGAATGGGCCCATTTCAGCAGGATGGGCATCGCTGAGGATGCCCGATGTCGAAATGCCCAGGATCGTGTGCGGGAACCATACCGAAGGCGTTTTAAGCCCCGGCACCTTCTTGGCCACTTCATATTTGGGCTCGCTGTTATCGGGAATGTCGGATTTGCGTAATTTGACGGGGCTGCCGGGTTCTCCCGCCCATATCAACCCGGCCGGGTTCCCCATAAAATCCCCTTCGTCCACTTCGGTGATGCTGCCCGATCCCACCCAATCGCCCTGGTTCTCCGCATAGAACATATCTCCCTTGTCATTCAGCCCGAACCCCGCCGGTGAGCGAAGGCCGGTGGCATAAGGCTTCATCCTGCCGTCGGCAGTGATCTTCAGCATCCATCCATGCCATTTGGAAAGACTCTCTCCATAGCCGATCCACCCCAGGTTAAGGTTTACCGTCATGACACTGTCCTTGTCCAACACGGGCCCATAGGCATATTCGTGGTAATTCCCGGATAAAGGCCAGGAATAAATGGTCTTGTATTCATCCGCCACCCCGTCCCCGTCCAGGTCACGCAGCCGCGTCAACTCCGACCGTTGCGTCAGGTATAAGTCGCCGTTAATATAATTCAGCCCCAGCGCTTCGTGCAACCCCTGGGCGAACAAATGATAAGAAGGCGTCTGACCGCCCTTCCCGTAAGGATTGGAGATGATCCATACTTCTCCGTGCCGGGTGCATACCGCCAGGGCGTCATTCGGCAGCAACACCATGCCCCCGACTTCCAGGATAACATCTTCCGGTATCTGTAACGTTTTGATCGTGTAAAAATCTTCTTCTTTCTGTACATGGGAACCCGTGTCCCGGGCAGCCTGGGCCCGCGAATCAAGAGAAGCAACCAATCCGGCCAGGCAGCAAAGCGGACCGAACCAATTTTTTCCGGCCTGACAAAGACGGTCAATTATATATTTTGTCATTTTTGTAGAATTACCAGATGATGGAATAGGTGAGGGAGGGCTGATTTCTGTCGACAGGGATCAGCAATTCCTGTCCATGCTGCGTTTGACGTATCCAGGGTTTGTATTTTTCCCCGATGCGGATATAATAGGACCTGTCGCCGATCGTAAAAAGCCCCTTGCCGCTATTCTCAATAAGACTGCCAACGGCCAGCCGGCAATAGAGGCGCTCAGGCGCAGCCGTCACTGTCAGAGACCTTTCCAAAGATCCATCCGGCAACGCGCTGATCTTATCGGATACGGTCAGCCCACTATATTCATACCCGAAAGACGCAAACCTGCTTTCATCCAGCATATACCCCGTATTCCGGAATTCGTCGAAGCCGGCGCTGTCCGGCCACGGTGTTTGGTCGTCGGCCAGGACGGCCAGTACGGGGGCATCCGATTGCAGGATGACGCTGCCCAGCGGCTTGGCTACCTGCGGTTCCCCCCGATCATGCCACATATCGGTCACATCCAGGAATCCTCCTCTCCATAGCTGGAAAAGAGCCCCGCTCTTCAGATCATAGGAATAGTTTGCCCGGGTGGGATAACCGGCAGAAATGACATGGGTCAGCTTCCGGCCTCCGTAATTTACAAAGCTGCGCAGCAAATAAGGGTGGGCCTCCGCGCTGAGAAGAATGGGATTGTCGGTATTATCTGCCACCGATGCCGTGTCGACGGGTGATCGGTAACGCAAATTCCGGAAAGCGACATTACCATGATCTCCCTGCAGCACCAGCGGTCCGGTCGGCTTTTCATCGGAAAATTCGGCGGAACGGGTGGGCCCGGTGACCGCCGCTTCCTGCTGGACCAGTACCCCGTTCAGATACACACGTGAAAAGACGGCATTCGCTATCTTTTCGCCTTTCTCATTAAACCGCGGAGCATGAAAACAGATATGAAGATGCTGCCAGAGACCCGGCGCCCGCGCTACATTCTGTAAAGGGGCGATACCCTGGTATCCCTCATGGTCACGGCCGCGTGTGTCGTCCCATCGTTGATAGATGCCGCCGACATCTGAAAAAGCAGGGTTCAGCTTCCCCCAGCTGTCTAATAATTGCACTTCATAACGCCCCTGGAGATAAACGCCGGAATTGGACCCCTTTGCCATCATAAAATCCAGCTCCAGTTCCAGGTCCCTGAATTCCTCCTTCGTAGCCAGCTGCGTATTATGGTCCGCCTTCAGGATATTTAAGGCGACACCGGTTCCTGGTTTTCCTTTCAGGGAGCCAGCCATCCCGGGATCTGCCCAGGCATCGCCGCCAATTGCCCAGTTGGCGCCTGCCGCGCGAAAGGCGCTCAGATCATCCAGCGCTATTGTTTTGAAATCAGGGAATGATTGACCTAGTCCGGTCAGCCGGCTGAAGCCCAGCAGGGAGGCTAGAAAAAGCCCCCTTCTAAAAGTGTGTGTCATAAGTAGTTTCATTTCATATGCCTGCAGCAGAATAGCCTTAACCTTTAAATTTTGGGGGATTAAGATAAGGACTATTCATGGATTTTCGGAAACGCAATAAAATTAAGATTAGCTGCCTTTTTTACGCAAACGGTTGTTCAGCCAGAACAACCGTTTGCGTGATTTTGGGGGAACCATTCCATTTGGCGCCGTTGCCTGAAAAACTTAATATTATAGTCTGTTTGCCATAATAATAAAACCCCGCTGCCATGATAAGAGACTGGCTTTCCCATAATAAAGCAAGATTCCTGATTGCAGCAGGACTGCTGATCCTGGTCATCTCCTGGCTGCTCATCTCCTCCCGTAAACCCATCGAGTTCAACACCCAGGTCAAACCCATCTTAAACAAAAATTGCATCACCTGTCACGGAGGGGTTCGACAACAAGCCGATTTCAGCCTTCTTTTCCGTTCCCAGGCCCTGGCGAATACAAAATCCGGCCGGCCGGCTATTATTCCGGGCGATCCCGATCACAGCGAAATGATCCGCCGGCTCAGCCTCGAAGACCCCGAGGATAGAATGCCTTACCGGCATGATCCCCTCCCGTCCGGAGAAATAGACATCCTGCGCCAGTGGATCCGGGAAGGAGCTCGCTGGGGTGATCATTGGGCCTATGTTCCTGTAAAAGAAGTGAAAGTTCCCCGTCCCTCATCGCATTTATTCGGGTTGATCCCGGCAGGCCGTGTCGCTTGGGTGAAGAACGATATCGACTATTTTATCCTCGATGCATTACATAAAGAAAAATTGGAACCCTCCGCGGAAGCTCCCAAAGAAATTTTATTGCGCAGGGTTTCCCTGGACCTGACCGGCCTACCGCCCTCCATCGATCTGGCTCGCCGGTTCCTCGATGATAACAAGCAGACCGCTTACGAAAGCCTGGTCGATTCTTTACTGGCTTCCCCGCATTTCGGGGAAAAATGGGCCGCTATGTGGCTCGACCTGGCCCGCTATGCGGATTCCAGAGGTTATGAGAAGGACGGTACCCGGGCCGGCATCTGGCAATACCGTGATTGGCTGATCAGGGCTTTCAACGATGATAAACCCTATACTACCTTTCTCACGGAACAGCTGGCCGGCGACTTATTGCCTGCGCCTACCGACAACCAATACATTGCGACAGGTTTTCATCGCAATACGATGACGAATGACGAAGGCGGCACGGATAATGAAGAGTTTCGAACGGCAGCCGTCCTGGACCGGGTCAATACGACCTGGCAGGGACTGATGGGCACCACCTTCGCCTGCGTACAATGCCACAGCCATCCCTACGATCCCTTCAAGCATGAGGAATACTATCGTTTCATGGCGTTCTTCAATAACTCCCGCGACGAGGATACTTATGGCGATTATCCCTTGTTGCGCAAATTTGATGCCACCGACAGCGCCAGGCTTCTGCAACTCGTGGATTGGTTGAAAAAGAACGGATCACCGCAGGACGCGGATGAACAGGCCCTCTTTTTGAAGACCGGGCAGCCCGCTATTAATTCCATCCGGGCAGACCACCTCGTCAACAGCGCCCTGGAAGACACTAAGTTCCTTACCTTCCGTAATCATGGTTCGGCAAGGTTCGCCGCGGTGGAACTGAGTGGCAAAGATCAATTGATCTGTCGCTATTCGGCCTATACAGGCGCCGGCATCCTCGTCATCCACCTTGACAGCACCGGCGGTCCCGTTCTAAAAGAGGTCCTGATGCCTAAGACCCGGGGTTGGGACAGGGATATCATGACCACGGATTTACCGCTTACCGCCGGCGTACACGACCTGTATCTCACATTCACGGATAACCGCCTGAAAAAGCCCGCCGATAACGGCTTGCAGTTCGACTGGCTCCGCTTCGGGCGGAAACTGCCCGGTCGCAATCTCCCGGGATATGCGGCAACGGAGAAAATATGGTGGGACCTATTGAAAAAAGATCTGCCGGTCGTTCCCATCATGATGGAAAATCCAACCGACATGCACAGAGGCTCGAATGTATTCGAGAGAGGCAATTGGCTGGTAAAAGGCAAGGCCGTCGATCCCGATGTACCTCATTCCCTGAACCCTTTTCCAGCCAATGCCCCGCGCAACCGGCTTGGACTGGCCATGTGGCTGACTGATAAAAAAAATCCACTGGTATCCAGGACCCTGATAAACCGTCTCTGGGAACAGATCTTCGGAGCCGGACTCGTGGAAACCCTGGAAGATATGGGAACGCAGGGGGCCGCACCCACGCATAAGGAACTGCTCGATTGGCTGTCCTGGAAGTTCATGAACCAGGATAACTGGAGCATAAAAAAATGCCTGAAAGAAATAGTCATGTCCGCCACCTACCGCCAGGATTCCAGGTGTACCGCGCTGGTTTTGCAGACAGACCCCTTTAATAAATACTATGCCCGGGGTACCCGTGTCCGCCTGAGTTCCGAACAGGTCAGAGACCAGGCTATGGCTGCGGCCGGCCTGCTGAGTGACAAAATGTTCGGCCCTCCCGTTATGCCCTGGCAACCTTCCGGCATCTGGTTCTCTCCCTATAATGGAGAATCCTGGCAGACCAGTTCCGGCCAGGACCAGTATAGAAGAGCGATCTATACCTATTGGAAACGGACGGCGCCTTATCCTTCTATGATTACTTTCGACGCCGCTTCCCGGGAAGTATGCACCGCCCGGCGGATACGCACCAACACCCCCTTGCAGGCCCTGGTCACCCTGAACGACTCTGTATACCTGGAGGCGTCCAGGATGCTGGCTTTCCGTATGATCGGTCCCGGCGCGAAAGACCCGAAGGACCTGGTGATCAGCAGGGGCTATGAATACCTGCTCTTCAGGCCCATCCGTCCGTCCGGCCTGGCCGTCTTCAGAAAATTATACGATCAGGCCTATGCGCAATTTCTGAGGGATCCGGAGAAGACCTGTGAGATGGTCGGAAGTCCCGGACCGCACAATGATCCGGCCACGGCTGCTTATGTAGTGGTCGCAGGCGCTTTGTTAAACCAGGATGAAGTACTTACGAAGAATTAGCGGTTTTCATACCGCCAACGCTTAAATGAAAATTATGACCCGGAAAGAATTAAATACACAGCGCCTGGTCAGGGAGGCCAACGCAAAGGCCATGCAGGTGAATACCCGAAGACACTTTCTGAAAGAGAGCGCCATGGGCCTGGGTGCGCTGGCGCTCGCAGCCCTGCTGCCAGGCTGCATGTCCGGGACTCAGGGTGGGGTAGTAGATACGTCCTCCACCGTTTTTGACCCGGCGAATCCCCTGGCCCCAAAGCTGCCTATGTTCCCCGGGAAAGCAAAAAGCGTGATCTATCTGCATATGGCCGGAGCTCCTTCCCAATTGGAATTGTTCGACTTCAAGCCTGAGCTCATGAAGCTGAATGGCCAGAATTGCCCCGATTCCCTGTTAAAAGGCAAACGTTTCGCCTTCATCAGGGGAGTACCCAAAATGCTGGGGCCCCAGGCGAATTTTGCCCGCCGCGGCGACAGCGGCGCCTGGGTCAGCGACTACCTCCCGCATTTCGCAACGGTAGCCGATGAAGTAAGCTTTTTAAAAGCCATGGTCACAGATCAGTTCAACCACGCGCCCGCCCAGCTAATGATGCATACCGGCTCCGCCCGGCTGGGTAGGCCCAGCATCGGCTCCTGGGCGACCTATGGACTGGGATCGGAAAACCAGAACTTACCGGGTTTCGTCGTGCTCACTTCCGGCGGTCATTTTCCCGATGCCGGCAAAAGCGTATGGGGCAGCGGTTTCCTCCCCTCCGTTTACCAGGGAGTACAATGCCGTAGCGAAGGGGACCCGGTTTTGTTCATCAAAGACCCGGAAGGAATGGATAGGGATCTGCGCAAAGCCTCCATCGACGCCATCAATGAAGTCAACCGGCAGGAATACCAGGAATACAAAGACCCTGAAATATTATCCCGCATCTCCCAGTACGAATTGGCCTACCGGATGCAAATAGCCGTGCCGGAAGTCATGAATATCAATGATGAGCCGGCCTATATACACGAAATGTATGGCACCAGGCCAGGAAAGGCCTGCTTCGCCAACAACGTATTGCTGGCGCGCAAGCTGGTGGAAAAAGGAGTTCGTTTCGTACAGCTTTTCGACTGGGGCTGGGATAGCCATGGCACCGATCCGGCTACAGCCGTGGACATGGGCCTGATCACCAAATGCAAAGAAGTGGATAGGGCCAAGACGGCCCTGCTGCTCGATCTTAAACAGCGGGGATTGCTGGACGAGACACTGGTCGTTTGGGGAGGTGAATTCGGTCGGACGCCGATGATGGAAAATCGGGATGGAAAAGAAAATCCATTTAAAGGAAGAGATCATCATGTGGACGCTTTCACGATCTGGATGGCAGGCGGAGGCATCAAAAAAGGATTTAGCTATGGAGAGACCGACGAGATCGGCTACGCCGCCGTCAGCGGTAAGACCACCGTATTCGACGTACAGGCTACCATCCTGAATCAATTGGGCTTCGACCATACCCAATTCACCTTTCCCTTTCAGGGAAGACCTTTTCGCCTGACGGATGTAGCAGGACAGGTGATCGAAGATATCATTGCTTAATGAATGCCACCGGCTTTAATTGGACTAACTATGCGCTATAACCGAAGAAATTTCATACAGTCTACGACCTCCGCGACATCCGCCCTGCTGCTGGCCTCCCTCG
Source organism: Puia sp. (assembly GCA_036394375.1). Classification (GTDB taxonomy): domain Bacteria; phylum Bacteroidota; class Bacteroidia; order Chitinophagales; family Chitinophagaceae; genus Puia. Next base: position 74,105 of record DASWFF010000066.1, read on the forward strand.
ATGGCTGGACAGCCCCGGCGCCCATCAACAGGCCGCACCCGGGTTTCAGTTTAAAGGTCCTGGCTACAGACTGGGGCTTCAAAGGCAGTATAGACGATTATTGCGCACAGGTCAACAAAGAAGGATATGACGGAATAGAGATCTGGTGGCCGCTGGAAAAGCCGAAGCAGCAGGCTCTTTTTGCAGCCCTGGACAAATACCGGCTGGACCTGGGACTATTGGTTTCCGGCGACCAGCCCGACGCTCCGGATCACCTCGACCATTTTAAGAAGATGATCGGGGCGGCCGCTTCCAATCCCTGGCAACGCCCCATCTATATCAACTGCCATTCGGGCCGGGACTTTTTCAGCCAGCAGGACAACCAGCTGTTTATCGATCACACCCTCGAACTGTCGGCAAAGACCGGCATCCGCATCCTTCATGAAACACACCGCTCCCGCATGTTGTTTTCAGCGCCGGCCACCCGCTATTTTATCGAAAAAAACCCCGGCTTACGCCTCACCCTCGATATCTCTCATTGGACGAATGTACATAATAGCCTGCTGGAAGATCAGCAGGCAACCGTGGATCTTGCCCTGGAAAGAGTGGACCATATCCATTCCCGAGTAGGTCACCCCGACGGTCCGCAGGTGAACGATCCGCGGGCTCCCGAATGGGCCGACTGCGTGAATGCCCACCTGGCCTGGTGGGATAAGGTGGTAGCCCGCAAGCAGCGGCTCGGGGAAAGCCTTACGATCCTGACGGAATTCGGTCCTCCCGATTATATGCCTGCCCTGCCCTATACACGCCAGCCCCTGGCCGACCAATGGGCTATCAACGTTTATATGATGCACCTGTTGCGCAAAAGATACTTAAACACCTAACCCTTGTTATCCATCACAGCATTCATAGGGCGCTTCCATCCGGTACTGGTCCATCTACCGATCGGCATCCTGCTCACCGGGCTTCTGTTGGAAGCATTGTCGCGCTATCCCAAATACGCCCTGCCGACTGCGGCGGTGAAAGTAATATGGTGTGCCGGCATGCTTTCCGCTCTCTTCTCCTGTCTGACAGGATACCTTTTATCCATTGACGGGGACTATGACCCAAGCCTGGTGAACACACATATGTGGATGGGATTTTCCGTGTTGGCGCTGTCCGGACTTCTTTTCGTAAAAAGCCTGAAGCAGGAAAAAGGAAGGGTTTATACGGCTTCCACGATCGGGCTGACGCTGCTGATAGTTGTCACGGGACATTTAGGCGGATCCCTGACCCATGGACCGGATTACCTGACGGCCTCCTTCAAAGGACCGAAAGCCGTTATAGCTGCCCGCCGGCCGATACCCGATATCCGGGAAGCGGTCGTTTACGCCGATATCATACAGCCGATGCTGCAGGTGCACTGCTATAGCTGCCATGGACCGGACCGGCAAAAGGGCGGACTTCGGCTGGACGATTCCGCCTCGATCATGAAAGGCGGAAAGGATGGACTGGTCCTCCATGCCTCCGGACCGGCCGAAAGTGAATTGATAGAGAGATTACTATTGCCTGCGGAAGAAGATCATCACATGCCGCCCCGCAGCAAGCCTTCGCTGAAAGAAAGCGAAATAGCGCTTTTCCAGTGGTGGGTGGCGCAGGGTGCAAGCTTCTCCAAAAAAGTGAAGGACCTGCCGCAGACCGCCGTGGCCGCGACCTTTCTGCTGGCTTTGCAGACTGGCAAAAATAGCGGAAAGGATGACTTGAAAATACCTCCGCTCCTGCCGGTCGATCCCGTAGAACCGGCGCCTGAAAAGGATATAGAAGCCCTGAAGGCCAGGCAGGTGCTGGTCATACCCATCGCAAAAAACAGCCATTACCTGTCGGTTAACTTTGTCAATGCGGTGGGGATCACGGATAAGGACATGGCCCTGCTTCTGCCCTTGCGCCGGCAGTTACTTTGGCTCAGGCTGGGCGATCAGCCTATCGGCGATAGTGCGATGACGACGATCGCATCCTGCAAAGCGCTCACCGTCCTGCACCTGAACAATACGCTGATCGGAGATCGTGGGTTTACCCAACTGGCGTCTCTGCCTGAACTGAGATTTCTTAACCTCTGCGGGACCAACATAACGGCGGAAGGTGTCCGGTCCTTGCAAAGACTCAAACACCTCCGGTCCGTATTTCTCTATCGGACAAAATGCAGCTCCTCCGATTATCTTTCATTAAAAAAGAATTTTCAGGATGTTAGCCTGGATACGGGCGGCTATTCCGTTCCCTTTGCAGCCTGGGATACGATCAATGAATTGCGCCACGGGAAATGACGGTTTATACTCCCTATTTATAATGCGGCATATGCTCATCCGCAAACCTCTTCTCCGTCTCCTCCCAGGTTTTCAGCGCCTGATTGCGGCCATTATTCACCTGGCTATTCGTTTGGTTGAATGAATTGACGGATGCATTCACCTCCTTGACGGCTTTATTGAAATTGTTGACATCCTCCTGCGTACGACTGCCGGAAGACTTGTCATCGAATGATTTCTTAAGCTTGGCGAATTCTTCCTGTTTGAGATAAAAATCCGTCAGTCTGGGAATATCTTTTTCGGCCGTCTGCTTGTAAAAATGCAAGACCTGCTTGCAGGCATTGGCCAGAGAAGGGTCTCCCTGGAAGGGTTTAAGCGTATCCAGCGCTTTCAATCCTTCCGTGGCGTACTGCAGCAAGGCGCTCCGCGACTGCTCCACTTCATTCACCTTTTTGTCGTTCATGGCCTGCACCATCTGCCCGTCCATCCAATTACATTTGAAAAAGATGATGTATATGGAATTGATATAGGTGTTGAGCTTGCCCGCCGTCTCCATCTTATCGCCGAGGGCATTTTTTCCCGTGGTCAGCGTGACATTATATTTCGCGGCGAAGTCCTTCGTGATCTTTTCCAGGTCCGCGGATCCCTGGTTGAGTTTTTCGCCTACTTTCTCCTGTAATAAGAGATAGGCTTGCATTTCATCGACCGACTGCTCGGCCAGTTCTTCCATATTGACTATTTTCTTATAATCTTCGCTGAAGACGATATAGCATAACTGGATATAATCGATACTGCCTTTCCGCAGCGAATTATCTCCCTTATAAAGAGGCAGATCCGTCGTCTTATACCGGCTTTCCGTGATATTGTCCAATACTTCCTGCCGGAGCTTCTCCACCTTGCGGGCCCTCCGGCTATGAGCGGTGGCGCTCAGGTATTGCATATACTTGGTATCCATCTCGCCCCGGGCTTTGGTGATGGCCGTTATATAATCTCCGGGATTGTTCATGTCCTGGGCTCTGGAGGTGGTAACCAGGCATAACAGCAGCAGCGCAAAAAAGCCATGTTTCGGGTTCGTAAAAAGAGTGTTCATAAAAAGGGGGTTTATAATTATTTTGCCATTACGGACGCCAGTTGATAAGCCATCTTAATATAAGGGTCGATCCGTACGATCTTTTTCCTCTCCTCGTTTATCGCCTGTAATTCCGGATCGGATTGCAACCGTTGTTTTTCATAAGCCAGGTTGGTCACTGTGAATACGGAGCTCTTATCCGGCTGATCAGCCGTCGCCGCTCCCGCACCAGTCCCCGCCGCTCCTGCGCGTGCCGATGCTCTTTGCAGGGCATCGTCTATGAACAGGGAAAGGTCCGGACGGTTGGCCGGCTTTTTGGAAGGTCCCACATGAGCAAGCGCCTCCCTGAAAAAGGAGTCAGTGGCTATTTCTTTTTGAGCGCTGGCTTCCAGCGCTTCTATCGGCAAAGGAGCCAACGGTTTATAATATTTATTGGCCTCGATGACAGGGGCCCGGAGCGCGAATTTCTCATCCGCCTCCCGTTGCTGCAGGGCATTCGCCGGTTCCGGCAAAGAGATATTGGGTTGTACCCCGCTCATCTGAGCCGTGGCGCCGGAGATCCGGTATAACCTGGACGTAGTGATTTTGATATAGCTGGCGGCTTCCGAATGGCCGGTATAGGTGTCCAGGTTGAGGCTGGTATCCATGGGCAGCACCACCTGCGCGGTAGCCTTCCCATAGGTGGGGGAGCCCACGATCAGCGCCCGGTTATAATCCTGTAAAGTACCGGCTACCATTTCCGAAGCGGAAGCGCTGGACCCGTTGACCAATAAGAGCAGGGGGCCATCCCAGACGGTTCCCCGGTTGACATCTTTCAGCGTAACGATCTTAGGGTCTTTTGTTTTTATCTGCGCTACCGGACCGGCGTCAATAAAGATACCGGATAACTCCACGGCCTCCTCGATGGAGCCGCCTCCATTATAACGCAGGTCCAGGACCAGCCCTTCCATATTCTCTTTCTTCATTTTGATGATCTCCCTGGCAACGTCATTGGCGCAGCCATTGATCCCTCTATTATCCTCCCAGTCGGTATAGAAGGCCGGCAGGGAAATATAGCCGATCGTTCTGGCGCCCTTCAGGACAAAGCCCTTTACTTTATCCTCGTCCTCTTCCTTATTCAGTCTTTCCTTGTGCAGGGTTACGGGCCGGGTGGTGCCGTCCGCTTTTTTAACGACCATCGTCATCTTCGTTCCCCCTGTGGTGGCCAGCATCTCGCTGATCTCGGGCAGGGAGGCGCCGGATACATCGATCGCTTCCTTCTCATCCCATTGAATGGAGAGGATCTTATCTCCTTCATTTAAGCCGCCGCTCTGGAAGGCGGGACTTCCCGGTTTCAGACGGCCGATCTGTGTTTTGCCGTCTTCGTCTTCGTTGAGAGAGAGACCGAAGCCGAGCGCCTTATTGCCCAGTTGTCCTTCAAAAGCATCCTTCTCCTCCGGTGGAAAATAGGCCGTATGCGGATCATAACAGGCTGCCAGCGCCTGGCAGTAGCTGATGCCGATGGTATTGTCGACGCCCATGGGGCTTTGCAGGATCCTTTTGATGGATCGCTTAACGGACAACCCCGCCTTTTTTCGATAGCGGGATTCCAGGCTGTCGGTTAAATTTTTAGTAAGGGGCCGGCTGGAGACAACGGAATAATTCGCGATGGAGGTCAACACATAAGCTTTCAGTAGCTTATATATTTTGGTATGCATACCGTCTATATCTGCCGGGTAGGAGGTATCCTCTGCTACGGTATATTTTTCGCGGATAGAAAAATTGAACGCCTTGCCCAAAATATGGTCGATCATCGTATCCACCTGTATCAGCCTTTGTGTGTAAATACCCACCAATAACTGAAGAAAGCCGGATTGTTGATTATTGATCTCCTCATCCAGCCGGAACTGGTAAACGGATAGCGCATGGATATCCTTTTGCGTAAAAAAAAACCGCTGATCATCCAGGGCTTCCAATAATTGGGAATAGATCGCCGAAGACATTTCATCATTCAGGGGACGGGGTTGTATATGGAACTTCTCTACCATCCTGGTAATGAGATACGCATCCTGCACGGTTTTCTGGAAGGGTTGTGCGGTAATCGTAAAGTTTCTGGCCAAACAAAAAAGGATAAGAAACGTCAGTTCTCTCATAGCAGGCTGGTTACACTTTTACGGATGAACTCGAAGGCTCCATCCGACCATTAAAAGGACATTATTTCCGGATGAAAGTAAGTAAATTAAAATTTCCGGCGCAAAAAAACCCGCGCATCACTGCACGGGCTCTTCTAACTCTTTTTTATATAAGCGAACTCTATATATGCGACTCGATTTTCTTGACGAAATTGGACTTGGGTTGAGCGCCAACCAGCTTGTCGACTACCTTGCCACCTTTGATGAAAAGGATCGCGGGGATGCTCGTGATGCCATAGTTGACGGACAACTGGGGATTGTGATCCACATTCACCTTGCCCACATTGATCTTGCCGTCATATTCCTTGGACAGTTCTTCGATGACCGGTCCGATAGCGCGACAGGGACCACACCATTCTGCCCAGAAATCTACAATGGTCAGTTTATCGGAGGAGATCACCTTGTCCTGGAAATTGGTATCTGTTAATTCTAAAGCCATGATTGAGTGTTTTTTATGTTTATATGATGTATTTTTTACCCTACAAATATCCGACTAACCGGTCACTTTTTTGGTCAGGCAAGCGACAATCCACTAAAATCCTCGACTAGTTGAAATCTTTTCCCTCCCATCACCTTGCTGTCCAACGAATTAAAGAACCTTATTGCAAAAAGCCGTCCAGATTCATTTTTGGCACTCCACTGACCTAAACAGTGACTACCTGCACCTCCATCTCCGGCGTTCGCTCCAAAAAAGCAGTCATTTCGTCATTCATTTCAAATCCGGTCCCCAGCGTATACATGCTGACCCTTGCATTGGTCCTCGGCTCCTTGATATTGAACTTCAGAGAAGACTTCCCAGGGTATTTTTTAAGATTGGTCTCGATGAACTGCACCAGCTCCGCATTGATAAAACGGGCTTCCACATCCATGATCACCTGTTTGGTCAGAATGGGTTTGATGCTTTCCAGGAGCATCATCCGATCTATCCTGAACTCGAACTCAGCTTTGTTGAATCGCGTCTTGAAGCTCCCCATTATGAACAGATTCTTCCCCTTTTCAAGATAATTGGAATACCGGGCATAGTCCTCGCTCCATAACATGAACTCCGCTTTACCCGTATAATCCTCGATGGTAAGAGAGCCGAATTGCTTGCCTGTCTTGCTGACCCGGTGCTGTGCATCCACCACCAGCCCTGCCAGCCGGAAGGGCTTGCCGGGATTTGCCTGCAGGCTTATAGCATCTTTTATCTCATTATATTCTCCCAGCTGTGTAATGCCGTAATGTGTGATCTCGAACTTGAAATGGTCCAGGGGATGCCCGCTCATGAACATGCCCGTCACCTCTTTTTCAAAATTCAGTAACTCTGTCAGGCTCCAGGGTTCACAATTAGGGATCTTCGGAGTGGCGATATCCGGCATGACCAGGTCGCCGAACAGGCTATTGCTGCTCTGCGTTGAGTTCGTCTGGTAGACGTTCCCGAACTTGATGATCTTCTCCAGTCCCGTAGCCGTATCCCCCTGCGGAGTAAAGAAATACTGCGCCCGGTGGAATTCGGTGAAACAATCGAATCCCCCCGCATAAGCAAGGCTTTCCAATGTCTTTTTGTTAACGGTCCGCTGGTTGATCCGTTTGATCAGATCGAACATGGATTTATAAGGCCCTCCTTTCACTCGCTCCTCGATAATCCCTTCTACGGCAGCCTCACCCACGCCTTTCAGCCCTCCCAGTCCCACCCGGACTTCCCCGCGCTGGTTGACAGCAAATCCTTTCTTCGATTCATTGATGTCCGGACCCAATACCTTCAGTCCCATCCGCTTACACTCTTCCATGAAGAAAGTGATCTTTTCGATGCTGCCTGCATGGTTCAGCACCGCCGCCATATACTCGGAAGGGTAGTGGGCTTTTAAATAAGCGGTCTGATAAGCCACATAGGCATAACAGGTAGAGTGCGATTTGTTAAACGCATACTGGGCGAATGCCTCCCAGTCCGTCCATATCTTTTCCAGCTTACCGGAGTCCAGCCCCTTGGCCGTAGCGCCTTTGATAAACTGGCTTTTCATCTTGTCCAGGATGGATTTCTGCTTTTTACCCATCGCCTTCCGCAGTACGTCCGCATCCCCCTTGCTAAATCCGGCCAGTTTCTGCGCCAGCAACATGACCTGCTCCTGGTAGACCGTGATCCCATAAGTGTCTTTCAGGTATTCTTCCATTTCCGGCAGGTCGAAGACGATATCTTCTCTGCCATGTTTACGATCGATATAATTGGGAATATAGGCAATGGGACCGGGACGATATAGGGCGTTCATCGCGATCAGGTCATTGAACCGGTCCGGTTTCAGGTCGCGGAGGTATTTCTGCATACCGGGACTTTCAAACTGGAATGTCCCGATCGTTTCCGCCCGTTGATAAAGCGCAAAAGTCTCCTCATCATCGAGGGGGATCAGGTCGATATCGATGGTCACCCCATGATTTTCTTTAATAAGCTCCAACGCCGTCTTGAGGATATTCAGGGTCCTTAACCCCAGAAAGTCCATTTTGATAACGCCGGCGTCTTCGATAATACTCCCTTCGATCTGCGTCACCAGCAGGTTCGAGTCCTTGGCCGTACAGATAGGAATGATATTCAGCAGGTCTTCCGGAGCAATGATAATGCCCGCAGCATGAAGCCCCGTGCTCCGTACCGACCCTTCCAGGCGTTCCGCCTCATGCAGCACCCGGCTCCGGATATCGTCGCCTCTATATATTTCCCTGATCTTCTTCACATTCTCCATGTCGTCCGATCCCACTCCGTCTTTCTCCTCCAGGGATTTCTCCCCGTCCTTAGGAGTCATAGGGGCGTGCAACACCCTTTTCAGTTCGATCCCCGGCCTGTCCGGCACCAGCTTGGCCAGGGCATTGGATTCAACCAGGGGAAGGTCCAGTGCGCGCGCCACGTCCTTGATACTCATCTTGGCCGCCATCGTACCATAGGTGACGATCTGGGCCACCTGGTTCCGGCCGTATTTTCCCACCACATACTCTATTACTTTTCCCCGGCCCTCATCATCGAAGTCTGTATCGATATCGGGCATCGACTTACGATCGGGGTTCAGAAACCGCTCGAACAGCAGATCGTATTTGATCGGATCGATATTGGTAATGCCGATGCAATAGGCTACCACGCTACCCGCCGCCGATCCACGGCCCGGGCCGATGAAGACGCCCATATCCCGTCCCGCCTTGATGAAATCGCTCACGATTAAGAAATACCCCGCGAATCCCATCGTTTTGATCGTGAACAATTCGAAGTCCAGCCGCTCCTGTATCTCGGGTGTCAGGTCGCTATAGCGCAGCTTAGCCCCTTCCTGGGTAATATGGCGGAGATATTCCCATTGGTTGAGCGTGCTTTCCGCATGGATCTGGAACTCTGCCGGGACAGGAAAATTCGGCAGCATGATATCCTTCTTCAGATTCAGTACTTCCACCTTGGAGGCGACGAGATTGGTATTGTCGATCGCTTCCGGTATATCGTGGAAGAGCTTGCTCATCTCTTCGGTGGTCTTGAAATAGAACTGGTCATTCGGGAACTTAAAACGCCGGCTCTTCGTACTGGCATCATCATTCACAAAATCATCATAACCCGGCGTGCTTTGCTTCTCCCCCGTATTGATACAAAGCAGGATATCATGCGCATTATAATCGTCCCGGTCCGTATAATGACTATCATTGGTGGCAATGACGGGAACATTGTATTTCTTCGCAAACTTCAGCAGCATCTGGTTGATCACCTCCTGCTCCTTGATATTATGCCGTTGCAGCTCGATAATGTAATCCTCTCCGAAGATATCCAGCCACCATTTGAACTCCTTCTCGGCTTTCTCCTCTCCGTCATGTAAAATAGTCTGGGGAACATAGGCCCCGATACAGCAGGTCGTGGCGATCAGCCCTTCATGGTATTTCAGAATAAGCTCCTTATCGATACGGGGATATTTGCTGTACATCCCTTCCATATAGCCCAGGGAAGTCAGCTTAATGAGATTCTGGTAGCCCACTTTGTTCTTGGCCAGCAGGACCTGGTGATAACGCTCGTCCCGCTGCTCCTTGGTGAATACCTTCCGGTGCCGGTCCTCCACCACGTAAAATTCACAGCCCACGATGGGCTTCACCTTTAGAGTGCCATCCTCGTTCTTGTGCTTATAGGCTTCCGCCACAAATTCAAAGGCGCCGAACATATTCCCGTGGTCGGTAATAGCGAGCGCCGGCATGCCATCCTTCACCGCTTTCTTATAAAGACTTTGAATAGAAGCCGCTCCGTCCAGGAGGGAGAATTGCGTATGGGTATGTAGATGTGAAAATTTAGACATAAGGACCTGCAATTAACTAACAAAATCCAACATTGCTTGTTTAGAAAAAGCACATTCTTTCCACAGGTCCTTGCGAAAGGGTTCATTTCCGGAATATAAAACTAATGATGCCTATTATAGAGCCGATAATTACCAGAACCTGAATAAGGCTGGTCAGATAAATAGCCTTGGTCAATTCGCTTTTTGTCTGTTCCACCTTAAGCTCTACCCTGTTGATTTCAGATTTAACAAAATCCTTGGTAACCTGGATCTCCTCTCTGACAAAATCCTTCGTAGCCTGGATTTCCTCTTTGACGAATTCCTTGGTAGCCTGGATCTCCTCTTTGACAAACTCCTTCGTAGCCTGGATCTCCCCCTTGACAAACTCTTTGGTAGCCCCGATCTCTTCCTTGACGAATTCCATAGTCGCCACCCCCTTCAAACTCTCCTCCTGGCTCCCTTTCACGGTTTCATCGATAGCCTCTACCAAATCATGCGCCTTTTCATCCGGAAGATGCAGGTCTTTTCTGAAAATATCGTATAATCTAATGTTAATCATACCCATAACTCCTAGTGCCACACTACTTTTCATAAATAAGGTTTCAAGTTGTTAGCAAAAATAATAACAAAAAATACCCGTATTCAAAAAATCGTGTTTTCCGCAAAAAAACTTTGGCAACCGAAAATACCGGCCGGATCCTCGCGATTCAATCCCCCAAAACGGTCACTTTGGCAAATTTTTTGCTACATTTGCAATCCATGCCAATATCTTTGGTTGGCGCCCCGGGTTCAAAATCAAAATACAGCCCTTCAGCGACCAATCGTTAACACCGGCTCTCCGGCGTCGAACCGGTGGTCCGATTAAGTGAAAAATATGTTGAAAAATCTCTTTTTCATACTGTCTCTTGCTTGTCTCGCAACCAGTTGCAGCAGCTCCAGGCCCACCACCAACAGGCCAACCCCTTCGGCTACCACTACCCGTACGACGTCTTCCTCCGGTTCTTCTATTCAATTTATCAATAATATTGCTATCAAGCCGGACGCCCGCCGGGATAACACCGGCAGCTCCGTTACGACAGCCAACCTATCCAACAACAATACCGGCCACGCAGGATACGCATCCGGCGAGATCGAGAACTATCCGGCCCTTCAGTTTAAATATGCCATCCTGGAGAACGCCAGCGTAGAAGAAATGGACAACCCAAAATTGCTGAGCTTCATGGAATACTGGTATGGCGCCCCTTACCATTACGGCGGCACCACCCGCGGTGGTATCGACTGCTCGGCCTTCGCTTTCCTGCTCCTGTCTTCTGTATACGGCGTAGCAGCCCTGCCCCGCACCTCGAAAGAGCAATATGAAGCTACCCGGAGGATCCGGCGCGAAGAACTACAGGAAGGCGACCTGGTCTTCTTCCATACCCTGGGCAAACACAGGGCCGTTACCCATGTAGGCGTCTACCTGCGCAACAATAAATTCATCCATGCCAGCATCTCCGGCGTCATGATCAGCGATATGAACGACGGGTATTATGACCGGCATTATGTTGGAGCAGGCAGGATCCCGGATCAGGCCCCTGCATCCGGTCAGCCCGCTGCTTCCGACCAGGGCCAGATCCCGCGCTGAGCCTCGCTTATTTCCCCATTCCCATCCTTTTCTTCAACGTATTCCATACCGGCAGAACATCTTCGGAGAGATGCAGCCCGATCACTCCGCTGCCAAAGATCCCGATAAAGACAATACTACGCAGGAAGAGTCCGGGAAATCCATGGTAGGACTCGAACAGAATATGGCAGATAAAATACCCCGCCAGCCCCAGGAATAAAGTATAAAGAGATTTGAACGTAAAAGGCTGCATCTTGAATTTTACGTAAAGGAACCCACAGCGGATCCCATTGTAGATAGTAAAAGTGACCAGGTCGGCAATGGCCGGACCGGTTACCCCCCACTTTTTTGCCAGCACATAATTCAGCGGCAGCGTCAGCACCACCAACGTAATGCCCGTAAAAAAGTCAAACCGCCAGAAAGTGGAAGTGGCGATCATCTGACTATTCAGCCCCGTCCCCATATCGATGATCCGCATCAGCCCGATGAACAGGAAAACATACCGGGCAGCCAGGTAATCATTCCTTAAATGGAAGGTCAGCACCCCATCGGTAAAATTAATCCAGATCAGGACGAACATGCCGACGGAAAAGATCAGTTGGTTGATGGAAGACCGGTGGTAGATCCGGTTGATCTTTCCATAATCCTTGTCTTTCCAGGCCTGGGATAAAGGCGCAATGGCCGCGGCGATGATCACCCGCTGCGGAGCCTGTATCAGGCTGGCGATATTATATGCCAGGTTGAATACTCCCACGAAAGCCAGCCCCCCGGGAACGACGGCCGCAATGACGAACTGGGCAAAATAGGTGGAGATATTGTACACCAGGCTGCCGCTCCATACCAGGCTGGCCTGTGTTACGATCTTCCGGAAGAATTTTTTGCTGACCCGGCTGGGGGAGAAATGGAAATACAGCTTCTTTTCAACGACCAGGTAGATCAGCAGGATCAGCGCCGTCAGGATATAGGTGAAGGCAAAGATCTTTATAAAAGTGTCAAAACTCTTCAGGATTCCGGCAAACGAGAGCAGGATCAATACCAGGGTAAAAAGGCGGAACTGCGCCTCCCGCAAATAGGTAGTAAGGACGGATTTCTTTAGCTGCCAGGCAAAGGCTTCCAGCAAGGAAAAAAAGGTCAGCCCAAAACCGAAGAGAAAGGTCCAGTAATAATATTTTACAAAATCGGCGGATTGCGCTTCGTATTTCCGGACTACCAGGTCCTTAAAAGCCAGTCCCCCCGTCATGACCAGTATAAACCCCAGAAAGCTGGTCAGCAGGGCCCAGCTCATCATATCGTTCTCCTTCACGGAGAGGTTGTCATTATAATAAGGATAAAACTTGTAGATATAATTCTGCATGCCCAGGTTGGCAAAGGAATACATCACGTTGGCCATGGCCATGAACATGCCTATCAGCCCGTATTGATCCGGGGTAAACCATTTCGTAAAAAGGATCGTATTTAAAAAGCCAAGGGCAAAACCTCCATACACGATTACCGAAGAAATGATGCTCTGCCGCCGGATTGTGCTCATGGCGTAAATTTAGCCCAGTTTTTTTACCGTGACATAAAAATTACGGTCAACAGAAAAATTGGGGTCAGCCCCGGGCGCCAGCGATAAGGTCTGCCAGTCTTCGGTGGGGGTGATCCATTGCCCGGGCTGACCGGCTACTGCTACCTTCAAGGGCATGTTAAACCCCTTTACGCAATTCGTCCAGTGATAGGACACCAGCGTATTACTGTTCATCTTATATTCCAGCACGGGGATCTTCGTCGTCCGCAGGTACTGGTCGAATATTTTGGAAAGATCTTTTTTAGCATACCGGCTGATATAGGCCTCTACCTGCTGCGTCGTAACGGTCTTATGATAGAAGTCGGTGCCGAGTCCGTGCAACAGTCCCCGGTATCCCTCATCTCCCAGGATCTGCCGGATCATATGCAACATATTGCCTCCCTTATAGTACATGTCGCCGGAACCTTCATTATTTACTCCATAAACGCCGATAATGGGCTTATCATTACGGATATTCGCCCGGGTGCCGATCACATAATCATTGCCGGCTTCCACCCCATCCTGGCAGGTGGTGTACAAGGTCTCGGAATAATTGGTAAAGCTCTCGTGAATCCACATATCGGCCAGATCATTGGAGGTAATGCTATTGCCAAACCATTCATGCCCGCTCTCATGTACGATGATGAAATCCCATTTCAGCCCCCAGCCCGTTCCCGAAAGGTCCCGGCCCAGATAGCCATTGGCAAAATGATTGCCATAGGCCACTGCGCTCTGATGCTCCATCCCTAAATGAGGAGCCTGCACCAGCTTATACCCGTCTTCATAAAAAGGGTAGGGCCCCATCCAGGATTCAAAACAATGCAGCATACTGTCCACTTGTTTGAACTGTGCCTTAGCCGTATCCAACTCGTAATCCAGCACCCAGAAATCGCAATCCAGTTTGCCTTTCTCTCCCGGATAATCTTCGTGCCAGGTCACATATTTACCGATATACGGAATGATATCATAATTGTTGATCGGGTTGACCACCTTCCAGGTATAAGTAGTCATTCCATTGGCGGGCGCTGATTTACCCAGGAGCCTGCCATTGCCGACCGCCACCAGCGTATCGGGAACGGTGATGCTCAGCGTGGCGCCGCTATCCGGCTCGTCGCTTTGATGATCCTTGCAGGGATACCAGACACTGGCTCCCAGGCCCTGGCAGGCAACGCTCATCCAGGGGCGGCCCAATTTGTCCTTTGTCCAGATCCAGCCACCATCCCAGGGCGGATGGACGGCTACGCGGGGAGTTCCTTCATAATTCACCGTCAGGGTCTCGATACTTCCCTTTTTCATGGTCCGGGGCAGGTAGACATGGAATGCATTCCCCTCCCGTTTAAATTTCAGGGTATTATTGCGCCAGCGAATGGAAAGGATGCGCATAGGCTCCTGCAAATCGACCTGCAGCACCCGGCCGGCCGCGATCGCCTGCAACCGGATACTGGTTATCCCCTTGATGGACTTCTTATCATAGTCCGGGGTCACCTGGATATCATAATGGAGCACATTCCACCAGGCGCGTTCAGGAGTGATAGACCCCCGCAGGGTATCGGCATGAGTGAATTTTTCTTTTTCCCCGGCGGCCAGTTGAGCGGAACAGAAAGGAACAATAAAAAAGGAGTATCCAACGATAAGTACGATTACGCGACGCATTGCTTAATTTTAATGTTAGGCTCTCAAAAAATGAAGGTATATAAACATTTTACATTTCCATTCTTAAAATATACGAGCGGCTTGCCGTTGTCGCCGTTTCCCTGGCTCGTAGCGCTTGTCCTGCAGTTGGCAGCCTGTTCGTCCCCCGCTATACAGGACGGGAAAAAAGTCTTTCACTATAACGAGACGGACGGCATCGCTACCCTGGACCCGGCTTTTGCGAAGAACCGGTCGATCATGTGGCCCATTCACCAGTTGTACAATACCCTCGTGGAGACGGATGCAGCCCTTCATTTCGTTCCCTGCCTGGCAAAGACCTGGGAAGTGTCGGCGGATAGGAAGACCTGGCTCTTTCATCTGCGGACCGACGTCTATTTTCACGACAATGATGCGTTCCCCGGTGGTAAAGGAAGACGGATGACGGCGGCCGATATCGTTTACAGCTTTTCCCGGATCATCGACCCGGCTACCGCCAGCAGCGGGGCCTGGATCTTCAACAACCGGATCGAATCAGCCGGGCCCTTCCGGGCCATCGACGACAGCACATTCCAACTGAAGCTGGTCAGCCCTTTCAATCCTATCCTCGGCCTGCTCAGCATGGAATATTGCTCTGTCGTTCCAAGGGAAGTGGTATCGCGTTACGGGAAGGACTTTCGCAATCATCCCTGCGGTACCGGCCCCTTCCGGTTCAAATCCTGGGAGGAAGGCCAGGCCCTCATCCTGTTAAAAAATGACCACTATTTTGAGGAAGATAGCGCCGGCCGGCCCTTGCCTTACCTGGATGCGGTCAAAATAACCCTCTTCGATGAGAAGGCTACGGAATTCCTTTTATTCCGGCAGGGACAGCTCGACTTCCTCAATGAGATAGATCCCTCCTTCAAAGACGAGGTATTGAATAAAAAAGGAGAGCTCAAACAGCAATGGAAAGATAAGATCATCTTAGCGGCCTCTCCCCAGCTCAATACGGAATACCTGGGCATCCTGGTCGATACGGCCAATGACCTGGTAAAGGGCTCTCCCTTGCGCTGGAGAAAGGTGCGACAGGCCATCAATTATGGATTCGACCGCCGCAAAATGATGTTGTACCTGAAGAATTCCCTGGGTATTCCCGCCGAGAGTGGATTCGTACCCGCCGGCCTGCCTTCCTTCGATTCCTCCCTGGTAAAAGGCTATCACTACGATCCCACTCTTACCCGCCGGCTCCTGGTAGACGCCGGCTATCCCGACGGGAAGGGTATGCCGCCCATCAAACTATTGACCATTGCCAACTATGCGGATTTCTCCAGCTTTATAGCCAAAGAGCTGGAAGAGTTCGGCTTTAAAATACAGGTGGAAGTGGTACAGAAAAGTCTCTTGCTGGAACAGACCGCCCGTTCGCAGGCCCTCTTCTTCCGGGGAAGCTGGATCGCCGATTATCCCGACGCAGAAAACTACCTGAGCGTATTCTATTCCAAAAATCCGGCGCCCCCCAACTATACCCGTTATAAAGACCCCGCATTTGACCGTCTCTACGAACAGGCCCTCCTGGAAACCAGGGACTCCCTGCGGTATAACCTCTACCGGCAAATGGACCAGCTGGTCATCGATGCGGCCCCGGTCATCCCCCTCTGGTACGATGAGTCCGTTCGCCTGCTGAACCCCCGGGTGAAAGGGCTGGAATCCAATGCTCTTAACTTATTGGAATTGCGCAAGGTAGATATTGTATCAGCCCCAGCCCGTTAAATCTCCTCTTTGCTTTTTGTGATATTCTGCCAGAGGCAGCAATGGTTACAATTATTTCAAGTGTCGTAAGTAATATTCCGGGTTATCCAAAAAAGTTTTAGTGATCCTATAATGGTCAGTTTCCTTATATTTAACCTGCTGCATGCTATCTTCTTGTATTTCGTAAAGAGTTGCATCCGGCATTCCCATTAATATGGGCGAATGCGTAGCGATAATAAACTGGGTGTTTCCCTTTTTTAATACTTCCAGGATTAAAGCAATCAGTGACAACTGCTTTAGTGGTGAAAGTGCGGCTTCAGGTTCATCCAGCAGATAGATGCCTTTATCCAATATTCTCGTTTGCAATATGGTCAAGTATGCTTCTCCATGTGAAAAGGCCTGCATATCTGCACCATACTGCTTTCGCGTCTCATAAAGGGAGTAGTTCATGCTTTCGCTCATTTTTTCAATGATCGAGTCTTCTACCTGCCCCCTTAATTCGCTAAGGTCCTTTTCTATTTTACTTTTTTCTCTTTCCACCGCATTTATAAAATCACTGAAATCTTCTGCCCGGAAAAAGAACCCTTTGCTAACCTTTTTGGCCCACTCTAATTCCAGGTATGGCTTCAACAATCTTGCTGCTTCAAAGCCAGTGGACGAGCCGATAAAACCACCAATCAATGGAATATTCAGAAAATAGGCGAGGCTTTCCAGCAATGTCGATTTGCCACATCCATTGTCCCCCACAAAGATGGTGACCTTATTATCCAGCCCTATTTGTTTTGCAAATTTTACTGCCGGAATATTAAAAGGAAAGGGATTTTGTTTATCCGTGGTGATAGAAAAAGATTTTATAAAAGGCATAGGAAATGATTGATAAAATACTTGGGAAATTACATGTAAAAAGCTATCTTTGCCTTGAAAATATTTGGACCGGGGTGTCCCCGATCGGTAAATGGTCAAGACTTGTTCTTGACTTTTTATTTTTATGGGAATATTCTAAGTCCTTGCAAATGACCATCTTTTTTGTAAATTTTCCTTTCCAGGACATCATAAGCCGGGTTCGCCCTGTCAGGTTCAATTACATTCCTGGCAATAGGATATGCTACTAAATCCGCCAATTGAAGGCCATTGATATTCTCTTTCTTGTTTCGAAACGTAAACGAAGGATTAAAATGGCTTATATCTGCGGCTGTTAATCTGCCGGTTCCTTTGCCAGTTATACGCTGAAAATGGTCATCCAATTGTTTGTCCTCCCTCTTGCCCCTACGTTCAATGACAATGGAAAGAGCCTCTGCTTCAAGAATGTTCTGTAATACTATTACAGCCTGTTCAATTACAAAGGACAAGGCAATTTCATATACATCATCTTCGAGTTTGCCAAAATTCTCAACAAAGCGCTGTTTCTGAATAGCCGAAGCAATAACTATATAGGAAGATTCAGAAATAATTCTATTCAATCTCTCATAAAAGATTCTCTTTAAATCCAGATCAAAAAGTTTCTGGAATTCCTTTTCACATTTACGTATGTCCCTGGAATGAAAAATCACTTCCTTGCTACCCCAGATAGCTTGCTTTAATCCATTCATTGATTCTTTGACTGCTTCATAATCAGCTTCTTTTATCAGAATGCCGCACAACAAAAAAACCGGAAAATCCGGATTAAGATTGGCAAGCCCATGATCGCCACTTTCATCAAGAAATAAATAATATCTCATGCCTCACAATTTCAGGTGCCTTTTTTAATTATACAGCTCTAGTTAGCGTTAGGTTGTAAAATTAAGATTAAACAGCATTGAAATTTAAATTTTCTCGCTAGGCAGGGAGGGGATTGTGCGAGGATGTTTTTTTATACATGCACTGCTGAGGATGATCATTTGAGCAGTGATGATGAGGAATCGACGAAACATTCACAAGTATGTTTAGCTGAACAAACGGGTGATTCGTACTGACAACTTTTGAACAGGACTTGTTATGAGCAGGAGGGCTTTGACAGGGGAGGGAGAGAGTGGTAGGGTGAAAACTTAAAAAGACCCGGTCTCCCGGGTCTTTTTAAGTTTTTTTATTTCTGCACATTATTCTTCTTCAGCTTGTCCTTGAACACCTTCTCGAATTTTTCCACTTTCGGCTTGATCACCAGGTAACAATAAGGTTGCGAGCCATGTAATCTGAAATAATCCTGGTGATAATCCTCCGCAGGATAGAATTTAGAGAAAGCCGTGATCTCGGTGACGATCGGCTTGTCATAGGCCCCGCTCTTGTTCAACTTCTCTTTATAATGCTCTGCCTTTTCCTTTTGCTCTTCATTGTGATAGAAGATCGCGCTGCGATATTGGGTGCCTACATCATTCCCCTGCCTGTTCAGGGTGGTAGGATCATGCGCTTCCCAGAATACTTCCAGCAATTCATCATAGGTGATAACGGAAGGGTCATAAGTGATCTGCAGGGCTTCCGCATGGCCGGTTGTGCCACTGCAAACTTCTTCGTAGGAAGGATGGGCCACATGTCCGCCTGTATAACCGGAGACGGCTTTTACGACTCCTTTTAACTCCTGGAAAACGGCTTCCGTACACCAGAAGCAGCCGGTTCCAAAAGTCGCTGTATCTAATTTTTTCCCGGTCGGGATGGTTTCATCAGTCTTCCCGGTCGGGATGGTTGCATCAGTCATCGTGTTGTTTTTATGAATAGGTCCCTTGGCTCCGGGCTCACAGGAAGCCGAAAATAAGGCTAGTGAAGTTACTACAGATAAAAAGATCATAGCGCTGGTCATTGGTTTAAGAATTTTGTTTTCCGCACTTTGCGAAGTTATCCCCCCCTCTACCCGTATTATGTACGCTATATGACAAATAATAGGTTTTAAATGTTCGTTAACAGTCGACCCCTCCTGAATTTTATAAGAGGATCTTGTCGGTTAATTTTGTAAGTTTACCTTATAAGTTTACCTTTGTACTATGAAAGCTTCTCCCCAGGATATCGAAATTGCCGCCAACTTGCGCACTATTCTCCACCGCCTGGTAAAAGTCCTGCGCAAACAGACCCGGAATCAGGAGATGCTGTCCCTGACAGAGCGCTCTTCCCTGGGCCTGCTCTATCAGCATGGCGAATTGCTGCCCAGCGAGCTGGCCCAGATAGAAAAAGTGACCACGCAATCCATGTCCCAGGTCATCAACCATCTGTTCAAAGGGGGGCTTATCGATAAGACGCCTTCCGGGGAAGACAAAAGAAAGGTGCGACTATCGCTCACCCCCGCCGGCAAACACTATATCGAACAGTTAAGGCAGGAGAAACAGGAGTGGCTGGCCCGTGTCCTTTATGAAAAGACCACCGGAAAAGAAAAGGCAGTATTGACAGAGGCCCTGCATATTTTGACAAAATTGATCGATGAACCCGGGAACGATAACACAAAATTGAATAAGAATAATCAAGATGAATACAAGGAGAACAAATCATGAATTTATCAACGTTCAGCGCTTTAAAAAGCCGTAACTACCGGCTTTATTTCTATGGTCAATCCGTATCCCTGATCGGAACCTGGATGCAACGGACAGCATTAAGCTGGATCGTATACACCATGACCCATTCCCCCTTCATGCTGGGGCTGACCCTCTTTGCCGGCCAATTCCCCTCCTTCCTGCTATCCGTTTTCGGCGGAGTGGTATCCGACCGTTACGATCGTTTCCGCGTCCTTCTTTTTACCCAGATCGCCTCCCTGATACAGGCCGTTTGTTTGGCCACCCTGATCCTGGTCAGTCACTACGAAGTGTGGGAATTGCTCCTGCTCAGCGTCCTGTTAGGCAGTATCAACGCCTTCGATGTCCCGGCGCGGCAAGCCCTGGTCTATGAAATGGTCGATAATAAAGACGATCTCCCCAATGCTCTGGCCCTTAATTCTTCCATGGTTAACCTGGCAAGGCTGATCGGGCCCGCCATGGCAGGGATCGTACTGGAAAAACTGGGAGCGGGCGTCTGCTTCCTGCTGAACGCAGCCAGCTTCGTCGCCGTCATCATTTCTCTTTTGCGTATGAAATTGCCGGCTTACAGGCAGGGGAGCCGTGACAAAAATGCATTGGTGGAGTTGAGGGAAGGGTTTACCTACCTGCGGGAGACCCCTTCGATCGCCAAAGTAATCCTTATGCTGGCAGGTATGAGCCTCCTGGTGATACCTTATGTCACTCTGTTGCCCGTCTATGCAAAAGTCATCTTTTCAGGCAATGCTTCCACGTTTGGGTACATCAATAGCTTTATAGGGCTGGGAGCCATAAGCGGCGCCCTTTTCCTCGCCTCCCGGGGGGCGACCATTGACCGGAAGAAAATATTGTGGGTGAGTACCCTGTTATTCGGGCTGGGACTCATCCTCTTCTCCCATACCACCTCGTTTCCCTTGGCCATGTTCTTTGCCATGGTAGCTGGTTTTGGCATGATGGCCCAGACCACGATCACCAATACGATCATCCAGACCACGGCCACCCCGGCCATGCGCGGACGGATGATCAGCTATTTCGCCATGGCTTATTTCGGCATGCAGCCCCTGGGCAGCCTGCTGGTGGGAGCCCTTTCCCAATATATCGGTGCTCCCAATACCCTGCTCATTGAAGGGCTTTCCGCCCTGGGGATCGTAGCCCTGTTCTGGTCCTTCCTGTCGAAAAAAGAAGACCCGGCCCAGGGAGCCGAACGATCATCCATAGCCCAGCTTTCAACAGGGGCCGCGCCATTATTCCTGGCTGAATCCGCCATCCCGGCCGAAACAACCCTGGATGGATCCGCCAGGCCGCAACTGGGCTCAGCCCCATAACCTTCGTCGAAACCATCGTTCCTTGGTTTCTCCTCAAAACTTCGTAAAACCATCGTTCCTTGGTTTTACTCGTTCGTAACCTTCGCTCCGCTGGGGCTCCGCCCATAACCTTCGTCGAAACCATCGTTCCTTGGTTTCTCCTCAGAACTTCGTAAAACCATCGTTCCTTGGTTTTACTCGTTCGTAACCTTCGCTCCGCTCGGTTAGGTATAGCGGGCGAACATGCGTACCTTTGCTGCTCTTAAAAAAATAAAAGCCTTTTTAGGGGTAGGATATGAGAATTTTTCCGGAATCGGCCTTGGTTCAATTAGAGTTTGACAAGATAAAGACTTTGCTGGCAGAGCATTGCAATACAGAATATGCCCGCGCAAAAGCCGGGGATCTGCACATCCATACCCGGCGTGAATTCATCGAATGGGAATTGAGACAGGCTCATGAGTTCAAGCTGCTGCTGCAGAACGGACAGTACTTTCCGAATGATCATACCCTCAACCTGTCCCGGGAATTGAAATTACTGGGCATACCCGGCGCCACGCTCACCGGTGAACAGTTCTTGCAGATCCGCAAGCTGGCGGAAAGCATGCAAAGCATTTTCCGCTGGTTCGACCCGGAAAGAAAGACGGCTTACCCCGCCCTGGCCAAAGTGATCGCAAATACCCAGTACGAAAAGAGCATTATCGCAAAGATCGACGAAGTCCTGGATGAATCGGGCATTGTCCGGGACAATGCCTCGGAAGAACTGGCCAATATCCGGCTGAGCCTCTTCCGGAAAAGAAACGAGCTGCGGCGCGTTTTCGACAGGATCCTTTCCAAACTAGGTAAATCCGGTTATGTGGCCGATATCGAAGAATCCTTTCTGAATGGCAGAAGGGTAGTGGCCATCTTCGCCGAGCACAAACGACAGGTGAAAGGTATCCTCCATGGCGAGAGTGACACCCGCCGGACTTCTTTTGTCGAACCGGAAGAAACGATCGAACTCAATAACGATGTCTTTTCCCTGGAACATGCGGAGAGCAAGGAAGTCTACCGCATCCTCCGGGAACTGACCACGCAGTTATCGGGACATGCTCCCTTACTGGCAACCTGGCACGATATCCTGGGCGAATTCGATTTTATCCGGGCCAAAGCCAGGCTGGCCATCGACATGAATGGAAGCTTCCCCCAGATATTGGATAAGGCGCATGTGCATCTCCGGCAGGCTTATCACCCGTTGTTATACCTGTACAACCGGAAGAACCAAAAGCCCACCATCCCCACCAATATTTCTTTAAATGAAAAGGATCGTCTCCTCGTCATCTCCGGTCCGAATGCGGGCGGGAAGACCGTGACCATGAAGACGGTAGGCCTTCTGCAGCTGATGATCCAGAGCGGCCTGCTGGTGCCCGTTCACCCCGATTCCGAAATGGGCATCTTCAAGCAGATCATGATCCATATCGGGGACACCCAAAGCCTGGAATTCGAGCTGAGCACCTATAGCTCCCACCTGAAGAATATGCGGTATTTCATGGAGAACGCCAACGGGAAAACCCTGTTCTTCATCGATGAACTGGGGAGCGGCAGCGATCCGAACCTGGGCGGAGCTTTTGCGGAAGTGATCCTGGAAGAACTGGTGAGGAAGCATTCTTTCGGTATCGTCACCACCCACTACCTCAACCTGAAAGTGATGGCGAACAAGACGCCGGGTATCATCAACGGGGCCATGGCCTTTGACGAGACCAACCTTCAACCCCTTTATAAACTTATCATCGGCAAGCCGGGCAGCTCCTATACTTTTTCCATCGCCGAACGCATCGGGCTGGAACCCCGGCTCATCCAACGCGCCCGCGCCCTGGTCGACGAAGACCATTTCCGGCTGGATAAATTGCTGAACAGGACCGAACAGGACCTCCGCCATCTGGAAGAGCGTGAAAAGGACCTTCAAAGAATGCTGAAGGAAAATGAAAAGCTGAAAAGGGAAATGGATACCCTGATCCGAAGGGAAAAACATGATCAGCAGGTGGAGCTGCTGAAACATCAGAATAAGATCACTGAAGAACGAACGAACTACCTGAAGGAAATGGAGCGTAAGCTCAAGCAGATCATTTTCGATTGGCGTAAGACCGACGACAAGAATGAAGTATTCCGTCAAATGCAGATACTCCTGTTCAAGCAGAAGGAGAAGCAGGGCAATGAGAAAGTGAAAAAGAAATTCGATTCAAAATACGAAGAGGTAGGCGGCGATGTGCAGGTAGGCGATAAAGTAATGATGCGGAAGAACCACCAGGTAGGTAAGATCAAAGAGATCCGCGGGAAAAAAGCCGTGGTACAGGTAGGACTGATCCCTATCACGACCGACCTGGCCGACCTGATCGTCGTCCGTGACAAGCCCCAGGAAGAATCGGCGGAGTAAAATAATAAAGGATGAAATAACGCCCTTGTAACATAAGTCACGTTATTTCTTATCTTTCTCTTTTAATATTGCCTGCATGAACTTAGTAAAATTTATTCAACAACCCTGGCCCTGGTATGTCGCCGGACCCTTGATCGGCTTGATCGTCCCCGCCTTACTGCTGGCCGGTAACAGGGCTTTCGGAATATCTTCTTCTCTACGGCATATCTGCGCCGCCTACATCCCGGGGAAGATCCCGTTTTTTACCTACGACTGGAAAAAAGAAAGCTGGAATCTTCTCTTCGTGACAGGGATCGTGATCGGCGGCTTTATCGCAACTTACTTTTTATCCGATGGATCGGACGTCAGGATTTCAGCGGCAACGGCAACAGCGCTTCACAAGGAAGGCATCACCCATTTCGGAGGCTTACTCCCTAAAGATATTTTCGACCTTTCACAGGTATTCACCCTCAGAGGACTGGTATTCTTTGCCCTGGGTGGCTTCCTGGTAGGATTCGGCACCCGCTATGCCGGTGGTTGCACCTCAGGACATGCCATCATGGGTATCGCTACGCTACAGTGGTCCTCCCTGGTGGCAACGATTTGTTTTATGATCGGCGGTTTTATAATGACCTGGTTTATTCTCCCTTATTTATTACAATTATGAAATACTTATCACTCGGAGCTGTTTTTGGGATCATACTGGTAAAGTCAGAAGTGATCTCCTGGTTCAGGATACAGGAAATGTTCCGTCTGCAATCCTTTCATATGTATGGCATTATCGGAAGCGCCATTGTGGTGGCCCTGATCAGCGTGGCCCTGATAAAAAAATACCAATGGAAATCCGTGGAAGGGGAAACGATCACGATACCCGAAAAGAAATTCCATTGGGGCAACGTCATCGGAGGACTACTCTTCGGATTGGGCTGGGCGATCACCGGAGCCTGCCCGGGACCGATCTTCGCACAGATCGGCAGCGGTTTTGTCGTGGTGGGGATCACGTTGATATTTGCTATTGCAGGCACCTGGGTATATGGTTTACTGAGAGATAAATTACCTCATTAGGCAATATGGATAATATACTGGTATTGATTCTGGCAGGCTTTGTTATCGGAACGTTTGGAACTTTGATCGGTGCAGGCGGCGGCTTTATCCTCGTTCCCCTGCTGATCCTTTCCCATCCCCGGATGCCGCCTGAGATCATAACGGCCGTCTCTATTTTTATCGTAGCTGTCAATGCCATTTCCGGCTCCCTGGCTTATGCCAGATCCGGTCGTATAGATTACAAGGCGGGGTTTTTATTTGCCCTCTTTACGATCCCGGGCTCTATCCTGGGGGTCTTTGCCACCCAATACATTCCCCAGCATATTTTCAATATCTCATTCGGTATATTGCTGATCCTGCTTGCCGTCTTTCTTTTTATCAGGACGCTGAAGCCGGCCCTGGTCCGGGAGAACGACCACCAGCTGGGAAAAGGGTGGATCCATCATAGTCTTACGGATAAACAGGGCGCTGTTTTTAGTTATACGTATAACCAGCCTTATGGCATCATCGTAAGTGTCCTGGTTGGATTTTTATCCCCCCTGCTTGGCATCGGGGGCGGGATCATCCATGTCCCAGCCATGGTGAGCTGGTTGCAATTCCCGGTATACGTCGCCACCGCCACCTCCCATTTCATCCTGGCTATTATGTCAACGGTTAGCGTGGTGGTGCACGCCCTCAAAGGCAGCTATAAGGATCCCGCTGTCCTTAAAATAGTGCTGGCCCTCTCCGTCGGCGTCATACCCGGAGCCCAGTTGGGCGCTTTCCTCTCTCATAAGATTAAAAGCAGGGCCATCATACAGCTATTGGCGGCCTGTCTCCTTTTAGTGGGAGTGAGGATACTCTGGCGACCGTGATATATGTTGTATATGTCTTTTATTCATAATCAAATAGATGATTGCCAGGTATGTTTTTCGCCCTGTGCATATTTTGCCCAGCTATACAAGGCATCATAGATTTTTATTCCCGTTTCCAATTGTTCAAGATCATTACTATAGTTATAAGACAAACCCGCAGAGATAGCCCATAAGCCTGCACACTGGGGAGCAAGGCTAAAACTGTTCGTGTCTGCCCCACGTACAATTGCAGCTACTTGTAATAATGCCTCATCCATAAGATGATGTTTTTGCAATATATAATCAAAAGTGCATTGATCCCCATAATGCGAATATTCCGTACCGGGTATATCATATGGGATAGCGTTCAGTGCTGACGCTTTTGCAAATACCTGCTCTTTCGGAACGTAGATAAATTCCGCATCCGGATCAACAAAGCGTTTGATGAGCCAAGGACAGGCAATACGGTCGATCTTCGGCCGTTCCCGGGTGATCCACTTCATAAGAAGTTATTTATTGAGTAAATGAATAAACCAGGAGGTGGGCAGGCTTACCCGATACCGCCCGTGCAGCTACTACAAAAACCTTTAGTTCCGGCACCAGCAGAGATGTCCGTGCTCCTCTTCGAGTCGGGATGTTTGCAATCTGCTTGTATATATAATCGCCCTGCTGCTGAAAAATACTGATCGCACCTTCTCCGCCGCTGATAAGTACTTCTGCTGTCTTATCATCATAATACAAATCGTCCGCATCTCCCGTCATCTCATTCATGGCTAATTCCTTTCCCGTCCTGCCATCAAAAACAACCAACCTGGCAGGATGACGATAGCCCACAAATACCCGATGGTGAGCAGTATCTACCCCCATGGGAAAATTAGCGGTGGGCGTATTTCTTTCCCATTTACCGGTTAATTTTAACTGGGTGAGATCGGCAACGCCGACCATGCGCGCATCCGGCAGGTTCACAAACAGCAAATGCAGCTTTTTGTCCAGTTGGAAAGATTCGGGATGTGCGGGCAACTTTATATCCCCGATTTGTTTGTGCGTGTCGGCGTCAATGACCGCAATCCCCCCCTTTCCATACCCTACGTAGATTTTCTTTTCAGCAGAATCATACCGTACATCGTCAGCATCCAAGTCCAAATGAATAGTTGCGACTTTTTCAAAACTATCGGCATCATAAAAGTAACAATCCCCGCTACCTCCGTTGGCGACAAAAATCTCCCGTTTTTGAGGGATATAACCTACGCCCTGCGGTTCATCCAGGCCTTTAATGCTATGGATCACCTTCCCATTTCCCAGGTCCACTACTTCCAGGGTGTTATTGCCCAGCGCGGCAACATAGATAACCTGGTCCTTGAGGTTAATGTCCAGGTGATCGATCCGGCCCTTCACATCGGGCAATTGAATGGTCTTATTCAATTGCAAGAGGTGGTTCCCGAATGGTGCCTGGGCTGAGCAACCGTAAAAGCTTTCGCAGAACAGCAGCGTTATAATAAATACATTCATTCTTCTGTTTTCCTGTCGCATACAGATCATTGGATTGTCTACAATTTAGAATTCGTCTTATCCAGCGCCGCCTTCAAACCAATCGCTAATTTTTCCGGGTCGCTCACTGCCCAAAAATGCATCATGAAGAGCCGGGGATCATCATACAGCATATGGTTATGGATGGCAGTAACGGCAATCCCATTTTCCGTTAACGTCTTCACTACCGGGTTCACTTCATCCGCCAGTAATACAAAGTCTCCGGTGATACCCGCATTGCTGCCTTCCATCTGGAAATTAATACCCGTCGCCATCCCGATGGCAGGCGGCATCTCCATGCCCCCCTCTAATAATTTTTCTTTTCGTGGAAACGTATATTGTAATAACATCCCATTGTGTTTACCCGACTTCCCCAAAATCGCTTCCACCTTCGACCAATCCGGGCCGGGACTGCTGCCCGCAGCAGCCGCTACCGGCGCCGTCAAAGGCGTGCCCGTCACCGCCAGCACCGATTTAATCGCCGCCGCCAATTGCAAGGCATCCCCGCTACCGGATATATGAATATATTTTATAGCAGGCTTTTCATTCACCAGGTGATTATGCATCGCCGTCAGGGAAAGATGGGCTGCTATCAGTTTGGCAACAACAGGAGCCACTTCGGTATCTAACAGCACCAGGTCGCCCATCACCATCGTCTCATGCCCCATAGAAATAAACCCGAGCCAGGAAGTCAGCGCCAGACCCGGCGCCACGGAGAAATCGCCCACTTTGACCTTCAGATCACTCCGGGGAAAAGTGATCCGGTACACCTGCCCCTGAACCATTCCCTTTTTACCGAAAGCGTTATTCAGCGCGGTGGAATCGATTTGTCCAAAGCTATAACTAGCATACAGGATCGACAGGAGGAAAAAAAATGTTCTTTTACGTGTGTTCATTTTGTTTCTTTTAAGTTGGTGGTTAACTTATGAGTTGTCATACTATTTTTAAGATTAGTCCGATTATAGCGGCTATCAGAATAATGAGCGGCTCCTGTACTTTTTTGAAATAAATAAGCGCCAACAAAGCAGCTATAGCTATAAGGGCTGTCGGAACATCCTTAATGCTCCGCATACCAATTACAATAACAGCACCGGCCAGGGTGCCCAGCACAGCGGCGGTAATGCCGTCTACAAAGGCTTTTATGGAAGTGTTTTTAGCGATTTTCTTAAAATAGGGGGCGGGAAGGATGGTAAATAAATAGCAGGGTAAAAAAGTGGCCAGGCTGGCTACTGCCGCACCGGGAAAACCACCTATCAGATATCCAATAAATCCAACCGTAATAACCACAGGCCCCGGTGTTATCATGGCCACCGCCACGGCGTCGACAAACTGTGCCTCCGTCAACCAGTGATATTCAGCGACCACGCCGCCATGGAGGAAGGGAACAATAGCCAGACCGCTGCCGAAGACAAAGGCCCCCGCTTTCAGGAAAAAGAGGCCCATCTTACTTAAAATTCCCGGCGGGTAATCCCAAAACCCAATTCCGGTAAACAGGAATACAGGCATGGATGATTTGGTCAGCACCCCCCACCGGGGAGGCGCTTTGACTACCATATAAACCAGTCCGGCCAGGATAAACAGCAATACCTCCTCGGCCTGTGTCACCACCGTCACCACCACGCCGGTCAGGTAGAAGGCCCATAAAAGCCAATGGGCCCGGATAGCTTTTAGATTGAATTTACTGACTGATTTAATGGTCAGCTTATAAGCGCTCATGGCTATGATGCCGATAACCGCCGCACCCACCCCATAAAATACCGCCTGCATCCAGGGCAGGCCGCCGAATAGCTTATAGAGGACTCCGAGGCCAACCACCATCACGAAAGAAGGTAATATGAAAGCAATCCCCGCCAGGGTGGCGCCCAAAACCCTATAATGAACGAATCCCAGGTAAATGCCCAATTGGGCTGCCAGGGGACCCGGCGCCAGTTGCGCCAAAGCCAGGCCTTCCTTGTATTCATCCTCCGCTATCCATTTCCTTTTTTCTACCAGGTCACGGTACATATACCCAACAAGGGCAACTGGCCCTCCAAACCCGCTATACCCAAGTTTAAAGAAATAGGCGATTAACTGCCGTAGCGTATAAACCGGTTGGCGACGCGGTAAAATTTCCTCCATTTTGGCAAACGTACCCCTTCCGCCCGCTTATAAATAGGATAAAATTTACTATTTGTACAGGAATTACTTTTTTCCGGAAGATTTTTTAAAGGCGGAAGGATTTTTGCCGGTATGCTTTTTAAAAATGCGGTTAAAATGACTTTGATCCGAAAAGCCGGTGAGATAGGCAATCTCCGTCAGGGAGTAGCCGGACGATTGGATCAGCTCGATGGCTTTTTCAATCCGCTGCTTCCGGATATAATCCCCGAAAGACAGGTCTTCGAAATATTTCGAGAACTCCCTGGATAAATAAGAAGGATTAATCTCCAGGCCCTTCGATAGCTCTTTCAGGCTCAGGTTCGTGTCGATATGATCCTGGATAAATTCTTTTAGCTCCTGCGCCCATGCCGGGATCTTTTTTTTAGAGCCCGGCTTATTCTTCAGAAAGGTATTGAACACATTCAACAGCAGGTTCTCCACCGGCTGCTGCGTATGCTTTATCTTTTGTAAATGCTTTGCCCAACTGTACAAGGCATCGTAGAGAACCATGCCCTTTTCCAATAGTTCCCGATCATCCGAATAATTATAACCCAGGCCCGCAGAAATAGCCCATAACCCCGAAGCCTGCACCGCGAGGTCATGCCGGTCTGTATCTGCCCCGCGCACGATCACCGCTATCGTATGCAAAGCGGGATCATTGATCTTGTATTTCTTAATAAAGTAGTCAAAGGTGCATTCATCCTTATAATGCGTGAACTCCACCCCCGGCACATCGAATGGCGTAGCGCTCAGCTGTGCCGCTTTTGCAGCCACTTCTTCGAATGGCACATAGATAATCTCAGCCTCCTTATCGATAAATCGCTTTATTAGCCAGGGGCAGGCAATACGGTCAATCTTGGGTCTCTCTCTGGTTATCCATTTACTCATGTAAATATTTGTCTTTTCAATGGTATTCGTGAATGCTTCGCATTTCATAAATACCCTGTAAATTATGCCCAACCCAACGCAATAAAAAAAATACTTTCAGATGAGTCCTCCGGAAAAGAACAAGGCCCTTCCGTGCTCCGGAAAGGCCTCATCCTTTATACTGGATATTTATTGTTATTGATCGTCCCCGTCGTGTTTATGGTGACCATACGCATGCCCCCTTCCATTACGTCCCGGGTGATCATAAGGGTCTTCCTCCCCTTCGACGTGATGATGGTCGCGGATCACTACCTGTTGCCCATCATTGCCTTTGTATCTTCCATATCTTTCCCTGTAAACTTCGCAATGCCTGTAAGGAGCGGGTTCGTTCACCACTACCTTATATCCCCGGTACATATCATAGGACCCGTACCGTTCAGGTAAAGCCGTCGCAAATACCCATCGCCCGCCATCCTGGTAAATGTACTGCTGCCTGGGGACATAGTAATAAACATCAATATCAGGCATATAGTAATAATCGACATGGTCATATCCTACCGGCCCCCATTGGGGCTGTGAACCAATATTGACATTCACACTGACATGCACCTGGCCATCCGCATTTTTTGCGAGAAAAATACCGGAAAAGAATAGGAATAATAGAGTGCTCTTTTTCATTATAAAAAATTTACTTTCTTTATAACCAATAAGTCAATAATTATACCAGAACCAGGGATGATTTCATTTTCAGCCTATAAAATCCTTACTTTAACCGCCAGGTTCGCCATAAATCCTTCCAATGGGGCATATATTTCCCTAAACCCCGGATCGGTCACCGGGGGGATCACTACCGGCGCGAACCTCGTCTGACGGGTATCCGTCAGGTCCTCAAAATTCAATACCAGGGTAACTCTTTTAATGACCTTCTCTATCAACAACCCCGTCACCCAATAATCCCTCGTCTTCGTTCCGTCGTAAAGGTATTGCGGTCCCGTATAAAAAGCCTCCAGCGCAATGCGGTAATCATTGTCCTTTTCCTTGCTGAGATCGAATACCACCTTACTGCAAGGCGCCAGGGCGATATGCGGCAGCGCAGCTACCCCCGTCCGGGCATCCACATACGTATATCCCGCGAATAGGGACCAATCATCCTGTTTCAACCGGATACTCGTCTCAAATCCTCTGGTAGTGTATGGCTTTGGGGCATTGTTAAAATAATACAGCGTAGTCCGGGCGGCATTCCCCGTCAAAGAATCGAGCTCCAGCGGATTACTCACCTGGGTATAAAAAAAAGACTGGTCAAAAATCATCCTCGTATCTTCCCCGATCGTCCCACTGTAATTGATCCCTGCATTACCACCGGCGGATCGTTCAGCCCTGATATTATTCCCGATGGGTAACACATTTTTATAAGCCGTTTCTTCCGTCCGTGCATCAAAAATGGTGGCCGGTTTATATCCCAGCCCTCCACCCACCCGAAGGCTCCAGCCCGGCGTCATTTTATACAACACCGAAGCCCTCGGCAGCAGAAAATTTCCGTACTGGTTCTGGTAATCATTCCGTATCCCCGTTTCCAGCACCCAGCGCTTGCCCAGCGTCCAATCATCCTGAATAAACAGCCCGGTCGTTACGAAATGATAATCCCGGATCAGACTATCCGTTCGCCTGTTCTCACTGAATTGATCCGTACTCACATTCAAGCCTGCGACCGTTTTATGATGCCCCCAATTAAACAAGTAGCTCATCTCACTGAACGTAGAAACCTGCCGGCCGGAAAACGTATAATCCATGATCCCGATGTCCCGGTTAAACAAGGACGTATTATTACGTACCGTCAATAATTTTCCTCCGGACAAATGCTGTTCATATTCCAACTGGTAATAATCCCGGTCACTCTTACTGTTTTCCGTATAAGGATGGGATGCCGTAGGCCCGTCTTTCACCGCCTGCAGATCGCCCCCGACCCGGTGATCATAAGTCGTATTGATCGCCAGGCTCACCGTAGCGCTGTCCGTAGGATACCAGAACAACTTGGGGTTGATCGTAAAACCCGTCAGCCTGGGCAACACCGTAAACCCGTCATTGTGAATATCCACCGGGACCTGGTGCGTAAAAGTGTTCAACAACGTAAGCCCCCAATGTTTATTCCGCGCCGCATAAAAGCTCCCCATATCCGTCCCCCCCCGGCTGGTCTGGTTGGCCAGAAAATTCCATTCCGGTTTGGAAGTGGGTTTTTTAGAAATGAAATTAATGATCCCCGCAATCGCATCCCCACCATACAAGGAAGAAGAACTGCCCTTGATCAACTCCACCTGCTTCAGATCCAGCGGAGGAATCTGCATAATGCTGAGCCCATTGCTGAAGCCGCTGTACATCGGGAACCCGTCCTTCAATAACTGGGTATATTTTCCATCCAGCCCGAGAATGCGGATCTGGATATTACCCGAGGAGGCAGAAGTCTGCTGTGTTTGAATACCTGACGCCTCACTCAACAACATCGCCACATTGCTGGGGTGCATCGAAGTCTCTTCCTCCATATCCTCTGTGCCCAACACCTCTATCCGGGTAGGCAGGTCCTTGATCCGGCTATTCGTACGTGAGGAGCTTACCACAACATCTCCCAGCGTTTGTATATCCTGTTCCAGGGTGACCAGCATGGTATCTTTTCCCTTTAAAGGAAGGTCCAGCTTTATTTCCCTGCCCATATACCCCTGACAGGTGACCTGCAATTCATAACTTCCACGGTCTAAGTTCTCCATCGACACGAAACCCGTACTGTCACTGATCCCTCCTTTCTTCAGCCCCTTGATCATAACCGATGCCCCCGCAATGGGCTGGTGCGAATCCTCGCTGGTTATACGCAGCGTCAGGTGGTGTTGTCCCGACACCGTTCCCCCTAACAATAACAATAGCCCTAATATTCCCTTCATCGAGATAACCGATTTAAAATTTATGAATAAATATACCACTACCCATCCCCTGGAGATAGGCATCATTCGAAAAATCAATCAGCTATCAAATGCGGAAATTACAATGCCGGAGCCACTTTTTGACGGTAACGGGCTCATCAGGTAAGGGGTAAGAAAAATCAGGAGAAAGATAGCCAGGGATGAAATCCCCGGCAGGAATTTGAATGGAAGCATTTACCTGCCGCTGCGTCAAAACCGTAACAGCATCGTCCGCCGGTGAATGGATGATGACAGCCTGCGTTTCATTGACCGTGGCGGCGGAAGAGTGCTCCGCCGTCCATTCAATAGAAGATAGTAAGAAGAGAAAACCGACTGCCAGGATCAATGCCTGCTTTACGTACTTATGCGTGAAAACCACCGGCTGGCGCAGGATACTTTTCTCAAAGGACATAACCCTTTCAATGAGCCCGACAA
This sequence comes from Puia sp., assembly GCA_036394375.1. Taxonomy (GTDB): domain Bacteria; phylum Bacteroidota; class Bacteroidia; order Chitinophagales; family Chitinophagaceae; genus Puia. Next base: position 107,318 of record DASWFF010000066.1, read on the forward strand.
AAAAGGTTAACAGGCTGGATAAGATATTCCCCTTCCGGCGGCGTGCAGGTAAGACGACTTTCCTGACTATCTGGTACGTAAAGACCAAAATGTCAATCAACAGTAAAATGATCTTATACACTATTTTTCGAGCCTGATTCATCATTATCTGTTTTCTCCGCCTGATCCCGAGGTATTTTCCATCTCCTGAACGGTCAAAAATAGACAAATCCCCTGAGAAAATGATTCTCCCTTAACATATTAGAAACATTTAATGTCCACAATCGGAGAGGTCAAAAATCTATCTTTGCAGCAAAGCACCAAGGATGATATGAACATATTGCTGGTCGAAGACGAACCCAAAGTTGCTGACTTTATTAAAAAGGGGCTTAAGGAACAGCTTTACAATGTTGATGTGGCCTATGACGGACTATTTGGCGAAAAAATGGCCCTGGAAAATGAATATGACCTGGTCATTCTCGACGTGATACTGCCAGGGATCAGCGGAATCGAAGTTTGCCTGCGTATCCGGAAATACAAAACAGACCTGCCCATACTCATACTGACAGCCTTAGGCGCAACGAAAGATAAAGTGACCGGCCTGGAAGCGGGCGCGGATGATTACCTGGTCAAGCCTTTTCATTTCGATGAATTGCTGGCAAGGATAAAAGCCCTTGGAAGAAGGCGAAAGCTGATATCTCCCGGTGCGATTTATAAGATCGCCGACCTGGAAGTGGACAGTTACAAGAGGACGGTCCGCAGGGCCGGCAGGGACATTACCCTGACGACAAAGGAATTCACCCTCCTGGAATTGCTGATTGTCAATAAGAACAGAGTACTATCCCGAACCTATATTGCGGAAACCGTATGGGGAATTAATTACGACAGAGGCACCAACCTTATAGACGTTTATATAAATTATCTCCGTACAAAAATTGACAAGGGATTCGGCCCGGCGCTCATTCATACGGTGATTGGTATGGGATATGTGCTGAAGGCCGAATGAACCAATAAAAAATTATGAAGATAAGGGACCGATTATCTTTGCAGTTCACCATGATATCTACCGTCCTGTTATTGGCAGTATTGGCCGGTATCTATATATTGACTTCGCAGCACCGCAAAAATGACTTTCATCAGCGGCTCCTGGAGAGGGCCGTTACGAATGCAGAACTTTTCCTGGCCCAGGATAATTTATCCGAAGAAAAATTCAGGGATGTCAGGAGAAAATTCCCTCAATCCCTGCCGGAAGAAATTGTCGGGATCTATAACGATAGCAACCAGTCCGTCTTTATTAAAGACAGCTCCTATCAATGGCCCTGGTCCGTCATTGAACGGGTCAGACGGCAAAAAAACCTTTATTATACAGAAGGGAAAAGGCAGACGGCCGGTATTTACTATGTCGATAATTCCGGAAACTTTACCGTTTTGGTGTCGGCTGTCGATACCTATGGCCTGCAGCAGATGCAGCAGCTTTTTTGGATGATATTCATTGTTTTCTTTATTTCGATTTTCATCCTGTTCTTCGCCGGCCGGTTATTTGCCCGGATCGCGCTATCTCCCATCATCAAGGTCATCAATGAGGTTAAATTCATTCGCGCTACCAGCCTCGATAAACGCCTGCAGATCAAAAAAGGAAAAGATGAGATCAATGAGCTTACGGTGACCTTTAATAACCTGCTGGAACACCTGGAACAATCTTTCGAAGCGCAGCGATCCTTCGTAGCCCAGGCTTCCCATGAATTAAGGACCCCGATCACCTCCATCATCGGGGATGTGGAAGTGACCCTGTCCCAGGACAGGGGGAAAGACGAATATAAAAATACCCTGGAAGGAGTTTTGACTGAGTCCGGTAAGCTGAATGACCTTATCAATAACCTGTTCGACCTGGCCCAGGCCAATATTGATATCACGGAATTCCAGGACCTGAGGCTCGACGAACTCCTCTGGCAGGTAAAAGACGAATGGACGACCCGGATACCCGAATGTACGGTGGACTTACGCTATAACCTGCCGGAAGATCCCAGGCGATATACCATCCCCGGGAATAATTATCTTTTGTTCATAGCCGTAGGTAATATCCTGAAAAATGCCATCAAATTCTCGGACAGCCGTACCGTTGTCTGCAAATTGTACTTGCAGAATAATATGCCTGTCATCAGCATACGTGATACAGGTATCGGCATCGGGAATGACGATATGGAGAAAATATTCCAGCCCTTCTACCGGGGATCCAACACTTTCGGCTATGCCGGTTACGGTGTAGGCCTTTCTCTCGCCGACAGGATCTTCCGCCTGCACAATGTCCGCGTCTCCGTGACTTCCGAATTGGGCAAGGGGACGGAATTCCTCCTCTTCTTTTCAAGCTGATCTTCGAACAAAGGGCAAAACCATTCCCACGCAACCTTTTTGCGGTATCTTCCGTTTACTTTTGTCTTACTATTTCCATTCCTGTCGATGGCCCTGTATCCAGGAACCTGTTCCGGAATACCCGGTCCGGAATACCGGTTTCCGGACAATTATAGCTAACACATCAAAAATCAAATAGTATGACACTCAAATTAATGGGGGCAACGATAGGGCTCATCGCGGGACTGATCCTCGCAGGCAATTGGAAAAGCGACCCTGCGACCGCTAAAGTCTCCTTTACCGTAGACGGCCCCTTTGGAACGGTGCACGGAAACTTCTCCGGGTTGAAGTCGGAAATCCAGTTTGATGAAAAGAATTTATCCGGCAGCTCCATCTCGGCCAGCATTGACCCCAAAACGGTGAGCACGGGAATTGGCCTGCGCAACCGGGACCTCCGCAAAAAAGAAGAATGGCTCAATACCGATAAATACCCGGAGATCAGTTTTCATTCTAAGAAGATTGAAAAAACCGATAAAGGCTATAAAGCGCTGGGCGAACTGACCCTGAAGGGCGCTACCAAACCGTTAGAGATCCCTTTTACCTTTACGTCCAATGGAGATACCGGCCTTTTTAAAGGACAGTTCACCATTAAGCGGGAGGATTTTAACCTGGGCAAGTCAGGCGGCTCGGTGGGGGGCATTATAACCATCAATCTCGAAGTGCCGGTTAAAAAATAGGAGGCTAAATTCGTCGCATATACAAAACCGCTGAGTAGAATGAACATTAAAATCATTTATTCGTTAATTTCGGCGATCCTTTTCCCAATCGGGGATTCACTGTTAAAATTATCACCAGCGTATGGACGAAAATTCGGTCGAACAAAAATTAATACACTGGGGGCTCATTCTACCCCCGGCGCCGACTCCCATGGGGGTTTACAAACCCAGTCTCATAGAAGGCAGGTATTTATATATATCAGGCCATGGACCTGTGAAAGAAGATGGAAGCCTGATCATCGGGCGGGTAGGGCAGGATCTGGATATCGAACAGGGAAAGATCGCAGCGCGTCAGGCAGGGCTGGCGATCCTGGCCACGATAAAATCCCAGCTGGGCAGCCTGGATGGGGTGAGACGGGTTATCAAGATCCTGGGAATGGTAGGATGTGTACCGGAATTTGACAAGCACCCCTATGTGATCAATGGTTGCAGCGAATTGTTCGCCGCTATCTGGGGAGACGACAACGGCGTCGGCGTAAGAAGCGCGATAGGAGTGGGGTCACTTCCCAACAATATTCCCGTGGAGATCGAAGCCTTATTTGAATTATATTGATCCCCACCATAAATGTAAAACAGCCTAATCGGATGGATCAGCAAAAGAACGACTGGTATACTATTGACAACATCAATCAGCTGGACTCTCCGGCTCTGGTAATCTATCCTGACCGTGTCAAAGCGAATATCCGGCTGGCCGTGGAAATGGTCGGTGGGAATACAGCCGGCCTGCGCCCTCATATCAAAACGCATAAGTCGCCGGATGCTACCCGCCTGCTTCAGGAAGCCGGGATCCGTAAGTTCAAATGCGCCACCATCGCCGAAGCAGAAATGCTGGCTCTTTGCGGGGCCGAAGACGTATTGCTGGCCTATCAGCCGGTAGGCCCCAAACTGGATCGTTTCGTTTCGCTGATCAGGCAATACCCCGCTATCCAATTCTCCTGTTTGATCGATAATGAGGCGGCAGCCCGGAAGATGGACTCCGTTTTTTCCGCGGCCGGCCTCCGGGTCCCCGTCTATATCGACCTGAACGTAGGGATGAACCGTACGGGCATCCTGCCCGGAGAGGCCGCCCTGCAATTATATATAACAGCTTCAAAGGCCCGGGGCATCCTCCCCGTAGGCCTTCACGCGTACGACGGGCATATCCGGGACACCGATTTTGAGCAGCGTAAACATAAATGCGATGCCGCTTTTGCGGAAGTCGCGGCCCTGAAGGACGCGCTGATCGAAGAAGGCTTCACCGCCCCCATCATCATCGCAGGCGGCTCCCCCAGTTTCTCCATTCATTCTAAAAGAGAAGGGATCGAATGCAGCCCCGGTACCTTTATCTATTGGGACAAGGGTTATAGCGATCTTTGCCCGGAACAGGCTTTTTCCCCGGCTGCCCTCGTCATTACCCGGGTCGTTTCCCTTCCTGAACCCACCAGGTTATGCCTGGACCTGGGACATAAATCTGTTGCGGCAGAGAACGAGCTCAACCGGCGGGTCTTCTTCCTCAACGCCCCGGAACTGCGACCCCTCGGCCAGAGCGAAGAACACCTGGTCGTAGACGCCGGCCCCGGGCATTCTTACCAGGTTGGGGACGTATTTTATGGACTACCCGTCCATATTTGCCCTACGGTGGCCCTTCATGAAAGAGGATACACGATTGAGAAAGGCCGGGTCTCGGGGGAATGGGAAAATACCGCGAGAGATAAAAAGATCAATTTATAGCCCGATAAAACAGGGAGTTCACCGGAATTCCTCCGCGTATTCACCGACAGACTCTGGTGCAGGGAGATTTTATACCTTAAATTGCCATTTATTCAATGTCACGCTTATGTAATAATTTTTCGACCAAAAAACAATTTTGTTCGAAAAATTATTAATTCGATAATTTTGTAGCCATTTACTCAACTTTAAAAAACCAAGACCATGGAAGTAAAAGAACCGACTGGCAGACTGGGCGTGTTGATCCCCGGTTTGGGAGCTGTAGCGACTACCCTGATTGCAGGCGTAGAAGCGATCAAGAAAGGATTAGCACAACCGATAGGATCGATCACACAGATGGGTAACATACACCTGAACAGAAAGGTTGGCAACAACTATCCTAAAATAAAGGACTTTGTTCCCCTGGCTAACTTACAGGACATGGTATTTGGCGGATGGGATGTTTACGAAGACAATGTGTTTGAAGCCGCCAGCCGGGCAAAGGTGCTGGAACCGGGCCTGTTACAGGCCCTGCGTGCCGAACTGGAAGTGATAAAACCAATGAAGGCGGTTTTTGAAAAAGAATATGTCAGAAACCTGGATGGTGCACATATAAAACAGGCATCCAATAAATACGAACTGGCCAAAGCCCTGATGGGCGACATGACCGGTTTCCAGGAATCACGGGATTGCGACCGCCTGGTAATCGTCTGGTGCGGCTCCACGGAAAAATATATCGAGACTTCTGAAGTACATGAAAGCCTAAGCGCTTTTGAAAAAGGATTAAAGGACAATGACCCCCGGATCGCGCCCAGCATGATCTATGCCTATGCCGCCATCAAATTGGGCATACCCTTCCTGAACGGAGCGCCGAACCTCACCTGCGATATCCCGGCCCTGATCGAATTGTCCAGGCAGACCGGGACGCCGATTGCAGGTAAGGATTTCAAGACAGGACAGACCCTGATGAAGACCATCCTCGCCCCCGGCCTCCAGGCCCGCGCACTGGGAGTCAAAGGCTGGTTCTCCACTAATATATTAGGCAACAGGGACGGATATGTACTGGATGATCCCGATAATTTCCGTACCAAGGAAGTTTCCAAGCTCAGCGTGCTGGAAGACATCCTGCGCCCGGACCTTAGCCCCGAATTATACAGCGAATTATATCATAAGATCCGCATCAACTATTATCCCCCTCATGGCGATAATAAAGAGAGCTGGGATAATATCGATATTTTCGGCTGGCTGGGCTATTCCATGCAGATCAAGATCAATTTCCTCTGCCGGGATTCTATTCTCGCGGCCCCGCTGGTACTGGACCTCGCTTTGTTCGGTGACCTGGCTAAAAGAGCCGGCCTCAGTGGGGTGCAGGAGTGGTTGTCTTTCTACTTCAAATCTCCACAGACCAGCCCGGGATTCCGTCCTGAGCACGACATATTCAAACAACTGAATCATTTACAGAACGCGCTTCGTAAACTGATGGGCGAGGAACTGCTAAACGCAGAAGGTCTTACCTATGCGGAAGAAGCAATAACGGCCTGATGATGGAAAAATTCCATCGACTCATTTCCACTTGTTTAGGAATAGGGTATACTCCAAAAGGCGGGGGCACCCTAGCCGCCATCGTATGCTGTATAGCCTGGTATTTTACCCGGACCGGTGGAAGTGGCAGCAATTTGTCCACTTTTGGCCCGGTGCTGGTGACCGGGTTGATCCTGGCAATCGGGGTATGGAGTGCAGGAAAAGTGGAGGCCGGATGGGGGAAAGATAGCTCTAAGGTTGTCATTGATGAAGTGGCCGGTATGTGCCTGACCCTGCTGTTCGTCCCCGTACGGTGGCAGTATATACTGTGCGGCCTGGTCTTGTTCCGGTTTTTTGATATTGCAAAACCCCTGGGTATACGAAAAATGGAAGAACTAAAAGGAGGTTGGGGCGTTATGATGGATGACATGTTGGCAGGCTTGTATTCCAATATAGTTTTGCAGGGTATCGTGCTGTGTAAGTTATGGCAAATATGATCACTTTTACAAAAGCGCAAGCAGCATCCGTGCTGGCCACCGGCGTTGATTTTTTGGTAACCTTCCTGCTGCTTCACTGGGCAGGAGTTCCTCCCGTGGCTGCTAGTGCACAAGTGACTTTTTGCGGGGCGACTGGCACCCTTTGCGGCGGAGTGACCTATTTCATGATCAGCCGTACCTGGGTGTTCAACGCGCAGGAGAAAAAATGGACCGAACAGCTCAACAGGTATGCCCTGGTGTGGATCGGCAACCTTGTGCTGAATGCATCGGGTCTTTATCTGCTCACCCGCTATACTGAGCTCAGCCATATGTTAGCCAAGATTATAGTTGCCATAATAGTAGCTGTTGCTTACAATTACGTATTGCAGAAAAGATTTGTATTTAAATAAGACTGATGAATAAGGAAGGATTTTGTATCAGAGCCTATATTACGGCGATACTGGTCATGGCAGGATTTTTTAGCAGCATGGCTCAGACGACAGTAACGGGATACGTAAAGGATTCCGCTACGCAAACCCCTTTGTCTAATGCCAGCATTGCCATAAAAGGCCAGCGCGGCGGGGCAAGGACCAATGCGGATGGACGATTCAGAATACCAGTGGAGAAGCAGCCCCTGAATATCATTATTTCCATCGTAGGATATAATCCTTTCACCCTCCACCTCGACTCCCTGCCAGAGCAGGACCTGGCTATCAATCTTTCCCGCAACTTCAAGGACTTAGGTCATGTTACGGTACGGAATAAAAAACAGAAATACCGCAATAAAGGCAATCCCGCCGTCGAATTGATCCGCCAGGTCATCGACAATAAATCGAAGAACAGGATGGAGGCCTATAGCTACGCCACCTACGAGAAATACGAGAAATTGCAGGTCTCCGTTAACAAGCTTTCCGACAAGGTCGGTCATAACAAACTCCTCAAACCCTATCACTTCCTTGTAGAGAACGGAGATACGACCAAACTGGAAGGCCGGACCCTCTCGCCCATTTACCTGGAAGAAACCCTTTCCGATGTCTACTACCGGAAAAACCCTGAAAAGACCAAGACCATTATCAAAGGCCAGCGCAAGGTTGATTTCGGGGAATTCCTGGATATGGGGGGGATCAGCATGTATCTCAATCGTCTCTACCAGGATTTCAATGTATACGACAATAATATCTCCGTCTTTACCAACCTCTTTCTAAGCCCGATCGCCGATATGGGACCCACCTTCTATATGTATTATATAGACGACACGGTCATGGTGGACAGCCAGAAGCTGATCCGGCTCTCATTCCGCCCCAGGAACCCTAATGACCTTCTCTTCCGGGGCACCATGTGGATCACCCTGGACGGAAATTATGCCATTCAGAAGCTGAGATTGCTGGTAAGCAAAAGCATTAACTTCAACTTTGTCCGGGAAATGAAGATCGACCAGGACTTTTCCAAAATGCCGGACGGGAGGTACCTGCTCACTAAAAGCGACGTGCTGGGAGACTTCGGGATCAATAAGACAGGGACGGGACTATTTGGTGAACGAACGGTATCCTTTAAAAACTTTTCCACCAACCAGCCTGTTGCGGACAGCATTTTCAAAGGGTCGCCCATTGTTCTGACCGATAGCGCCCTCGCCCAGAAGGATAGCTTCTGGGTCAACTACCGGCACGATACCCTTACCCGGGCGGAATCAAAAGTCTATGCCAATGTGGATAGCCTCCGGAATATGAAATCTTTCCGCCGGCTGATGGACTATGGCACCCTGCTCCTGGCCGGGTACAAGCAGGCAGGCATCTTTGAATTAGGACCTGCCAGCACTTTCTATAGTTTCAATCCCGTGGAAGGATTTCGCTTACGCTTCGGCGGCAGGACCACCACCAAGCTCAGCACCCGTTACTATTCCGAAGCCTATGCGGCATACGGGTTCAAGGATAAGCAATGGAAATACTTCCTCAGCGGTACTTATTCACTGAATAATAAATCCGTCTATGGCTTCCCCCAGGATTATATCCGGGCCTCCTACCAGCACGATACCAAGATCCCGGGGCAGGAACTGCAGTTTGTACAGGAGGATAACTTTTTGCTGTCGTTCAAACGGGGAAATAACGATAAATGGCTCTATAACGACATCTTCAAACTGAATTATAAAAAAGAGTTCGGCGATCACTTGTCCTATGAGTTCGGCACGAAGTACTGGCGGCAATCACCGGCCGGTACGATCGCCTATGTAAAAAATACCGGCGGCATTAACGATTCCATCCAGGCGATCACCACAGGGGAAGTCTCCGGAGAATTCCGATGGGCGCCTCATGAGCAATTTTATATCGGCAAACTATACCGGGTTCCTATCGTGAACAAATACCCGATCTTCGATATCCGTTATACGGCCGGCATCAAAGGATTATTTGGCGGCGAATACGATTATCACCGGATTGACCTGGACATTTTCAAAAGATTTTATATTTCCCAATTCGGCTACACGGATATCACCCTGGACGGGGGTTACCTGATCGGGAAAGTGCCTTTTGCCCTGGCGGAAATCAGCCATGCCAACCAAACCTATGCCTATCAACTGGGTTCCTATAACCTGATGAATTTCATGGAATTCATCAGCGACCACTTTGCCAGTATCATGGTTGACCACTATTTCAACGGATTTTTCTTTAATAAAATACCCTTGCTGAAAAAACTGAAATGGAGGGAAGTCATCGAGGCGAAGGTCCTGTACGGAGGACTCCGGGATGAAAATAATCCCCTCAAAAACCCCGACCAGGTGAAATTCCCCCTTACCCACGGGCTTGTAGAGACCTTTTCGCTGGACAAAACTCCCTATATAGAGGCCGGTTTTGCTATCGCCAATATTTTCAAGCTGGTCAGGGTGGATTTCATTAAAAGATTCACTTACCTTAACCATCCGGAAATTCCTACCTGGGGTATCCGGGTAAGAACTAAATTTGACTTTTGATTTGAACCGTCTATCGAAAAATGAGTATTCGCAATCAGTTACAGTCAGGTATATATAAGGTCATCAATCCTTTAGTGAAGTTGCTGATCCGGGCCGGTCTTACACCTAATATGGTGACAACCATTGGGTTGGTACTGAATATCGGGGTTTCCATCATCTTTATATCGGGTGCGGAGGAAGGTAAAAGGGGAGACCTCTCTTATGTGGGATGGGCCGGGGCGCTGATCCTGTTCGCTGGTCTGTTCGATATGCTGGACGGACAGGTGGCCCGGCTAGGTAATATGAGCTCCCGTTTCGGGGCCTTATATGACTCCGTACTCGACCGATACAGCGAATTGATCCTTTTTTTGGGCATCTGTTATTACCTGGTCGCCCATCACTATTTCCTTAGTTCCCTCTTCGCCTTTATCGGAATGATCGGAAGCCTGATGGTCAGCTACACCCGGGCAAGGGCGGAAGGATTGGGCATCGAATGTAAGGACGGACTGATGCAAAGGCCGGAAAGGGTCATCCTCATAGGCGTTTCAGCCCTTGCCTGCGGAATTACTTCACATTTTATCGGGGGGAATTATAAAGCTTACTGGCCGCATTCTTCTTTTCCCCTTTTCGAGACCATTTCCATTTTTACCATTCCCCTCACCATAATGGCCGTGCTGGCTAACGCTACGGCTATCGGGCGACTGAAAGACGCTAAAAAAAGCCTGGAAGAGCAGGCTGCGGCTTCCTCCCCGAATAACAAGACGGCCCCTGCTTCCGGCTCAAAAAGTAGTTTACCTACCGGTCTTTCCATCTGGCTGTTGTGCGTATTATTATCCGCCGTCATCACCCTGCACGCCGGCGCCCAGGCCGCTCACCCGACGGCCGCCAAGACCCCGGTGGCTTCAGCAACGCATCCACCTGTCCGGGACGCGCAGGACACTTTTCCCATTCCTCCCCGTAACCGCAGTTCTTTATTTTACCTGCAACGAACTCCCAATACGAATACCATCATCTGCGAACTGAATGAAAGAAACGGGATTCCTGACAAGGATGACCCGATCCATGTATTGTGGATCCGCTATACCGAACAGAAACAACGCCAGGAACTATCCTTTCTCCAGCGCCATTTTGCTTATGGCATCAAATCACATTCCCTGGGTAATGACAAGTATGAGCTGCATTTTATTTCGTATAAAAAATTGCCGATGGTCCTGAAGAGATCTGCTGTCGACAACCAGCATCATGTCTATGCCAACATCGTGGGGAAAGAAGCGATCCTGACCAGGATCTATATAAAAATCAACCCCGGCGGCTCCTTCTGGTCGCCCAATGTGGAATACATCGAACTGAAAGGGACCGACCCCGACAATGGCAAAGAGCTTATGCAACGCATTAAAACGAATTAAAATTTAGGGGAAATGGGCACCCGTCTGACTTACCGTTCCGTTCTCATCGTCACCGCTATTTCTACCTTATATCTTATCTTGTCAGCCTGGTTGATCGGCTACAAGACCGACCAGCTTTTCCTGACCCTTTTATTTAATTCCCTGTTCTACCTTTCCGGGCCCACCCGAAGGTTTATCCTGGGCTTTTCCATATTTATTATCTTCTGGATCATCTTCGATTTCATGAAGGCTTTCCCGAACTACCTGTATAATGTCGTACATATCGAAAGCCTCTACCAGGCAGAGAAGAATTTATTTGGCATAAGGACGGCAAGCGGAACCGTGCTGACCCCTAATGAGTTTTGGCTATTGCATACCCGTCCCTTCCTGGATATCCTGGCCGGCCTGTTTTACCTGTGCTGGATACCCTTACCATTGGCATTCGGCGGTTATCTTTTTTATAAAGACCGGGAAGTTTTTTTTCGTTTTGCCCTGACCTTTCTGTTGGTGAACCTGTTGGGATTTGTTGTCTATTATGGGTATCCTGCCGCTCCACCCTGGTATGTACAGCAATATGGATTTGTGTTCAATCCCCAAACACCGGGTAATACGGCCGGCCTTGGCCGGTTCGACCACTTGCTGCATGTCTCCGTATTTTCTTCTCTTTACGCTAAGAGCTCCAACGTATTTGCGGCGATGCCATCTTTGCATGCCTCTTATCCGCTCATCGTTCTTTACTACGGGATCAGGACCCGGATGCGTTGGGCTAATCTTTTGTTTGGAACGATCATGGTGGGGATTTGGTTTGCTGCCGTCTACAGCAGCCATCATTATGTATTGGACGTCCTGGCAGGTATTACCTGTGGTCTTACGGGGATCAGCCTGTTTAATTATCTCTATGGCAGGAGAGGGGGTTTCTATCGCTTTGTTCAATCCTGTATCGCTGCTACCTCAAAGCCAACCTTCGAAATCCCCGTTTAGGGGCTGGGGGGTTAGGCGCCGATCCCTTCCACCATGATATCTACGATGGAATCGATCTGCAGATCGAGGCGGGGATATTGTTTCTGCGACACCATGAGCGGCACCGCCAACCCTCTGAAGCTGCTTACCATGAGGTAAGCTACCAGCTCTATATTGTCAGCGTTGATCTTCTTAAACTCTCCGTTATTTACGCCTTCTTCCAGGATCTCTTTCACCAGTTCTACATGCGTAGTATCGAATTTACTCTTCAGTTCTTCTATGACGCAATGTAACTCCGCGATCTCGCTCTTCAACGCATCACTGAGATTACAAAGCTGACTCAGCTTATTCAGCCGGCAGCGACAATAGATGATCAGCTTCTCCTTTGAACTGGAAGCCTTACGGATGGCGGCATGGATCTGATCCAGCAATTCATCCATTTCAGCATACAGCACGGCTTCAAAGATATCTTCCTTACTTTGGTAATAGTAATATAGAGAACTCTTGGCCTTGCCTAAACTCCCGGCGATATCGCCCATGGTCGTTTTTTTAAACCCGGTTTTTCTAAAAAGGGCCCTGGCAGTGTCAATAATATCCCTTACTACGATCTCATCCTTTTGAAGCATTTCAGCCATACAACCTGACTTTAATATCCAGCCAAACCTGCGCCGGATACTACAAATTTACAAATTTTCTACTCCAAACTTTGGTTAATGATTGGTGAATCTTGCATCTATGGGGCCTTATGCTTATTTTAGCAGGAAGTGCCCTGGATACCATTTCAATTGATCGTTCCAGGGAAAACCTAACTGAGCCCGAAACCTTTGCTAAACTACTGTCGGTAAGGCTCTTTTATTTCACTTTTATGAAATAGGAGAGATCATGAAGAAAAAGCTAAACTGTATTCTTCTCATCGATGACGACGAACCCACGAACTTCCTTAACAGGATGACCGTGGAGCAAACCGGCTGCACCCGGCACGTAGCGGTAGCGCAGAGCGGACAGGAAGCCTTGGACTTCCTGATGGGACACAGACCGGCGGGTAACACCGCAGGCTGCCCCCATCCGGACCTGATATTTCTCGATATCAATATGCCGGCCATGGATGGTTGGGAATTCCTGGAGAAATACAAACAATTGCCCAAAGAACAAAAGGCTTCCATTGTTTTGATCATGCTGACCACTTCCCTGAATCCGGACGATGAGGAAAAAACCAGGCATATCCCCGAAATCGCAGGATTCGAGAACAAACCCCTGAAAGAGCTCCAGCTGGAACGCCTCCTGAAAAAATATTTCCCGGAATATTTTTGACCCGGGCTTCTCCACCCGAAGGCAGTCCGCCCCCGGATCCCCTTATATCCCCGAATGCAGATAATCCTTAAGATGCGTAATGGTTTCCTGCTGGGTGAGGATAGTCTCCTTTACTACGTCATTGATGGAGATAATGCCGCAGAGCGCTCCATTGTCAAAGACGGGGAGATAACGAATGTTTTTGTCGGATAATAATTGCATGCAGAACTCAATGCTATCAAGGGGGGTAACATGCGGCAGGTCATTGGTCATGATCTCGGCAACCCTGGTGTCGGTAGAGGATTTGCCTTTCAGGATCACCTTCCGGGAATAATCCCTTTCTGTCATAATGCCTTTGTACTGTAGGTTTTCCAGCACTAACACCGAACCAATATTCTGATCGGCCATGATGCGCAGCGCCTCAAGAACAGTGGTCTCCGGAGATACAGAAGTGATCCGGCCGCCCTTGTGTGAAAGAATATCGGCTACTTTTTTCATACTGCAATTTTTTAGTTAGGAATCGTTTTAACCAATTTACGTTTTTTTTTCTTCTTTCCGGAACACGCCGGAAACTTTCTTTTATTTTCATACTATTGCTTCCGTATGCGGTATACCCCGACCATATTACCCTTTTTTCCAGCTATCCTTGCTATGCCCCCCCGAGCCCGTCCTTCCCGCTGTGGCTGGCTGATCGTATTGCTTATCAGTCTCTTACCCCTCTGGCTTCCTGCTCAATACGATAAATACCGCTTCTCCCGGCTGGATATCTCGAAAGGGCTTAGCCATAACGAGGTCACTTGCCTATTCAAGGATGAGAAGGGATTTATGTGGTTGGGCACCATGTCCGGCCTCAATCGCTATGACGGATATTCCTTTAAAGTATTCAAACACGATCTCCGCGACTCTTCCTCCATTAGCGACGACTTTATCGTGCAGATACTGGAGGGGCCCGGTCATAAGCTCTGGATATCTACCCGCGCAGGATTTACGATCTACGATCCGCTGACCGAAAAATTCGACCGCAACCCCTATCGCTTTCTCTATTCCATTCATATTAACTGCGACAACATTACCGATATCCGGAAAGACAGACAGGGCAATTACTGGTTCGTGGCCACAGGGAGAGGAGCAGGGTTCTATAAATTCGATCCCTCCCACCTCTCCACCCAACACTTCCTGCATAAGGAAGGAGATCCTTCTACCCTGCATTCCAATCAACTCCGGTCGGTTGCCTCCAATACCCTGGGAGACTGGTGGATCATCTACGACGACGGGATCCTGGAAAAAATGGACGGCCGGACCCATAAGATCGTTTACCGATCGGCTGCCATACAAAAGAACTTTCCTAACGAATTGCCGGAATACCACCTATACGTAGATGCCCAGAACGACTGCTGGCTATACACCGCCGGGAAGCCCGGTGGGATAGTATATTTTAAGCCTTCCTCCGGCGACTACCTGCGGATCCGGAAAGAGGCCGGTACGCATGGCCTGAATAATAACCTGGTCACAGGCGTGGTACAAGATGATAAAGGGTTGATATGGATCGCAACGGATCATGGCGGTATCAACCTGCTGGATAAAAAGGATTTTTCCGTCCGCTACCTGCTGGCCCGGGAAGATGACGACAAGAGCCTCAGCCAGAACAGCATCAATACCGTATATAAGGACAACACGGGCATCATCTGGGTGGGCACCTTTAAAAAAGGAGCCAGCTATTATCATGAAGACATCCTGAAATTCCCCCTTTACCGTCACCAGCCATCCAACCCCAATAGCCTGAGCTATGATGATGTCAATCGCTTCGTGGAAGATGAAAAGGGGAATTTATGGATCGGTACTAACGGCGGCGGCCTCATCTACTTCAACCGGACAACGGGTAAATACACCCAATACACACACAACCCGGCCAATCCGGGCAGCCTGAGCAACGATGTGATTGTCAGCTTGTGTTTAGACCACGAACAGCGGTTGTGGATCGGTACTTATTTTGGGGGCCTGGATTATTTTGACGGAAAGACCTTCCGGCACTACCGGCACGACGAATCGGATAGCAACAGCATCGGGGATGACCGTATATGGGAAATAAAAGAAGACTCCCGTGGCCGCCTCTGGATCGGCACCCTGGCAGCAGGCCTGGACCTGTTCGACCGGGAAAAAAATATCTTTATTCATTACCATCCGGAGGCCTCCGCTTCCCCGGATGCCTCCGGGACAACCCCCTCCGTTCGTTCCGGGTATATTTCCGAACTGGTGGAGGACAGGGAAGGTAATCTATGGGTGGGCACCGCGACGGGGATCGATGTGCTGGAAGCCGCCACCGGCAGGTTCCGGCATTACGGCAATGAGGATAACAATGTTTCCAGCCTCAGTAACAACAACGTGATCTCCATTCTGGAAGACAGCCGCGGCCTGATCTGGGTGGGCACCCGGGAAGGGCTCAACCTCTTCGACAAAAAACACCGGTCATTCACCACTTTCCGGACAGAAGAGGGGCTTCCGGATAATACGATCCTCACCATGCTGGAAGATAACAGCCACAACCTCTGGTTCAGTACCCCCAATGGCCTGTCCAATATGATCGTTTCGACGGATAGCCATACCGGTCAGTATAGCTGGCGGTTTAAGAACTACGATGAGTCCCATGGCCTGCAGGGCAGGGAATTCAATGAGAACGCCGCCCTGAAGACCCGGGAAGGGGAGTTGATCTTCGGAGGGGCCAATGGCTTCAATATTTTCGACCCGCAACGATTCCGCATTGGAACCCGCAACCCTGAACTCATCCTCACCGATCTGCAGGTGTTCAACAAGAGTATTGGCATCGGGGAGAAGCTGAACGGACATATTATACTCCCCCGCTCTATAACCGAATCCCGGGAAATTACCCTGCGCTATAACGAGAACGTTTTTTCCATCGGGTTTGCCGTATTGGATTTTCTGAATGCGGAAAAAGTCGAATATGCCTACATCCTGGAGGGATTTAATAAGGACTGGCTCGTCAGCGATGATAAAACACGAAAGGCCGTTTATACCAACCTGGACCCGGGTAATTATACTTTCAAAGTAAGGACGGCCAATGATGACGGTACCTGGAATAGCCAGGTGCTGGAATTGCGGATTAAAATCTTACCCCCTTTCTGGAAGACCCCCCTGGCTTATATAATCTATGTGCTTCTATTCGCCGGGATCCTGGTCTTTGCCAGGAGAATGATCCTGCAGCGGGCGCATACGAGGTTCGCGCTGGAACAGGAAAGAAAGGAGGCGCAGCGTTTGCACGACCTGGATATGATGAAGATCCGCTTTTTTACCAACGTCAGCCATGAATTCAGGACCCCCCTCTCGCTGATATTGACTCCCCTGGATAAGATCATTAAAAATACGGACAACCCCAGTCAGAAAGCCCAGTTCCATCTTATTCACCGTAATGCGAGACGCCTGCTGAACATGGTCAATCAACTGCTGGACTTCCGCAAGCTCGAAGTGCAGGAACTAAGACTGAATGCCGGTAGAGGGGATATCGTGAAGTTTATTAAAGAGCTGTCTTTCTCTTTCGCCGACATCGCCGGGAAAAAGAACATCGATTTCTCTTTCACAACGACCGTACCCGCTCTCTATACCTCCTTCGATCAGGATAAGCTGGAAAGGATCCTCTTCAACCTGCTCTCGAATGCCTTTAAATTCACGCATGAACATGGACGGGTATCCGTGGCGGTCGATTGGCTGCCTCCTGCTCCGACATCTGCGCCGTTTTCAGCCGCTCCTGACGAGCCCCAACTCCTCCAACTGACGGTAAAAGACACTGGCATCGGAATAGAGAAAGGCAAACAGGAAAAAATATTCGAACGTTTTTTTCAAAATGATATCCCCGGCTCCATGGTCAACCAGGGCAGCGGCATCGGACTTGCCATCACCAGGGAATTTGTAAAACTGCATAACGGCGCCATCCGGGTAGAAAGCGAACCGGGGCAGGGGAGCTGCTTCATCGTATTATTACCGCTTACCGACCTCGGTCCGGTCGCCGGCTCCGTCCCGGTCATCGATCCCGCTCCGGTCGCCGGCTCCGTCCCGGATCCTCTATCCGCAGGCTTCCATATTCCCGGCGACCCCTTCGCAGCCGGCCCGCCCGAAGCCACTGGATTGATCGAAGCCACCGGCCCGTCCGAAATCGCCGGACCAACCGAAATCGCCAGACCGCCCGAAGTCAGCGGAGCCGCCCTAAAAAAAGAATCCCGTATTCCGGCCTCCGCCGCAAAAAAACTCACCGTTTTACTGGTAGAGGACAACGAAGACTTCCGGTTCTATTTAAAAGACAACCTGAAGGAATTCTTCACCATCCTGGAAGCCTCCGACGGCAAAGAAGGATGGCAAAAGACCCTGGGGGGTCACCCTCACCTGGTGGTCAGTGATATCAGCATGCCGGAAATGAATGGCATCGACCTTTGCCGGAAGATAAAAGGCGACCGGCGGACCTCTTTTATCCCCGTGATCCTGCTCACGGCCCTCATAGGGGAAGAACAGCAATTGAAAGGCCTGGAGACCGGCGCCAACGATTATATGACGAAACCTTTTAATTTCGAGATCCTCCTTTCCAAGATCCGCAACCTGCTCACCCAGCAGGAGACGGCCCGAAAAACCTACCAGAAGCAGGTGGAAGCCAGCCCTGCCAACGTCCGGGTAGAAACGCCGGACGAGAAATTTATCCGGCAGGCATTGGACCTGGTGGAGAAGAATATAGGCAACACTGAATTTTCCGTAGAGGAGATGAGCCGGGAATTATTCCTGAGCCGGGTAGCCCTCTATAAAAAGCTATTCCATCTCACCGGCAAGACCCCCATCGAGTTCATCCGGTCCATCCGCCTGAAAAGAGCCGCCCAGCTATTGGAAAAAAGCCAGTTCACCGTAGCCGAGATCGCCTACGAAGTAGGTTTCAACAATCCCAAATATTTCTCCCGGTATTTCAAGGCCGAATTCGGCGTACTTCCCTCCACTTATCAGCGATCCGCCGGTCATTCATAAACTCTGCCTCTTTATCTTCGCAATCCTGGTTCTTGCCCATCATCCCCGGATCACTTAACATTTTATACCCTTCACTCCTCCTTTCAGCCGACGTAGTTAACATTTTGATACCTACACATAAACATTCGACTCCCCTGTATTATAAAGGTTGAGTATAATTTTACACCGATTGCATTTTGTGTTTACAACAAAGAGATTTATCCGGGTCAGCCGGGAACACGATTGAAAAAATGACTGCTATGCCGGAAAGAAAATTGCTTTATCTCAGCCTCGTACTATGTCCGATGTTATACTTTTCCCCTTCTATCCGGGCCGAGTTTCCTTTCCCGCGTACCGATAGTATCACCCCTGTCACACAACCGGCTGAAAGCGCCGGCACCTATATTCGTACCGAAGACGGCCTCATCGTATACCCCGACCCCGACCTGTCCGGGAACGCCGGCGCCGTCCAATTACAGGTAGTTACGGATAATATAATACGGGTGATCGCCAGCCCAACTCCTGGCGCATTCTCCAGCCCGGTCTCCGGGATCGATCCTCAAAAAAGCCTGATCACCGTTTACAGAACGGATCTTTCCGCAAAATGGGACATAAAAAATGATAAGAACACCGTCGTTCTCACCACCCGCCTCCTGAAGGCCACCATCACCATCGCTACCGGGGCAGTCAGCTTCACCGATCCGGCAGGCACGCCCATCTTGTCCGAAAAGGTTAGCGGAGGCCGCAGTTTTGAATCCACTGTCTTCGACGGAGAACCTTCTTACCATATCCGCCAGACCTTTGCTACCCGCCCTGACGAAGCCCTGTATGGCCTGGGCCAGCACCAGGACGGCCTGGTCAATTATAAAGGAAGACAGACCAGCCTATTCCAGAATAACACGGAAGTAGCCATCCCCTTTCTTCTCTCCAATAAAAATTATGGCATTCTCTGGGATAATTACTCCCTTACGTCTGTCGGGGATATCCGGCCTTACAAACCGCTTTCCGCCATGCGGCTGTTCTCTGCACATGGCGAGCAGGGCTGGCTTACGGCGGCTTATAGCAATGATAAAGACCATCCCGGACAGGTGGTTTTCGAAAAGGCCGAATCCAGCGTCAACTACGCTTACCTGGGCGACTCCAAAAGGCAGCTACCCGTGGAGTTTAAGGCGGCAAAAGGATCGATCACCTGGGAAGGCTCCCTTGCTTCCGAATTCACCGGCGAACATGTATTCCGCTGCACCTACGGCGGCTATATCAAGGTGTGGGTCGACGGGAAACTATTACTGGATCGCTGGAGACAGGCCTGGAATCCCGGATCGGCCCTGTTGCCCGTCAGCATGGAAAAAGACAAGAAATACCCTGTCAAAATAGAATGGATACCCGACGGCGAAGAATCCTACCTTACCCTGAAATGGCTGGACCCCATCCCCCCGGCTCAGAAAGATGATTTCAGTTTCTTATCCGAGGCCGGGAAGCGACTGGACTACTATTTCATCTATGGCGGGAATATGGATGAAGTGATCGCCGGCTACCGCCGCATCACCGGCAAATCGACGATCGCGCCCAAGTGGGCCATGGGACTATGGCAGAGCAGGGAACGATATAAGACGCAGGATGAAATACTCAATACTGTAAAAGAATTCAGGGCCCGGAAGATCCCCCTCGACAATATCGTGCTGGACTGGAGCTACTGGCAACAGGACGCCTGGGGCAGCCAGGAATTCGACGCCCGGCGCTTCCCCTCGCCTGATAGTATGATCCGGGTATTACACAACGACTATCACACCCATTTCATGATCTCCGTATGGCCCAAATTCTATGAAGGCATCTCCGCCTATCAGCAATTCGACCAAAAGAACTGGCTATACAAAAGAAATATAGCCGATAATCAGCGGGACTGGATAGGGAAGGGGTATATCTCTACCTTTTATGATGCGTTCAATAAGGATGCCCGCAAAGGCTTCTGGGACCTCCTCAACAACCGACTATACAGCAAAGGTATTGACGCCTGGTGGATGGATGCCAGCGAACCGGATATTTTATCCAATGTCAGCCCTGAAAAAAGAAAAGAACAGATGACCCCCACCGCCCTGGGCCCGGCCGCGGAATACCTCAATGCCTACCCGCTGGAAAATACAAAAGGCATTTATGAAGGCCAACGTGCCGCTAACCCGGACCAGCGCGTGTTCATCCTCACCCGCTCCGCCTTTGCCGGCTCTCAGCATTATGCCGCCGCCGTATGGAGCGGCGATATCGCCGCCCGCTGGTCGGATATGAAGACGCAGATAGCGGCCGGCATCAACTTCTCGATGTCAGGGATTCCTTACTGGTCAATGGATATAGGCGGCTTTGCCGTAGAACGCCGCTATGAGCACGCACAGGGAGAAGACCTGAATGAATGGCGGGAGCAAATGACAAGATGGTACCAGTTCGGAGCCTTCTGCCCCTTGTTCCGGGTACATGGACAATACCCCTACCGGGAAATATATAATGTGGCGCCCGATAATCATCCCGCCTACCAGAGTATGTTGTATTACGATAAACTCCGGTATCGCCTGTTGCCCTATATCTATTCTTTATCGGGAATGACCTGGCAAAAGGATTATACCATGATGCGCGGCCTGGTCATGGATTTTGGAAAGGACACGGCCGTCAATAATATCGGTGACGAATATATGTTGGGCCCGTCCCTGCTGGTTGCGCCCGTGACCGGCTACCTCGAACGACGCAGGGAAGTCTACCTGCCTGCGGGACAAGGCTGGTATGATCTCTACTCGGGGAAATATGTACAGGGCGGACAACGCATCCGGGCAGAAGCGCCCTACGAAAGGATACCCGTGTATGTGAAGGAAGGCTCCATCATTCCTTTCGGCCCTGCCCTGCAATACACGGAACAGAAGCCCGCCGATACCGTCACTCTTTATATATATACCGGCAAGGACGCTTCCTTCAGTTTGTATGAAGACGAGGGCACGAATTATAATTATGAAAAAGGAGCCTGGTCAATTATCCCATTGAATTATAATGAGACCACCAAAATATTGACGATAGGCCGCCGGGAAGGCTCATTCCCGGGTATGCTGAAGAACAGGGCATTCAGGATCTTATGGGGCACGAAGGATAAGCTTTTTGACCTGCAATTTGACAGCCCCGGGAAAACAATAGTATATAATGGAGAAACAAAAACGATCCCGATGAAATGATCGCAATGAAATGATCCGTAGGCCTTTTTTATTATTCTAAACTAATAATTGCTGTATATGAAACAAACCAAAACAATGAGGAAATTGAAAGTCTTTTTATGGGCAGTCATTTCCAGTCTGCTGTTTGCCACGCAACTGGCGGCACAGGGAACCCAACCCGCACAGGGAACCCAACCCGGCGCCCGCAGGATCACCGGTAAGGTCACGGCAAAAGTTTCGGACGAGACTATCTCCGGCGCCACCGTATCCGTAAAGGGTACGAGGAATATGGTTACTACCGATAACGAAGGCAATTTCACCATTTATGCGCAGACAGGAGAGACGCTTGTTATCTCCAGCGTGGGCTATACCCCCAAGGAAATAAAAGTGACCGCAGGTCTCACACAGGTGGATATGCGTCTGGGGACGGATTACAGCCACCTGGATGACATAGTGGTGGTCGGATATGGCAAAATGAAAAAAACGGATCTGTCCAGCGCCCAGATCACCGTTACCGCCGACGATATCTCCAAAACAGTGAATACCACCTTTGACCAGGCGTTGCAGGGCCGCGCTGCCAATGTGTATGTCTCTTCTTCCAGCGGCCAGCCCGGTGCGGCGCCATCTGTTACGATAAGAGGCCTGAGCTCTCTCACCGGGTCCACCCAGCCTTTGTATGTCATCGACGGTGTCCAGATAAAACCGGACAATCCTGCCGACGATCCCTACAATCATCCCACCGGGTTTGCCAATATTCTTTCGAGTCTCAATCCCGATGATATTGAAACCATGAACGTGCTGCAGGGGCCATCCGCCACTGGCATTTTCGGCGCAGCGGGCGCGAATGGCGTGATCATGATCACGACTAAAAAGGGGAAGGCCGGCGAATCAAAAATAACGGTGAGCAGTCTATGGACGGAACAGGACGTTCCAAAATACATCCCCGTCATGAACCTGCCCGAATATGCGGCATACAGGAATGAGGTCGCCAAAGCCGGCGGCACCGCCACAGATTCCGCTTTTGCCGACCCCTCCGTACTGGGACCGGGCACGAACTGGCAGGCCGCTTTGTACCGCAGGACGCTCCTGCAGAAGCAAATGGTTGCCCTGAGCGGTGGTAACGAAAAAACAACCTTCTATTTTTCAGGTGAATATTTTAACCAGCAGGGCATCGCGCCGGGTTCGGGCTTTTCACGCGGGTCCCTCCGGTTGAACCTGGACAACCAGAGTCGCAAATGGTTGAAAGTAGGAACTAATTTAGACGTCAGCCAGACAAAGGAAAAAGTAAATACGACGAACGCGGGGATCATACAACTGGCCCTCCAGCAAAACCCTTCCGTCCCGGTGAAAAACCCTGATGGCTCCTGGGGCGGGCCTTCTACCACCCAGTTCCAATTCTCTAACCCGGTTGCCCTTGCCAATATAAATAATGATTATAATAAGTCAATGGCATTCATCGGAAGCGCCTATGCGGATATTACCCTCATAAAGGGGTTGGTGCTGCATACGAAGGCAAATAGTTATTTTCAATATTACAACAGTTATCTTTTTCATCCGGGATACAATTTCAATGGGTATTTAGTCCCGAACACCAATGCAACTTCCACCCGGACGGCCAATAATAACTTCTCGTGGTTTTTCCATACCCGTCTGCAATACGACAGAAAGATCGGCAGGCACGGCATTTACGCCATGGTGGCGCATGAGGCGAAAGCCTGGCAATATGAGGGCCTGACCGGTACAAGAACGGGTTATGTTACCTATGATAACCAGGAATTATCCGGTGGGAATGCCAGTTCCATATCCAATGTCAGCAACAGCAGTTCAAAGTCGGATGGGGCGCAGGAGTCGTATTTCGGAAGATTCAATTATGTGTATAATGACCGGTATATCCTTCAGGGAACCTACCGGTATGACGGCTCCTCCGTGTTCGGCCAGAACAAGCGATGGGGCGGCTTCCCTTCCGCCTCTGCAGCCTGGAGAATATCGCAGGAAAACTTTATGAAAAACCTTACGTCCGTCACCGACCTGAAATTAAGGGTTGAATATGGATTATCGGGTAATTCAAATGCCCAGGGATATTATGCAAAATTACAAACGGTGCCCACTGCCTGGGGCACGGGATTCCTGTCGCAGAACTTTTCCAACCCTAACCTGCAATGGGAAGTAGATAAAACCTTCAACGTAGGATTCGACCTGAGCCTGTTCAATAACAGGGTCCAGCTCATTGCCGATGCCTATGTAAAGAAGATCGACAAGCTGCTGACCACTAATCCTTACCCGTTCTATAACGGAGGCGATATTGCCTATTCCTCAGGATATATCTCCTGGCCCACCACCAACGTAGGCACCATGCAGGATAAAGGTTTAGGCATCACCGTCAATACGGTCAATATCACCAATAAGGATTTCACCTGGAGAACAAGTCTCAATTTCTCCATCGACCGGAATAAAATAACACAACTGCAGACCCCCATCAATTTTGCTTATAGTGCTACCCAGGCCGAATTCCTGACGGAAGTGGGACAACCTGCCAGCATGATCACCGGCTATATTGCAGAGGGGCTGTTTCAGAATTACAAGGATATCAAAAGCCATGCCGCTCAGACCTCCAATGGCGTAGTGACGGTCAGCCCCACGGGCACCTGGCCGGGAGACATCAAGTTCAAAGATATTAGCGGGCCTGCCGGCAAACCGGATGGCACTATCGATCATAACGATCGTGTTATCATCGGCAATCCCTGGCCCAAATATACTTTCGGGTTTAATAACTCCTTCTCCTATAAAAGGTTCGACCTGAATATTTTCATTATCGGCTCCGTTGGGAATGACATTTTGAATTATGCCCGTTATCAGAATACTCTGGGATCAGGTACTTTCGGCAATTTTCTCAGCGAGGTGAAAAATTTCGCCAGGCCCAGCAGCTATAACAGCGCAGATAGTTCCACCGTTACCCTTACTAATCCAGGCTATAACATACCCCGCGTCTCCCCGGGCGATCCCAGCGGGAACAACCGGATCAGCCAGTGGTATATTGAAAGTGGCACTTATATCAGGGTTAAGAATGTCGCGCTGAGCTATAATTTCCCTGCTAAATGGCTGGCCGGGACACAGGCCCTGAAAGGACTCAGGCTTGCCGTCAACGTGCAGAACCTCCTGACGATCACCAAATACAAAGGATACGATCCCGAGATCGGGATGGTCAATTACGGCGGTACGATCATGGCAGGGATAGATACCGGCCGGTATCCCAATACAAGGATGTATTCTGTTAATGTAGTGGCTGATTTTTAAATAAATACATTCATAAGGTTAAATTAAATAATGCTATATGAAATCGATTATAAAATATTCAATCCTCATTGCGGCGGTTGCCCTTACGCAGAGTTGCAGCAAAGATTTTTTGAACAGGCCGCCGATCGACCAGGTCACATCCGGAAATTTCTATAAGACCGACGATGAAATCTTGGCAGGTACGGCGCCATTGTATAATATCGTATGGTTTGACTACAACGACAAGGCCTTGCTGGCCTTCGGGGAAGCACGCGGAGGCAACCTGAATTCCAACGACAGGACCGCCTACATCCAGTTCTCGCCTTCCGCTACCGATCAGAGCACCTTATTGCCGGGCTATAAAGCGTTCTATAAAATAATAGCCCAGAGCAATCTCACTCTGCAGAACATAACGAATGCCACCGGCAGCACCGCTTCTTCTGCGGTGAAAAATATGGGCCAGGCGGAATGCCATTTCATGCGGGCCATGGGCTATTATTACCTGGTGAATAACTGGGGGGCAGTACCCATTGTTTATGACAATGTCAAGCAGCTTAGTAATAACCTCAAACGTAATACGATCGAAAGCGTCTGGCAATTTATCATTAAGGACCTGCGGTTTGCTGCAGCCAATTTGCCCGCGGCTCCTTACCAGGAAGGCCGTCTGACAAAATATTCAGCCGAAGGCATGCTGGCGAAGATGTACCTGACAAGGGCCGGCCTGGGCAAATCGGATGGTTCGCGCACTCAGAGTGACCTGGATAGCGCCAAATACTACGCGGCGGATGTTATTCATAGCAGCGGTCTTAGCCTGGCGCCTAAATATGGAGATCTTTTCAGGAGCGCCAATAATAACAGCTCTAATAATAATAATGAAAGTCTTTTCGCCCTGCAATGGATGCCGGCCAATAGTCCCTGGGGCATCAATAATTCTTTCCAGGCTTACCTGGCCTTTGACCCGAAGATCACCCAAACGGGCGATGGGTGGGGAGCAGCCCAGGGCGGCTCCGCAGACCTGGTCAAATATTTTATCAGCCACCCGGAAGATTCCATACGCAGAAAGGAGACGATCATGTTCCAGGGTGATTATTATCCTGAGCTGGACCAAAAGGACGGGGGGATCAATGTTACGACCACCTCCATTTCCAATATTAAGAAGTTCATTATAGGCTCACCGGCCGACAACGGCGGGAAAGGCGCCTTCATGGCGGCTTATATCAATACCTATATGCTGAGGCTGGCCGAACTCTACCTGATCTATGCAGAGGCCATCATGGGTAATTCTCCATCCACTTCGGATCCGGAGGCATTAAAATACTTCAATGCAGTCCGGGAGAGAGCCGGGTTGATGGATTTGACAACCATTTCGTTTGATGATATCTTCCAGGAAAAAAGGATCGAGACGGCGCTGGAAGGGGGAGCCTGGTATGACATCATGCGCTTATATTATTTTAATCCCACCAAGGCCAAAACGTATACAGCGGGCCAGGATAAAGGCAATTATACGATCACCTATAATTCGAACAGCCATCCACGCACCTGGACGGTGAAATTCACCAGCGCTTATTTTCCTCTCACCGATCAGAGCGTTTATTTGCCCTTCCCCGAAGGAGAGTTGACTACGGCCCCGGGTCTGTCCCAGGCGCCGGTACCGTTCGATTTCAGCCAACTGCCTAATTATTGATCATCTAAAAATCATCAACATGTTACCATATCGGATCCATAAATATTTCTTTCTTTTACTGGCGGCAGCGGGCCTGATGGCCCAGCTCGCCTGCAAAAAAAACAGTAACGGTCCTGCTCCTTCCATCAGCAGGATACGTGCCATCAGCCCTGCGCCAAATGACAGCACCTTGACAGCAGCCCTGCCGGGCCAGATAGTAGTTATTCAGGGAGCTAATCTTTCCTCCACTTCCCAGGTCTATTTTAACGGATTCGCGGCGGCTTTGAACACTGCATTGTCATCGGACAAGAGCGTGATCGTCAAGGTACCTGTTATCGCCTGGGATAGTATTCCCAATGGAAAGCTCAACACGGTGGAAGTGGTCACTCCGGGAGGAGTTTCCCTCTATAAATTTACCATCACGCCGCCCCTTCCGACGGTTACCGCCATATCCAATGAAATGGCGCTGGCCGGAGCGACCATTACCTTGACCGGCACCAGCTTTTATGGAGTTACCCAAGTCATTTTCCCGGGTGGGATTGCCGTCAGCAATCTTACGCTGTCAGGCATTACAAAAATAACCCTGACCGTTCCAGCCGGTGTAACGACAGGAGGGCCTTTACAGTTGGTCGGCACCTATGGCACCGGCACTTCTATTCCTTTGTTCAATGATTTTACGACCGGCATGCTGACCACTTTCGATGACGGTAATTACAGTTGGGGTGCTTATTCCATCACCAATAGCCCGGATTCCTTCCCCAATAATACCGGAAAATATGCCCAGATCTATGTTCCCGGCGGCGTCGGTGCAGGTGATTTTGCCTGGTATAACGGCGTTCGTTCTATCAATACCAATTCTGTGACCTGGATACCGTCCGGGCATCTGAGTGATCCGCTTGCCAGCTATGCCTTAAAATTCGAAATGAATTTAAAGCTTCCCTGGAACGGTGCTTCTTTTTATATTATTAAAGATTATTCATGGACCTACCTGGCCCGTTTTGAGCCCTGGAAAGTCAGCGGGGCCGCAGTGACTACCAATGGCTGGGTAACCGTGACGATCCCTCTCACCCAGTTTACAACGAAGGCAAACGGCCTGGATGGTACCGGGGTTCCGGCCGCAGATCTGAAGACATTAGTAGGCAGTGGCTCCGGCGCTTTGAATTTTATGATGGTGAACAGTGACAATACGGCTGCTCCTGCTTTTGATGGGGCTTTTGATAATTTCAGGATCGAGAAGATCCAATGATTTTCAGGATCGGGAAGATCCAATGACCGGCGACGGTCCTCTTTTAAACCATACGTTATGATGCGATTTTTTTTCAGGTATGTTTTTTTAGGCGCTCTTCCGGGCATCTTATCAGGCATCCTGTTCTCCTGCAAAAAAAGCAGCGCTCCGGGTACTACCATCACTACCCCTACTGACAGCACAACCATTATACCCCCGGTGGACCCTCCCGTCGCCGGGACGATGGGCTTTTTTCTTGATGACTGGCAGGGCAAGACCTTTACAACACCTGGAACCATCACCGGCGCCGTGCCTTCCGGGACAGTAACAGATAACCTGACCATCGACCTGAGTAAGGTTATTACTAAAGTCCCCCGGTATGTATATGGTAATAATTCCAATCTATGGATGGGACAGATCGTTACCCAGGCGCCGTTGGTGGGATATATAAAGGATCTTTCCCCGAATATTATCCGGGCTCCGGCAGGTAGCGTCAGCGATATCTATTTTTGGAATGATACGACGGCGCCGCCCGCCGATGCCCCGGCTAACTTACTTAATTCCAGCGGGGCCGCATCGGCGGCCGGCTATTGGTACGGTGGCAATACCGCCTCCTGGACGCTGGCGCTCAGCAATTATTACAACCTGCTGGCGCAGACCAATAGCAAAGGCATTATTACGGTGAACTACGGCTATGCGCGTTATGGCACCAGCGCCAACCCGGTAGCGACCGCCGCCCATCTCGCGGCAGACTGGGTAAGACACGATAACGGCAGAACCAAATTTTGGGAGATCGGCAATGAGACTTATGGAAACTGGGAAGCAGGTTACCTGATCGACGTCAGCCAGAACAAGGATGGGCAACCCGCTATCGTTACCGGCGACCTCTATGGCCGGCATTTTTCAGTATTCGCGGACTCCATGCGCGCTGCCGCTCAGCAGGTCGGCGCGACGATCTATATCGGGGCTACCCTCCTCGATGCCGCTCCCTACCCGGGCGCGTATACCACCATGCAAACCTGGAACCAGGGGGTGCTCACCCAGGCCGGCAACACCGCGGATTTTTTTATCGTACATGACTACTTTACGGCTTACAAGATCAACTCGACCGCTAATGATATTCTTGCTACCGGCGCCACCATTCCTGCCGGCGCCCGGACCTATGTCCTGCAGCAGTTGTCACAGTATGGGGTGGGGGTGAAGCCCATCGCTATGACCGAATGGAATATACAGGCGGTAGGGTCCAAACAGGATGTATCCTATATCGCAGGGATCCATGCCGCCAAAGCATTGGGAGCGATCATAAAGAACCAGTTCGGGGAAGCCAGCCGCTGGGACCTGGCCAATGGCTGGAATAACGGAGACGACCAGGGTTTGTTTAATCCGGGGGACGAGCCGGGCGCTTCCCCCTGGAATCCCCGTCCCGCTTTTTATTACCTGTACTATTTTCAGAAATTCTTTGGCGACCGAATGGTGACGGATTCTCTCGCCGCAGCGGATGCAGATCTTGTCACATGGTCCTCCTCCTTTTCTTCCGGTCAGGCAGGCGCCCTTATCGTGAACTCGGGACTCGCCAGTCATATCGTGTCGATTAATTTCAGGAACTTCGCAGCCGGTAGCCAATACTATTGGTATACTCTGACCGGCGGCACGGACAACGGGGATTTTTCCGGACAGGTATATGTCAATGGGACCGGCCCCTCCGGCGCTACGGGCGGCCCCCTCACCTATGCGGGTATCAAAGCTTATTCGGCCCCGCTCACCGGTGTTATCAAGGTCGCTGTACCGGCCCGGAGCGTCGTCTACCTGGTGGCAGATAAAAAATAATTTCATGTTGAAGTATATACACATTACGTTATCGATCCTGGTCGTTCTATCTCTTCGGATTGCTGCCCAATCTATCCGGATCAATCAACTGGGCTATTATCCATATGCTCCTAAAATTGCCATTGTCCTCAGCACAGACGGTAGCGATCGACTATTTTACCTCCTCTCCCCGCACGGCCACGACACAGCCTATAGGGGCCACTTAGGCCCGCTCGTGAGATCGGCCAATTCCTCTTTGTCAACCCGTATCGCCGATTTCAGCGCTTTCGAAAAAGAAGGGCTGTATGAAATAGTCGTGCCGGGCATGGAGAACTCTTATCCATTCAGGATCGGCCGGCATGTGGCAGAAGAGGTTGCCCGGGCTTCTTTGAAAGGATATTATTATCAACGGTCTGCCATGGCGCTGGACCCCGCATATGCCGGCCAATGGAGCCGTCCGGCCGGTCACCCGGACACACAGGTCCTCATCCATCCTTCTGCTGCCTCGGACCAGCGTCCTGCCGGGACGATCATTTCGGCTCCCGGTGGCTGGTATGATGCAGGAGACTATAACAAGTACATCGTCAATTCCGGCATCACTATGGGTACCCTACTTTCTGCGTATGAAGATTTTCCGGATTATTACGATACGCTGCATACCAATATTCCTCCCCTATCCGCCACCTCCACGCGCACTACGGCCGCCCTCCCCGACATCCTGAACGAAGCGCTCTACAATCTCCGCTGGATGCTCACCATGCAGGATCCCGACGATGGCGGAGTCTATAATAAATGCACCAATGCCGCTTTCGACGGAATGGTGATGCCCGGTGTGACAAAAGCCCCGAGATATGTGGTGCAGAAAGGAACGGCAGCCACGCTGGATTTTGTAGCCGTGATGGCGCAGGCCGCCCGTATCCTGCGGAAATTTCCAGTTCCCGGGCTGGCCGATAGCTGCCTTCGGGCTGCCGCCAGCGCCTGGTCATGGGCTGTTAAAAACCCGTCCCTGGCCTATGACCAGGAAGCTATGAATAAACTATACAATCCGAAGATCACCACCGGGGGATATGGAGACATGGATTTCAAAGACGAATGGTTCTGGGCGGCCGTAGAGCTGATGGTCAGCACGAGAGACGCGAACGCCGTGCGCGGCCTTCAGTACAAGAAGATTATAGAAGATAGGATCAATGATCCCATGACCCTGCCTTCCTGGGGCAACGTGCATATGCTGGGCGATTACACTTTGCTGCGTTACCGTAATAAACTTCCGAAGGAATGGCAGCCGGCTATTCGTACCCTGTTACGGGGTCTGCTGCAAATGGCTGATAACTACCTGGCCCAGGTTCCCGCCAATGCTTTTCACACCATAATGGGAGGCTCACAGAGAGACTTTGCCTGGGGCAGCAATGCCGTGGCGGCCAACCAGGGGATCTTATTGATCAATGCCTGGCTGCAGACAAAAGACAGGAAATATATAGACCATGCATTGGGCAACCTGGATTACCTGCTCGGCAGGAATGCCACCGGGTATTGCTTTATAACGGGTATGGGCAGCTACTCGCCCATGCATCCCCACCACCGGCCCTCCGTGGCCGATGGCATCGTATCCCCGATACCCGGCTTACTGGCAGGTGGCCCCAATCCGGGCCGCCAGGATCATCAGTCCTATAATTTCACGGAACCCGAAACGGCTTACCTGGACCAGGACCCGGCCTATGCTTCCAACGAGATCGCCATCAACTGGAATGCACCGCTGGTGTACCTGGCCGGCGCCCTGGAAGCATTGCAAGTCCGGGCCGGTTATTCATCCGCCGAAGCCGGATCTCCCCACCCTCAAAAAAAGAACGGCGCAAACCTGTTGCACCGTTCGAAGTAAATTAATGAGGATATGCCTTACAGTGGCCTTATCCAGATATTACGAAAACTGATCGGTTCGCTTTTATCGCCATGCGCCTGTAATTTGATAGGAGAGGGGCCATGCGCCTTATAAAAAGGTTTTCCAACGTAGCGGGTTCCCCCTTTCAGCTCAAAATTATTCTGCACCAGCACCCCGTTGTGAAAAGCCGTCACCCGGGCAGGAGAGACCAGGCTGCCGTCCGTATTGAATACCGGGGCCGTCCAGATCACATCATAGCTCTGCCATTCGCCCGGCTTCCGGCAGGCATTGGCCAGGGGAATCCCTTGTTTGTAGATGCTGGCCGTCTGACCATTCACGTAAGTTTTATTATTGTAGCAGTCCAGGATCTGCATTTCGTACCCGTCATCGCCAGGTCCCGTGCCAGCCAGGAACAACCCGCTGTTACCCCTGGCCTGATCGGAACCCGTAATGTTGGATGGGATCCTCCATTCGATATGCAACTGGTAATTGGTGAAAGTACGTTTGGTCTGGATATTTCCCGATGTCTTATTGACCGTCAGGATATCCTTGGAGACGATCCAGTCGGCAGGAGTCGTGCCATCCTTGGTCAGGACCCATTCATCGAGATTTTTACCATCGAACAGGATCACCGCATCCGAAGGGGCGTCGCCGACCTTTGCGGCCGGCGTCACTACCGGAGGTACGGGACTATAGACTTCTGTCTGTCTGTGATCGGTTATGGTATCGGTCTGCGCGCGAACCAGCGTGGTGCCTGAAATAAAAGAGAGAGCCGAGAGAAAAAATATCCGGGAGAACGAAGGGCAAGCAAATTTGAGCATATTGAGTAGTGTTAAATGAGGGGACAATTTAAAGAAAAATTCGCAAACAAATCCGGAAGCTCCGGATCCATTCTATTCCCCATCAAACTCATTTTTCCATCCCTCGTCTTTCAGCTTATCCACTTTCTTCAAAACCTCGCTCTCCAGGTTTTTCTTATAAGCGCTGATCCGGGAGCCCACCTGCGGATCGAAAGCCCCAATGATCGTCGCGGCCAGGATACCGGCATTCTTCGCCCCGTTCAACGCAACGGTAGCGACAGGAATACCTCCCGGCATCTGCAGAATAGACAAAACGGAATCCCATCCGTCGATCGAGTTGGAAGATTTAATAGGCACTCCGATCACCGGAAGGGAAGTGATGGAAGCGACCATGCCCGGTAAATGGGCGGCCCCGCCGGCCCCGGCAATAATGACTTTCAAACCCCGCTGTGCCGCCTGGCTGGCATAATCCACCATCCGCAAAGGCGTGCGGTGCGCCGACACCACCGTCAGTTCGTATCCAACGCCCAATTCTGTTAACATATCTGCCGCGGCCTTCATAACAGGAAGATCGCTGTCACTGCCCATGATAATACCGACTAGAATACTATCCATCTTGTTTGCTGATCACTTTTAATGTGTTTTTAATCTTATGCGCCTTATGCACCAGGTCCTGCTTCTCCTTGCTGAGGATGGTGACATGCCCCATCTTGCGGCCTGCCCTGGTTTCTTTCTTCCCGTAAATATGCACGAACACATTGTCTATTTGCAACACCTCCGTGAGTCCTTCATACACCGCCTCTCCGCTATGCCCCTCGGCGCCTATTAAATTGACAATGGCTCCCGGCAAAATAGCATCCGTATTACCCAGAGGATAACCCAGCATCACCCTCCATAACATATCGAACTGCGAACTGTAATTACCTTCTATCGTATGGTGTCCGCTGTTATGTACCCGGGGGGCCGTTTCATTCACAAACACTTCTCCCTGCCGGGTCACAAACAGCTCCACGGCAAAAAGCCCGGGACTTTTTAATTCCTTGACCACCCGCATGGCGATAGCTTCTATCTTCCAGAGCGTATTCTGTAACAGATCGGCAGGACTGATCTGGTAATCCAACAGGTTCAGATGCGGATCGAATACCATATCTACCGGGGGATACAGCGCCGTTTCCCCTTTTTCATTAACGGCGATCACCTGGGAGATCTCCTTGTCGATCATCACCATCTTTTCCAGCACACTGGGTGCATCGAACCCCTTTTCCATGTCTTCGCTTCTGCGGATGATCTGCACGCCTTTCCCATCATACCCTCCCATGCTGATCTTGTGCACAGCCGGAAGAAAATCGACCTGCTTGCGCAATTCTTCGCGGTTATTAGTGACCTTAAATTCCGCGGTGGGTATGCCGTATTCTACGTAGAACTGTTTCTGGGCGATCTTATTTTTGATCGTCTTCAGCGCCGCAGATTTGGGATAGATCTTCACTCCTTCAGCTTCCAGCTTTTCCAGGGCATCGTCATTGACGGATTCGATCTCGATCGTCAGCGCATCCAATCCTTTTCCGAAGTTATAGACGTCGTCAAAATTGCGGATATCTCCCTTGATAAAATGGTGGCACAAGTGAGCAGCCGGACATTCTTCGTCATTTTCCATTACATAAGTCTCTACGGGGTAATTCGCTGCGGCCTGTAATAACATTCTTCCGAGTTGCCCCCCGCCTAGTATTCCGACTCTTAACATGCTGGTTATTTGAGCCGAAGATATAGAAAAAATACTCACCGGCGGGTCGAAAAGCCAATCACCGGCTAAAAGAGAGTAGGGGTCGCTCTCTCAAAACGCCAATCGACCAATTTGACCTTGATTATCAGTTTTTTATCCTTGCAAAAGACATATTCGTCCAAAATCAGACGCCCTTCATCCGACATATTGCAAAAATTACAAATTTACCCTACCTTAGCCCTGGCTTATGCAACCAGATTATCCGCATAAAATTTTCGACGACAAGCGTTTGCACCACCTTCGCCTTATGGAAGCGCTGGCCCGGGAAGCGACCCGCAAACCATAATCTTATTTTTGTTCCGGTACCGGATCCCCCCCTCTCGCCCTTTATTGTATACGAAATAAACATAACATATGCCCCTATCCGCAGCAATTTAAATTAATACATAATATATAATCCAAAATCTAGTCATATGTCAACTTTATCAGCATCCGATACCCGTCCAAAAAATACCGATACCGACTTCCTGCCCCTGCAGGGAACGGATTATGTAGAGTTCTATGTCGGCAATGCCAAGCAGGTAGCCTATTTTTATAAATCCGCCTTCGGATTCCAGTCCATTGCCTATGCCGGCCCGGAGACAGGCAGTAAAGACAAAGCCAGCTACGTCGTCCGCCAGAACAAACTGACTTTTGTATTTACCACTGCCCTCCGTCCCGACCATCCCATTGCAGAGCATGTGCAATTGCACGGAGACGGCGTTAAAGTACTGGCCCTCCGCGTGGACGATGCCGAGAGCGCCTGGAGAGAGACCACCTCCCGGGGCGGCAAAAGCTATATGGAGCCAACCACCTTCGCCGACAAATGGGGCGAGGTCATCCTGAGCGGCATCCACACCTATGGGGACACCGTACATATTTTCGTAGAACGGAATAACTACAACGGCCCCTTTATGCCCGGCTATAAGGAATGGAAGACCGTCTTCAATCCGCCTTCCACCGGCCTGTTATACGTCGACCATTGCGTAGGCAATGTAGGCTGGAACCGGATGGATCCCTGGGTACGCTTCTACCAGGACGTCATGGGATTCCGGAACATCCTTTCCTTCGACGATAACGATATTTCCACAGAATACTCCGCTCTGATGAGCAAGGTCATGAGCAATGGGAATGGCTTCGTGAAATTCCCTATCAACGAACCGGCCGAAGGAAAGAAAAAATCCCAGGTGGAAGAATACCTTGAATTCTATAAAGGAGAAGGAGTCCAACACGTAGCCCTGGCTACGAATAACATAGTAGATACCGTCAACCAGTTAAAGGAGAGGGGAGTGGAATTCCTCCAGGTGCCTGGCTCTTATTATGATGACCTGCTCAGCCGGGTCGGTCCTATTGATGAAGATCTGGCGCCGCTGAAAGAACTCGGTATCCTGGTCGACAGGGATGACGAAGGGTACTTATTACAAATTTTTACCAAGCCTGTAGAAGACCGGCCCACCGTATTCTTTGAGATCATCCAGCGGAAAGGAGCCCAGAGCTTTGGCAAAGGCAATTTCAAAGCATTGTTCGAAGCCATTGAGCGGGAGCAGTCCGCCCGGGGAAATTTATAATTTCACCAACAGCGCTGCGTTATAAAGCCAAAATTTCGTTATTAAAACCTGCCATATTGCAAATATGGCAGGTTTTTTGTTTATTTACTATAGTTTTGAAATACATTCCTATACCTATCAATAGCTACCGTAATTAATCAGTAATTTTACCCTATTGTTGTATGATCGCAAAAAAGTCAATGATAGCTGGATTGTATGGTGCTCTGATAGGAACTTTTTTTCTGTCTGTCCTACATCTGTCCGCTCAAACCTCCGCTTCTTCCATCCATTTTATCGACTATCAGCGCTCTATTCCCAAGATCGGAGAAATGCTCAATCGCAAGGAAGATACCCTTATGAAGCAATTCCGGGAAAAAGGACTCATCTGGCCCGCCCGGTATGTCTATATACGATCTTTTAAGTACGACAGCCAGCTGGAAGTATGGGTAAAGAACGTCAAAGACGAAAAATACAAACTGTTTAAATCCTACAAAGTTTGCGCCCTGGCAGGCACCCTGGGCCCCAAACGCATGGCCGGCGACTACCAGGTCCCGGAAGGTTTTTATTATATCAACGAATTCAATCCCCGCAGTGAGTATCACCTCTCCCTGGGACTCAACTACCCGAATGCCTCGGACAGGATCCTTAGCGATTCCCTGCAGCCCGGGAAAGATATTTACATTCACGGCAGTTGCGTCACCACCGGCTGTATTCCCATCACCGACGTCCAGATAGAAGAATTGTATATACTGGCGGCCCACGCAAAGGATATGGGAGAAGACTTTATCCCGGTTCATATCTTCCCCGTCAACTTCAACAACACCCGCAGCGTCGATTACCTGAATAAATACCTGCAGACCTTCTCGGAATACACACCCTTTGCCAAAAGCATGCGGAGCGCCTTCTATTACTTTGAGAAATACCGGGAAGTGCCTTTTGTAATGGTCAATGGGAAAGGGGAATATGTCACGGAAGAAGTGTCACCCACCGAAGCAGAAGTAAAACTAGCTTCCGTCGAAGCGATCAGACCAAAAAAGAAACTGGTTAAGGCTCCCCGCCCGGTCCGGCAATCTCCTGTAAAAGAAGATGACCTGGCGAAGGTCGTAGACAAATTGCCTGTCTACCCCGGCGGCAACGAAGCCTTCCAGGGTTTTCTGAACCGGCTGAGCAAAGAGGGCGTCAATGATCTGGAAGAAGGTCAGACCAAGACCTTTATCATGGTGGAATATATCATTGACTCGGTAGGCAGGCCCGTTTACGCGAAAGTGATCCGGGGCGGTAATGAGAATATGAATGAAAAGATCGAAGATGCTTTCATCGCCATGCCTCAATGGTCCCCTGCCAACCGGTTAGGCAACAATGTCGCCATCCGCCTCAAACAGACGATTATGATCGAGAATCCCCAGGCGCAGACCGCACCCGCGGCAGTCTCCCGCTCGTCATTATAATCCTGGAAGGTGTCTGTAACACTTGCTACTTCCTTCATCAGCCATTCTTTGAGGTTCGAGTCCGGCCGGCTCGGGCGAACAATAATAATATCCATCAAAATCAGCGGATTACCTATTATTTATAACGTTGGCTACCCTTATTTTTACCGGAAAAGCGCAGCTATGTTTAAAACCGTCTTTCTTTTCCTCCCGATAGTGTTGGGTAGCTTTGTGGTAAAGGCCGATACTCCCGGGGCAGGCGACAGCATTCGTATCCAATATGGGAAACATGGCGAGTTATACTATAATCTAAAAAAGGGCACATTCAGTGTATATAATGACCATCGGCTTATCTTCTCCGACGTG
>DASWFF010000067.1:0-36415 GCA_036394375.1 Puia sp.
ATGACAACAATCGTCCCGATGGTGAACGACTTTCTCGATGCCAAGCCCCAAAAGCAATAGATTATCTGTTATTCGACCGCCGATCTTCGTAACCTGTAATTTTATATGAACATACAAGAACAAATCAAAAAGTATATTACCAGCCAACCTGAACCAAAACGCAGTGATATGCAAGAGTTACACCGTACGATTCTGGAAGTGATACCACGATGTAAATTATGGTTCCTGGATGGTAAAGACAGTGAAAATAAAACTGTTTCTAATCCTAATATAGGATATGGATTTTACACCATGAAATATGCTGATGGAACAACTAGAGAGTTTTTTCAAATTGGTTTGAGTGCAAACAAAACCGGAATCTCTGTATACATCCTTGGTATAAAAGATAAGAAATACTTAGCCCAAACGTATGGAAAAAAACTAGGAAAGGCGAGTGTGAGCGGGTATTGTATCAGGTTCAAAACTCTAAAAGATATAAACATTGATATACTTGAAGCGGCAATACGATATAGAACTAACAACTACCGCCA
Organism: Puia sp.; assembly: GCA_036394375.1. GTDB lineage: Bacteria > Bacteroidota > Bacteroidia > Chitinophagales > Chitinophagaceae > Puia. The sequence goes on from DASWFF010000067.1 coordinate 531, forward strand.
ACAAGGGTTTGGCGTCAGGTGGAATGACATTCACAGCGAAAAATTCCTGCTAAATTTAACCATTATGCGAAAGTTGATAATGAAGATGTCGATCTCGGTCGACGGTTTTGTCGCCGGCGTCAATGGCAAGAATGATTGGATCTTCAAGACCGGAGACGAGGAGTCACTGGCCTGGAGTGTCGGCAAAATCCGGGAGGCCGGGCTAATTATCATGGGCAGGAAGTCGTTTGAGGGTATGGCTCCTTACTGGCCAACTGCGACCGGTCCTTTTGCCGCGCCGATGAATGAGATCCCTAAGGCCGTCTTTACCAAAAAAGGATTTGCGGGGATCCACCCGCCCAGTGCGGAGCAGTCACCTGCCGCGACTTCCTGGGCCGGGGCACGGGTCTTTGACGGAGATCTTGCCGAAGGGATCAGGGAACTCAAAGCCGAGTCTGGGAAACCGATCGTAGCAATTGGGGGCGCTGGATTTATGCGGAGCCTTATAGCAACGGGTCTCATCGACGAATACACTTTGGGTATTCATCCGGTGGTATTGGGAGCCGGACTACCGATCTTCAATGGTCTTTCGATATCTCTTTACCTGAAGTTGGTAGATGTAAAGGCTTTCCCGGGAGGAGCCATAGCAAAAACTTATCATCCCGGCGTAAGGCATGGCGATTTATATTTAGATAAATAAACCGCCATGCCCCGGACTCCCTTATTCCGCCAAAGTATTATCCCGGCAAATTGCTAAAAGCCACAAAATCAGTGAATAAGTGGTTAGATAATTGCCCTATCCTGGGCACCAAAATGCTAAAACCCGCTCTGGTAGCGGGTTTTGCTCTTACAGGTTCGTTTCCTATCCCTTAATAAAAGAACTGCTCTTTGATGATTTTGCCGTCTTTTACGTGGAAAACACCGATTTCTTCGAGTGCCATGCGCGGCTTGCCTTTGTACGTCACCTCCTGTTTCAGCACGACACTGAAAAACTCGCCCGCGACGATCGGGTCGCCGACGTTATAAGTATGCATAGTTTCTATCGTGGCAAGATGTGCCGCAACTTTCGCTTTAATTGCTTCCCGACCCTTGGTAAAGACGAGCATCCCCATCGACGCCGCTTTATCTGGCTCCTGGCAAACAACGTCTTCATGATGGAGCGTGTCCTGGATCTCGACAAATTTCCGTTGGGAAGCCAATTGGTGGTAGCGGGCCGCCGTTTCCTGAGTTGTCATAATTATTTTTTTATTGATTGATGATTGATTGAAAAGACAAAGATGAAGCAGTAGAGTGACAACCCTATGTCAGGAGGAAAGCATGATTTAGACCCAATTCATCCGTTTTTTTGTATTTTTAAGAACTAAGTCAGGAATTGTGGCGACAATAATCAAATTACCCCGTCAAAAGAAGGGTATATCGGCAATGCTCAAAGAGATCACAAAGTACGATACCCCTGGCCGGAATCCCGAAAAGGCAATCGACGGCATGTATGGCTTATGGAAAGGGCCGGATATTTCTATTGACAAGATCCGCGCAGCAAAAAACCGCAAGAAATGGTAGTTGTTGACGCGGACGTAATGATCGGGGTATTATGCAAAAATCCCAGTGTTGCTTCGTATCTCAGAAACGATAGCACCAAGAATTTGAACCTCTTTTAATACCTTTATTGGAATAATGTTCGAGTCACTTGTCAAACACATCAACAGTCACCTTTCCACACCGCTCACCGACAGCCAGGCAGAGTTGGTCAGGAATAGTTATGTACCCCAAAAAATAAGAAAAAAGCAGTACCTCTTGCGGGAAGGCCAGGTCTGCAAGTACGCCGCATTTATAGTTAAAGGGGCTATGCGGCAATACAGTGTTGATGACAAAGGGGCAGAACACATTATCCGTTTGTGCATTGAAAACTGGTGGGCCGTAGACCTCGAGAGTTTTGTGATGCTTACTCCTTCCATCTACAATATCGACGCCTGGGAAGATACCGAAGTGCTGCTCATTTCAAGAGCCGACTCATTGAACCTGTTCGAGCAGATCCCACCCCTTGCCGAATGGACGAGAAAACTGGATGAAAATCATGTGTTTAGTGCCCAAAGAAGACTGAACGCTTCCATTAGTTTGCCGGCGGAGAAGCGCTACGCCGAGCTTGCCAATTACTATCCCGAATTTTTGCAGCGCTTTCCCCAGCATATTATTGCTTCCTATCTTGGCATCACCAAAGAAACCCTCAGTCGCATCCGGCATCTTTCGATGAAAAAATAGCGGCGGCGCATTTTATTATCATTTGTCATCGTTTTATCGCTTCCCATCGATGCATCTTTGTGAATGAAAGACCTAAAATCACGAAAGATGACAAAGAATATTCGCTTCACCACGAAAGGGCAGCGAGCCGGCATCGGTGAATATATCATAAATAGGATATTGCCTAACAGGTATGTGAATGCAGTCGGTCCGTTTGTATTTATGCACCATGTTCTGCCCATCCAACATTCGCCTGGCGAGCCGCTTAAAGTCGTTAATGGAAAGGGGGCCCACCCTCACAGGGGAATAGCAACATTGACCTATATCCTTAACGGGGAAGGAGAACATTTCGACAGCTATGGAAATCATGCTAAAGTAAGCTCCGGAGGAGTCCAGTGGATGAAAGCTGGCAACGGGGTTATCCATGATGAGGTGGTGAATGTCGATCCTGAAACTGGTGACCTGCTTACCCATGCCTTCCAGTTCTGGATCAATCTCCCTTCCAGGAACAAAGCTGAGCCACCGGAATATCTTCCTATACAAGCAAGGGAAGTCTCGCAGCAACTGTTAAGTCATAAAAGAGGGTGGGTCAGAGTAATTGCCGGGCATTATGAAAACCTGGCCTCGAAGATCCCGGAATATTCAAAACAGTTGTTATGCCACATTCATCTGGAAAAAGAAGTGCTATTTTCGTTACCAACGGAAAAAGAGTTGGAATATGCCGCCTTCCTTCCCTTGCAAAACGCGATGATCAACGGTACAGAATTCAGCAAAGGCGTATTCATCGTGTTTGAAGACGACGAAGGCACCATTTCGCTACATAACCATTCCGAATCCGAAATTGACATTATCCTATTCGGCGGCGAAAAATATACTGAACCGATTGTCGCCGAAGGTCCATTTGTGATGAACACGCGAGCTGAAATTGCAAACGCTTACAGGGATTTTCACGCGGGTAAATATGGGGAGATCAGGTATGAAACAGCATAGAGTATGGTTCATCATGGGCGCTTCTTTCGGATTCGGTCTGGAGATCACCATGGCAGCATTGTCAACCGGAGCCAGGGTAGTGTCAACGGTGAGGAAAAACCCCGAACAGCTGATCGAATCATTGGGCAATCATCCGCACCTGCAGGTTGTCGTGATGGATGTAACGGAAGAGAGTGCCGTCAAAGAGGCGGTTAAAACAGCCATCGTCCGATTTGAAAGGATCGATGTCCTTCTAAATGGTTTCATGGGTTTCATGGGTTTCATGGGCGCGATCGAGGAGGCCACCAACGCAGAGGTTAAACAATAGAAATTCGAATAATTAAGCAGAAGGCATAGCAATGGGACAACTACCATCAACTTATGAAAATGCAAGGACGGCGTTCATCGATGCAAACGGAGTTTCCATGACGTACAGATCAATCGGACCGATTTCGGCTGTTCCATTGTTATGCCTTTTGCATTTCACCGAGGATAGGGGGCAGTTAAAGCAGCATTTATCGCAGGTGAAATTTATGGAAGGGGATCTATTGCTGCTGGACCGTGGTTACCCGAGTATATCGCTAATGTTTCAACTTCAGCAAAGGAGAATAGGATTCTGTATGCGCCTGAAAGGAGAATGGTGGCTGGAAACGCAAAAAATGCTATTGAGCGGCCAAAGAGATAAAGTGGTAACGTTCAAGCTTCCCAGGAAGGATGCTGAGTGGATTTATTGATTAGACTGCATCGACAATTCGAAATAAATAAATTAAAAACAACAATTATGGATCTACAATTGAAAGGCAAGACAGCGGTCGTAACGGGCGCCTCCAAAGGGATCGGTGCCGGGATCGCCAGGCGGTTGGCCTCAGAAGGGGCGAGGGTAATCGTCAATTACAACCGGGGGAAGGCGGATGCCGAAAAGGTGGTTCGCGAGATCGAGGCGGCGGGTGGCCAGGCGGCGGCGGTTCAGGGGAATGTGGCCGAGGCGGCTGATGTCAAACGGCTGTTTGAGACGGCTGTATCGACTTATGGCCCTGTGGAGGTGCTGGTGAATAATGCGGGGGTTTATCAATTCGGGCCGGTCGAAGCGTTCAAAGAGGAAGATTATGACTATCACTTCAACACGAACGTGAAGGGCGTATTCCTGGCGATCCAGGAGTCGTTGAAGCATTTTCCGGCAACCGGCGGCAGCATAATCAATATCAGCTCTGTTCTCAGCAAAGGCCCGATTGCGTATGCCAGCGTATATGTGGCGACGAAGGCAGCGGTGGATGCGCTTTCGGAGTCGCTGGCTGTGGAGCTGGGGCCGCGGAAGATCCGGGTCAACGTGGTAGCGCCGGGTCCGGTGGAGACGGAGGGGACGCATGCGGCCGGGATGATCGGAAGTGACGTGCTTATCAAGACCGTAGCGGAGACGCCGTTGGGGCGGCTTGGGCAGCCGGAGGATATCGCGGAGACGGTGGTTTACCTCGCGTCGGCGAACTCAGGTTGGGTGACTGGGGAAAGGATCGGCGCCACGGGGGGGTTGAAATAAGGGCCGGGGGGATTGAAATAGGGGTTGCGCGGGCTGAAGGGGCGGGCGCAATTAGAGTTCGATTCCGACTACATTTGCTTCGTCGGTGAACTGGTCGGCGAGAATGATAAGCCGGGTGCCTTCTTTGCCCTAATAGGAGAATTTGAGATTGACTACGGTGAAATAGATATTGATCGGGACCATACCGAAGAGGGCTTCTTTGCGGATGTCGAGGACGTAGGCGCTTTCGACGTTGGGGTGGGTGCGGGCGCGGTCTTTGGAGACGGCAGCGATCAGTTCGGTGAGGGCGGTGCGGAGCTCGGCGTGGGTGGTGAGGATGACGTTATCATCGTGGCAGAAGGGGAGAGAACATAGGGTTATCAGGTTGTCGACGGAGCTATCGCGGATGATGGCGTTCATGAATGCGGTCGCGGTGGCCTTTTCGCATACTCTGCCTCCGCCTGCACCGGATGCACTCTAAAATATCCCAGCACACCAACGGATAACATTTTGAGTCGTAACAAAAAATTGCTTTTCCCTTTTGGTAATATCAAGAATTTCAGGCGCTTAAATCAGCAACCAACCTTAAATCCGCCAGGAATTGGTTCGAGAAACATCCAGCCCGGTGCACGAAGGCCCCTCAACGAATGTTGAGGGGTTTTTGCATTTCAGGAGCGGGGCAAGCGAAGCTTGCCTAAGCGGATGAATGCAAAAACCGAAGCGCCGCCAGGCGCGAGGGACGATGCTCCGAAAAGTTCTCTGGATCAGCGTAGCTAATCCAGTCCTGGGCACGATTTCATCGCCATTCTTTAAGACCCGCCACCACAGCGGGTTTTTTGGTTTGATGCGGACAGAGGCCAATATTTTGGCCTCTGCGATGAAGGGACCATAGGCTACGAATCTTTCACTAGTTTTTTATAAACCATTTTCTGCTTTATCAGCGCAAGAAGCCAACCATTAAATTTCTCTTTGAGCTGTATAACAAAATCAATTGAGCTTTTCAGCAAAGCTGGCGGCCTGTAACGCCAATAAATTTGTAGAACAATTAATAAACACAGAAAAATGAAAAAGGTATGGTTTATAACTGGAAGTTCCAGGGGACTGGGACGGAAAATAACAGAAGTCGCATTGGGTAACGGAGACCTCGTTGCCGCAACAGCCTTAGGAAAGGACGATTTAAATGATGTCGCTGAGAAGTACAAGGACCAGGTACTCCTCATTGAACTAAATGTAACGGACAAGAGCCAAATCGAAAATGCCATCGAAGAAACAGTTAAACATTTCGGGCGAATTGATGTGCTGGTCAATAACGCGGGGTTCGGAATCACCGGCGCTGCTGAGGCCTACACAGATGGGGAAGTCAAAAGTCAGTTGGAAGTTAATTTGTATGGAGCCATTGAAATTACGCGCCTGGTTATACCCATTATGAGGAAACAGGGGGACGGTCGGATCCTGCAGATCAGTTCTGTCGGCGGTCGTTTCGGAAACCCCGGATTGTCTATTTATCATGCTGCAAAATTCGGCCTGACCGGTTTCAGCGAAGCCGTTGGAAAAGAAGTCGCACCGTTGGGTATAAAAGTGACTTCTGTTGAACCAGGCAGTATGCGCACCGACTGGGGAGGCGCGTCCATGGGATTTGCCAAACACGTAGACGGCTACGGCGATACCGTAGATAAAATGATCAGTCTCAGAAAAGAAGGGAACTATATTCCTTCCGGAGATCCTGTTAAAGCGGCCCAGGCCATTTATGATCTCGCGCGGCATCCTGAACCACCGGTTCACCTAATCCTGGGCAGCGACGCCGCCGGAATTATCGAAACGGTGAGTAAAAGCCGCGAGGAAGAATTTAAAAAATGGCTGCCTGTGAGCCTCTCCATCGACCATGATGATACCATTGGCAAAGAAAAAACTTCCGGTCATCCGGTTAAGGAATTCAAAGCCTGAAACAGTTTAGCAAGAACAAACAAATACGGAATCATTCGAACAATTCAATTATATATTTATGAAAGCTTTTAATACAGCATTTATCAACGGCGAATTGGTTACCCCTCACGGGACTACGGTTGTCGACTTGATAAACCCTACGAACAACGAAGTGATTGGCAAGGTTACTATGTGTGACGAGGTCGATACCCGCAACGCGATCGAAGCCGCCAATAAAGCGATCAAAACCTGGTCGCAAACTACCAAGGAGGAACGCCTTGGATATTTACAACGCCTTTATGATGCCCTGGCCACTCGAATGGACAGGCTGATCGCGGCCACTACAGAAGAATACGGCGCTCCAGAGGTGCGCTCGAAAGGATCCAATGAATTGGCGCTAAATATTTTTCAGCACGTGATTTCGGTCGTAAAGGATTATGAACTTGAAAAAACTCTTGGCTACTCCAGGGTTGTATTCGAGCCGGTCGGCGTAGTTGGAATTCTTACTCCTTGGAATTCCAGTGCAGGTTCGATCCATATCAAAATGGCTCCGGCACTTGCTGCGGGTTGCACGGTGGTGATCAAACCGAGTGAGATGAGTGCCATGCAAACTGAGGTGCTCGTAGAAAGTTATCTCGAAGCCGGGCTTCCGCCAGGCGTAATTAACGTGGTCTGCGGCCTCGGCGAGGTGGTCGGCAAGGAAATGGCCATTAGCCCTGATATCCAGCGGTTGTCTTTTACGGGTTCGACAACAATTGGAAAAATGGTAGCAAAGGACGCCATGGATACTGTAAAGCGTGTGGCACTTGAACTCAGCGGCAAAAATCCAAATATTATTTTAGATGACGCTGATTTTGAAAAAGCGATCCCGATGGCGGTTGCCGCCTGCTACATGAATAACGGACAGGCTTGCATCGCAGCTTCCAAGTTGCTGGTCCCCAAAGACCGTATTGAAGAGGTAAAGAAACTGGCCAAAGCTGCTGTAGAACAAATAAAGGTCGGTGATCCGAGAGACAAGGAAGTTGCTCTTGGGCCGCTGGCGAGCGTCAAACAATATAACCGGGTACAAGAATATATAAGATCAGGTATAGCTGAAGGGGCGGAACTTATAATTGGCGGCGAAGGCCACCCGGAGGGCCTGGAAAAAGGCAACTTCATTAAACCCACTATTTTTGCCGGCGTTACTCCGGATATGAGAATATTTAAGGAAGAGATTTTCGGGCCAGTCCTTTCCATTGTTACCTATGAAACCGAAGAAGAGGCAATCGAGATGGCCAATGATACCGAATATGGGTTGAATTCTTATGTCAGCTCGGCGAATATGGATCGGGCACAACGTATCGGCGCCCGAATCAAGGCTGGCAGAGTACTGATTAATTGTATAGCACATGATCCGCTTGCTCCTTTCGGCGGCTTCAAACAATCCGGCTTTGGCCGGGAAGGCGGTATCCTGGGGTTTGAAGAGTATGTTGAACCCAAAGCGTACATTACGCATTAATGGCGGGTCACTGGGATTCAGCACTTACTAATGGGAATACTCGGTTTTGCGGAATACAAAATTTAGAGTAAATAGTGTAACACCCGGCTATACCGCAACTGGGTTGAATGATTTTAAAGGGCTAAAATCAGTTCAAGAAGGTGCCAAACCTATTGTAAGATTAGTAACTTCGAATTCCGAATATATTACTGGAAAATTTTTCCGGGAAGAAGGTGCTGTGCCTTGGTAAAAGTAAGTTTTAAAGCCGAGCCTTTTAGTAAGACGTACAAATAGAGGAGGAACCAATTTGTTTTTAGAGGTTATGGAACAAATGACGAATAAACCGCCCATACAATATTCGTGTTACTTCTCAAGAAGTAGCAAAGGTGAACAGTTCGTTCTGGAGCACACTTTAGTTTATATTATTTCCGGCTCACTGGTGATGACGGACAACAGCCATACTATAAGCTTCAACCCAGGCGACATATACTTTTGCAGGCGAAACAATTTTGTTAAATATGCAAAATGCCCCCCGGACCGAGGTGAGTATCAATCAATATCCATATACTTTGACCAACAAACACTTCGAAACATCAGTCTTGAATACGGATATAAAGCAGAGCAACAAGACGTCACACCTGCTTTTCAACGGATTTCTTCATCGGAGATTGGTAACTATATGAGATCACTTTTGGCCTACGAAACAATTTTGAAGCGTATAGGAACTGATGAATTGCTTTTTGTAAAACAGAAAGAAGCCATTTTGCTTTTGTTGCAGCTTGTTCCGCCATTTAAAAATGTCCTTTTTGACTTTTCCGAGCCAGGGAAAATAGATTTGGAAGGGTTTATGGAGAGGAATTATCACTATAATGTGCAAATGCAACGATTTGCTTATCTCACCGGAAGAAGCCTCGCGACATTCAAGCGGGATTTCGAAAAAATTTTTAGTAAACCTCCAAGCCGCTGGCTGCAAGAAAGGAGACTTCAGGAAGCATACTATTTGATAAAGGAACAGAGGAAAACTCCATCTGATGTGTATTTAGATTTAGGCTTCGAAGACTTGTCTCATTTTTCATTCGTTTTTAAAAAAAAATATGGTATTCCGCCTTCAAAGTTGTAGCTAGTATCCACACAGGTGTCACACTCCCCACCCCAGAGAAAAAGAACCAGCTTTCAAAAGAGGAGGAGCTGCCTCCTCAAATACAGTACCTGAATCCATGCTTTCCCTGTCACCTGTCCAATAATTCTCGGGAGCGAACTGTATAATGTGCTCCTGTCCCTTTTTGTCTATATAATAATATCGGAGAAAACCCCTGCAAACAAAAGCGCTAGAGAGGCAGACATCTCCTTCTTGTAAAAAATATTGCCGTTTCCGCAGCTTTTTGATCAACGAAACTGATTCAATCAACTCAAATTCCTGGTTGGTTAAAGTAATTTTATCTGCTAAATATTTTCGGAAAACTTCAAACATTGAATGAAATAAAAAAGAATTACAAAAGTAGTAATTTTTGCCTTTATTGCATTTTCTCACTCGAAATAAGGTACTTCATCATGGGATTCCTTCTCCTTTTGCTGCCAGTAGGCCAGGGTAACGATATGCCCATCCGGCGTTCGTAATAACCTGCCAAATATCGCATTGGTGGGATTGAACGTTACATCCGTTACTCCTACCGTAAAAGTTTCGGGCGGAGGGGGTGTCGCAAAAACCGGTTCCCCGGCGGCAGGGGCTGCGGGCGGAGGGGCTGCTGCCGTTGCACCCGGAGCAGCTGTTGAAGCCGTAGCCGGCGCAGGGGCCGGTTTGGGGGGCGGACTGGCCACCACCACCACTGTATACCGGTTAAATACCAGCAATGACTGCAGGAACGCCACTCTCTCCGCCGGGACATTCTTTTCCACAATGGCACATTTTACTCCATTCAACTCTTCAAATAAATGATTTTGGTTAATGGCCATAACTCACCCAGCTATTAATGAATAAATATATTGATAGGCGCCACTCGCCAGCCCGGTGATCAAAATACCTCCCATGCAGATGGCCAGGGCTATTTTTGAGGGCCAACCGGCTTCAATTTTCGCTACCGGTTCCCCACCTTCATCCATGAACATCGCTTTCACGATCCGCAGGTAATAATATAGTGAAATGACCATATTCAAGGCTGCGATGGTGATCAGTAAATAATTGCCCTTACCTGCACCCGCCATCAGCAGGAAAAATTTGCCGAAGAAACCGGCAGTAGGCGGAATCCCTGCCAAGGAGAATAATGAGATAGCCAGTACCCAGGTCAGGAGCGGATTGGTCTTGTAAAAACCTTTGTAATCATCCACCTTCTCTTTACCTGCCACGGCGCTCATTAAAGCTACCACCCCGAATGCTCCCAGGTTGGAGAAAATATAGATCAATACAAAATAGATCACTGAAGCGCTTCCGCCTGCGGATAACCCGGAGATCCCGATCAATATAAAACCTATCTGTGCAATGGAGGAAAAAGCCAGAAAGCGTTTCATGTTCTGCTGGCGCAACGCAAATAAATTACCAATGACCATGGTGAGCACAGACAATAAAAAAATCATATTGTACCAGGTCCTGTCCAGTGATTTGAAAACGGTGTACAATACCGGAACCAATACGAACAGGATGGCGCCTTTTGATACTACCGAGAGGTAAGAAGTCACCGCCACCGGAGCGCCTTCGTATACATCAGCCGTCCACAGGTGAAACGGCGCCACAGAGATCTTAAAAGCAAATCCCGCCAGCAATAGAATGAAGGCAAATAGCTGCAAGGGGCTTCCGTTCAACTGTTGTGCAATGGAGGCAAAGTCCAGGGCGCCCGTTGTTCCGTATACGATGGAAATACCGAACAGCAGGAGGCCGGAAGAAAATGCGGAAGACAGAATGAACTTCATAGCAGCTTCGGAAGACAGCCGTTTCTCCAGGTCAAAATTGATCAGGGCAGCGAGTGGAATGGTGGAAAGTTCCAGGCCCACAAAAAACAATAGCAAATTATTAGCAGAAATCATAAAGAACATCCCCAGCAAGGTAGACAACAGCAGCATATAGAATTCCGGCACGTGCCGGTGCTGCCGTAGCCAGTGATTTGCCTGTAATGAAATGATAAGGGTCCCCAGGCTAAGCATATTTTTTTCCAGTGTTATCAAAGGACTGGTATGGAAAGAATCTCCAAACAAAGCGCCTTCCTTATTGAAAAAAAACCCGGCAAGCACATTGACCAATAATAAAAAATTGATGACCGGCAACAGCGATCCGTTTTTCCATTTCTTATTTCCAATCTTTAGAAATAATATAATAAAAAGAATGAGCGTAACGAGCAACTCGGCTTTCATCAATTTAAAAAAATCATTGGTCATACAGTATGTTTAATACCCAACCGTCACTTTGCGCATAATGGATTCAGCGCCAGGCGCGATCAGGTCATTCAGCCAGAAAGGTGCCACTCCAATGGCCACAATTCCAATCATAAGGATCACTATTGCCAGCTTTTCATTCCAGCGGGCATCCGTCAAACCCTTAAAGGACGCGTCGCCTGCCGGCCCCATTATGGACTGTCCTACCGCTCTGAGAATATACACAGCCGTCACTACGATAGAAGCACAGGCCACGATAGTGGCCATACGATAAAAGTCTTCTGCATGCTGCCAGGAACCCATGAATACAGTTACCTCCGCTACGAATCCGCTTAATCCCGGCAAGCCGAGCGAGCACAAACCCGCCAGGACAAATGCCGTCGAAATGAAAGGCATCATTTTCAAAAGCCCGCCCAATTTTGCCACCATTCTCGTATGGGTACGATCATAGATCATCCCGATACAGGCGAAGAAAAGCGCCGTCATCAGGCCATGAGAAACCATCTGCATCACGGCGCCGGTGATAGCCGTTTTGGTAAGCATGCCAATGCCCAATAAAACAAATCCGCAATGGCTTATAGATGAATAGGCATTGATATATTTCAGGTCGGTCTGCATCATGGTGGCAAATGCCCCGTATAGGATGGCTATGGCCGAAAGCAATACAATGACCCATGAATAATAATGAGCCGCTTCGGGCATCAGAAAAGTGGCAACCCGTAAACAGCCATAGCCGCCCAGTTTCATAGAAATACCGGCCAGGAACATGGATGCGGCCGTGGGTGCGGAAGAATGACCATCGGGCACCCAGGTATGAAAAGGAAATAAAGCAGCGAATATGCCAAACCCAATGAAGGCAAAGGGGAAAAATATTTTCTGCGTCTCCGGGGAAATATTCATTTGTGCGATCCGGAGCAGGTCGAAACTAGGTGTCCCATCTCCTGTACTGGAATGAAAATAGATCCCCATCAATCCGACAAATACAAGGGCCGATCCGGCCATGAGCATCAAGGCCAGTTTCATGGCGCTGTATTCCTTTTGTCCCGTTCCCCAGATGCCGATCAACATAAATTTGGGGACAACGGCCAGTTCCAGGAAAAAGAAAAGAGTGAAAAGGTCCAGTGAAATAAAAAAACCATAAGCTCCGACACTAAGCAGGTACAAAAGGAAGAAGAATTCCCTGCTTAGCTTTTCCGTATTCCAGGACACCAGCACTCCTGCCAATACTATGAAAGAAGTGAGAAGGATCATAGCCACGGAGATCCCGTCCACGCCGGTATGATAATGGATATGAAGGGGGGCATACCAAATGTGATCCTCCCCGAACAACATAAGGGCGGTATTGCCGGATGATCTTTCTTTCCAATAGAAATACAGCAATGCAAATCCAAGCGTCACCTGCAAAAAGGCTCCTGTTGCCGCAACGACCCGCACGGGTCGCAACCCCTTACAAAAAAGAATGATAAGGGAAGTTATCAGTGGCAATATGAGCAGGAGATTGAGGTTCATTTTAAATTCTATTGCAATGATTTCATTTCTTTTGTTCTATTTCCACAGGTATATAAATAGGATGATCAATCCAACGATGCCGCCAAAAAAATACAACGCGTAATGCTGGACCTTCCCCGATTGTATCCCCTTAATGAATACGGCAATTTTTGCAATAGCTGCGGCTATCGCATTCATCGTTCCATCTACAATATTCTTATCTATCCATGCCGCCGGCCGACCTATCCCGTTGAAAATAAGCTTTTTGGTGATAAAAAGATAGAATTCATCGATATAGAATTTCTTATACGCTGTATTATAAAGTCCCCCCAGCGATGCCGCTATCTTCCGGGGACGATCATTCTGCCGACGGTACAAGTTATAAGCCAGCAGGATCCCGCCTGCTGCCAACGACACCGGGGCAATAGAGAAAAGGATCGATATCGGGCTATCGAAAGCGATTCCATCCGATGTTATATAATGTGAAAAGGGGATGAACCCTGCCATCAGCGTTCCTGCGCTTAAAATGATCAATGGTATTTTCATGCTGGCCGGTCCTTCGCCCGGCCTGTGAGCGGACGCGTGACCCGGCGAAGGGTGCAACTCCCTTTCCCTGTTCCAAAAGATAGCAAAATACAATCGGAACATGTAAAAAGCGGTGATAGCAGAAGTCATCAGCCCCAGTCCGTAAATTAATTTATTGGATTCCCAGGCGGCCGATAAAATTGCTTCCTTGCTGAAAAAGCCGGAAAAGGGAGGAATGCCGGTTATAGCCAGACAGGCTATTAAAAAAGAAATATGCGTAACCGGCAGCATTTTCCGGAGCCCACCCATATCTTTCATCTCATTGCTATGCACAAAATGGATGATGGTCCCGGCACATAAAAACAGTAGGGATTTAAAGAATGCATGCGTAAATAAATGGAACATAGAAGCCGTAAAGCCTGCTCCTCCTTCCCCTCCGTATTTTGCGACTCCCAACGCCAACATCATGTAACCGATCTGCGACATGGTAGAGTAAGCAAGCACCCTTTTAATATCTGTCTGCGTGCAGGCAATCACGGCGGCGATGATGGCAGAGAGGGCCCCTACCCAGGTGACGATGGATAAGGCCGCTTCATCGATGGAAAAGAGGGGGAACAGCCTTGCTACCAGGTAAACTCCGGCTACTACCATGGTGGCCGCATGGATTAATGCCGATACCGGCGTAGGGCCTTCCATAGCATCGGGTAGCCAGATATGCAGGGGGAACATGGCGGATTTACCCGCGCCGCCGATAAATACCAGCACCAGCGCCCAGGTCAGCAGGGAGGCGCCCAAAAAAGACGCCCCGGTGATGCCGATAAATTGCGGAGAATGCAGGTTGGTGAGCCTCGCAATGAGTATCCTGAAATCAAGCGTTTCTGCATGAAAAGAAAGGATCAGGATGCCCACTAAAAAGCCCAGGTCGGCAAAGCGGGTTACAATGAATGCTTTTTTAGCAGCGGCTACCGCAGCAGGTTTATCGAAATAAAATCCAATTAACAGGTAAGAGGATAACCCTACCAGCTCCCAGAAAATATAGATCTGAAATAGGTTGGATGAGATGACCAGTCCTAGCATGGAAAAAGTGAATAAGGAAAGAAAGGCGTAATACGTGCTGAACCTTTCCTCTCCCTTCATATACCCGAGACTGAAAATGTGTACCATTAAAGATATAAAAGTCACTACTACCAGCATCATCACGGCAATCGGGTCCAGCAGGATGCCCATATCGATAGACAACCCGGGGGAAAAGGACAGCCAGGAGTATTTTACAGCAGTGATGGGCTGGTAAGCATTGCCCATTTTACCATCCACGAAAAAATACCGGCAGGCCGCATAAAAGGCAAGTACAGAAGAGATCAGCAGCGCCACACAGCCAATACTACCAGCGCTTTTCCGGAAGCTGTTCTTTCCCGCCAGGCCCAACAATACAAAGGCAGCCAATGGCAGCAACAGTATGAGAGATATGACTAATGAATAGCTCAATGATTCATTTTATGGTTAAAACTTCATTTGCGTGGTATCTTCCACATCGATGGATTGATGGCTCCGATACAAATTAATAATAATAGCTATGGCAACGGCTGCTTCCGCAGCCGCTATCGTAATGATGAAAATGGTAAAGGCGACACCATCCAATCTATCCGGGTAAAGGTATTTATTAAACGCTACGAAGTTGATGTTTACGCTGTTCAGGATCAGCTCGACGGCCATGAGCATAGCGATCAGGTTCCTGCGGGCGAAGAGTCCATACATTCCGATAAAGAACAGCGCTGTGCTCACAAATAAAATATGGGATAAGGGTATTTCCTTCATATGTTGTTCAATGGGTGGTTGATAGTCCTGATATTCATTCTTCAGCCGGTTGGGTTTTCATGGCAATGACAATACAGCCGATCATCGCTGCTAATAATAAAATACTTACCACCTCAAATGGCAAAGCATATCCTTTTTTATCGACGCCCAGCATTTGCGTGCCGATACGAGCGACATTCATATCGAATTTTCCATTGCCGGCCCTGAAGCCGTACTGATGAATCAACAGATACGTTAATGCAAATCCCAGCAAGACTGCCAGCAGAGAGAAAATATTCCGGATTAATGGGGGCTTTGGCATCCCGCTGCCTGATTGCTGCGTTAAAAAGATGGAAAAAATAATGAGCACGACAATACCGCCCACATAGACGGCGATCTGTACGGCTGCAATGAAATCCGCCTCCAACCAGAAATAAAGGCCGGCAACACCCATGAGCGAGAACAAAAGCCAGATGGCGGCCCGGAATATCTTCGCTGAAGTGACAGAAAGGATCCCTGTCCCGAGTATAAAGGCTGACAGCAAATAAAATATGATAACGGATGCGCTCATTATTCAACGCCCTCCCTGATTTTAGAGCCCGGTTTATTCAGTTTCTTTGTAAGCTCGCTTCTATCGTATACGCTGTGTTCGAAAGTCTGGGCCATTTTGATGGCGTCCGTAGGGCAGGCTTCGATACACAGGTTGCACATGGTACAGAGTTCCAGGTGATAGACGAAAGTGTCCAATGCCTTTTTCTTTTTTCCTTCCGGCGTAATATCAAATTTGGTGATAATTTTAATAGTGGCATTGGGGCAGGCCAGCTCACAGGCGGTGCATCCGGTACAGGCATGTTCATTATTCTCATCATGTAATAGGACTACCTCGCCCCTGAAACGTTCGGGTAATTTTAATTCAGCACGGTTGTCAGGATATTGCTGCGTGATGATCTCTTTGTGATGCGTGAAATAATATCCGGTCAGTTTCATCCCTTTTAGTAAGGATTTTACTGCGCCAAAAATGTCCGATATGTATTTTCGTAAGAACATATATTCAATTTAAAAATACCAGCCCTCGATAGCTATCAATGTCGTCAACAATAAATTAAACATACTGATCGGTAATAAATATTTCCACTCCAGACGCAACAACTGGTCAATCCTCAACCGGGGAAAAGTCCAGCGAAACCACATGATGACGAATATAAGAAAGAAAGTTTTCCCTACAAACCATAGCGACGAAGGGATATAATCCATGATATGATTGAATGGCGCCCAGTTGCCGATATGCAATGGCATCCAGCCCCCTAAGAACAAGGCCGATCCTATAGCACAAACGATAAAAATGTTTACGTACTCAGCCAGGAAGAACAGGGCGAACTTCATTCCGGAGTACTCTGTATGAAATCCTGCGGTGAGTTCTGATTCCGCCTCTGCCAGATCAAAGGGCGCCCGGTTAGTCTCGGCTGTTACCGCAATGAGAAAGATCAAAAATGAAATGAGGGCCGGGATATGGCCCTTAAATATCCACCAGCCATTTTGCTGGGAAGAAATGATATCGGAAATCTGCAAACTTCCCGTCAGGATCACGATGGAGAGGACGGATAGCCCGGCTGACAGCTCATAGCTCACGATCTGTGCGCCGCTGCGCATAGCACCCAACAGGGAATATTTATTATTGCTGGCCCAGCCGGCCATCAAAATGCCTATGACGGAAATGGATGAGATGGCAGAAACGTATAGTATGCCGATATTAATATCCCAGATACTGAAGCCTTTCGCGAATGCGATAGGGGCAAGGGCGAGCATGGAAGTGACCAGGACGACAAAGGGCGCCAGGTTGAACAGGAATTTATCGGCCCCATCCGGGGTGAGCCCCTCCTTTACCACCAGCTTCAGCGTGTCAGCCACGGTCTGCAACATCCCTTTAGGCCCTACCCGGTTGGGTCCCAGGCGTATTTGCATATAGGCCGAAACCTTACGCTCCATCATGATCAACACCAGTCCCAGCATGGCAAACAAACTGATCACACATAAGCCGACGATCACAAATTCAAGGAATAATGCCATCGTTGGATTGAAGGTGTCGTTCAACCAGGTGTGAATGGAATTGGTTATGCCTTCTAAGCTAAACATTTGTTACTAATTAATATTATCACCGGTCAATATCCGGTATCACTAAATCCAGTGTTCCCATAATCGCGACCAGGTCCCCTATCTTATGCCCCCTGGCCATATGGTTTAAAGCGGATAAATTCGAAAATCCCGGAGACCGGAATTTAATTCTATAGGGTGTTGTGCCGCCTTCACTCACTATATACACTCCGAACTCGCCGCGGGCCGTTTCCACTCTTGAATAAAATTCACCCTTCGGCAATTTCAGGACCGCTTTCGTTTTAGCCTGAAAATCCCCCCCGGGAATATTATCGATCAGTTGTTCTACAAGGGACAAAGACTGCCGCATCTCTTTCATCCGGACAATATACCGGGCATAACAATCGCCTCCGGTTTCCAGTATTTCTTCAAATGGCAACTGATCATATATTTCATAGGACGACAATTTCCGGATATCGCAATGGACACCGCTGCCCCTGGCAGTAGGACCGGTGCAGCCATAAGAGATCGCATCTTCCTTTGAAATATAGCCGATTCCCTTCATACGGCTCTGGAAGATCACATTGCCTGTCACCAATTCATCATATTCATCGATCTTCGATTTGAAATGCGTGATAAACTCTTTTACCCTTTGCTGAAAATTGGGGTGCAGATCAATCATTACTCCGCCGGGAACCATATAGTTCATTGTCAATCTTGCGCCGCAGGTTTCTTCCATTATATCATTGATCATTTCACGTTCCCGGAAAGCATGAAAAAAGGGAGTCAGGGCGCCTATATCCATGGCAAGGGCTCCCCACCAAAGCTGATGAGAAGCCAGTCTCGTCAGTTCATCCATCAGCACACGTATCACTTTAGCCCGTTGCGGCACTTCAATCTGCAATCCCTTCTCCACACATAAGGCACAACCATGATTATTGATGTGGGAAGAAAGATAATCCATCCTGCTGGTGACATAAATAAATTGCCGGTAACTCAGGCTCTCGCACATTTTTTCTATGGAACGGTGAATATACCCGAGATGCGGCTCCACGTTCCTGATGGTTTCGCCATTGAGCGTAATGACAAGGTGCAGAACCCCATGCGTGGAAGGATGCTGGGGCCCTACGTTAATTATTAAATCGCCTTGTTCGGTTGTACCTATTTCTTCAAACATGAATCGCTATTGTTCATCCGTGAATTATAATTTTTAATGGCCGATGGAGCTTACGGTTCAGAGTTTTATCATATTGACCGGGTCTTCGTAATCCTTCCGCAGGGGATACCCATTCCATTCCTCTGTCAGCAACAATCTTCTCAAATCAGGGTGGTGAAGAAATTTCACGCCAAACAGATCATATACTTCCCTTTCATGAAATTCTGCCGTACGCCAGATATTCGATACGGATTCAATTCCAGGCTCATTATGATCCAGCTTCGCTTTTACCACCAGCACATGCTCATGGATCGTGGATCTCAAATGGTACACCATGGTGAAATGCGTCTTCCAGTCTATACAGGTAAGACAAAAAAGAAAATCAAAATTCAGATCGGGCGTAAATCGCAATTGCCCGGCAACCGGCAGCCAGGTTTCCGGTTCTATCACTATGGTAATCCATTCTCCTCCTTCTTCAAACACAGCGGAAGGGAACCATTCACCGATCTTTATTTTCAACGCTTCATTTGACATTCGCGGTTTTTATCTGTTCCCGGGTGGCTCCGCTCCTGATCTTCTCCTGTAAGGTGATCAATGCATGCAGCAATGCCTCAGGCCTGGGCGGGCAGCCGGCTATGTAAACATCTACGGGGATTACGTGATCAGCTCCTTTTACCACCGAATACGTATTATAAAAAAAAGGGCCGCCGCTCGTAGCACAGGCCCCCATCGCAATAACGTATTTCGGATCGGCCATCTGGTCATATAACCGTTTTAGCACCGGCGCCATCTTATTTACAATAGTCCCGGCAATGATGATCACATCAGCCTGCCGGGGCGTAGCACGTGCTACTTCAAACCCGAACCTGGACCAATCATATTTTGCGCCGGCGGTTGACATCATTTCAATAGCGCAGCAACTGGTACCGAATACCAGCGGCCATAATGAATTCGAACGGGCCCAGTTGATAACTTCATCTATCGAACTGATCACAATGCCTCCACCCGGTGTCGGATGCACCTGCCCGGGAAATGCCCCCTCCTGTGGTATAGTGGTCTTTACATCCATTTCAGGGCGCCTTTTTTATGCGCATATAAGAATCCCATAAAAAGAATAAAAAGAAAGATCCCTATCTCTCCAAAAGCCATCCAGCCGATTTTCTTTACTACTACTGCCCAGGGATACAGAAAGATCAGTTCTACATCGAAGATCAGGAAGATGAGTGCAAACAGGTAATAGCCTACATGGAATTGGTTCCATCCAGTGCCCCGGGCGGGCACCCCGCACTCATAAGCTTGCCCTTTCTGCGGATTTTTTGTTCCTTTTATCACCAGCTTCGACACAAGAATTCCACCGCCGGCAAAAGAAACAGCAGCAATCATAAGAACAAGTAAGGATGAGTTGCCCATGAGCTTAATTGATTCTACTAATTTAACAAGTAAAATCAAATGCGGTTGTATTATTTTGGTAAATCTTGCAAACCTTCTCTTTCTGCAACTACATGATTTTCAACACACTATTATTCAACGAGCCAACAGTCGCCGATTGTTTCAGCGATATTAACTCTTAAGGTCCACAATAACATTGATGGTCAGGGCTACGATCACGGTATTGAACAGAAAGGAGAGCATTCCATGTAGCAGGGCCACCCGGCGGATCTTGCGGGAGGAGATCTCGATATCCGACACCTGGAAGGTCATACCGATAACAAAGGCGAAATAGGCGAAATCCAGGTAATCCGGCCACAGCTCATGGGGGATTTGCAATCCCACATTACTTTCCTCGGGGTCGGTAGGATGGTCGCCGTAATAAAGGAGGGCATAGCGGTAAGTAAATATGGTATGGAGCAGGAACCAGGAGCAAATCACCCCGCTGATGTAAATAAAGGTTTCCAGTCCCTTGCTCAGCAACCAGTTGCCCTTATTCCCCAATAAGATCAGGATGCCCGCCAGGCTGCCGATGGTGGCGACCACTACGATGACAAAGACCACGATCCGGCCGGCGTCCTCTGTCTTGGCCAGCACGCGGATCTGCCGGGGATGCATGCTGGTAAAAAGGATCGTGCTGATAACGAGCATACTGAGACTAAAAATATCCCAACCGATCATGATACGGGTCATGTTTTCCATCCGAAAAGGCAGCAGTCCTACAGAAATAACCGTCGATATCACGAAACTTATCACCAGCTTATAAATAGAATGCATTTTATGAAACCAGGAAGGGCAATAGATATAATCAGTCATTCATGCAAGTTAAATAGTCCGCCGAACTACGCAAAAAATTAGTGATAGCCCCTTTTACCGCGAGACTGCGTGAAAAGTGAGCGGGCTCCAGGTCTTTCCTAAGTCTACTATTTAGTATATTTAAGTAAAATTCACCCCATGGCTTCCTATACGCTTACCATCAATAATAAGACCGTCCAGGTCGATGCCGAACCCGATATGCCCCTGCTCTGGGTAATACGGGACCTGATAGGACTGAAAGGAACTAAATTCGGCTGCGGGATCGCACAATGCGGCGCCTGCACGGTACACCTGGCAGGTAATCCCGTAAGGTCCTGCAGCCTTCCTCTCTCTGTCGTAGCCGGTCAGAAGATCACTACGATCGAAGGCATCGATGGCCGGCAGGCGGAAGCCGTGCAAAAAGCCTGGATAGAAGAGCAGGTGCCTCAATGCGGCTACTGCCAGTCGGGGCAGATCATGAGCGCTGTTGCCCTGCTCAAACGCAAACCCAAGCCCACCGATGCCGATATCGATGTTTCCATGCAGGGAAATATCTGCCGCTGCGGTACGTATGAGCGGATCCGCAAAGCGATCCATCGGGCTGCGGCTATGCAGGCTCCGCCCGCGTCCCTTAAAAAATCGCTTACTAACGTATAAGTTCATATGTACTGTGTCAAAAATTTCCTGTTATGTCATCAACCATCCATCATAAAATAGCCCGCAGGGATTTCCTGAAACATACCGGCCTTTCCGGAATCGCCCTTATCCTGGGCATATCCTTCACAAAGGAGGCCGATGCAGGGGAGTTAGTTAAAATGCATCCCGGCGATCTGCCACTTACCGGACTGGGACAGCTTCCCGAATCTTATGGCATCACCCCTTATCTTATGATCGAACCCTCCGGGAAGATCACGTTCATCAATCCCAAACCGGAAATGGGACAGGGTACTTATCAGTCCATTCCCGCGCTGGTAGCAGAAGAACTGGAAGTCTCCCTGGACCAATTGACCATCATCACCAGCTCAGGGCAGAAAGACATCCCCGGCCAGTCCGCCGGCGGCAGTAGCTCTGTCAGAGGCAGCTATGCCCAACTGAGAAAAGTAGGCGCCTCCGCCCGGGAAATGCTGCGCATGGCCGCAGCCAAACAATGGAATGTCCCCGTAGAAGAATGTTATGCAGAAAACGCGAAGATCATCCACCGGCCTTCGGGTAAAAGCCTGGGTTATGGAGAACTGGTAGCCGCGGCCTCTACCCTGGAAGTACCGGCTAATCCTACTTTAAAAGATCCGAAAGACTTTAAGATATTGGGCAAGTCCATGCCCCGGCTGGACATCCCGCTGAAGATCACCGGCAAAGCGGTATTCGGGATAGATATGGAATTACCCGGCATGGTCTATGCCTCCGTAGAAAGATGCTCTGTCTTTGGCAGTAAGCTGGTTAGCTATGATGACAGCGCTACCCTCAAGGTCAAGGGCGTGCTCCGGACGGTGAAAGCGGAGCGTGTCCTGGGAAAGAACCGCTATCAAGGAGTTGCCGTGATCGCCGATAATTACTGGGCTGCGTTGAAAGGAAGAAAGGCATTGAAAGTCGAGTGGGATTACCAGGGATACGACTCCTTCAATACAAAGGACTACGAGCAGCATCTCCGGGATCTCGCAAAGACGGATGGACTGATCGCGCACAACATAGGTGACTTCGATAAAGCGATGGAAGAGGCTCCCCATAAAGTAGAAGCCTTATACGAGACGCCCGTGGTCGCCCATGCCACTATGGAGCCTATGAACTGCCTGGCCCACTGGCAAGAGGGGGACAAAGTGGATATCTGGACTTCCGTCCAGGGCGCCTCGATCGTTAAAAGAGATCTGTCGGAGGCCTTCGGCATCTCCCAGGAGAATATCACGCCTCATATCTCTTTTCTGGGTGGCGGCTTCGGCCGGCGCCTGTCGGCAGACTTTGCTGTGGAAGCCGCTTCTATCTCCAAAGCCATCGGCAAACCCGTGAAAGTGATCTGGACCCGGGAAGACGATATCCAGATGGGGCCTTTCCGCCCGATGACTTTCTCCGCCATGAAAGGCGCGGTCTCCGCAGACGGAAAGGCTGTCGCTTTCCAGCATAAGGTCATCTCTCCTTCGATATCAGCTACAAAGACCGACAAATACGATAAGACCAAACCCGACAAATCCATGACCGAAGGGATCAGCGACCAGAAATACGAGATCCCCAACATGAAGAATGCCTATGTCTTTGCCGATATTCATATACCCATGCAGCCCTGGCGCTCTGTCACCAGTTCCACGCTGGCATTCGCACACGAATGTTTTATCGACGAGCTGGCTGCGGCTGCCGGTAAAGACCCGCTGGCCTTCCGGCTGGACATGCTCACGCAGGAGTCGGACACCAAAAGAGTGCTGACCAAACTGAAAGAAGTGTCCAACTGGGATAAACCCCTGCCCAAAGGATGGGGACGGGGTGTGGCACAATATGAATTTTTTGCCGGGCTGGCCGCAAATGTGGTAGAGGTCTCCCAAAAAGCCGACGGCTCCGTAAAAATAGAAAAAGTCTATTCCGTCATCGACCTGGGAACGGTGGTGAATCCCGATATGGTCAAGGCCCAGACCGAAGGCGCCATCGTAATGGCCCTTGTAGCCGCCACCAAGGATGCCGTCACCTTTGAAAAAGGCCGATCGGTCCAGTCTAATTTCCATAACAACCGCATGCTCCGCATCAACGAAATGCCGGCGGTAGAAGTGTTTATCCTGGCAGAGGGCGGCCCTAAGATCAAAGGAGTGGGCGAACCGGGATTGCCGCCGGTGGCTCCCGCCTTGTGCAATGCCGTCTTTGCCGCTACAGGTAAAAGGATACGCCGCCTGCCCTTCGACCTGGCTAAGATCAGCTGATCATTGGACAAGAATCGTAAACTATCGCCCCTCCTTGTTATGAATAAAAAACGCTTCCGCGCCCTGTCGGTATCCGCCTTGCTGGCCTTCGTTGCATTCATGCCCTGCACTCCGGCCCGGGCCCAGGTCTATAATCCCGACATCGACGTGCAGCACTATGCATTCTCGCTGTGGGTCAACGACGGGAACAATAACATCAAAGGAGTAGCGAAAATCACCGTGCTATTCAGAAAGGATGCCGAAGAGTGGGCCCTCGACCTGGCTAAAAAGAACAGTACCGGCAAAGGCATGACCGTCACGGCTGTGAAAGAAGGCAGCGGATCCGTTCGTTTCACCCAGGATAGCGACCGGATGATCCTGCACGCCGCCGGCCGGCAGGGGGAGCAGCATACTTATCGAATCGCATATGAAGGCATTCCCGCAGATGGCCTTATTATCTCCAATAACAAATACGGGCATCGGGGCTTCTTCGGAGACAACTGGCCCAATCGCGCTCATAACTGGCTGCCCTGCGTAGATCATCCCTCCGACAAAGCCACCGTAGACTTCCACATTACGGCCCCCGACCATTACCAGGTAGTAGCCAATGGCGCCAAACAGGAAGAGAAAATGCTGCCCGATCACCAAAAGCTCACTACCTGGAAAGAGTCCGTTCCCCTCTCTCCTAAAGTCATGGTGGTGGGGATAGCGGATTTCGCGATCGATCATCCCGGCGATACGCTGGGTGTCCCCGTCTATAATTATGTTTTCCCCGAAAATAAAGAGATCGGCTTTCGCAACTATGCTTTCGCATTACAGATCCTCCCTTTTTATATCAACCATATCGGTCCCTACCCCTTTGAGAAATGTGGCAACGTACAGTCCAAGACCCGCTTTGGAGGATTGGAAAACGCCAGCGCCATCTTTTATTTCGAGAACTCGGTCACCTCTCCGGGTGTGGAATCGCTGATGGCGCACGAGATCGCCCACCAGTGGTTCGGCGACGCCGCCACGGAGACGGAGTGGCGATACCTGTGGCTCAGCGAAGGATTCGCCACCTATATGACCCATTGTTACCTGGAGAGTAAATACGGGCCGGATACCCTGAAAAAAGGCCTGGAAAAAGACCGGGCAAAAGTATTTGCCTTTGAGAAAAAGAGGAAGACGGCCGTGGTGGACAGTACTGTAAAAGGAGATTATATGCAGCTCCTCAATCCCAATAGTTACGAGAAAGGTGGCTGGGTGCTACACATGCTACGCAGGAAGCTCGGCGACGAAATTTTCTGGAAGGGTATTTCCACCTACTATGCAAGCTACCGGAACAAGAATGCCAGCAGTGATGATTTTGAAAAAGTGATGGCAGGGGTCAGCGGGCAGGATCTTCAGGGTTTCTTTCATCAGTGGTTAAACCAGCCCGGTCATCCTCATGTAAAGATCGACTGGAAATACGATACAGACAAAAAAGAGCTCGTCATCGACTTCAGGCAGACAGGCGCCGGAGCTGCGGGCGCAGGTGGGACAGGCTTTGCGTTTACCCTGGAATATGCCGTTGACGGAGTACCGCATCGCGTGGAAATCCAGGGTGATGCTATCCAGGTGCGGCTGCCCTTCCCGGAAAAGCCGGCTACCCTAATACCGGACCCGAATGTGAACCTGTTAGCCTCCTTCGAGGTCAACGCGTTATAAGGGGACCCGGGCTACCCGGGCCCGGATCACCCATTCTCACCAGGAATAATACAAGGACAGGTTACCATATGAGTGGTCGTATAAGTCTTTCATCCAGGCAGTGACTGCTGTTTGGGTAACGCTCACGCTAAGATGACCAAGGCTCAATACAGGGCCATAAGCAAAAGAGGAAACGAAATGGTTCAGCTGATGGTAGCCAGGTTGCGTGATCCCTTTTGCATTGACAGTATGTATTCTCTTTTGAAAAGCACTCCCCTCCAGCACGGCGTTGTTGAATACCCATTCCAATTGTGGTTTAATAATAAAATAGAACTGGACTTTTTTCGTCCGGGTATACTGGCTGATGTATCCCTTAAAATAAGGGGTCATTTTACCAATCCGGATAATGGGATACACAGCCAATTCATTGATCATAGTTCCGGCAGCGGCATGCACACCTGCTATTACTTCGATGGAATTCCCGTATTGTGCTACCTGTTTTTCCCCGGTTATGTTGATGTTGAGTAGAAGGTTATTCCTGTATTGATTATCCCAACCCATCGGCTTTGTGTAATGAATCATCGCGTGGACATGGGTTTGCATTTCTTTCGCCATGGCCCAGGGCCCCATGACACCCAGGACCAGTTCTGTCTGAATATCCGTCTTTTTCTTTTCGTCATAGGAGTACAGGGTATGGGTGACAAACAAGGCTCCGGACCAGGGATAATCATCCGGTTGAAAGCGGGCTTCCGAAATATTGTTGGGCGTGAACATCAGTTGGGTGACGCCCCAGCCGTATAAGTTGATGCTACTGTCCCCTGCCTTCGGCATGACCCTGTCCGGCAAAAAGGCCGGCGTTTTTTGTTTTGCCTCTATGAGTTCGAACCGGGTACCATCCGTATAGGCCCTGTCTGTCCCTTTGCCGTAAAAGTTGATGTAATCGTCGTCCCAGGAACCCCTAAGAAGATGGGTTGGGGTGCCGGTCTGGGAATAGGAGGCTGTCAGGACGCTTGCCTGAAGCAGGAATAAAAGAAGGGCACTTTGTAAAATTTTCTTCATAAATAGTTCATTTTTAATATTTTATAATACAATTTGGATTTGGCGCCATAATATGTATAGACAACAATTGTATATACATATGTCAAAACAAAAAAAATTAGCCCCAGGTTTTATAGTGGGCCGATCCGGGGCCCCTGGCAGTAAAACTGGGTGAAAATCATATCTGAGTTGCCGATACAAAATTCCTGAAACGGCCTGGGGAAAAAGGTATACTTCCCGGACAAATGATTGCGATTTTCAGACAAAATCAACACCCGGTAGCTAAGCTTTTATCAGATCATTATTTTTTTGTATATTTAGTAACTGCTATCAAAGTCAGTTTGTTATGCCAATAGAAGCATATATCAAGACTATTTTAGAAAATTATTTAAATCTTGAATCCGACTTAAAAGACTATTCTCAGGCAAAAGAAGAAGCCTCGAAAAGGTATGAACACCTTTTAAATGAACATACTTCTCCGGGTCATAACTATACTATTCATACAGCAGCTCCCATATTAAGTGCCTACGAAGAAATAAAAAAATTAGACAAGCTCGTGCAGGAGACAAATCATAAGCTAAATGAAACGGGCGAAAAAATAAAAGAATATATTCATGCTTTAAATGGAAGTTCTCTGGATGCCCATTTTACGTTTGATAGCCTAAATCACCGGGCAGGAATTCATAGCTTCTACTTAGAAAATGAAGAATTAAAAACCAGCCATTTGCCGGTTCCTTAACGTTAATCCATCGGCGGTAATTCTCCTTCATGTTGTTTTGTTTAAGAAATGACGAGGGCCTTTAGCCAATGTATTTAGCCAGCCATTTGCCTTTGATTTCCGCTCTTGCCTGGATAAATTCCTTATCGGTACCCTGTGCAATGGCGTCCAGCGGGTAACGCAGGGGGCGGGTCCCGGCCGGCAAATTGACCAGGGCGAGGATCCCGTCGGCGATGGTTTGTGGATTCATCTTGAACTCGGCCATTTTACCAAACAGAGCGCCTCCGATGGCATTGAATTTTTGGGTGGCAGCGTCTCCATATTCAGCGGTTATGTCTGCTTTATCCGCGCTAAAACCAGCTTTGCTGCCATTGTTCATTTCGGTGGGATACACGCCCGGCTGTATACTTACATTCTCGATGCCGTAATCAGCCAGTTCATCCTGCAAGCCTTCCGTGATGCTCTCCACGCCGAACTTCGAGGCGAAATAAGGGATCATGAACGGCAAGGTATGACCGCTGGCTCCGGAGGTAATGTTGATGATTAGGCCGCTTTTGGCTTTCCGCATGGAAGGAAGGACGGCCTGGTAGGTACGCAGCACCCCATAAAAATTCACCTCGAAAAGGTTTCTCACCTGGTCGATCGAATAGGCTTCCAGCAGACCGAATCCCGTAGCGCCGGCATTGTTCACCAGCACGTCGATCCTGCCATAGGTCGCCAATACCTGTTCGAAAGCCTTTTTCACCGAGCTGTCACTCGTTACATCGATCTCTACCACCTTGATATTGGGAATTGCCGCCAGCTCTTTAGCGACCGCTTCGTTCTTTCCGGTCGTACCGCGCATACCCGCGATAACGGTGTTTCCTGCTTTTGCCAGGGTTATGGCGGTCAGTTTGCCAAACCCGGTGCTTGTTCCGGTAATGAAAATAGTCTTTGCCATTTTGTATCTTTTTTAATTGTTTGATTGAGATACAAAATTGCTCCTATTCACCCGCCGCTCCATTGACAAATGCTACAAAAGGAATTGACAAATATCAAGAGACCGTCTTTCGTCCGCAACGGCCAGATGGGTCAGACGACCAGGCGGGTCTATTTCTTAGCCGTCTGGTTCCGGATGCGACTCAGGGTCTCGGGAGTAATGCCCAGATAGGATGCCAGCATATGTCGGGGCACCCTGTTGGCAAGGTTGGGGAAGGACTGGACAAAATGCTGGTATTTTTCTTCTGCAGAAAGGCTGATGGCGGCATGGATCCGTTCCTGGGAGGCATTCAGGCTTCGCTGCAGGATGGTATTGACGAGTTCGTTAAAGGCAGGGATTTTTTTACAGAGCATTTCAAAGTCTTCATTCCTTATCAACAGCACGACGGAATCCTCTATCGCATCTATGTTGTATTTGGAAGGGGTACCGTTCATGAGGCTTTCCCGGTCGCCGGTCCACCAGTTCTCGGCAGTGAACTGAATAGTATGTTCGACGCCCTGGTCATCGGTGCGATACCGGCGGAGACATCCCGCACAGATAAATGCGTGATAACGCCATACATCTCCTTCCTGCAGGAGATATTGATGTTTGCGTATTTTTTTGATCACACTGACACTCCGGATCAGTTCCGTTTCTTCGGGCGAAAAAGTCGCTTTGGCGTTCAGGTAGGCTTTGAAAATGTCGAACATGGTGTCAGGATGGTATAGTACACAAAGGTAAAGAAGCCGCCCTATTGTTTACACAACAAGGGGCGGCTTCTTTTATAGTAGGTATACGCTAAACAGCGTCGGATAGCGAGGTGAACGTGAAGTCCCTCACTTTCATCGGCGGAACGAGATAGCTTCGATAGGATTCCACACTAATACTTCTTTCCGGTTTGCCCAGGGTCTCCACATTATTCAGCATGATCACCGGACTCTCATTGAAGCGGAAATTCTTCACGGGGAATTTCACTTCTCCGTTCTCGATATAGAACGTACCGTCCCGGGTGAGGCCCGTCAGCAACAAAGTCTGGGGGTCCACCATCCGGATATACCAGAGGCGGGAGACCAGGATGCCTTTCTCGGTGCTTTTGATCATTTCTTCCAGGGAGGCCGTACCGCCTTCCATAATAAAATTACCGGGGGGAGGAATAGGTTTTACGTTTTTCTTTTCGGCCCAGTACCTGGAATAACTCAGGTTCTTTACGACGCCTTTGTCGATCCAGGTCATTTTCTCCAGGGGCTGTCCCTCCCCGTTCCAGGTGGCCGAAGGCAGCTCGGGGTTAAAGGGATCGGAATAGATATTCACTTTTGAGTCCATCAGTTGCTCTCCCAGGCGATTGCCGCCACCCGCCTTGCTCATAAAGCTCCTGCCTTCATCGGCGCTCCGGGCGTCGAGTCCACGGAACATATTTTCCAGCATATAGGTAACGGCAACAGGCTCCAGGATCACCGTGTACTTGCCGGGTTCGATCGCTTTAGCGCCTATCGAACCATTGGCCTTGGAAGCCGACACTTTCGTAGCGGCATAGGTATCCAGTTTGCCGACGTCATGGTATCCGCGAGCGGCATATCCGGAGCCGGTGCCATCCTCATTCCGGGTGGTAATGGTGAAGACAACATCGGTGTCCTTGTTGTACGCGAATAATCCTTTAGAGTTCATGAGCGCATTGAAGCCGGTGGTATTCTCCAGGTAACCTGCCGCCTGCAGTTTAGCTTCTTTGGAGACCGCGATACTTTTTCCCACGGCTTCCGCCCGGGTGTCCGGGGTGATTGCCGCGGTAGCGGGTACATAGGTGATGGACTCGGCGAAAGTCTGAGGGCCCAGTAAGGGCATATGTTCGGGATTGTCCGGGGATAATTGCGCCAGCTCTTCGGACCTGCGCACTACTTTTTCCAGGGAAGCGTCATCAAATTCGTCGATGGTGGCCGTTCCTGTCTTCTTACCGAAAGTAGAGCTGACGGCAAGGCTCAGCCTGCTGATCTCGCCGGCGGTGGATACGGCGTTACGCGCATAGCGTATATTGCCTCCTTCGGAGCCGTTGAGGCTGACCTCACATTCTTCCGCTTTGGAAAAGCTGAGCACTTTCTGTAAAAGTTTCTGTGCTTCTTCTTTGCTTAAAATTGCCATATAATTTATTGATGGTAATCGGGTTAGTTAATTTAGATTTTTCTTGCGGTATTGATTACGTTCACGCCGTTGAAGCGGGCCGTAGAGCTACCGTGCGAGACGGCATTCGACTGGGAAGGTTGTCCTTTCCCATCGTTGAAGGCTCCGCCCAACCGGTAATCCCGCTCGTCAGCTACCGCCACGCAGGAATTCCAGAATTCCCGGGTATTGGCCTGATAGGCTACATCCTTCAGCATGCCCACGATCTTCCCGTCTTTGATCTCGTAGAAGGTCTGGCCGCCGAACTGGAAGTTATATCGCTGCTGGTCGATGGAAAACGAGCCATTCCCGATGATATAGATCCCTTTCTGAACATTCTTAATCAGTTCGTCCACGCTTAAGGGAGTTTTTCCCGGGCGGAGGGAGACATTGGGCATACGCTGGAACTGGACATCCGCCCAGCTCTGCGAGTAGCAGCAGCCCTGGGACTCTTTCAGCCCGATGATATGCGCCTGGTCGCGGATGGCCTGGTAGTTCACCAGCACTCCTTCTTTGATCAGGTCCCATTCCTTGCATTTCACGCCTTCGTCATCATATCCTACGGCACCCAGGCTGCCGGGTTGTAGTTTGTCGGCGACAATATTCACCTGTTTGCTGCCGAACTGGAAATTACCCGATTTCCATTTATCGAGGGTGAGGAAGCTCGTTCCTGCAAAATTCGCTTCATAGCCCAGCACCCGGTCCAGCTCGGTGGGATGCGCGACCGATTCATGAATGGTCAGCCAGAGATGGGAGGGATCCAGCACCAGGTCATACTTGCCCGGCTCTACGCTCTTGGCAGTTATTTTCTGGCTGACATCGGCCGCCGCATTCTTAACGTCTTCCAGCATATCGTACCGGTTCTTATAGCGGGTAACGATGCCCTGGACTTTGTCCTGGTCAGTGGCGGTCAGGTATTCATAACCCATTCCTACCGGCGAGCTGAGCGCCTGCCGGGTCTGAAACTTTCCGGAAGCCTTGTCTATCTTGGTAACATTGAAGGTCGGGTAGATACGATGGATGTCCTGGTCGATATAGGAGCCATCCGTCGAAGCAAAATATTTCTGCTCGTTTACGGCCAGTAAGGCCGAGTTGATGAAATTAGCGCCGCCCTGCATGGCTATCCCATTCACGGATAATAACAAATCCACCTTTTCCTTAATGGGAACTTCGAAAACACTTTTCACAATCGGCGTCTTCCAGCTTACTTCCCCGTAACCCTGCTGGGGAGCCAGCTGCACCGGTTCGGTAATGATCTTCGAATTGGCTTTGGCTACCGCCACGGCCCGCTCAGCGGTCCGGGCCACGCCGGCGCTGGAGACATCATTGGAGGCGGCGAAGCCCCAGGAGCCGTTTGCGATGACGCGGATCCCCACACCGAAGGATTCGGTATTGGCGATATTCTGTATCCTGTTCTCCCGGGTGATGATGAACTGGTTCAGATATCTCCCGATACGGATATCCGCATAGCTGGCGCCTTTCGAACGGGCTGTGTTCAGGGCGATGTCTGCCAGCTGCTTCTTCGTGGAGATATCCATTCCTTCCTGGAGGGCCGCAGAAGGATCGATGATCCGGGAGCCAAAGGGAAGCTTAGGCAGAACCAATGAGCCCAGGCCCATTCCTGCCATGTTAATAAAGTCTTTTCTTTTCAAGTTGAATCTCTTTGTGTAGTTAGATGAATAGTTATCCTGAGCAATCTAAAAAACTTTCATTTAATTATTCGTCCGTTCATCCCCTCAAATCTTCCGCTCTACCCATAGAAAAAGACAGGACAATATAAAGAGGGCATAGAACCAGGTTTTGGAGACCGGCGCCCGTCCACTGTCGGCGTCCTGCGCTGCTGTCGTGCGGTTGGCGGCCGCCTGGTCGGCTGTGGCATGGCCCGGATCGGCTGCTGCCTGGTCCGCGATATATTCCCGGGTCTCCTCCCCTCTTTGCCTTCGCGATACGTTGCGCCAGTCTTTGTCTGACCAGGCATACCACCAGCAGGCTTCGCCCTGCAGGGTGGCGGATGATTGCCAGCCCGCTACGGTCGGCCAATAGGTTCCCTGCCATTGAAAAGGCAACAGCGGGGACTGGGCGAGGTATACATTCTGAGGCCCGGGATCGGCGTCGCGCGTCTGCCCTGCGTCCGCAGATTGAGCGCCGAATTGCCCTTGCGGCAACTCCTTTTTATTCGTTTGGAGCAGGGCCTCCACCGGTTCGTTTACCCGTGCCAGATCCGGCGTGAACTGCCAGTCCTCTTCCGGCTCCGCATCCCGGGTTGCCTTCTGCAGAATCGACGACCAGTAAGCGGCATACTCTTTCTTCTCTCCCGACAGCATCCGGGAGTAGGAGGTATTCAGGGTAGTGAATACCAGCTTACCGGAGCCATAGAGCCCGCTGCTCACCAGGATCCGGGAGGAGCTATCCCTCAGCAATGCCTGGGTGCCGGGTCTTTCTTTTATATAGAGCCGCTGCGTGGAATCCTTTACGGTTTCCAGGGGGAAAAGATTTTTGTAAAATGTTGCGGCTGCCCCTGAGCCTCCAGGATTACCAGGGCTTGCAGCCGTGCTGTCCGCTTTGATGATCAGCCCCATTCCTTTCTCTGCTACCTGCCGGCGAAGATTGGCTCCCTCAGCGGCGTACCCGGACTGCAGGGCTGTCGCATCGGCGATCACCAGGTCGAATTTATCCAGAACGGAAGGAGTCAGCGGATCCAATGCCGTCTCCGGCATGTTGAGGAACGCCTTATCCGATTTGCTTTTGCTGATGATTGTTCGGGTAGCCACCGCATCCCCGTTCCGGGAAAGCCAGTTCACCAGGAAAGTATTTTCAAAATCAGGAGAGGAGGCCAGGAGAAGTATTTTCAGTTTTTTTTCGGGTAGGACCTCTACGGGCAGGGATTCCTGTTCCAGGGTGTCCGTGCCGGCGAATACCCAAAGCCGATATACCGATCTTCCACTCTGTGCCGGGATCGTAGTTAATTCAAAGTCTGTTTGCCCGGCTGGTGCGGCTCCCCCTTGCGTCCTGGCAGCTATAAGGACCGAATCCAATGGGAGGCCCATCCCTGTCAGGAGCAGTTTCACCGGCTTGCCAAAGCCAAGGGATACCCTTCCCTGGACCCGCCATTTCTCGCCAGGCGTTAATTTTTGTTTCCAACTGGCGGACAGAATGCCGGTAGGGCAAGGCGAAGGATGAAAGACCAACGGGGGTGGATGCAAGGAAACCCATTCCTTCCGGGTCAGGCCGTAGCCCAATACATGGAGCTTTGATAGCCGGTTCATCCCGTCCCCCTCCGTCCCGGCGAATACATCCGGCGTGTGCCCGCTGTTAACAATCACGATGCCTGCCCCGCCCGCCGGGGACATCTGTAGAAACTGCCGGAGGCTATCCGGATCATATCCTTCGGTAAGCAACACTCCTTCTTTACCGGAAGAGCCCCTACCCTTTTTCCCTATGTAAGAAAGGGGCAGCGCCAGGCAGGCCAGACTGATAACGGCCAGAACGGAAGCAGCCATCCGGGCCGGCAGGCGCAACCGGCCGGGCCGCCGGAACTCCTTCCATAGCAACCACCCGAGCAGAAAGAGGCAAATACCGATGATCATATCGTTCCAAACCGTCATTGTTTTCGGACAGGGTCGTTTACGTTCCTGAAATAAAGTTGTGATAAGCCGGCATCAGCGGGAGCTTTCCCCTTTGAGGGAGCCGCTTCCGCCTCCGGCAACATCCTTTTGATGGCTTGTTGTGCAAGAAGGATGTCTGCCGCCGCGACGGGGGCGGAGGCCAATATCCTTCGAATCGCCTGGTAGCCCGCCAGATAGGCTGTTGGATGAGCGGCCGCTTCCTTACCCAATTCCCGCCCGGCCCGTTGCAACACTTCGACAGATCGGCTGTTTCGAATCGTCTCTTTCCCCCATTTCTCCAGCAAGCTTAGGGAAATTCTCAGAAAATCCGCCGGCGCCGGTTCATTGGAAGCCTGAGTGAGTTGTATAGGACTGCCGATCGTCTCCAGTTTACCGGACAGGCGTCTGGCCGGATCCAGCGGCGTGGTATGGACTCCTGTCTTGGCTACATAGGCCCGTGATTTTTGCTGCAGGTCTTTTAACAAACGGAGAGCTTTATAAGCATAGGGCAATGCCTCGGCGGGTTTATAGGTCCGCAGCCTTAGTTCCGCATTCCACATCTCGGTGAGCGTGGCCTTCAGCTGTTCTTTGACCGCCGGTTCAAAATAAGTGGCGTCTTCTGCATTATCATGCTTGTCGGTATAAAGGTCGAGGATCTTAGCGGCGTTGCCGAAATCCCCCGGCGCATATACATCCCCGGAACGGCCTTCTCCTGGTTTGTTGTTTCCGGATTTGCCTTCCCCTGGTTTGCCCTCCGCCGGGCCTCCTTCTTCCGCCTCTTCTCCCAGAAACTTCCCATAGCGCAGGCGCAACAATTTCTGGTCAAAGCCAAGGTCATTGCTTCGGTTATTAAAAACCGACACAGCGATCGTATCTTTCTCTTTGAGCAGTTGCTCCGTTTCCAAAATAATCTGTCGCTCGCTCCGGAAATATTCCGGTTTGATATCCACGCCCGTCGTCAGGCCTTCCAGGCTCATCAGTTGTGCCGTATCCGGCAGGGAAATGATATACATATCCGACCGGGACTCCTGTTCATGATTGTCTTTTGCCCGGCAATAAAAATACAGTTCGTCTCCCGGCTTCAGGCCCAGCGCAGAAAGATCGAGGGTCTTTTGCAGTTCGTAAGCCGGTTGATAACCGGTGAAGGCGCGGTCCCACCGGAGGGTCTGTTCTTTAAATTTCACCGCCTCCCCGCTGCCGCTGGCAATCGTGGCGACGATGGTTGCGTCAACGATCCCGTAATCGTCCTGCAACCTGACCACCAGGGGCACTTTTTGCGATTCCCCGAAGTCGATCACCGTATAGGGTTTGGGAGTTCGGATGAGAATATGGGGAGCGTCATCCCTGATCACTTCTATTTTATACAGATCCGAGAGCCGGCCCTCGACTTTCACCTGGTAGAATCCCGGGTGTTTGACCGGGCCGGCGAACCCCCAGAGCGTATGCTCTCTGTTCCTGGAAGAAAGGGAGACAGGAATCGTATCATTAAAAATGAACTGCAGGGAGTCTACCGGGAAATTGGTCTGTAATTCCCAGCTTAATAGGGCCCCTTCTTCGACCTGCAGGTTGAACTCGTGCTGCTGACGTTGTGTTCTGCCTGTATAAGCCGGCGGGGTGATACGAATAAACGCCGACCGGATACCGGGAACCCGTTTTTCCAGGGTAGGAGTCACGCTTGAGGAGACAGCGGCCCTGGCAGGTGTTAGTCTTTTACCGATCGTTCTTCCAATTCCGGCACAAACGATCGCCGAGCCCGCCAGCAGACAGGTAGCCCGGAGCAGTTTTTTTTGCAGGGGTCGGGGAGCACGGCCAGGGGTTAGTGCGGCCTCCGTTCTGGCGACCTGAAGTTTTTCCAGCGGCCCCAGTTCTTTGGTAGGTTTCAACAATAACCCACAGCTTTCTTCCAGCTCGGGCAGGTGACTATCCAGGAAGCGGGCGATGTCCGGTAAGGTAATGCGCCAATAAGGAAACAGAAACAGAGCGATCAAAAAAAAGATCGTCAAAATAAGCAGGCCTGTCCATAAAGACCATTGCCACCATCGATGTGCGAGCAGGGTAAGGAGCAGACTGGCGGACAGCGCGAGAAGGAGGCAATAGACAATGCCCAATATTCTCCACTGTTTTTGCAGCGCCCC
>DASWFF010000068.1:0-36158 GCA_036394375.1 Puia sp.
AGTAATCGAAGTGACAGGAAAGATCGCTGAAATAAAGCACACTTCTCAATCGGAGATATGGATCCTGGCTGCTCCCTCCGGCAATGGAGGGGGCGTCAACTGCCAGTTGTTTCCCGGTGAGAAAATCAAGGACCCGCACCCGCAACCCGGCGATAAAGTGAGTGTGAAAGGCAGATGCACGGGATTCCTGATGGATGTAAATCTGGCTGACTGCGTAATAGAGCAGTAGAAAACCTGATCCGTTATAATTTAAAATAGGTTGCAATGGGACTAAAAATTTGTTTTTTTCTGAGCCTTTTGATATGCGGCATAATAATGGCCGGTTGTTCCAAAAATAGTGGAGGAGCCTCCAATTCCTGCGATACATCCAACATGACGTATCGGAAAGATATATTGCCTATTATACAGAATTATTGTTTTGCATGCCATAGTAATGCTACTATGGCCTTTAGCAATAATACAGGTTACAATTTCGAGCAGGGTAATGACAGTTTGAGCTGGCTTTTCTTCAAAGCAATTGACACTCTCGCGGTTCATAACATAAGGCATGATCCAGGCTACATAGGTATGCCTTATCTTAAACCCAAAATCCCGGAATGTGACATCAACAAAATTTTGGCATGGTTTAATAACCCTAATCTCCCCTATTAAATTACAAATATGAATAAGATTATTGCAATCATCGGCCTGATCATTACAACAAATGCTGCAGCATACGGCCAGTTATACATGACCAGGACGGGTTTTATCGGCTTCTATTCCAAGACGCCTCTGGAAGATATTATCGCTGAGAATAACCAGGTATATGCCGTAATAGACGTGGGCAATAAGAAAATCGCCTTCAGCGGGTTATTAAAAGGGTTCATTTTCAGAAAAGAGCTGATGCAGGAACATTTTAATGAGAACTATGTAGAAAGCGACAAATATCCGAAAACCAATTTTACGGGCACCTATACCGGTGATGTATCGCTTGCTGGTAATGGTGTATATAAGATCCTGGTAAAAGGCAACCTTACGCTGCATAATGTGACCAGGGCCATCGAAGTGCCAGCTACATTGGAAGTGAATAACGGAAGGCTATCGGGAAAGGCGGAGTTTAAACTGAACCCCGAGGATTTTAATATTTCCATTCCCTCATTGGTAAGGGATAAAATTGCGGCCGAAATGAATGTACACGTAAAAATTGATTGCAATACAGCTAAATAAAATAATATGAAACGTATTTTTTCTCTTTTTTGCCTGCTGCTGTTTTCCGGTTTCCTGCAAGCACAGGACAGTTCGTTATTAAAAATGCTCAATGATTCGATGGCTGTGCATACAACGCCGCAATATGTTACAGGAACTTTCAAAGCTACCCATATTGCCAATATGCAAACCATTGAGGCGCCTGCCGAAGGGGCATTGAGTTTTGTAATACAGCACCGTTTCGGACGATTAAACAGCGGCTCTTATGCTTTTTTTGGCCTGGATGGCGCCACACTTCGTCTTGGGCTCGATTATGGTATTTCGGACCGGTTGGCTGTGGGAATTGGCAGAAGTTCTTACCTGAAGACATATGACGGCTATGTGAAGTATAAATTGCTCCGGCAAACGGACGGAAGCAACAGCATGCCCGTAACAGTAAGTGTATTGGGCACTATTACTATTATAACAGATTCGTTGTTTAAAAAGAGCCTGACTTCCCCAGACCGGCCAGCATATACGGGCCAGCTATTGATTGCCAGAAAGATCAGCAGGAACCTGTCCCTGCAATTAGCGCCGACCTATCTAAGTTATAACTATAAGGATATATCAACGGATAAGACCAACATTTTTGCTTTAGGCATTGGCGGCCGTATGAAAATATCGAAACGAATGAGTATAAATGCGGAATACGATTACCTGCCATCGGGTCAGATTGGTCATTTCAATGGAGATAAAGTGAGCAATTCATTCTCATTAGGTTGGGATATTGAGACGGGAGGCCATGTATTCCAATTGATATTCAGCAATTCCCAGAGCATGTTGGAAACACAATATCTTACTCAAACGACGGGCTCCTGGGGCAATGGAGATATTTATTTCGGATTTAACATATCCAGGAATTTTAACCTGAAAAAGAAACATACTGCGGCCCCGGTGAAATAAGGGCCGGATCAGCGATGCATTCATGAATAGAGAACTGGTTAAAAATATATCATGGAATACCCTGCAGGTTCTGGGCAACCAGGTCCTGGGGGTATTCATCTTCCTGCTCATCTCCCGCTACCTGGATAAACCGGTATTCGGAGAGCTGAGCTGGTCACTGGCCGTGCTGACCTTTATCACGACCCTCCTTAGCCTTCGGCTGGAACAGGTTATCGTGCGTAACGTGGCGGCCGGCGACAATGCCTCCAAAATGCTGACCCTTTTTACGGCGCATAACCTGGTAACGGGCCTTTCTTTTTTCGCGGTCCTGTCGGCAGGCATTTTCCTTTTTCCCGCCTACTTCAACCGTCATTCGCTTCTGTGGATCCTGTCGATCTCTCAACTGCTGAGTTTCTTTTCGTTGCCTTTCCGCCAACTCGCTACCGGCCGTTCCGCATTCGGCTGGCTGGCCCTGCTCTCTTCCATTTCCAATTTGATCCGCGCCTGCTGGTTTTTCTGGCTGGTCGTCTTTTCAGGCCTAACCCTTCAATGGGTATTGATCGTCTTCACTGTTTCTTCCGGGATAGAATTTTTAGTGGGGATCTACATTAGCCGCCGGGGGCTTAAGACTCCTCTCAGCCGCCAATGGCGTTTCCCCGATTACAGGGCTCTTATCAGCAATAGTCTTCCCCAGCTGGGGATGGTCTTTCTCAATGCCCTTATTGCCCGCGCTGACTGGATCCTGCTGGGGATCTTCTCCACACAGACCCATACGGCTGAATACAGTTTTGCTTACCGGGCCTATGAGTTCTCCCCTTTGCCCCTGCTCATTCTGGCGCCCTTGCTGCTGAACCGCTTTGCACAGGCTTCTCCGCCGGCTCCCCGTCGCCTGGATCTCCTGGTCCGGGTGGAGATGATGCTGGCCACTTTATTGCCCTTACTGCTGGTTATCGCCTGGTCTCCGCTGGTGGACCTGTTGACCTATAACAAATACGGGCAGGTAAATGCGATCACTTTTTTGATTTTATCGGTCTGCATCCCTTTTCAATACCTGATCAATTTATACTGGACCGCTGAGTTTTCCCGCAACCGGCTGGGCCAACTCTTTAAGGTGACTGCCCTGACCGGCCTGATCGTATTGGCAGGCGATTGTCTCCTGATACCGCATTATGCCGGTCCCGGCGCCGCCCTGGCCTATTTGATCGCCATGATCGTTCAGTACGTCCTCTATTACCGGGCTTCCAGCCTGGAAGACCGCAGCGGTTGGAACAAACACCTGCTCATGGGCATTGCGATTGCCGGATGCAGCGGCCTGTCGGCTTATTGGCTCAGCTCCTCTCTTCCTCTGCGAGGGGGGATGGTCCTTTGTCTGCGATGGGGGATTGCGGGCGGGTTGTATGGTTTAGGGGCATGGGCCAACGGGCTGATTGGTGTGAAGGATGCGCGCGCGCTGAAAGACTGGATGGAGCACTCTCCATGGATGGGGGCGAGGTGGTCCCGGCTTCAGACAATGATGAAGAAGATGGGGGGCTGGATGGCCCGGGTCGACTGGCCGTTGCTGTTATTCCTTATCCTGTTCCTCAACGTAAAATTATATGTGAAGGTAGCGGCGGTATTGCTGGCATTCTGCCTGCATCGCAGGCTTCCCCGTCTCCGGGAACTCTATCAGAAAAAATGGCTGGGGTTCTATGGTTCCATGCTGTTTTTGGCTGGCATCCATCTGCTGCTCTCTTTTTCTTCGCTCTCTGCCCCGGCTCTTTTGTCTTTTGGGTTGGGATTCGGATACTGGCTATTGGCGATGGCGGCGGCCTGGCTGATCTTCCTTTTTGTGGAGCGGCAAAACGACAAGGAGCGGCTTCACCGGACCGCCACTCTTTTCTTTTTGCTGAATGTGTTAAGTATTGGGATCGTTTTTGCCGGGATCTGCTGGAGGGCCGGCACGATCAATCCCTATACCTATGAGGGCGAGTACCGGAAATATTTTATAAGCACGGGTGACTTTATCAATGGGATCAGCTTCGATGGTTCCGTGACGGCTGCGTTGATCAGCGCTTTTGGTGTTCTGTACTTCCTGTACCGGGACAAAAAGGGATATTCGCTGCTGTGCCTGATCACCGTTTTGCTGGCGGGCAGCAATTTTATAGATATCATGCTGATAGGGGTACTTCTGTTTGCTTTTTTCTTTCATTCGAACCGCGTCCAAAAAAGCATGGTGCTTGTATACTTCTTGCTGATGACTGTCTTTTGGGCGAAGGTGTCGCCGCAAAATAAGGACTATACGGCGCAACTGCTGGGCAGGATAGAGGGGAAAAACCGGTATGATCCTCCCATACCGCTGCCGCATCCCAAGACTACTGACTTTGTAGAGAAAGTGGCGGTGGTGGAAAGAAAGGCGCAGCTGGCTTCCTTTATGGATACGCTCTATCCCGCTGTCAGAAAGGACAGTCTTACCGCGAAATACAAAGGATGGGACCGCTCCGGAAGATGGATAGCCTGGCAGGAACTGGCGGACTTTTACAAGCTGCACCCCGGCCGGCTGCTGTTGGGAACGGGTATGGGCAATTTCTCCTCCCGCCTGGCTTTCAAAACGGCCGCGATGAATATCGAAGGGGCCTATCCCCCGGGAGAACGGTATATCCACCCCTTATTCAGGGATAATTATCTCTACCTGTACCTGTACTATCATACCCGCCACGAAGGACAGCATAGTGTGATCAATAAACCGGACGGTGTATATGGGCAATTGCTGGGCGAATACGGCCTGGCAGGGATAGCCTGTTTTTTTCTTTTATATGCCGGGTTCTTTTTGCAGCGGGCCCGTTCTCTCAGCTATGGTCTGCCGTTACTGTTGCTGATGGGCGTTTCCTTTTTTACGGAGTACTGGTTTGAGCAACTGTCGGTCGTAGCGTTGTTCGAGTTTTTAATGTTATTGGATAAATCTGCGTCTCCGGGGCCGGGGACCGTAAACCCTGATTTGAATGATGCCACTTAACCCTAAAGTCACCGTCCTGATGCCTGCCTACAACGCAGGAAAGTATATTGCCGAAGCGATCCGCTCCGTGCTGGGACAGTCTTTTGCGGATTTCGAATTGTTGATCGTGGACGATGGCTCTTCCGATAACACCCTTGACGTCATCCGCAGCTTCAAGGATCCCCGTATCCGCTTGCTGGTACAGGAGAATAAAGGGGTTTCCCAGGCGCTGAATGTAGGATTGGAGGCTGCAAGAGGGGTTTATATAGCCCGCTTCGATGCCGACGATATCTGCTTTCCCCGGCGTCTCGCCCGGCAGGTGGTATTCCTGGATGGGCATCCGGCTTACCTGGTAATCGGCAGCGATGCGGAATATATATCCGAGAACGGGGAACACCTTTTTAATTTCCGTTGTGTCGGTCATTCTCACCGGGAGATCCAGGAAAATCTGTACTATCATTGTCCTTTCATTCATTCGGCGGTCATGTACCGGAAAGAAGCTATTTTACGGGCAGGAGGTTATTCGCTGCTTGCCCATAATTTTGAAGATTACCTGTTATGGGTGCAATTGGAAAAATGGGGAAAATGTTACAATCTACCGGAATTCCTGATCAAAGTAAGGATCAATCCAGCCTCCGTCACCATTGATGAAAAGTGGCGGGGCCGCCGCTTCCGGCAGCTCAAACGGACCATCATCCAAAAGGGGACCATTACAAAAGAAGAGGGAGACGAATTGCTGGTGATCATAAAAAGCCAGGAGACTCAAAAGATAAAACAAGGGGCTTATCATGCCCTATGCGGGAAAAAATTACTGGCTGATAACTATCGCCCGTCAAAAGCCCGCTGGCATGTCACAAGGGCCATACACGCGAATCCCTTACGATGGGATAATTATGCGATGCTGGCCGTAAGTTTCCTGCCGCCGGGATGGATCAAATGGCTGCATAGGAGGGGCCTCCGTAAAATATAAGCCAATGTTAGCACTAATCCGAAAAATAGCGAAGGTACTCACCCGCGAAGAAAAGAGAAAACTGGGAATGCTATTATTCCTGGACCTGGTCATCAGTATCGCCGATATTGCTTTCCTGGCCTTGTTATTACTGATCGTGCAGGTATATACGGGAGCGACGGTCAGGGCCGGTAAATTCTCTTTTCTGCTGACTGGATGGGCCGGTGAGCGTTCGGTGTTGCTCATTGTCGTTTTTTTCCTTCTCTTCAGCGTCAAGAACCTGGCAGGCTTCCTGATCTTTCGGGCGCAATGCCGGTTCCAGTTCCGCGTGGCTTCCCGGATCTCTAAAAATAAACTGATCCATTACCAAAAAGGTAATTATTCGGATTATATCAATGTGGATTCCTCCGTGCATATCCGGGAAGTAAGTTATGAGCCGCTCGAATTCTGCCAGCATGTGCTGGGAGGGGTGCAGCAGATCATTACGCAGACAATCCTGATCGTGCTGGCCATCGCCGGGATCGTCTTTTTTAATGCTAAACTGTTCCTTTTGATCCTGGTTGTCCTATTGCCTCCTGTCGTTACTATCTTTTACCTGATAAAAAGGAAAATGAGTTCCGTAAGGGGGAGTGCGAGGGTTAGCAGTGAAAAATCCCTGCAGCATTTACAGGAGGCGTTGTCCGGATTTGTCGAAAGCAATATTTATGACAAAAACGAGGTTTTCCTGAACCGGTACCTTACGTATCAGCAGCGATATAGTAAATATCTTTCCAATCAAACGATTGTGCAGGGCATACCCAGCCGTATGATCGAGATCTTTGCCTTACTCGGCGTCGTT
This sequence comes from Puia sp., assembly GCA_036394375.1. GTDB lineage: Bacteria > Bacteroidota > Bacteroidia > Chitinophagales > Chitinophagaceae > Puia. The sequence goes on from DASWFF010000068.1 coordinate 6,865, forward strand.
ATCCTGATAGCTATCAGTAAAGGGGCGGGTGGCACGGAACCTACAGCCGTCATTACGATCGGCGTCTTTATGGCGGCTGCGTATAAGATCATACCCGGCATTGTGAAGATCCTCAGTCTCAGCGGGCAGATCAATACCTATGCTTTCACGTTGGAGAATCTGGCGGCTAAGGCGCAGGACGCCGGAGCCGCCGGTCAGGAAGTTCCTCCGGTAACAAGATCCGGCAGGGGCATCCGGTCCGTTCAGTTTAAAGATATTCAGTTTTGCTATAGCGGTCACCTTGTGCTGGAGCAATTTAGTCTGCGGATAGCAGCCGGTGATTTTGTCGGAATTGCCGGGCCTTCCGGCAGGGGAAAGACCACCATTCTCAATTTGTTGCTGGGGTTCCTGACGCCCGATGCAGGGGAAATAAGGATCAATAACGAAATTGCCGATACGGAGTCGCGAAAAGGATACTGGCCGGATATTGCTTATGTCCGGCAACAATCTTTCCTGATCCATGATACGATCCTGAACAATATCGTCTTACATGACTACCCCTGCGATGAGCAACGATTACAGGCCGCCATCGAAAGATCGGGACTTCAAAGCCTGATCGATTCCTTCCCGGAAAAAACGGGCAAGATCATTATGGAGAATGGCAGGAATATCAGTGGCGGGCAAAGGCAACGGATCGCCCTTGCAAGGGCCCTGTACAAGGAAGCAGATCTGATCATCCTGGATGAGCCCTTCAATGAACTGGACGAAGAATCAGAGAATAGTCTGCTGACCCATTTTGTAAAGTTGGCTCGAACCGGAAAACTGATCCTGCTGATCACGCATAATAAGAAAAGCCTGTCCTTTTGCAATAAGGTTGTTTCTTTAGAGAATGAGCGGGATATAATAAGTAAAATCAAGAATAGTAGCTGATGAGCCGTCCTAAAACACTGGTGATCCTCACTCCTGCCTTTCCTGCCGATGAATCGCCGGCTAACTGGGTCACCACCCAGCAATTGTTTGTAAGGATGGTAAAAGAAAACTATCCTCACGGGAAGATCATGGTACTCTCCTTTTATTACCCCTATTCCGCTGCCAGCTATGAATGGCATGGAATTCCGGTAACCTCTTTCGACGGGACCCGGCATCATAAAGTGCGGCATATTTTGTTTTGGCTGCGCATCTGGAAAAAACTAACAGCCATCCGCCGGGAAAATGAGGTAGTGGGCCTTTTTAGTTTTTGGTGCGGGGAGTGTGCACTGATCGGGCATTATTATGGCCTCTGCTATGGGATCCGGCATTACTGCTGGTTATGCGGACAGGATGCCCGGAAGAGTAATAAGCTGGTGAAGTTTATCCGTCCCCGCCCCGATGAATTGATCGCGATGTCGGATTTCCTGGTCGATGAATTCTTCCGGAATCATGGTATCCGTCCCCGATATAGGATACCGAACGGCATCGATCCCCGGGAGTTTGCACCTACGACGCCGCCTGAGCCCCTGGTTATGTCGATGCCGCCTGCGACGCCGGCCGGAAGAGATATCGATATCCTGGGAGTCGGCACGCTTTCCCGGTTCAAGCAGTACGATCTTTTTGTCGACATTATCCGATCGCTGCAATCCTCGTTGCCGGAGATCAAAGGTCTGCATTGCGGAGAAGGGGAGGACAAGGAGAGGATACAGACTTTGATCAGGGAGGCTGGGATGGAAGCTCATTTTTCCCTATTGGGGGAAACACCGCATCAGGAAGTGCTCGGGTACATGCAGCGTACCCGGGTGCTGCTGCATACCTCGGATTATGAAGGGTTCGGAGTGGTCTGCCTGGAGGCCCTGTATGCGGGGGCTCATGTGATCAGTTTCGTCAAACCGATGAAGCAGGACATTCCCCATTGGCATATTGTAAGCACGATGGAAGAGATGAGGGACAAAGCAAGGGAGCTTCTGTTGGCGCGGGATACGGAATATACACCGGTATGCCCCTATCTTATGGAGGATACGGTAAAAGAGGTGGTGCAATTATTTGATAAACCCAGCGTGATCGAACAAAATACCTCTTACCATAACCAGGCGGCCGGGAGCTACGATCAGACGATGGACAAGGACCCGGCCAATAAAATAATCCGGCAGCGGGTAAAAGAAAAATTGTGCAGCCTCCTGTCTTCCGGGCGGGTGCTTGATTTTGGCGGGGGTACGGGGCTGGACCTGGAATGGCTGACGGCCCGGTCTTACCAGGTGCTCTTCTGCGAGCCCTCTGTTGCTATGCGGGAGAAGGCCATTCACTACAACGATACGATCCTGCATAGTAACCGTATCACCTTCCTCGATACGGATAAGACCGATTTCTCTACCTGGCATCAGGAACTTCCTTTTTCTCAAGAATGTGATGCCGTTCTCTCTGATTTCGGGGCGCTCAACTATATCCCGGATATCGGGCTTCTGTTTAAGAACATGGCCCGGGTGCTGAAACCCGGCGGACATTTCGTATTGCTGATCCTCCGGCTGAACTTTCCAAAAAGACTTCGATGGCACCGGCGGAATGCCATCCGATCCCTGCTCTTCCGCATGCCTTACATTATGTATATTCCTTATGATCAGCCTGCGGAAACAAAGGATTTCGGGAGTGTGGAGGTGGCAGGGTATGGAAATAGCGTTGTGGAGGCAGGCAGACAAACGGTCTTTGTTCATACGGTGAAAGAGATAAAAGAAGCCTCTGCGCCTTATTTTACTTTTGGTGAGGCTGAATCGCTCGAAGCCTATGATTTCACCTTAATACATCTGATCAGAAATGAAAAGCAGGATTAGAAAAATGTTGATGGGAGATACCGTTTTCAGTGAATACTCGAAAATAACGGTGCCTGACGAACTCCAGGAGAAAGTATACCTGGAGATTGCCGGAAGCTGGATGGAGGTTGCCAGGGACCATTGGATACTTTGTATCGAGCCCATCGTTTTCGGTGTATGGATAGAAAAGGATAAACTGCCCCATAAACAGGATCGGGGGATGGAATGTCATTTGTATTTCAGTGATGATACCGGTGAAAACCGGAAAAAGATCATAAGGGATGCGGAGACGGATCTGACAATGGAACTGCTCGATCGGATAGAAGAAGAGAAGGGAACCCTCTTTTTGATGAAACTGAGAAAAGGCAATATTTATCAGTTCAATTTTATTAAAACCTGGTTGCTGTTTTTCAGGTATTACCGGAGGGGGGGACTGTCTTTTGCCCGGTTTAAATCCTTTGTTGCAGCTTATAGTTATCCAAGGAGGGTCCGGCTGATATCCTTCCGGCAAAATGACTACTTTAATATTTTCCCGATGGATCTGCTGGGAGATATCGCGGGGCATAAGCGATGTGTATTCGGACTGCGACATACCAATACCTCCCTTCCAAGGATCCTGGAAACGGGGAAAATTTTGGTATCCGAGGTGTCACATGCGCATAAGGAGATAATCTATCAGCTGGGCAAGCATCATAGCGGTAGCCCGCCTTCCCTGGATGAGTTGCCTTTCGGGGTAAGTCTCAGTAAAAATTTTGATTTTTATATTCCTTCCCTGGTGGAAAGTTATAAGGAGATCCGTATTCTGAGGACTATGAACCTGGGCAGTCATATGTTGTTATGGGGGGAAGTATTGGAAGAGCAGGTATTGACGGGGCCGGCTGCGCCTCTCTATATCGTCCACTTCCTGCATTTTTTGTATCAAAAGGATCGGAAGCCTTATAGGATGGTGTAACGGCGCACTAAATGGGCCTGATATAACCCAGGTGTGATACGAGTTGGATCAATAGTTTCTTCGGCCAGCTGCGTTCTGAAAAGACCCAGCCATTGGATCCTGAGATCCCGGTGATTTCGGGAGCCGTGGGAAAACACCGGACGCTGCTGGCTGCGGGCGATTGGGCTATTGCCTGGTAATAGGCATGCTCCAGGAAAAAAGTATGGTCGTCCCTCACTTGTTTATAGGCCGTCAGCAATACGTCCCGGAAGAAAACCTTGGTAACATAGTATACGCGTACCTCTACACAGGGCCTGGCTGCCCGGGGAACCAGGAACCGGGGCCTGAGCAGGGAAACTGGCATAAAGTAATTCTCAGAAGCCTTGCTGTGGCGAAGTACTTTATCGATGTTGACTACTTTCAGTCTGCCGGTCACTTTTAAAAAGCCCTCTGCTTCTCTGAGCAGCAGGCTGTGCGTCATCACAAATTCCATGATCTCTCCTTCTCCATAGCCTTTGCCATATTCTTTTACCAGCGCGCTATTACCGCTGAAAGAAAGTAATTCTATTTCCTTATGATGTGCGGCGGCCAGTTCATAGAGGGACGCGGGATAATGATAGCCGGAATTGTCGCATACGATGATCTTTGTCAGCGGGCTATCCCGGATAAACCAGGACAGGGAGTCCAGGTATTGTCCCTCTCTTTGCCTTGGGTCGAGCAGGGCTGTATATTTTGCGCTCACATAAACGCTGGAGGTAATGACCAAGGCACATTTATCCAATATCATATTTGTCGGTTGATGGATGAGGAGGGGGCTGAACGAGGGATAAGGCCTGCCGGAGGACCAGCTCCGGAGTATATCTTGTCAGACAGTGTATATCTCCGAACCGGCAAATGGACTGCATACAATTTCCGCAGGGAAGATCGGAAGAATCCAGGAAATGGCTATGGTCTCCTAGGGGTCTTGACCAGTAACTGCTGGTGCTGCCGAACAATACCATCGTAGGTATGCCGGAAATCCAGGCCATATGCATCAGGCCGGAATCCTCCGATAATACCAACGAAGTCTTTTGCAATACGGCAAATGCATCCAGGGGGGTGGTCTGGTCCACCAGGTTGAGTAACCGGTCTCCTAATTCATCTTTTAACCGGCTTGCTTTTTCCGCGATGAAAGAGGTGCCCAGGATAAGGAAGCGGCTATCGGGAAACCGGTCCAGCCATAACCGGGCGAATTGTACATAATTGGGAATGCTCCAGTTCCGCGTTGCTACAAATCCGGCAGGATTTAAAACTACCAGCGGATCTATGCCATTCCAGCCATTCTTTTTTAAGAGGGCGGGACCCCTGTTGTCATCCTTTAACCGGAAATGGTTGTTCATGCGGCATGGCCCCAGGCCGACTGCCTCGATGGTCAGACGGGTCCTCTCTCCTGCGGCCATTTTGGAAAAACGGTCGAATTCGGACCAGGCGGCAGGGCGTAACATTTTTCTTACGATCCGGCTGACGATATTATTTTGCAGGTCGATGATCACCTCATATCTACGCAACCATAGCCGGGGAATTAAACAAAGGGTATAAAAGAGTATTTTTTTTAAGTTTCTTCCCCCGCCGATCGTATAGATATTGTCAAAGAGATAAATGTTCTGAGACAACGGAGCCACTTCTTCACGGGTCAACAGGTCGAGTTGGGTACCCGGCGGCAGGGTATCCCGTAATCCCTGCAGGTAGGGGAGGGTAATGGCCATATCTCCCATCGCCTGCAGCCGGATGGCCAGCACGCGCCGGGGGAGGATTTTTTTCGTCCATGGTTTTGCCGGAATATTCATAATAAGTTCCTGTTTATGGCTCTATCCGGGATAGGCAGCCATTATTCTCTTTACAATGGCTCTACCCGGTAAAGGTAGAGGTTACTTCCTTTTTCTATAGCCCCTTCTTTTTTGTCCATCAGCGTGAGATGATAGCGCACCCCTAATAACGGGTCTGTTTTAGTCAGGAGCTGTGGGGAAGACAGGGAGATCCAATACAATTCAGGCAGGTTGCTTTTTTGAAAAAGTTTTGCCAGGCCGTCTGTGTAACGATGGGGATTGCCGTCTACCTGGGAAAGACGATTGTCAAACAAAACAAAAGACAGCTCCTGCTGTACATCCACGCAATAGATGGGCTGGTCCGTATAGGCGACCACGGCGTTCATCGTCCAGTAGTCGGTGACCAATTTCCTGCCGGCAGGAACTTCGCTGATCAGTCCGTTCACCTTATCCGTATTTGAAAAAGGAAGGCGGATGTCCTGAAAAACAGCAAACAGGCCGGCTATGCCTTGAACGATCAGCAGTGCATTGATCAAACGTCGATTATTTGCGGCAACGGAATTCTCCTCGTTATACAACCACCAGGCTATGATGAATCCTATGTACAGGAATCCGGCATGGCGGGCCGTGGTCAGCGAGAAGGCCGTGACGGAAAGAATATAACTCAGGAGTAAGTTGATGGCAAATAAGGCGGAGCATTTGTTGTTTTTCCGTAGCAGGAAAAAACAGGATCCCAAAAGGGCTATTGCCATAAGGGGGTTGAGTAGTCGTAAGAGTGGATATCGGTTGCCGGCTTCCAGCAGGAATTGGGTGTTCCAGAAATGATATTCCCACCAGGCCGGGACGGGAAGGAATGCCCTGAGGACTGGCTGGTAAAAACTGCCCAGCTGCCGGATCGTCCAGGTGTGGGTCCATGCTGATAGATTGACTTCGCTATCGGAAGGAACATGGATAAAGCAGGCGGCGGGCAAGAGCACCAGGAGACCAAGCAGAGCATGTATAAGAACAGGGGATTTCCAATAGACGGGTTTTTCCTGCAGGGAACGTAATCTCTGTTGCTGCTCTCTGATGAACAATAAGAAATACAGGTGTATGCTTCCGGCCAGCAGCAAGGTCAGCAAATGGACATTGGACAGGCAAAATAAGAGTAGATAATAGAGGATGGGTTTGTACCTGAAATCTTTTCGGATGACAAGGCAGATACAGCAGGCGAATAATACGCCTAATGCATAGTTCCTGCTGAATACCCCATATTCAAAAAGGAAGTAGTATCCGAAAGGGAGGAGGATCCTGGCAGGGAGGGCAAAGGGTGCCTTAAAAAGGATGATCCAGGCGATGGCAACCGCTATAAGCTCCTGTGCCCACTGCATGTATCTTACCTGGTGTGTGAAGGAGGAAATGAGCCACAGAAGGGTATACCAGGCGGGGGGATGTCCTTCATATCGCCGGTTGGCCAGCAGATCGGAATAACTGCCGCTGCCTTTGGCTATGTTCCAACTGTGGACTTCATCCCCCCATAGTTCGTGGTGCATGCCAGCATAGGCCAGTAATAAAATATAAAAGATAAATACCGTCCACAGAAGGGGAGTGTTTCTGGGACTGACTTTGGTCTTGGGCAGGGGGCGGGCTTTGGCCGGCAACTCCGGCTCCAATACTTTTTGTCCGGCTTTGGCTGCCTTCCTATACGGATTCCGGCCTGCCGCGATCAGCAGGATTGTTCGGATTGCCGGCTTCATCATCATTCGGTCCTTATCCCGGATAAAAGATAGCAGATTACCTGTCAAAGACCATAATAACCACGATTTCCGTATAGGCCGCCCGTTTTTACGGGTGCTGATAAAATAATCCAGTGCGAGTACCCTCCTGAAATACTGGAGGGGTCTTTTGAGCCGGTTGTCAGCTTCTTTATGGTGGTAGACGAATGCGTCGGTAAGAACGGTGACCCCTTCTCCGGGCAAGCTGGTGGTCACTCCGTAATTATCTCCCATTCCGTGCCGGTCCAGGACCTCGTCGAAGGGGGAGGAGAGTAGCCATTCTTTTTTGACCAGGGCAGCTCCCAGCGAATAAAGGGGGGTTGTGAAGGAGTCTCCTGAAAACCGGGTCAATACCGGCCAGCCTGCTTTGGAGATATGATTTCCCTTCTTCCGGTAATATTCTTTTATCCGGTTGATCAGGGGGTGGCTGCCGGGTACGTCGATCTCGCCCCAGATACTCTGTTGGAAAATGAATTTCCATACCAGTAATCTGGCGGAGCGGAGGGGGTATTGCGCCGTCCAGCTATTGTTTTCCTTTTGTAAGAAGAGACCGGACAGGGCTCCTGTTTCCTGCCGGGCAGTCGTATGATCGACCAGTTTTTGCAGGTAGTCAGGGGGCACTTCGATATCGTCGTCGCATAGAAAGATCCAGGGGGCGCTGGCCATTCTTATGCCTGTATTGCGTTGTATGCACACCGATTTTTCCGATCCGGTGTAGATGATGGGTAAATGCTCATATCCTGCGTAATCGGACGGGACCAGGCGGTCGCTGCCTGAATCCACGATAATGACCTCCAGCAGGGGGCAGGTGGATTGGTTGAGGTCGTTCAGCAAGGCCAGCAGACGCTGCTTCCGGTCGCAGGTGGGGATCACTACGCTGATGGGCATACAGATAGAACGGGGTGTCCCCGGCAAAAGGTTGCCTGCTCCAACCCGTAGCCTGGAGCCGGACTTATTTTCCCGGCCGGGGCATCCTTTGCTGAAAAAGAAGCGTTTAGTTTGAAATGAATTTACCAGATTCTTCCATATTGACGAATATACGCGTCCAGGGCCACACCAGGCTTGGCGATATTCTGTTTGAAAAGAAGTATATCACCACCCGTAGCCTGGAAAACAGGATTTGTACCGACGAAGAGCTGTTAAAGCTGCCTGAACTGCCTGTGGATCATCCTCATTACCGGGAATGGCAGATCCGCAAAAGGTCCGTCCGGCGCCTGGTCCGTTATCTGTCTTCCGGGAAAAGGCCCCTGGAGATCCTGGATATTGGCTGCGGCAATGGCTGGCTTTCTCATCAGCTGGCGGAAATACCCGGTACGAAAGTGACCGGCCTCGACATCAATTTCACCGAGCTTCAGCAGGCGGCAAGAGTATTTAACGACGATCCCAATCTGACATTTATACAGGGCGATATCCGTTCGGGAGTATTAGACGGCCAGCAATTCGATTGCATCGTATTTGCCGACGCGATCCAATACTTCCCGTCTATTAAAAAAATGCTGTATTTCACCCTGACCTTTCTTAAGTCCGGGGGGGAAATACATATCATCGATACCCGGTTGTATAAGCCGGCGGAAATAGAGGCCGCCAAAAGGCAAACGGTGACCTACTATACTTCTTTAGGATACCCGGAGATGGCGGATTTTCATTTTCATCATAGCAGTCATGATCTGCGCAGTTTCCATCACAGTGTGTTATACAATTCCAAAGCCTTCTTCAACGGGCTACTGGGCAGGAAAGATGATTTCGACTGGGTGCGCATTAAAAATCAACTATGAACAAGATCCTTTTTTCTCATTCTTATTTTCTGCGATTCGATCCCAAACAATGGGCGACAGGCCAGCCATACCCACCCCTTGCTACTATTGGCGCTGCGGCCCTTCTGCGAGAGAAGGGGTATGGCGTTGCCCTGTTCGACACCATGTTCATCGAAGATCCCAATGAGGTCATGTATTCCCTGGAGGTCAATCAGCCGGATTTTTTTGTGATCTATGATGATGGATTTAATTACCTGACAAAAATGTGTCTGACGAATATGCGGGAAGCTGCCTTCCGGATGATCCGGCTGGCCAAAGACAGGGGGTGTATGGTGATCCTGTCCAGCTCTGATTCCACCGATCATTATGAAGAATACCTGGAACAGGGGGCCGACTTCGTTCTTTTGGGCGAAGGAGAACAGACCTTGCTGGAGCTGGTCACTGCGATCCGGGAGGGACAAACGGACTTCTCCGCTATCCGGGGATTGGCTTATTTACAGCATCGGCTTCCGCTGAAGACTCCGGCAAGGCCGGTCATGAAAGACCTGGATGCTCTTCCGCTGCCGGCCTGGGACCTGGTAAAGATGGATGATTACCGGAATACCTGGCTGAAACACAATGGCTTTTTTTCTCTGAATATCAGCACTACCCGGGGCTGTCCTTTTAAGTGCAACTGGTGCGCCAAACCTATTTATGGAAACCGGTATCATGCCCGGTCTCCCCGGCATGTGGTGAAGGAGCTCAAAGAATTGAAAGAGAGATATCAATTTGACCATATCTGGTTCTGTGACGATATTTTCGGGCTCAAGCCGGGATGGGTAAAGGAGTTTGCCGACATCGTGGAACAGGAGGGGCTCCGGTTCCGCTTCAAGATACAGTCCAGGGCCGATCTGCTTCTGCAGGAAAATTATGTCCGGGCGCTGGCCCGTGCAGGCTGCGATAATAGCTGGATGGGAGCGGAGAGCGGGTCACAAAAAATCCTTGACGCTATGGATAAAGGGACCAGCGTTGAACAGATCTATCAATCCACCCGTTTGCTGCGGGAACATGGGATCCGGCCTTCTTTTTTTATCCAGTTCGGATACCCTGGGGAGACCAAAGAAGACATCCGGAAGACGATCCGGATGATCAATGAGCTGCTGCCCGACAGCCTGGGCATCTCCGTTTCTTACCCGCTGCCCGGTACGGTCTTCCACGAGCGGGTAAAAGCCGATCTGAAGGAAAAGGCCAACTGGACGGATTCCGATGAGTTGCAACTTATGTTCAGGAATACCTATCCACCTGCTTTTTACAAACAATTGCACCGGTACGTACATAAAACCTATCGCTGGCATCTGGCCTGGCAGCAACTCAAAAAAATGTTGTGGCAACCTGCCGCCATCACAGGAGCAGGGATAAAGAAGGCGGCATCGATTGCCTGGTATGCGCCGGCTGCTCTTATTGCAAAGATCAGGCTGGACCGGTTGGAGAGGCCGCAGATGACGGACCCCAGCTTACCGTATATCAATTGACTTATGAACATATTAATTAACCTATGAGCGATCTCTCCCACAAAATGAACGAAGAGGAGGCAGCGAAGGGCTTCAGTAAACAGTCTCTTGGGTTCGATCAATACGATGCGGGCAATACGATCATCCAATATAAAAGAGAAAGGGTGAGGGGGCATGTATTACAATACCTTCCTTCCAATAGTTCCATTCTTGAATTAAATGCCGGCACCGGAGAAGACGCCACTTATTTTGGAAGGCTGGGCCACCGGGTACATGCTACGGATATAGCCGAAGGCATGCAGCAGGCCCTCCGTGAAAAAATTGTCCGCCAGGAGCTGACAGACAGGATCACTACCGAATTATGCTCTTTTACCACTCTGGAAGGGCTGCGGAACAAAGGCCCCTTTGACCTCATCTTTTCGAACTTCGCCGGGCTGAACTGCACGGGGGAGCTCGATAAGGTATTGCGTTCTTTTTCTTCCCTCGTCCATCCCGGGGGGCAGCTGACCCTGGTGATCTTGCCGGGGTTCTGTCTTTGGGAGACCCTGCTTGTCTTCAAAGGAAAATTCAGGACGGCCTTCCGGCGGCTCCTTGCCCGTCGTAAGGGGGCGCGCTCGCATGTGGAAGGACATTATTTCAGGTGTTGGTATTACTCTCCTTCCTATGTGATCAGTTCGCTGGAAGATTCTTTCGATCTGCTAAGCATGGAAGGGCTGTGCACGATCGTGCCTCCTTCGTATATCGAACACTTTGCCGAAAAACATCCGCGGCTTTACCGGACTCTCCGGAAGTGGGAAGACCGCTGGAAGGGCAAGGGTCCCTGGAAGTATATCGGGGATTATTATATTATCAGCTTCAGGAAGAAGGGGTAGCGCCCCACTTTTCCCCGAATTCTTTTAGCCTGTCGGAATAGATGTTCAGGATCTTTTGCTGGAAGACTTCGGGGTTGGGCCGGGAAAAATGTTTGCTGGTCTTCAAGGACATTTTATCTCCTTTACCGTTCAGAACGCCTCTGTCTTCTTTATTCTTCCAGCGCCGGGCCGTCAGGCGACGGAGGAAGTCATCGAGCCGGTCGCCGGCCCGGTTGTCAAAGATCTTTTCCAGTGTCCGCTTAAGAAAAGAAGGAGGGGGATAGACCGGGGCTTCCCGCTTGCGTCGCCGGTAATGAGGGAAATAATCCGTTGCCCAGTCATTGGCATCGAAGAACTTTACCAGTCCTCCATTGCCGCAGGCGGGTAGTAAAGTGATCAGCTCGGTAGCGGTGAAGATATTTTTTTCCTCTATTTCCAGGGCCTCTTCGTCCACATAATAGTTCATGCAGTACCAGTGCTGTTTTCCAGTGAGAAAGCTCCATTTTTTGAAAAGGTGCATAAAGCTTCTGGCGATCCAGAGCCTGTTCGACCGGGTAATGATAAAATAATCGATGTCGGCATTCTCGGCTGCATAATGCTTGGACAGGGACCCGGAAATGCCCACTCCCCGGACATAGGGGAACTGATAGAGGAAACGGGATACCCTATCCGCTATCACCAGTAATTCGGCTGCATGCTTATTCCCTTTGATCCTTCGCTCTGCCGCCCGGGGATCATCCCGGAGGGAATAGAAGGAGCCCAGCCTGAACAGATATTTTCCGGCAGTCAGGGCTTCCAGACCTTCGTTCAGCTCGGATGCGGGCACATCCTGGTCAAGAAAGAACAGGATCTCTTCCGCAGAGACGGGATAGTTAAACAAATCGAAATAAGCTAATACTTTCAATATACTTGATCGCAATGGCATAGAAAATCAAACGGCGTTTTGGTATAAGAGGTTGCTTGTGGCGGCAGGCAATTGTTCGTTTCCCGGTAGGCAACTGTTGCTTTCCCGGCTGCGTTTGAACTAGTAATGACTGTTAAAGCTCATAATATTCCCGGGTTCATACATAAGATCCGGAACTCTTCGAAAAAAACGACTAAGAAGGCCGTTCCCGACCTGAATAAAAGTTATTTATTTTTCAAAAGGGCTTTCGATATGACCCTTACCATCCTTCTTATTACAGGTATTTTAAGCTGGCTGCTGCCCTTGATGGCCCTGTTGATAAAACTGGATTCCCGGGGCCCCGTATTCTTTTTACAAAAAAGGATTGGAAGAGGGGGGATGGCATTTACCTGTTATAAGTTACGTACGATGGTCGTTAACCAACAGGCGGATGAATGCCCCGCCTCGGAAGATGACAGGAGGATCACCCGGTTCGGAAAATTGCTTCGTAAATCCCATCTGGATGAATTGCCGCAGCTCTTTAATGTCTTTTTGGGGTCGATGAGTATCGTGGGACCGAGGCCTTATATGCTTACCGACGTTCATAAGTTTGCTATGCTGATACCGGGGCATGACTACCGGAATTTCGTAAAACCCGGTATCACCGGACTGGCCCAGATAAAAGGCCTTCACGGACCTAAAACGGATTTTAAAACTATTCTCTGGCGGTATCAATGGGATGCTTTTTATGTGCGCAATGCGGGTTTTCTCCTGGACCTTCGTATTCTCCGTCAGACCATCCTGTTTTTTTTCACCCAACAAATGCCTTTATGAGGGTAGTATTCATTACAAGGGCCACCTTGTACTCCGTTAAGGGCGGAGACACTTTACAGGTGCTGGAGACTGCCAGGCATCTGTCAGCGTTGGGTATCCAGGTGGATATCAGGCTGACAGATGAAAAGATAAACTACGAGGGGTACGATCTGCTTCACTTTTTTAATATCATACGGCCGGCGGACATTCTCTTCCATATCCGTCAATCCCGGACTCCCTTCGTCGTCTCCACCCTGCTGATCGATTACAGCGGGTATGACAGGCAGCACCGGAAGGGGATAGCCGGTATGATTTTCAAATGGCTGCCTGCCGATGCGATCGAATACCTGAAGACCCTGGCCAGGTATGTGTTGAGGAAGGATAAATTAATGAGCAAAGCGTACCTGTGGAAGGGGCAGCAGCGATCTGTCCGGGAAATCCTTGAGCGGGCCTCGCTGCTTTTTTCCAATTCGGTCATGGAGTATAAAAAGCTGCTGCAGTTATACCCATGTTCTACAGGTTGTATCCCTATTCCGAATGGGTTGGACGCCGAACTGTTCGCCTTCGATGAGGGGCAGGAAAAAGACGATCGGCTGGTCTTGTGCGTAGCCAGGATCGAAGGGGTAAAGAACCAGATCAACCTGATCAAAGCGTTGAATAATACAAATTACCAGTTGATGATCATCGGTTCTCCCGCGCCCAACCAGTCCTCTTATTATCGGGAATGCCGCAGGATAGCGGCGTCCAATGTTCATTTTATAGAACATATCCCTCAACGTGAGTTAGTACAATATTATCAAAAGGCCAAGGTCCATATCTTACCCAGCTGGTTCGAGACCTGCGGGCTCTCCTCCCTGGAGGCGGGTGCGATGGGTTGCAATATCGTGATCACGGATAAAGGGTATACCCGGGAATATTATGAGGATCACGCTTTTTATTGCGACCCCGGGAGTCCGAACTCCATTTTAGAGGCGGTGGATTATGCAGCTCATACGGGATCCCGGCCGGCGCTACGAAAAAAAATTTTAACGAATTATACCTGGGATCAGGCGGCAGCCTGTATCGCCCGGGGCTATCATCAAATATTGGATCCTTTATGAGTTTTCGCATAGCTATACTTGGTACGAGAGGCATTCCCAACTACTACGGGGGATTCGAGCAACTGGCAGAACACCTGGCCCCGGGCCTGGTAAAAGCAGGACATGAGGTAACGGTCTATAATTCTCATAATCACCCTTATCAGGGGAAAGAATGGAATGGCGTCGAGATCCGGCATTGCTATGATCCGGAGCATTTGTTGGGCAGCGCCGGTCAATTTATCTATGACCTGAACTGTCTGATCGATGCGCGCAAAAGGAATTTCGACGTGATCCTGCAGCTAGGCTATACCAGCAGCTCGATCTGGGGGCTGCTCTTTCCTTCCTCCGCGATGGTCGTCTACAACCTGGACGGTCTGGAGTGGCAGCGTACCAAGTACTCGAAGCTCACCCGCCGGTTTCTGCTTTATGCAGAGAAGCTGGCGGTCAGGTTCAGCGATTGCTACATAGCGGATTCTCCTGTGATCCAGTCCTACTTCCAGAAAAAATACGGGATAGAAAGTGAATATATCGCTTACGGGGCAGAGTTGTTCCAAGACACAAACGAGGGTATGCTCCGGGAATATGGGGTCAGCGCCGGCAATTATTTTTTGCTGATGGCCCGTATGGAGCCCGAAAATAATATCGAGACTATCCTCGATGGCTTCACGGAAAGCAATACCGATAAGAAGATCCTGGTGGTAGGCAATGCTGTCAACAAGTTTGGTAAATACCTGCAGCAGAAATTCAGGGGGGATAAAAGGATCCTTTTTAGCGGAGTCATTTATGATCAGCAAAAAATTCATAACCTGAAATTCTTTTCCCGTTTGTATTTCCACGGTCATAGCACGGGCGGCACCAACCCCTCCCTGCTGGAGGCTATGGCCAGTAAGGCGCTGATAGCTGCACATGATAATGCCTTTAACAGGCAGGTGCTGGGGAAAGACGCTCTTTATTTCTCGGGTCCCGGGGATATCACCGCTCTTGTCGACAACATTCCGGAGGGGATATGCCGGGAGTGCATGATCCGGCGTAACCAGGAAAGGATCCGGCAGGAGTTTAACTGGCCCGGGATCATCGCTCATTATGAGCGCTATATTTTGAATAGTTGGTATATACACAGGAATGAAAGAAGTATTTTATATAGACGATACTCCCGGGAATAAGATCAGCTATTATTTTATGCTGGTATTCCTGGTGACGCTGCCTTTCGACCGGCTATTCAGCGAATTGGCCCTGATCGGGCTGCTATTACATACGATTATTCATTTTCGTAGCGATCGGGGGATGACGAAAGTGCGTCGACAGGGAGGTTTGCCGGATGATGTACGGCGGAGGCTGCCGGTTTTCCGGTCCGGCTGGCTCACGGCCGCTCTTTACCTGCTCACGATGGTGGGTACACTCTGGTCCGCCCGGCGGGGAGAGGCTTTTAAAGAATGGGAAAAGCAGCTGGCCCTTTTGTTGTTTCCTCTTATCTTCTATTTCACGGAGATGGATTGGAAGAAGGTTCAGCGGCCCCTCCTGAAAGCATTTGCTCTCAGCTGTCTTTTCACTACGCTGTACCTGTATGGAATCGCTTTTGGGAGGATCCGGCAACAGGGGCTTCCCCTCTCTTCCTTTTTCAGCCCTCCGTTCATGAATCATCAATTTTCTGCTCCTATCGGCCTGCATGCCACTTATTTCTCTATGTATATAGCGATCTCGCTGGTGACTTTCATCTGGCTGATGCTTCGTGCCCGGAGGACTTTGGACCGGTGGTTTTATGCGCTGGGTTCCCTGATCCTTCTGGCAGCTATTTTACAGCTGGCGGCCCGGTCCGTATGCATCTCCTTATTATTTGTTATAAATGGATTACTCCCCTACTGGCTGATGAAAGGCCGGACACGCCGGATTTTTTTGGGGGTCTCCTTATTTCTTACGGCGGTTGTCTTCGTGGCGCTGACCAGCAATGAGAATCTTCATACCCGCTACCTGGTGCAGCTACAACAGGACCTGAAAGGGAATGTAGGGGATAAAGATGGGTCGGAGCCCCGTATGGTCCGCTGGTTTTGCGCCTGGGAGCTGATACGGGCCGCTCCCTGGACCGGCTATGGCTCGGGGACGGAAGTGGACTTGCTGAAAGAGAAATACGCGGTTCATCAACTTTATGATTCGTATGCGCATGATCTGAATGCCCATAATCAATACCTTAGCATTTTACTAAAGACGGGCATCCTGGGGGAGATCTTGTTCCTGGGGGTACTGGCAATCGGCTTGAGGCAGGCATGGAGGCTGAAGGACCCTTTTTTAGGCAGTTTCCTGGTGATCGTAATTTGTGTCTCTTTTTCCGAAAATATCCTGGATGTCAATAAGGGGATCTTCTTCTTCAGCTTCTTTTTCTCCTTGTTTTTGGCTAAGCCGGGCGGGGCACAACCGGAGGTACCCGGTTGTGAAGAGAAACCTATCTTTGTTTCCCATTATGGAAATAAAAATACTTTGCCCCTTGTGGGGACATGAACACCTCGATCTAACCGATTTTTGCAGAAAGATCCGGGAGGCCGGATATGATGGGATCGATACCTGGATCCCGGAAGACCTGTCCCTCAGGCGTCAGTTGTTCGATGCCTTGCAGGAATTCGAGCTATTGCTGGTCTCTCATCAGCACCAGGCCCGGGGCGATCATTTTGAAGACTTTAAAGATTCTTTCCGTCATTATCTTGCCCTAAGCGCCGAGGGCAATCCTATCCTGATCAATTCTCATACGGGGAAAGACTATTTTTCGTTCGGGCAGAACCTGGAGCTGATCGATATCGCTTCCGACTTCAGCGGGAAGAAAGGTATCCAAGTTGCGCATGAGACCCACCGGGGTCGGATAGGGTTTAGTCCTTCGGTAATGAAAGATTACTTTCAGGCCCGTCCGGATTTTGTGATTACGGCGGATCTTTCTCATTGGGTATGCGTTACCGAGAGCTTCCTGGAAAATTTTACCGCTCCCTTGGAGGAGGCGATTGCCCGTACCCGGCATATACATGCCCGGGTCGGTTTTGAGGAAGGCCCGCAGGTGCCTGATCCCCGGGCGCCGGAATGGAAAGTTGCCGTCGATCATTTCCTTGGCTGGTGGGATCGGATGGCCGACAGCCGGTGGAAGGCCGGCGCTGCCAGGGTGACCTTCACCACGGAATTCGGGCCGCCCCCTTATCTGCCGAAGATCCCGTTCACCAATGAACCGGTGGCGGATCAGTTCGAGATCAATAATTATATGAAGGATCTGTTGAGGGCGAGGTATGGGGAAAAATATTCTCGCGGGGCAGGCCATTGAAAAAGCAAGATCATCCGTAGGGAGGATGTGGAAAACCACATTTTTGTCGAGTACTTTTACGCTATTTTTTCGAGCAAATCCACTATAGATAGATATTCCCACTTAAGGGTCTTGTCAGTTACCAGCAGTAAACGTATGTTCGCTTTTTAACCGACATCTGTACCCGCCCTAACCATTTTTCCTTACATATTAGCCCCCTAACCTCTATGAGATATCTGCTCATTGGCGTGATATTGTCATTGTATTGTTTGCCATTGGCCTCCTACGGCCAGGATGCTACGCCGGCCTCCACTACCGCCGTGATCGTCAATTTTCCCTCCCGCTTTTTCCAAAAAGTGAATGAGCAGGCGGCGGGTATGGATCAAAAGATCACCCGTCAGTCGGAGAAATACCTGCAGCGATTAGCTAAAAAGGAAGCGCAGCTCCGCAAAAGGATGTTCCAACAGGACTCTGCGGCCGCTAAGCGGATCTTTGGCAACAATCCCCTGGATTATACCGCCCTGCTGCAGAAGCTGCAAGGCCAGAGGAGTGCGGTCACCGGTGGGCCTGCTGCTGCCGCTTTCTCTGCGACCTCCGGTACCACTTACCTGCCTTACCTGGATTCCGTTAAGACTTCTCTGAAATTCTTACAACAGAACAAAGATCTCCTGGCTGGTAGCGCCGCCTGGCAAGGACAGGCGAGTGCTTCCCTGGCGCAGGTGAGCCAGTTACAAAATAAGGTACAGGCGAGTGAACAGATCCAGCAGTTGATCCGGCAACGTAAGGAACAGATCCGGGAAGCCCTTGGTCAATATACACACCTGCCTGCCGGCTTGCAAAGCAGCTACCAGGGATATTCTCGTGAAGCATTTTACTACGGGGCGCAACTGAAAGCTTACCGCGATGAAATCGACGACCCGGATAAACTGACGAAAAGGGGCCTCTATATCCTGAACCAGACTCCCGGTTTCCAGTCCTTTATGAAGACGCATTCGGATCTCGCGGGCCTGTTCAGCCTGCCGGGAGGCGGAACGGTTAGCAGCCCGAAGGCCCTGGCAGGGCTGCAAACACGGGCAGGAGTGCAGCAGCAGCTACAGGGGCAGGTGAGTTCCGGCGGCCCTGATGCCGGGCAGGTGGTGCAGCAGCAAATCCAATTGGCTAAGACGAAGTTGAAAGCTCTCCAGGATAAGGTAAGCCAGGCAGGCGGGGGCAACAGTTCGATGGATGTGCCGGATTTTAGACCGAATACCCAGCGGACCCGGTCCTTGTTGGGCCGATTGGAATATGGCCTGAATATACAATCGCTGCCTTCTACGGCCGCCTTCCCCGCTACTTCCGATTTCGGAGCCTCGTTGGGTTATAGGCTGAGCGATAAGAATATTTTTTCGATCGGCGCCTCTTATAAGATGGGATGGGGGAAAGATATACAGCATATTGCCATCAGCAGCCAGGGGCTCAGCCTTCGTTCAGCCCTGCAAACCCATATCAAGGGCAGCTTCTCTTTTTACGCCGGGTTCGAATACAACTACCAGCAAATCAGCTATGCCGTCAGTCAGCTCCGTAACCTGAACTACTGGACTCGTTCGGGGCTTTTGGGCGTCTCGAAACAATACCGGATCAATAGTAAGCTGAAAGGGAATGTGCAGTTATTGTGGGACGTATTGAGTTATTCACAGGTGCCGAAAACGCAATCCGTTTTATTCAGGATTGGGTATAATCTTTAAGGACGCATGAGTAAACATAAGTTAACAATGGAATCAAAGAGTATATTCAAAAAAATAACGACCCTGTTTGTGTTGCATACGTTAGTCGGTTTAACGTTGCTGGGACAGAGCACTACTCAGATGGTAGATCTGCCGAATGTAGTTCCTCCTTCTCCCAATGCGGCTTCACTCGGTAAGTTTGGGGATATTCCAGTTGGCGCTTACACGGGCATTCCCAATATTGGCATTCCTTTATATACCATGCAGGTGGGCAAATATTCACTACCGATTTCCCTGAATTACCACTCCGGAGGACTGAAAGTGGAAGAGGTATCCAGCTCCGTAGGCCTGGGCTGGGCATTAAGTGCGGGAGGAGTCATCACAAGAAGTATGCATGGTCAGCCGGATGAAGGCCCCAACGGTTATTTTACACGTTACGGGTTAACAGCAGATATCATTGCCGCCGATCCGTCGGTAACTGCGAGTTTCTGTGGCGGAACACTTGATAAA
Organism: Puia sp.; assembly: GCA_036394375.1. Taxonomy (GTDB): domain Bacteria; phylum Bacteroidota; class Bacteroidia; order Chitinophagales; family Chitinophagaceae; genus Puia. The sequence continues at coordinate 26,468 of DASWFF010000068.1, forward strand.
CAACCGGATCAGTTTTATTTCAATTTTGCAGGACAATCTGGCAAATTCATCCTGGATACGACCGCCCAGCACAATGCCCGGTTTATTCCCTATTCAAATGTGAAAGTAACTCATGATGCGGGATTAGATAGCTTCCAGATCATAGATGCCAATGGGATCATCTATGTATTTAGTACGGCGGAAACTACCAGCGTGGAGGGAGGACGTGGGTCAGCCACTTATATCTCCAGTTGGTACCTGACCACTATCATAACGCCATCTGGTAATATTAATTTTACCTATGCCACGGAACAGACCTCACAACTGCAGATTTCCGAATTGGATTACCTGAACGAAAGTCCTTTATCGGCTAATTTTCGTCCGACCACACACGGTTCCTCTTCCACCGTTGTAGTAGATGCCAGGCGGCTGATTCAGATCGCTTCGCCCTTTGAAATAATGACTTTCGCTGCTACACCCGGCAGGGTGGATATGCCTTCTGCCAGCAGTATCAATGGTATGATAGTGTCAGATCCCAATGGTCATATCATAAAGCATTTCAATTTTGCACAGAGTTATTTTGGTCCACCTTCCTCGGATCCCAATAAAGTGCGATTAAAATTAGATCGGGTAGATGAGATCTCCGTTTCGGATACCACCCAAAAGAAATCTTATACGCTTCAGTATTATTCTCCTGCGAGTGTTCCATCCGTTCAATCTTATGCCAAGGATTTTTGGGGATTCTATAATGGGCAAACCAGCAACACGACCTGCCTGCCCTATGTCGATCCCGCCATCTGGACTACCTATGTGGCCAACCAAGCTACTCCGTACGGGATCAGAGATCCGGATGCAGCCAGTTCCCAGGTGGGCGTCTTGCAAAGTATACAATATCCGACAGGGGGCAGTTCTCAGTTTATTTATGAAGGGAACGATTATGGTAGTGCTGGTGACGGAGTCGTTGTGAACAGGACCGTTCCTTATACCTGCAACGCTGGTGTCCAATACCCCTCCGCACAGACTCATTATTCTTACACTAGCAATTTTTCGATTACAACCGCTCAATACACGACTTTGCTAGCGTATGGGACCCGGGGAGGAACTCTGCATGATGGTAATGGCCCTACTGCCCTACTTAATCAGATCAACGCGGATGGAGGCAGAACGAACATCAAGACGTTGATTGTGACGAATGCTTCTCAAACCGTTTATCCCTATTTGACCCCCGGAAATTATGAGCTGATCGCCCAGATCGATAGTGATGGGACTACCCAGGCGTGTACGGCCAGTCTCAATTATACGGGAATGGATACCTCCTCCCTGGCCCATGTTCTTCCCACCGGCGGGGTGCGTATCAAACAGATCATCAACACGGATTCAACGGGCGGTAATCAAAATATAAAATCGTTTAAATATCGTTTCCCAGATGACTCTACCAAATCCTCCGGATCTTTGCTAACGGGCATACAAATCCTGGAGGAAAAAGTATCATACGCCGGGCAACTCCGGTATATGGTAAGAGGTTCATCGCCTTCCAATTACCTGGGATCAACACAGGGCAGTCACGTAGGGTATTCAGTAGTCACTGAAACCGAAGTTTCCGGTAATGCTACGAACGGCAGAAAAGAATCCTATTTTTCCAGCCCCTGGAATATTCACAACCAATCCGCAACGGAGTATTCCATCCAGTATCAGAATGGAATTCAAGCAGGAGGATTCAATCCCCGCTACCAAATAGATAATGATGTTTATCGCGGAATGCTGCAAAAGGAGTTAATATATAACGCAGGTAGTACTCTTCTCCATTCAGCCGTGAATAATTATAATATCTCTTACCCTAACTTCTTTTCTCCCGGTTCTTTTCCCTCCAATTATTATGAGGCGCCGGTCATGGTAGGTTATCTCGATTATCTATGTTTTTCTCCTTGCAGTGTTTGTATTGCTGATAACACAGGTGGAGCGGCGATAACCTGCAGTCCTTATCAATTAAATAACTATGCCCTTGTCAATTACAAGATAGTCTGCCCCTGGATCTATAAAATAAATACGATCAACACGGCGTATGATCAGAACGGTCAGCATCCGGTGACGGATACCATTAATTATTATTACGATAATCCCGTACACGGGCTGCTGACCAGAACGACTACCGTCAATAGTAAGGGTGATAGCTTAAAAATAGTAAATAAGTATGCCGGTGACCAGGCGCAAATCAGCGGACTAAGTTCCAATGCCAGCAATGCCCTGACAGCCATGGTTGCCATGAATAAGATCGCTCCGCCTATTGAGATCGATCATTACAATAATAATACCTTGCTTGACCTTACCCGGACAGATTATCTGGTATGGGATGCGCCTCATCAGGTCGTGGAACCGCAGCATATCTGGCAACAAACTTTGTCCAATCCGATAGAAGACAGGCTTGATTTTTATCAGTATGACACCTTGAGCAATTTGCTCGAAGTGGCCAAGGCCGGAGATGCCCACCATTCCTACATTTGGGGCTACAGAAATCAATACCCGATTGCGCAGACTACGAATGCCACAGGAATGGATATCGCTTACACCAGCTTCGAAGCCGACGGCGCCGGCAACTGGTCCATTGGAACGACCAGCAGAGATACTACTTCCGGCATCACCGGAACGAAGTCCTATGTCCTGAATAGCGATATCTCCAAATCCGGCCTCACCAGCGCCACCACCTATATCGTTTCCTACTGGACGCAGAATCATTCCCCTTTTACGATCACCGGCACCCTGTCAGGATACCCGGTCAAAGGCAAGACCATTACCTTCAAGGGGGCGGATTGGACTTTATACACCCATCGGGTCACCGGGCAGACCACCATCACGATCAGCGGCTCCGGACACATCGACGAATTAAGGCTATACCCTCTGGGCGCCCAGATGACGACCTATACGTATACCCCCCTGGTCGGTATGACCAGCCAGGCTGACGTCGGCAACCGGATCACCTATTATGAATATGACGGCCTGCAGCGATTGAAACGTATCCGCGACCAGGACTATAATATTCTCAAGACCCTCGAGTACCAGTACCAGGCCAGCAGTGGCTGCGGCGGTAATTGTTATCCTATTACCATGCAGACCCTGGCCGGCACCAATACTCTGGGTTACCCGGTAGGGGTATTCGATGTCCACGGCAAACTGCTTGGCAATGTTATCGGTCCCGTGCAGTATGTCAGCTTGTGGAATGCCGATACGGCCGATGCCCGTATCGGGACCCTGGCTACAGGAACGGATTCCCTGCATTTCAATATGACGCTTAACGCCGGTATGACGCTTCCTGCCGGGGTGACCGGATGCCGGTATTACCAATATGACCTGCCCTGGAACCAGTTGGATGGAGTGAGGAATGGTAATGGTGCCTACGTCGATTTTGGAGACGGGGAAGGAATGTATCTTGCTAAAGTAAACGATACCCCAAAAGTACTTACGCCGCATACGACCGTGTTCTATTTCAATACCCAAAATTTCAAAAGGCTGTATATCGAGCATGCCTACCCGGATAGCAGCCTGAAGACCCTAACCTTCTATCATAATGATTCAGCAGAGATGTGTGGGTTGGATAATGCTTTTAATCCTGCCGTCAGCCTGTCCAAGGTGAGAAATTTCCGCGGTAATGTACCGCAGCACATGTCTGGATTCGGTTTTTCTTCCTATCAGCAAGCCAGCGCGTTGACCGTTGCCAATATTACGAACTGGAATTCGATCAGCTCGATCACTGTGTTTTATCCGAGTTCAGGCGACGGCGGCGCGACTCCCAGTGAAAATATGAGCTTTGCCCAGGATTTTATGCAAAATAACCGCAATCTGCAGACCATAAATACCAGTTCCCTTTACTACTATTATGCTGGTTACCGGGATACCACCTTTAAAATAAGCCGGTTGAAAAGTGACTGGAATACTTATTTTACCAATCTTCAGATTTTGGCTATTTCGGATGAGCATTGGAACCGGGAGGATCTGACAGCCCTTACTAAACTCTCCTATGTAGCCATCAACGCAGGTACACAAAATCACACTAATAACGTGAACCCTCCCGTACCCATTCCTTCCACCGTCATAGACTCCGTCATTAACCAGGTGGCTGCGGGGGCCGGACGGTTTGTGAGTAATGGAACGATCACTTTTTGGACCGGAGGGACCACCCGTACCGTTGCCAGTGATGCTGCAGTAGCGCTGTTACAAGCCAAAGGGTGGGGGATTTATATATATTGGTAAATGCATGCTAACAATAACAGGTAAAACATCGGGTGGATACATCTAAATATGATAGTTATGAAAAGAACAATCTGGATACTTTTGCTGATCTATGGCGTTATAACCGGTCATTTACAAGCCCAAACTACGGCCAGCTTTAACTTTTCACTGGCCGCTCATCCGGTGACCGGCTGGGTGAATGTGGCCGGCGACCCGTCCACTGCCATTCGTACGGGCGTATCGGGCGGCATTACTATCAGTTCGATCGCCACTGCCAACTGGGCCCCTTACAATAGCGTTGCCGCCTTCGATGGAGGCGGTATGTCCGGCGCAACTTTTTTTCCTGCGGCGGTCATGGCGAATATGTGGTTTCAGTACAGCGCCTACTATGCCTCCTACAATGCCGCTCTTCCCCAACTGGAGATCAGCGGGCTCAGCATCGACAGCGTTTATACTCTGCAAATGACGGTCAGCTTCAATGCCACCACCTTTAATTTCAACCCTACCCGCTACACCGTGACGGGAGCCACGGTATATGGCTATTCGGATGTGTACGGCAATTCCAACGTGTCTGGTGGAGCCGTGTTTCACAATATCGCTCCCGATGCTAACGGAAAGATCCGGGTCTATGTCAATACGGCGAGCATCAGCGGGGTCAGCAGCAATACGGCGGGCATCAGCGGCCTTCAGATCACTTCCGGCCATACTGCCACTCCCGTTCCCACTGTCAGCATTACCAATCCCTCCGATAATGATATCCTGCCGGAGGATGGAAATATCACCCTTTCGGCCACGGCTTCTGAGACTGGCGGGACGATCGCTAAAGTGGAGTTCTATGTAGACACCACCAAGATCGGGGAGGACTCTACGGCCCCTTACAGCATGACCTGGAATAGCCCCGATGCAGGCCTTTATACCCTCAAGGCAAGGGCCATCGACGGTCTGGGAAATACCAATACGGCCACTGTCAATATCAACGTGGAATCCCTCTCTTCCTTTTGGTCGATGACCGGGAACATCCATATGAATGCCGACAGCAATTTTGTGGGCAATGTGGACAGCGTTCGGCTGGCCTTCCGGACGAAGAACCTGGAAAGAATGAGCATCTCCCCGTTGGGGAATGTAGGCATTGGTACGATTGCTCCCAGCGCCCAGTTGCATACCACCGGGACCGTGCGACTCGCCGGCCTCACCAGCGACAGCACGAAGAACCGCGTCCTGGTGAGCGATACCAGCGGCAATCTCTTCTACCGGAATGTATCCAGTCTGTCCAACCGGTGGGTATATGCCAATGGGCTGCTCTATGATTCGTCGGATAATATTGCCATCGGTACGAGTAATGCCCAGGGCTATAAGCTGGCGGTGAACGGCACAGCCATTTTCACCAAGGTAAGAGTGAAGACGGCCGGCACCTGGCCTGACTATGTGTTTCAAAAAGGCTATGCCCTGCCCGACCTGGGAGAATTGGAGCGGTATATCACCGAGCACCGGCACCTGCCGGGTATCGTATCGGAAGCAGAAGTGCAGCGGGATGGGATCGATATTGGTGACCACCAGGCCGCCCTGTTAAAGAGGATCGAAGAGATGACCTTGTACCTGATCGAAGAAAATAAAAAGCTGAAAGAGCAGAACCGGCAGCTGGAGCTGCAAAATAGCCACCTGGAGCAACAGCAGCAGGAGATCGATGAGCTAAAGAAATTGATCCGGGAGAAAAAATAGGATTTCATTATCAATGCCACTGACACATGCCTCATAAAGCAATACATAAGATAGGTCTTGTTACCGGGCTGATCCTGGCCCTCCTGCCAGCAGGCATCCGGGCGCAGCTCTCCAACAAACCTGTGGCCACGGTGCAGGTCCCTGCCCCGACCGGAACGGTGGCGCCTACTCCTGCCGGCTATATCGTCGGTGGCCAGACTCCCCTGGTCAATTTTGTCCGGGAAAGGGCCGGCATGGGAAGGATCACGGATACGGTGGTCTTTGCCGCCGCCGGCTATGTGGATGTGAAAGAGACTACGCATTTCTTCGATGGGCTGGGAAGGCCCCTGCAAACGGTCAACCGCCAACTTACTCCGGGGGACAATCCGAATGATGTGGTCACTCCCGTGGTCTACGATCCATTCGGCCGGGAGATTTACAAATACCTGCCCTATGTCGCTACGACGGGCAATACGAGCAACGGCGGCCTGAAGCAGGACCCCTTTACCGATCAGAAGAATTTTTATCAGAACGTCTATCCGAATGAACAGCCGGCTTATACGGGAGAACAGGTCTATTATGGGCAGACTAATTTCGAGCCCTCTCCCCTGAACCGGGTCTTGCAAACCCTGGCCCCGGGCAATAGCTGGGCGGGTAGCGGGAATGGGGTTACGCAGCAATATCTCGTGAATTCTCCTGCCGACAGCGTAGAGATCTTCAATATCAGAAATGACTCCCTTACCTACACCAATAACGATATCAGCACCAATATACCCACGGCCGGGGGATACTACCTTGCCGGACAGTTGTACAAGAATACGACCATCGATGAGCAAGGGCATGTTGTGGTGGAATACAAGGATAAGGAGGGACTGGTGATCCTGAAAAAAGTGCAGTTAGGAACGGTAGCGTCCGATTACTCTGGGTATAATGGCTGGCTGTCTACCTATTATATCTATGATATTCTGAACCAGTTGCGTTTTGTTCTGTCCCCCAAGGCGGTGAAAGTGATCTATGCGAATGGGTGGAACATCGCTGCCGACACTACGACCATCAATGAGCTTTGCTTCCGGTATGAATATGACGCGAGAAAGCGGATGCTGGCTAAGAAAGTACCCGGCGCAGGGTGGGTGTACATGGTCTATGACTGGCGGGACCGGCTGGTCTATACGCAGGATGCCAATATGCGGGGACACAACCAGTGGATGGCGATCCTCTATGACGGGCTCAACCGGCCTTCTGCCACCGGCATGATCACCTATATCGGCAACCGGGATCAACTGCAGCAATATGTGACCGCCAATACCGGTACCGGGACCAGCAACCCCGTCACCGTGAACGGATCGACTCCTGTGGCCCTGCCTCAGGCCCTTGATTTAGTGGATACTTTGGCCAATGGGGACCGGCAGGCGCAGAACCTGATCACACTCGATAATGGGTTTAATACGCCGGATGTGGTGGACTTCACCGCAGAGATCGTGGCCGGCAGCACCGGGAGCAACGGCTTTACCAATACCTTGCCGGTAGTGGATAATCCCTTGCCACCGACTGCCAACTTCATTGCCCTGACGATGACCTTTTACGATGACTACAGCAATACTCCCGATAAGCAGTATGCGGTAGGATATAACGGTCTCCTGGATGCCGGGACCAATCAGCATGCGGAGACCCTGCCTGCTGTGACGGATCAACAGGCCGTACCCACCATCGGCCTGGTAACGGGCACCAAAGTACGAGTGTTGGAAGATCCTTCCGATCTGACGAAGGGTAGTTGGCTGGCCACAGCTAGTTTCTATGATGACCGGACCCGGGTGGTCCAGACCCAGGGCGACAACTACAAGGGAGGCAGGGATACGATTATCAACCGGTATAATTTTACGGGACAGGTTATTACGAGCTATCTCGCTCATGCCGACCCCGCTGCCCCGGTAAACAACAATACCCGGATCAAGACCAACCTGAACTATGACCACACCAACCGGCTGTTGCAGGTATACAAAACAATCAACGACGCGGACAGCACCAAACGACTGCTGGCACAACACGTATACGATCAACTAGGCCAGCTCAAGCAGAAGCAATTAGGACAGTTGCCGGATAACAGCTTCCTGGAGACCCAGGATTATAGCTACAATATCCGGGGCTGGCTGAAAGGGATTAATAAGGACTATGCGAATAACGACAACAGCCATGGGGGCAATAGCCGCTGGTTTGGGATGGAGCTGAACTATGACTGGGGTTTTGCCACCAATCAGCTCAATGGCAATATAGCCGGAACGAAATGGCGCAGCAAGGGCGACGGCCAGCAACGGGCTTACGGGTTTGGATATGACCCGATGAATCGGCTGCTCTATGCCGATTTCAATCAGAATAGCGGCAGCGCCTGGGATAAGACGGCAGGGATCGACTTCAGCAGCATAATGGGCAATGGAACAGACCCCAATACGGCCTATGATGAGAATGGTAATATCAGGGCCATGCTCCAGACCGGCTGGCAACTAGGAGGCAGCAACCCGATCGATTCCCTAACTTATACCTACTACAACAACAGCAATAAGCTGCAAAATGTCATTGACGGGAGGAATAACCCGCTAACGACTCTCGGAGACTTCCGGACTTCTTCCTTAAGTCCCTATAGCACCGGCAAGACGTCTGCCGCCATCGATTATTCCTACGACGTGAACGGCAACCTGACCCGCGACCTGAATAAAGATATCGGCTCCCAAACCACCGATGGCATCATCTACAACCACCTGAACCTTCCCTGGCAGGTGAAAGTACGGTCGGCCACCGGGACCAAGGGCACGATCACCTATATCTATGATGCGACGGGTAGTAAGCTGAAGAAAACCACGATGGACAGTGCCGGAAGTGTACAGACCGTAACGACCTATATCGGGGCCTTCCAATACCAGGGTAAACAAACCATTGGAACGGGCAGCAGCACTCCCGCCGATACGCTACAATTCTTCGGGCAGGAGGAAGGCCGGGTACGGGTCGCCACCGATACGACGGGGGGCCAGTCAAAAACATCCTTTAAGTACGACTATTTAGTAAAAGACCACCTGGGCAATACCCGGATGGTGCTGACCGATGAGACCCAGACGGATCTCTACCCGGCTGCTACGATGGAAATAGCGGACAGTGCCACCGAGAACCTGTATTATAGCCAATTATCCAATACCCGCACGCTATTACCTGCCGGTTATCCAACCGACACAACGACGAACCCTAATAACTATGTCGTCAAACTAGGCGGCTTTACTGGTCCTAAAATCGGTCCCGGGATTACGCTAAAAGTAATGGCCGGCGATCAGTTCAGCATTCGGGTCAGCAGCTGGTATAAAACCAATGGCACGGCCCCCGGAACACCCGCCAATCCCTTACCCGACCTGCTGGCTGCCCTGATTAGTGGGGTAGGAGGGCTGCCCGGCGGAGCGCACCCATCCCCTGCACTCCTGCAATCGAACAGCACCCCGCTCAGCACCAATATCACGCAGTTCCTGCAGGATACGGGTACCCGCATTATCGAAACCAAGCCCCATGCCTTTGTCAACTGGGTGTTATTCGACAATCAATTCAACTATGTGGCAGCCAGTAGCGGCTTCGACCAGGTGGGCGGCGACCAGGAGTTCAAAAAGCATACCTTGCTAAATTTACCCGTTTCGAAGAGCGGATATTTGTATATTTATACCAGCAACGAGACTCCAAACATCGATGTGTTCTTTGATAATTTGCAAGTTACGCATGTACGCGGGCCGCTATTAGAGGAGAATCACTATTATCCGTT
>DASWFF010000069.1:0-50149 GCA_036394375.1 Puia sp.
GTCATCTCTATGGCATCCATAATATAATCGATTTCAGTATTGGTCATCGTGGGATGAATGGACAGCCTCACCCAGCCAGGCTTGCACAACATCTCCCCCGCCCGAAGCAAATTCAATATCTCGAAAGACCTGGCCTCATCAATCCGCAGCAGCAGGTGTCCATAGGTGCCTGCACAGCTACAGCCGCCCCTTGCCTGAATCCCGAACCTGTCATTCAAAATCTTGACAATCAAACTATAATGAGCATCCTTTACCATAAAGGAGAGTACGCCCAACCGCTTCCTATTATTCCCCTCGAGTATTTCGACACAAGAAATTTTCGAAAGCCGGTCAAATAGGCGCAGAAGCATTTCCTCTTCCCTCTTCAATATCCTTTCAACTCCCATCTCTTCTTTCAACCGGATACACATCGCCGCTTTTATCCCTTGCAGGATGGGAGGAGTCCCGCCGTCTTCCCGCTGTTCGATATTTGCAATATACTCATGTACCTTCCACGGGTTGCTGTACAGCATCGTGCCGCCGCCCGGCTGATCGGGGATGCGATTCTTATAAAGCTTTCTATTAAAGATAAGGACGCCTGGTGTGCCCGGGCCGCCTAAAAACTTATGGCAGGAAAAGTAAATCGCATCCAAATCCGCATCACCCAGGCGCCGGGAATCACCCGGGCGCCGGGGATCGCCCGGGAGGCCCGAACCCGCTTCGGGATGCATATCGATAGATACATAAGGCGCGGAACAGGCAAAGTCGACGAAGCAAAGTCCGCCGTATTCATGCATAACGGACGCGATTTCATGGTAGGGCGTTTCAATTCCCGTGACGTTCGAGCACGCGGTGATTGCCGCAATCTTATTCTTCCGATCCTTGTATTGCTCCAACAATTGCCTGAGGTGCTCCAGATCGACATTTCCATTTTCGCAGGGTCGGATCATTTCAACCGTGGCGATGGTCTCCAGCCAACTGATATGATTACTGTGGTGCTCCATATGGGTCACCAAAACAAGAGGCCTTGACGCCTCGTCCAATCGCAGGCATTCGACATAATCCATGACCCGCTCCGGCAACCTAAGCCCCATTATCCTCTGCAGCTTATTAACGGCAGCCGTCATCCCGCTACCGCAAAAGACCAATACATCGTCCTCCTTTGCATGAACATGATCCTTGACGATGGTCTTGGCCTCCTCATAAGCTCTGGACATCATTCGCCCTGTAATGGTCGTCTCTGTGTGGGTATTCGCAAAAAAAGGCAGTATTTCATCCTGTATCCTGGCCTCAATGGGCCCATAAGCCCTGCCGCTTGCCGTCCAATCCGCGTATAGTATCCTTTTTCGCCCAAAAGGAGATTCAAAAAGCTGTTCACAGCCGATGATGTTTTGACGGAAGAGAGAAAAATAGTCTTCGAGTGAGCCTACCGGGTGCATACATTTGGTTTAGTTCGTGCGCTATTTATTTTTTTCGGAAGCATAGAGGCCAAAGAGATCATAGGGCTTTTTGCTAAAATAGGCATTGAAATAGGTGCCAAGGAGGATAACAAAGAGGGCAAATCCCAAAACGATCATCCACTGGGTTACCGAGGTCTTTTGAATTTCCTGCTTCGATTTCACATCACAAATTTCTCCGGGGCAGTATTGGGCTTTTTCTTTAAAGAACAAGGGATAAAATTTACATCCCAGGCAAATACCAAAAGCCGACTCAAAGAAGAGAAACAACAGGCAGATGAGGCAGATAATACCTGTGATCGGGCTATAGGCATTGACCAGCACCATGAAAATGAACATGGTGGCCGACAGAACCAGGCCAATTATCCATGCAAACCTTTTTTGCCGGGCGCCCACATATTCGGGAGTCTGCCTGCCAACGATGATCCGGCCAATGATCAACGTAGGAGAGAATTTAGGGTTTACAAAAACCCGGATGGCAAAATCAGTAAGAAATAAGGTGATGACATATTTGATCGGCAAAAAATTGTTGTCGAACAAGATGAACATCAATGAAAGGAAGGTCGCCAGGAAGAGGATGCCCGCCGCCGCCCTTATTTCCCTTTCATTTAAGACGCGGATGTTATAACCGGCCACCTCTTCTCCAAACTGTATTGTTTTATTCATAGCGTTATTTTTTTCATAATACTATCTAATTAATTCAAAAACTGCAAGTTGCACCAACAGACACTCGATTGAGGTATACTAACGGCGATTCCCCGTCAACCGCGAAACAAGAAAGACAAAGAAGAAAAGATTTACCGATATTTAATCCATGAAACACCAAAATGAAGGCCCTGCTCGATATAAAACGATTTAAACTCTACGGCTGGATCGGCCTTGCATTTCTGTCGTTGGACCTGCTTACCGATGTCGCGCAGCATACCGGAAGATTTCCTGCAATCTTGTTTGACGATATCTGGCTGACGATCTATATCACCGTCCTGGATTATATCTGGTTTGAATACACCCTTCCGCGCCTTCGCTGGAAAAAGTTCCTGAGATCGCTGTTGCTGGTACTGGTGCACATTTTTTTATATTCGGAGGGCTTATTCCTATGGCGGCTCATAGGGATCAAGCTTCATGTATACATGCCTTTCCTATCATCATCCAATGAGTCCTACGACACCTCCGATGCGATGGGATATAGCGTGGGGTCCCTATTTTTCTTTGGGATCGCCAGGCATATTTACAATCATATAAAACTAAAACAAAAGGCGCAGCAACTTCTTATTGAAAAACAGCAGGCTGAATTGAACTATCTGAAGTCACAGACCAACCCGCATTTCTTATTCAATACTCTAAACAACATCTATTCCCTGGCAAGGGACAAATCCGATCGGACGCCGGAAACGATCTTACGGCTGTCGAAAATTCTGCGTTACATGTTGTATGAAGCCGGCGGCCCGTACATAGCCATCGAACAGGAGTTGAAGATCATCGGTGATTATATTTCCCTGGAACAACTACGTTACGACGACTCCCTGCGGATCAATTTTAACTATGACGTCGAAGACATGAAACAAGCCTTGCCCCCGCTATTGTTGATCCCTTTAGTGGAGAATGCTTTCAAACATGGCGCCTCTGAAACAAGAAATCAACCGTTCGTCGATATTCACCTTTCCGTCGTTAAGCGGCAGCTGGCCTTTTTCGTAAGAAATTCGACGGAAGAATTTTCCGGTGACGGGAAAGTGAAAGAAAATATCGGCCTTTCCAACCTTCGCCGTCAACTCGAATTGCTCTATACAGACTACGATATATCCCTGGAACAACGAGCATCCGAATTTTCCGCCACCTTAAAGATCAACCTTGCAAGCCATGTCTAAAATACGATGTATCATAATAGAAGATGAGCCCTTAGCGGTAAAGGTCCTGTCGGATTACATCCAGCAGGTGCCATTCCTGGAGCTGCTGGGGGCTTTTAAAGACGCCATCCTGGCAACCGACTACTTGCGGCATACTACCCCCGACCTTATTTTTTTAGATATCCACCTGCCTAAGTTAAAAGGCATGCCCTTCCTGAAAACACTTTCCAATGCGCCCGCAGTTATTATAACCACCGCTTACCACCAGTACGCCGTGGAAGGCTTTAATTTAAACGTAACGGATTATTTGTTAAAACCATTTGATTTCGAGCGCTTTTTGGTAGCGGTAACCAAGGTAAGAACAGTACGCGCGGAAAAGCAAATACCGGTTGACAACCAGGAGATAAGGGATTTCGTCTTTATAAACGTACAAAAGAAGAAGGTAAAGGTCCTATTCTCTGAGATTGTCTACATTGAAAGCCAGCGGGAATATATCAAAATCACGACTATCAAAAACGAATATATTACAAAAATGAGCACGCATGAGATCGAGGCGATATTGCCCGCAAATCTCTTCAAACGGGTGCACAGATCCTTTATAGTTTCCATACGCAGGATCGAATCATACACAGCCGAGATGGTCGAGGTCAACGGCGTGTCTATTCCAATTGGAAAGGGCTATAGGGACAGTATGGAAAAATTGTAGCCAGGCCTGGCCGGCACGGCCTGCTTACACTTCGATTGCCTGGTCAGGATAATCCTTCCCGAAGGGCTTTCAACAGCGCCCTGTCATTTGATTTTTTAATAGTGATCGCTTCGCATTGATTGAATTTCGCAAAGGATTTAATGGCGTCACTGACCTTGACAATCATCGGTTTGGTCAGTTTTAGCGGCTCGAAGTGAAGATTGTGAATGATTAACACCCTTTGTTTTCGATCGGCCTTTGAATCCATCCTGGCAACAAAAGTATCGCCGATCAATACGGGTAATGAAAAATATCCGTATTTCCGCTTCGCCTGGGGAACAAAACATTCTATCTGGTAGTCGAAATCAAAAAAATCCCTTAAACGATGCCTGAAGACATTCAATACGTCGAATGGCGAAAGAATAAATGCGTCATCGGACAGCTGGATCTTTTTGTTTTTATAACTGCGTAACATGTAGAGAGGGGCGGTTTTAAGACCTTCGATCGCAACATTGCAAACTTCGCCCTCATCTACGAGCTTTGCCAACTCCTTTTTTACTAAATTATTCTTCACGTAATGGGCACGCCAGGCCATCTCTTTTGCGTAGGCGATACCCCGGGATTTCAATGAGCGCCGAATAACATGCCTTGCAAATTCCTCTGGTGTTGGCATCGTCGTATCAATGTCATCCGGAATTATATTCATAGGCAGATCATACACTTTCTGGAAATCTTTTTTTCGCGTGGTCATCAGTCTCCCGTCCAGGTACAACCTCTCGAGCGCCATCTTAGACGGTCGCCAATCCCACCAACCTGAACTTGCCTCCAGGCGATCATTTTCAAAATCCTTTACCATCAGCGGTCCTTCGCGCGCAACCCTATCCAGCACCTTGTTCATGAGATTGATCTCGGCCTGTGTTAGGGGCTTTCTCCTGGATAAAAAGCCTTGCTTTACGGGCAGTGAAAAGCGGAAGTCGTGCATGGGGATGTATCCCGAGTCGGAAGTGAAGAATTCAAAGATCCTTCCATCCGCCTGTAGTTCGTCAAGCCATTCCGGTTTATAGTCAGGTACCCGTGATGCAAGGACATGGTGATGGGCGCGCTCAACGACATAATTGGTATCGACCTGAACAAAACCAAGATGGTCGATAAGTTTGTAGACTGCTTCCCTGCCTTTGCCAAAGGGTGCTTGTTTTGATAATCCTACCGCGTGGAGGATAATTTTTCGGGCTTGTGATTGGGTGAGGACAAGTCGGTTCATGAGATAAATTAACAATTTTTAGTATTAGCCCCTAATTCACCCGCTTCACACAAGCGGCGCCGGCTCCACATGCACCAGCACGTCCTTGATCCGCAGATCACTCCTGAGCAAACGATCCTTTACAGCGTGCGCGATCGCATGCCCTTCCACCACCGAAAGAGTCCCATCCACCTGTATATGAATATCCACAAAATAGTCAAAGCCCATCTTTCGCACATAACACTTCTCCACTAGCTTTACATCCCTGTTTTCACTGGCAAGCGCCCTCACCTTTTTAACGATTTCATTGGACGGCGCCGCATCCATCACCTCGTTCAGCGCCGGGCGCAGCAACGAAATCGCATTGACCACGATAATACCCGAGGCGATCAGCGCCGCCCAGTCGTCCGCCGCCTCATATCCCTTTCCCAGGACCAGCGCCACCGCAATCCCGACAAAGGCGGCTACAGACACGATTGCATCGCTCCGATGATGATAAGCATCCGACTTCACCGCCTGGCTATTGATCTCCTTCCCGATCTTCAGCACATACCGGAACATCCCCTCCTTGATCAGAATAACCACCAATAAAATACCCAGCGTAAACCGCCTGGGCATCTGATGCGGCGTCCGGATAAAATAAATAGCATTCCAACCGATCCAAACCGCCGCACCCAGCAAAAACAGCGAAATAAGAATAGCCGCCAGCGGTTCAGCCTTCCCATGACCATAAGGATGTTCCTTATCCGCCGGCTTCATGGCAATCCGCAACCCCAGCCATAAAAGCCCCGAACTCAACACATCCGCAGCCGTCTCCGTACCATCCGCCACCAGGGCATAAGAATGACCCAGGTATCCCGCAACATATTTTACAAAGACAAGTCCTATGCTGATAGCAATACCGAACAAAGTAGTACGCATCGCTTTAACAGACGGATGTATGTCAACATTTTGCATGCAGGGCGCTATTTTTTTGCAATTTTATCGAAAATTCTTCAAAAGGTAGCATTTTACGCCGTGTCGCCTCTTATTTGATCCTTATTTTCTACAACCGCCAATCGACCCATGCAAATGATAAAGGTGCAATCAGGAAAACTGCACCTCTATCCTGGGGTGCCACATGGATGCATCAATTAAAAAAATTAGTCCCGGTATAGAAGTTCAGGTCTTCAAAGGCCCTGCACTCTGTTATATTTTATAGAATTTATCTGCAACACATTCTGCTTATAAGAATCATAAAAGTCAATAAAATCCAACAAACCGATATTCCGTCTCTTGTAGTTATCAAGCACTGCATTCATCAACCGCTCAAAGTCCCCCGAGAATTTCGGGTCAATGCTCTGATACAGTTTATGCTGCGCAAAAGCTATTTCCAGCGAATTGTTTATATTCTCCTCAACAGTCACCACCGTGCTTTTCTCCAGCGCCGCCGAATTGGCGATCATGGCCTTTGCCGACTTGATATTACCCTGGTTCCGGTTTAAAAAAGGCAGATCCATAGATATGCCTAATCCATTATAGTTAACGGCATAGCTTCCCTGATGGTCCCAAGAGACGGAAGCCGTCAGATCCGGCACGGCCAAAGCCTTCTGAAGGTTATAGTTCAGCTTGTTAATAGTCGTATTTTCCCGGGCGATCTTCAGGTCCGTTCGGTTATTATAGGCCGAATCCAGCAGGGTATTGAGGGCATACCTGGCCGGATCGAGCTTGTTGATGGATACTGAGTCCAGAACCGGATCGACATATACCGTGGGCTTCACCTGCAACACCAGTCGCAACTCGCTCTCTATCCCCTTGATTTGATTCAACAGGTCATTATACTCGCTCTGAAAACTATAGAGTTGCGCACGGATCCGGACCACCTCCTTTTCTGCGATATAGCCGTTTCCCTGCTGTTCAGCGAAAGCCTTCACTACTTGCTGGAGAGCCCTGATCTCTGCATCATACACCTTTGCCGATTCTTGCAGGTAATAGATATTGAAAAAATCAGTACGGAGCGTATACTTCAGCGTGCGCAGGAGATCGAAGAACTGATATTCAGCCAGCGTAGCATTCGCCTGCGCCAGCTTAATTTGTTTATTCCTTTTCCCCGCCAGTAAAATCAGTTGGGACAAAGCCGCTGAATTTTCAGTAGTGTTAAAAAAACTGGAATGAGGATACAGCGAACTGGGATCAGAAATAGCGACAATAGGACCATGGCCCAAAGACAAATTAGGATTCGGCCAAAGTTTGGCCTGAATGATCAATGCCTTCTGCGCATCTATATTATATTTCTGGGCAAGAAGCAGGAGATTGCTGTCCAGGAAGGCCTTTTCCGCCTGGGGAAGGGTCAGCCTAAGCGTATCCTTTTTGAAGTTTTGCCCGCAAACCGTGGTAACCACGAGTAGAAGTAAGAAAGAAAAGACAGGCCTGGCCGCGCCAAGCCCTTTCATTTTCAAGAAATGGAATGAAAAAAACATGCTCTTTATATTAATTAAGTTATGTTAATAAATGAAAAAATCCACAGCACCGGCTTATCCGTTCATCGAATGCCAGGCACAAAAATTTATCAAAACAGCATAGGACGTACAATCAATTTACCGACGGTCCATCCTACACGACAGACCACCAGCCCATGATTATAAGCCGAACAGCAAGGAAATTCAAAAGGAGAATTATTCTGGGATTCAGCCCACGCAGGGAGGCTTGAACGGCGAAGATATTGCCGGATTGGAATAGTGTTTGAAAGAGAGCAAGGAGTAGTTCCTCTTAAAAAAATATTCGGTCAGATTGCTACGAGGAGGCTCAGGGATGGTAAAGATAAGATGATGCGCCGCATTGGCATCAAACTCTCTAAAAGGCAACTGCCTGTCTTTGTCCCCATCATTATCATTTATATCCTGCCCCCAATAATGCATCCGCAGGAACTCAATGACCCCGATCCCAGGGTTTCTGTGATAGTGCTCGATGTAATGGGTAAACAAAAAAGTAACCTTGGAAAACTGGTTGAGCGTAATGCCATTCAGGAAAGTAATAAAAAAAGCTATATATATAATCCCTTTTTTCACTATCGCTAATACTGATTTTATTGAATCAGCAAAAGTAAGCATTTCAATTCCCACTCCTCCCAGATTAAAGCATTCTAATCCATAGAACTGTAGTTCCTGGCCAGTTTCAAGCGGATAATTTCATGCCGAAATTGATGTTCAAACTGTATTTTTGCGCCGGCTTTCCCGCTAATACTAATTATTCAGACCAATATATGATCCGAAATATATGTCTAATACTTTCATTTACACTACTGTCCCTTTGCTCCTTTTCACAGGATGCACATCCCCTCAGCAAAAGCCAATACTCCATTTTTAATCCAACTCCTGCCAGGGAGCTTAGAGAGATGGAAACGGACAGACCTGATATAACAGAAAGTTCCTATACCGTTGACGCAGGGCATTTTCAATATGAAGGAGATCTGTCAAGATATACCCTATCAGAAGATGCCGGTTCACACAACAGGAAAATTGCATTCAATAACGGAACCTATAAACTTGGCATAACCAATTCGCTTGATTTTCACCTGGTATTTGAAAGTTATATTTTTAATTACCAACATGATAAAGCGGGAACCAATCCAATGACCCAGGGCCTGGGAGATATCGTTCTCCGGTGCAAGAAAAACATAATCGGGAACGATAGAGGAAAATTCTCATTAGCTATCCTCCCCTTTATAAAAATCCCCACCTTGTCATTTTATGAGAATAATCGTGTCGAATGGGGTGTAATATTCCCCTATACCTTAAATTATTTACCCCACTGGTCATTAAGCGGAGAAGTACAAATGCAATTTCTTAAACAAACAGGAGAAGCCAAATACAAACCATTTTATTTACAGTCATTCGTGGCTGAACATGAGCTGAACAAAAAACTTGCCTTCTTTATAGAAACCCATTTCACCTATTCGGATCAGGATAGGACACTTGAAAACTTCGCCGATGGGGGGCTTATCCTGCTATTTGATAGCAATCTGCATTTCGATTGTGGAATCAATTATGGTATTCAGTCCTACGCTTACAAATCGTTTTTCACCGGCATGTCATTCAGACTATAGACAATGACCTTTTGCGCTATCTTCTGTACTTCCTTCATGTATTTGCCACCGAAAAATAAGCCGGAAATAACAGGGAATTCTGAAGAAATCCTGTTGTCTCTGCCGATCAATTGAATTTGAATACAGCAAGGACAATGATCAGCCAAAACAACACCAGTTGTGTCGCCTGGAAGATTGTCAGTCTCTTCTTAATCGCAGGTATTGCCTCTTGCCCGATGGCGGGCGCCTCTGTTGTACCATTAAGCAATTTGCGCAGTTTTCTCTTCGCCGGTCGGGCGATCACCAGGAAATTCAGCAAAATCAGCAGCAACAAGACCATCTTCACCTGAAACCATAGTTGTCCTGCAATCGCCCCATGAAAGGCTGCCATCATCAAGATTCCTCCCGCAATAATCAGTACGGCCCCGATACCTTGCAGCAAAGAGAAAGAAGAGGTAGTCCTTAAAATGGTCCGCGCTTTATCCTTATCGGTCAAAATAAACATCCATAGTTGCCTTGAAGCAACAAATTCCGCAAGACTTACGCCTACCATCATTATAATTCCTGTAATATGCAGGACGAGACCGGTTTGTAATAAATTGAAGATCGCCATGGTTATTTTTTTTGCATTAGTTAACAAGTAAATAGCCACCAGCCTCACAAAAAATTGCAATATCCCCGTGGCTTCAAATAAGAAATTATTGGGCATTTCATAAGCTTACCTCGTTCGATAAAGATGATGCGTAAGACATAGTATATTCACGAGTTTATTAAAAAATGACAATAGTCCGAAACTGAACAATTGTTTACTTTTGTAAAATAACAGCATCTCCTTTTATCAAACAAGGCACATAAAAGCCGGCATGTTCAATACCGAACAAACCACCTAAAAAGTCCAAAAACGATGGCAAAAAAAACGCAGTCTACGCCCCCAGAAGATGACCGTAGAATCCAAAAGACAAAGAAATCCCTGGCAGACGCATTAAAGGAACTGATCCTTGAAAAGGGATACGATGCGGTGACGATACAGGATATTATTGATAAAGCCAATATTGGACGAAGTACATTTTACACCCACTACGAAAGCAAGGACCATTTACTGGTAGGCAATATCAATTTCCTGGAAAACCTTGCCCTTGCTCCCACCGCAGACACCGAAAATTACCCAATGGGAATAAATCTCTCCTATTTATTTAATCATTTAAAAGAAAATATCCAGATCGGCAAGGCTATGGCAGGTAGAGGCCTTGACGTTTTAATTGCGCACTTTACCGAACTGGTGGCCGCCAAAATAGTGGACTACAACAAGCCAAGGCAGACCAGGAACAAGACAGCACAAAAAATGATCGTTTACAAAGCCGAAGCAATAGCGGGCGGAATAGTGCGGATGCTTTTCAAATGGCTCGAAGACGGCGCCATTGTATCTGTTGATGAAATGATCCTATATGCAAAAAAGATCATCGATACCTTCGCCGACGAAAAATAGCCATGCTTTTCGCCACCATCCTCTCCGTTTATAAGCCCAGGGACCTCACCATCGAAGCAAAAGGCACACACATAACTGAAAACCAAATCATTGCGATTAAACAACTTCTTTCAAAAAGCAATTAAACATAAATAATACCCGGAATTATATAACCCAGGCTTAACCAAAACTATTTACATTTGCCTGTAATAAGGTATGTCAAATCTCATAGCCATAAAACTCAAAGCGTTATTCATGTTGACTGTATTCACAGCTAACTTTTATAGCATTTGCCATTGCCGGGATATGGCTATTACCCGTCCTGCGCTGTCACACAGAAGCCAGGGACATGAAAGGAAAAGTTGTTGCCAGGAAGATCCCCGTGCTGATAATGCCTGTGCCGATGCTGATCATCATACACCCTGCAACGAAAAAGACGGCTGCTGCGGGACCCATGCCGTAAAGTTCAGCCTGCTGGAAAAACAGACCGCCGAACCCATCACCCTGCATCCCGTATTCGCAGTCGCCTTCACCCATCATTTTGTCATTGCTCCCCCTATTATTCCCTCTTCCCGCCATATCGAAGGTAAAATCGACAACGAATGGTTGCATCGACATTCCCCACCCGATTTTCAAGCCCTGTACCAACGTTTCCTGATCTGATGATTGTACTGTTTTCATACCCGGCAAGGGAGCTACAGGCCCCTGCCTAAACCTATTTATTCATACAATCAATCCATCAGAATGAAAAAGCTATTTTTCACCCTTGCCCTCCTGGCAACCGTGTACCTGCAACAAAGTATTGCCCAAAACCAATTAACACCCGCCTCCCCATTACTCAGCACCTATTACGGAATAAAAAACGCCCTGGTCAACAGCGATGCCAACACCGCCGCCAGCCAGGCCGCCGCCTTTCAAAAGACCCTCCAGGCCATCGACATGAAAAGCCTGCCCGATACCAGCATGACCGTATTTATGTCTTTGCAGGGTAAACTAACCAAGGACGCCGCCTATATCGCCGGCAATAAAGACATCTCCCGCCAAAGAGAACATTTCACCACCCTTTCCGCTAATATGTTCACCCTGGTCAAAGCCTTAAAACTCTCCAGCCAGCCCGTCTATTACGATTACTGCCCCATGAAAAAGGCCTACTGGCTCAGCAGTGAGGCCACCATCAAAAACCCCTATTTCGGGAACCAGATGCTCACCTGCGGCAAGACCACAGAAACACTGAATAATTAAACCACCCATTCACACCTAAAAAAAATCAAATGAAAACAATTCTTATCGTCCTGGCCATAGGCCTGACTTCACTGGCCGCCTGTAACAACGCGCCCGACAAATCCACAGAAGCCAATAAAACCAATACCGACACCACCCAGACCGCCCCATCCACGAATACCGGCAGTACAAAGTCCGCCACCCCGATATCAGCCATCGTAGGCCATTACCTTCATTTAAAAAACGCATTAGCCAACGATGACGGCCAGGAAGCCGCCGCCGCCGGAAAAGCAATGGTCGAAGCCATAGATAAATTAGACACCAGTTCACTGACCTCCGATCAAAAGAAAGCCTATCGGAATGTAGCTGACGATACCCGGGAAAATGCAGAACATATCGGCGCCAATGCCGACAAAATCGCACACCAGCGCGAGCATTTCGACATGCTCAGCAAAGACCTGTACGACCTCGTCAAAAAAATCGGCGCCGGTCAGACCCTTTACCAGGATTATTGCCCCATGTATAACAGCGGTAAAGGCGCGACATGGATCAGCGAAATCAAAGACATCAAAAACCCCTATCTCGGCAAAAAAATGGATACCTGCGGCACCGTCAAAGAAGAACTAAAATGACCCGCATGAAACGGTCCAAAAAAATCCTCTTAGCCCTATTGGTCGCAAGTATCGCCATTCAATTCATACAACCTGCCCACAATAAAAGCGGGCAGGTATTACCCACCGATTTTGCAAAAATATATGCCGTGCCTTCCCATGTGCAAACCATCCTGCAAAATGCGTGTTACGATTGCCACAGCAACCATACCCGTTACCCCTGGTACGCCAACACCCAGCCCATGGCCTGGATCATGGCAGGGCATATTAAAGATGGCAAAGAACAACTCAACTTCAGCGAGTTCGGCAGCTACAGCACCAGAAGGCAAAAAAGCAAATTAAAAGGGATCGCCAATAGTATCAAAGACGATAGTATGCCCCTGACCTCTTATAAGATCATGCACAAAACCGCAAACCTGTCACCAGCCGAAAAAACCTTGCTCATCGATTGGATGCAAAACAAAGCCGACAGCCTTGCTCAAATGAATTAAAATATTCAAAAATGAAAAGCGCCGTATTCATACTTCTCCTCCTGGCCTTCTATTCACTGGCTCCCGCACAGGACACCACCATGGCAAAGCCAGCAGTCCCTCCCATGAAAACAATCGTCAACCCTACCCCCCCACACACCGTCCGTTACGATCTCTACGTCACCGACACCCTCGTTAACTTTTCAGGCAAACCCAAACGGGCCATCGCCGTAAACGGGCAAATACCCATGCCCACCCTCACCTTCACCGAAGGCGACACCGCCCAAATCTACGTTCACAATGAACTGAATGAAGAAACCGCCCTGCATTGGCACGGACTATTCCTCCCCAACCAATACGACGGCGTACCCAACCTGACACAAATGCCCATCAAGCCCCATACCACCCATCTCTACACCTTCCCCATCGTCCAGCACGGCACCCATTTGTACCACAGTCATTCCATGTTCCAGGAACAATTAAGCATGTATGGTTCATTCATCATGAATAAAAGACAAGAATGGGACATCCCCACCCTACCCGTTATATTAAGCGAATGGACAGACATGAAACCCGAAGAAGTAGACCGCAGCCTCCACAACGCCACCGATTGGTTTGCTATCCAAAAAGGTTCTACCCAAAGTTATGGCGAAGCCATTAAAAAAGGATATTTCAAGACCAAGGTCACCAACGAATGGAAACGGATGACCGCCATGGACGTCAGCGACGTGTTTTACGATCAATTCCTCATCAACGGCAAAAACCAAAACGAGGAGCCCCAATTCAAAGCAGGAGATAAAGTACGGTTACGCATCTCCAACGGCGGCTCCTCCGATTATTTCTGGCTTTCCTGGGCCGGGGGTAAAATCACCGTTGTAGCCTCCGACGGCAATGACGTAGAACCCGTTCAAGTGGACCGGCTAATCATCGGCGTAGCCGAAACCTACGACGTCATCGTCACCATCCCCGATAACAAAAGCTATGAATTTTTAGTGACCCCTGAAGACCGCACCAAATCAGCCTCCCTCTGGTTAGGCAGCGGAGAAAAAGTACCCGCCACCCCCCTGCCCAGGCTGAAATATTTTGCCGGCATGAAGATGATGAACGACATGATGGACATGAAAGGCAATATGATCGAAATGCAAGGCATGACCATGCGTAATCAAACGATGGACATGAACACCGTCATGTATCCAGAGATCACAGGCCCCGAAAAACCTTCCGATACCGCCAAAACCAAAGCCATGCAAATGAACCAGGGCAGTCACAGCATGGCCGGTATGGATATGGACAACGACCAATCAGGACTCGTAACCCTTAATTACGGTATGTTGCGTTCAACAGACAAAACAACCCTGCCCCCCGGCAACCTGAAAGTCCTGCAATTCGACCTGACCGGAAATATGAACCGCTACGTATGGACACTCAACAATAAAACCGTTTCCGAAAGCGATAAAATCCTCATCAAAAAAGGAGAAAATGTAAGGATCATCCTTTACAACAATACCATGATGCGCCACCCCATACACCTGCATGGGCATGACTTCAGGGTGTTGAACGGACAAGGCGATTACGCCCCCCTGAAAAACACCATCGACATGATGCCCATGGAAAGGGACACCATCGAATTTGCCGCCTCCGAGTCCGGTGGAGACTGGTTCTTCCATTGCCATATCCTTTACCACATGATGAGCGGCATGGGCAGGATCTTCCATTATGAAGACACACCCCCCAATCCCGAAATACCCGACCCTAAACTCGCACAAAGAAAATTATTTGCAGACGACCGGATGCCCCATTTCATGGCCAAAGTCGGCCTTGAAAGCACCGGATCAGACGGAAACGCCATGCTGGCCCAAACCCGTTGGCAAGCCAGCACCCTTTGGAACCTGGGTACGGACAACATGATGGGATATGAAAGCGAAACCATGATCGGGCGCTATTTAGGGCGTATGCAATGGTGGTTTCCCTATATCGGTTTTGACTACCATTACAAAACAGCCGGTGGACCTAAAAACATCTTCGGCAGCGAAGAAAAGAACTGGTTTGGTCAAAAAAGCGATAAAACGAACCGCCACACCGTAATAGCCGGTATTGCCTACACGCTGCCCCTGCTCTTTATCGCAGATGCCCGGATCGACGGCAACGGAAAACTACGCTTCCAGCTTAGCCGGGAAGACATACCTTTAACCAGCCGGTTGCGCTTCAACCTGATGATCAATACCGACAAAGAATATATGGCAGGATTCCGGTATATCCTCACCAAATATTTCTCCCTATCCACCCATTATGACAGCGATATGGGATTAGGCGGAGGAATCACCATCACCTATTAATCATCTCTGTTACAACCTGACTACCTGCCGTTTTCCATCATAAACCACCGAGACATCGGTCAACTTATTATCCAGGCCTTTAACGCCGGCCCGTCCGGCCAGTACGATCCCGATCTTCCTTTTCCGGAGCATGCCGCTAAAACTGCCTTTTCTTTCCCCGACGGTCAGCGTTCGTTCCTTGTCATTCCATTGTAACGGGATGATCGAATAGTGGCCTTTCTCATAGTTATAATTTTCCCCTTCATCCTCGTAGAGGGCAAAACTTCCATTGCTGCCGGGGTAGATGAATATTTTCAGAGGTGTACTGTCTGGCTGCAGGACATATTGCAGGGCAGGCCCCACCGGTAATATCGTTCCCGCCTTCACCATCAACGGTATCTTTTCCATAGATGTTCCGACCGTCACGTTGCGACCGCCTGCCAGCTTGCTTCCCGTCCAGAAATCATACCAGTCCCCTTTCGGAAGATAGATGTTCCGGGAATGAGCCCCCTGTTCGACGACCGGGTTTACCAGGATAGAGGCGCCAAGCAGGAACTGGTCGCTGATCTTCCAGGTATTTTTATCTTCCGGGTAATCGTGCACCAGCGGCGCCATGATAAGGGAGCCCTTCTGTGTCACCGCCCCCGCGAGCGAATAAAGATAAGGCATCAGCTGGTAACGCAGATCGATGAACGCACGGGCGGTACGT
The DNA here is from genome assembly GCA_036394375.1 of Puia sp. Taxonomy (GTDB): domain Bacteria; phylum Bacteroidota; class Bacteroidia; order Chitinophagales; family Chitinophagaceae; genus Puia. The sequence continues at coordinate 16,060 of DASWFF010000069.1, forward strand.
TCGAAGTCAGCTCCATAACGCCAGATCTCCGTATTGGATACATATCCATGGATACGTAATATCGGGCAAAAAGCGGCAAACTGGAACCAGCGGGTAAGCAACTCTTTATAACCCGGATTGGTATACTGGTTGTCATAGGCGGGGTTGAGGGATTGCTGATCCCTGAAGAAACCTCCCGCATCGGTAGTCCAGTACGGAAGGCCCGTCATGGCGAAATTCAATCCGCCGGCGATCTGCTGCCGGAACTGCTCCCAACTCGCCATCACATCGCCTGTCCAATATCCCGCTCCATAACGCTGCATGCCGGGAAAGGCCGAGCGGGTAAAATTGAAAACACGTTGCCCGGGATAATCCATCCGCTGGCCCTCATAAAGGGACTGCGTTACTTTCAATGGATAGGTCAGGGCGACCTTGTCAAAAGGGCCGGCGACGGTAGTGGCATTTTTTTTACAGCTCTCCGGCTCCGACCCATCCAGCCAGATCGAGCTCACCCCGAGATCGAACATCGAATCTTTTATCATCCGGTAATATTCCTTCCGCACTCCGGCGCTGTACAGGTCGAGGTTGCCGCTGCTGTCATCGATAGTATGGCCGGTAAAATGATAACGGCTTTCCAGTTTAGGATTGGCTACCCTCGGCCACACGGACACCATCAGGTGAAAATGATCCTCTCTAAGCTCTCTTATCATCTTCGCAGGATCGGGATAGAGTTGCCGGTTCCATTCTGGCCCCCAGGTGCCTGCCGGCCAGTAATTCCAGTCCTGCACGATCATATCCACCGGTATCTTTCTTTTCCGGTATTCCCGGGCATTCTCCAACAGCTCCCCCTGCGAATGATACCGTTCCCGGCATTGCCAGAAACCCAATACCCATTTGCCGGGCATTGGCGCCGCTCCGGTCAGCTCGCGATAACCGGAAATAATATCCGCGGCCGTCTGCCCATATACAAAATAATAATCGATCATATCCCCGATAGTGCTTCGGAAGACGGTCTTGTTATAATCCGGCGCATTGTAATAGAGGTTACCCGGCGCCTGCGAGTTCGAATTCTGCAAAACGATCGTATAGGCCTTGCCGGCTTGTAATTTGATCCTGCCCGTATGCCACTCGGGTACCCACACCGTACTGTAATGGATCACGGTATCACCGTTCAACGTCAGCAGCACAGGTCCCTGGAATCGGTTCCCCGGGTTACGGCTTTCCACGGCAAAAGAATAATCCCCCGATAAAGTAGGGATGAATTTTGTCCTCCGTATATTGGCGGAGGAGTCTATCGTCTCCCTAAAAGAGAGTTCCTTCGAAGGGGGATTGAAATCGGTGACTGAATAATTATCCCAGAATACACCATAACCCTTCGTAGATACCAGGAAGGGAACCGCATCTTCCTGGTTGAACTGCTGCAGCCGCAGCGGCACATTCTTCCAGTTGACCAGGCCATTTTGAAATTGGCCCAGGCCATACAGCGCCTCGTCTCCCACGGCAAATCCCTGCTCGGGCGCATAGTTCGACGTGGCCCGTCTCATCTTCCTTCCCCCCGGCAGCTCGGCCAGGAGCAGCTTTCCATTCCGGTCATAAAACCGCACCGTCCCCCCTTTGTCTACCCTTGCGGTAACCAGCCGGGTGCTCAGTACAATATTGTCTTTGTCCTGGTAAGCCTTCCAGCCTGCCGTTTGCGGCGACTTCACTACGGAGAATTCTTCCTTCGAAGGAATGGAATCGCCCGGCGCAAAGCTCACCCGCACGATCCTATCAGAAAATACCTGCAACCGGAGCGTCCCATTAGAAACAGGTACCCTGATGCCCGAAACTTCCCGAACAAAACCTTGCGGGCTGCCATCCGGCTTTCCAATAAGCCCCCGGATGTTACGGTAAGCCGGCTGAAGGCCGGCATTGTTAATGACGTTCTGCGCCTTAGACACCCATTTATTATCTTTCCGGATATGCATGTTGGTCAGCGAGCAACCGGTACCGGCGAATATATGGTTCGTCACATCGGAGTAGTTGTTATCCATCACGATATTATACTTGTCCGTTCCGTCCAGGTATACGTAACGGTTGACATTTTGTATCACGTTGGCCCTGGCGAACATATTACTGCTGCCATTGTCAAAATAAAGGGCGCCCTGCTCAAGAGGAGGACTTCCCTTCGCGATGTAATTTTCGTCGATGGTCGTGCCGGGTTGTTTGGAGAGCGTGTAGATCCCTCCCCCGTCGCCCAGCAATTGCATGTAGTCATGCACATAATTATACCGGATGAGATTGCCGCTCATGGCGTTATTGGCAGGAGACCACCCATATCCGACGCTGATGCCGGTATAAAGGCTTCCGTCTACCTCATTGTGCTCGATCCGCAGGCCTCTGGGGTAACCCGCCACGATCGGGACTGCGCCCCAGTAGTCTTCCGCCACCGAGGTGATATAATTATCCGAGATCGTCTCGTTCGTCACGATCTCCCGCTGGTCGGCAGGATTGTAGGGAACATGATCGTCCACGGTGGAGTCCTGCACGAATTTTCCGGCAGAGATCCCGCCGCCCGAAATATGCTGAAATACATTTCCGATAGCGATATCATCATGTGTCCCATAAAAGAAATCCAGGCCGGTGGCGCCCAGGAAACGGAAGATATTGCGTTCGATCCGGATATCGTGCGCGGCGACCACTGTCACCGCTGCCGGCGGATGCCCGACTTTCTGGACATTGTTCATACCCGCATAGACATTGTACTGGAAAGCCTGCGCATCGATCTGCCCATAATTGGAAGGCCGGGTCCAGTTGGAGAACATAAAGGAAATGCCGTAGAACCAGATATGATGAACAGGATTATCCAGGGTACCCCGTAAAGAGACCAGGGTATCTAACCTGGGAGCGATCACGGTAACGGAAGCCATCGTCTCTCCGGCCCGGGGTTTGTAGTAGAGAGCATGAGCGTCAGCATCCCGGTACCATTCGCCTTCCGCATCGATGAATTCGTAGGCATTCTCGAAATAATAGGCCGCGCCCCCGAAAATGGGATCGCCCAATCCGCCCGGATAGGGCCGCTTGAAAATGACCGTATCTTCTTCCGTATGAAGTTTTACATAGGCATTCGAAGTATCGGTGGTATACGATGACAGGCGGAGGTAACTTTCCGTCCACCAGTTCTGCACCGCCATTTCAACTTTCGTAAAGTTGTTCCAGGCTGCTATTTCGGATTTATGGATAGCGACCCATTGGTTGGCCCTGCTGAAATTGATCGCCGTATTCCACGAACCCTTATTCGGCGTACGGGCGCGTATCGCCTTCGTCCCGTTGACATAGAGTTGCCGGAACTCGAAATTTACGCCCGTTGCCTTATAGATGTTTTTCGCCGCATCATAGAGGGTCCAGCCGGTGATGGCCTGTCCCCCGCTGATCACGGGCGTTTCACCCGGATAGTTCATATACTTTATGTTGTACCCATTGGTGCCTGAATGCGTCTGATTGAAAACCACGGTGCCGCTCAGCGTGTAAGTCCCTCCCCGCAGATAGACAATAATGTCTCCGGTCATGCTGCCGCTCACCGTTTTTACCACATCCCTTGCCTTTTGCAGGCTGGCGAAAGGCAGGGCCAGGGTGCCGGGGTTATGATCGCTTCCCGAAGGCGAGACATAATAAGTTGCGGGCGCATTCCCCCTTGCCGCCGCCGCATAGCTCCAGATTATCAAACAGATGCCTGCCAGGATGGTCTTATATGCTTTCATACAAATACGGTTGTTCATTTTTTAAAAGTTCTCCTCATAGGCGAACCTAGTAAGTAAACCCGGGTATCACAACCCGAGATTCTGTTAGAACCGTGCGTAACAGTCTCCCGTTACACGGCTCCGGCTATCCAAACGTTGGTTTCGAGCCGAGTAGTGACCAGTGGGCAAATAAGGCTGGCCTTCGCACGGATATACCGTGCAGCCATCTTATCGCTTTCATCTCACTCGACCGGAGATTCTTGTATTTCCGTCTTGCCCAGCTCGCAAGTTTTACATTTACAATTTGCATAAAGTTTGTGAGTTTTGTTTTGTAAAATTTACCGTAGTAGTTGATCCATCCTCTTAACACAGGGTTGATCTTTGCAGCCACTTCCTGTATTGTAGTTCCTGTCTTTTGTAACACTGACCAGTCGTGCATCTTCTCATTCATTGATTTCATCGCCTTCCGACTGACAGCAGGCAGCCAGTTGGTGAACCATTCTCCTCTTATACTATTCTGGGCCATCCTTGGTTTAAATGTGTAACCCAGGAAGTCGAACGATATATTCGGATAGGGCCTTACCCTGTTGCTGTCCTTGCAGTACACCAGCTTTGTTTTCAATGGATGCATTTGTAGTCCGCATTGACCTAATCTTTCTTCTAATGCCTTCATTACAAGCAACCCTTCCTTCTCTGTCCTGCAATGGATGATAGCGTCATCAGCGTAGCGTTCAAACGGACAATGTGGATGTTCCTTAACCAGCCATTTATCCATGCAATAATGCAGGTAGAGGTTGGCAAGGATTGGCCCGATAACAGAACCTTGGGGTACTCCCTTGGTTCTAGCTACTATTGTTCCATCTTCTACTTGCAGTGGGGCCACTAACCATCTCTCGATGTACAGTAACATCCATTTGCAATCGCAATGTTTCCTGACTGCCTTCATCAGCAGATCATGAGGAATGTTGTCAAAGAACCCTTTGATGTCCAGGTCTATCACCCATGCCTGCTTCCAGCAGCGTTCCCGCGCCTTCGCAATAGCATCCACAGCTGATTTTCCCAACCGATAACCATAAGAGTCTTCATGGAACAAAGGCTCCAATACCGGTTCTAATAACTCCTTTACTACTGTCTGGCCAATCCGGTCAGCAATCGTAGGTATGCCCAGAGGTCTGAGACCCCCACCCTTCTTTGGTATCTCCATCAGCTTCACCGGTGGCGGTATGTAACTGCCTGAACTCATCTGGTTCCATAATTTGTACAAGTGGTTCTTGTAGTCCTTATCGAACGCTGTCAGGCCAATTCCATCCACGCCTCCGCTTCCCCTGTTAGATCTTACCTTCCGATAGGCTTCGAACACCCATCGCTTGCTGATACTGAACGGTTTTGTTTCACTCATTTCCGTACCTCCTGAAGTTCCCTTCAGTTTTCGTCCATGATTAAAAACTGGATAACAACTCCCCTTCGCTCCATTCCCATTACAGGACCTTCATCGCTACTACGGAAGTTTCTGCCCCCGTGCCGCACATCGATACTTTCCCTCTTGCAGTGTCTCTTGCTTGAGGTTTTCTCTTGCCATTGCGACGACAGGTTCTCACGTTCCGTGTAAATGCCTGTGTTAAGCTCGCGCTGTCTATACGCCGGATGCCGCAGCAACAGTAAACAGGTTGCCTTTGCTGCTCTTCCCAGGACTGATACTGCACCCTGGTTTTGACACCGTTTAACCCTTTCGACGCCTCTGATAACAGTTCACCATTGTTCGCCTTCTTAACACGCACCTGACATCTTTCTCGATGCCTTACTCCTTTGATGCTCACTACCACAACATTTAATCGCAGCAGCTAAAGGTGGTTTGAAAGCAGCTCCTGCAAGCCGCTTCCGATGGGCCGTCCATCATCATTTACACAGCATCAACTTTCAATAAATAAAGAACTGATCGTTGTTCGTGACACTCAATATCCCGGGTTCTGCGTCAGGACAGCCTCTGTATTATTCTCTATCTCACTGAACGGGATCGGGTAGAGATTCTGGTAGTCCTTTATGTCTTTCCCTGCCAGCGGATTGTATTTCCGGCAACGATCGGCCAGCAGGCCCAGGCGGGTGAGGGTTGTCAGCCGCATTTCCTCCCAGCTCAGTTCCCGAAGGCGTTCATCGAGGATATAGTCGATGGTGACATTGGCAGGGTCAACGGGAGAGGCATGGGCCCGGGTGCGGAGGACATTGATATCTTTGGCGGCATCGACATTATCGCTTTTCCCCAGGTAGGCTTCCGCCCGCAATAAGTAGGTTTCGGCCAGGCGGAACATGTAATAATCCTTGTTCGTCGAGCTATTATAATTCACTTCCCCGGTGGTCGCGTTGACAACATCCTGGGACTGCGCATCATTCCAGCGGGCCGTTTTAGTATAGATCGGGTACCAGTTCCTGGACGTATCATAAGGCTGGATCAGGTGATTGGCTCCAACATATTGGCCGTAGTATTTAGAGGCAGGGTTCAGCACCTTGGCGTCCCGGATGATATTGTAGGGCGAATTCCGGACATCGTTATTGAAGTCGCTTTGCCAGACGGATTGGGAAGTCTGCCAGGTCGGTTTGAGCCAGCCGATGCCAAACCCGTCTAAGGCCTGGTTAGGAGCGGGAAATGCAGCTACGCCGTCGTCCAGCACAACATTGACATAGAGCGGTGTAACATACCACCCCAGTTGATCGCCCGGCTGCGGCGAACCTAAATTATTATAGCTCCATTGGATCACCCAGAGCCCTTCCGTGTTGCCTTCGCTTTTGTTGTAATTACCATTCCGGAAAAGATCGGAATAGACGTCCCCGGGCTGGCTGGCCTTCGTGCCAAAACGATTGGTCATAAGAGCCACGGCAGGGTTATTGATCGCAGCAGAAGCCGCCGTGATGGCATCATCCCAACGCTTGAGCGAGATATAGATCTCCGACAGCAAATGATAGGCCGTGGCCTTATTGACCTGTCCGTCCTTGGCAGCGGGGACATCATAAAGATATTTGGAAGCGAATTCCAGGTCAGCCGCACATTGCTGAAAGACCGAATCCCGGGTCGACCGGACATAATTCCGCGCCGGGGCGTTGATCTCCTTCAGCACCAGGGGCACGCCCCCGAAAATGTCCGCCAGGTTGCGATAACCAAAGGCCCGGAAGAACAGCCCTTCCGCTTTTATTTCATTCCGGGTGACCGTGTCGATAGTGATATTCTTTTCGATCTCTGTGATGATCACATTGGCATCGAAGATGAGCTTGTAGTCGTAGTTCCATATAAGGGACGAGAATCCCGCGCTGGGTGTTAACGCCACATAGGTGTTCAGGGGCCAGTTGTCGGTGATGGCATTGATACAGAGATCCGTGCCCAGTAAATAATTATGTCTGTTGCCGACATTACAATTGTATTGATCCCTGGTCTCGGAATACAGCTTGGTGATGGCTGTCTGAAAATCGGCGGCCGTAACATAGGAATTGCTAACAGAATAGAAGCTGAGCGGGGTTTCTTCCAGGACCTTCTTGCTGCAGGAGCTAAAAAAGATCGCCAGGAATAGAACGATGCTGGTATATGACAGGAATTTACGGTACATACAAGTAGTTTTGATGGTTAGAACTCGATATTGATCCCGGCGGTAATGCTTTTCATGACCGGTTTGACGTTAGTGTTCAATCCCCCGCCGGTCTCAGGGTCCCACCCTCTCCATTTAGTCCAGGTATACAGATTTTTTCCACTGACATATACCCGGAGAGTCCTCATCTTTGCCTTGGCCAGCAAGCTGTTTCCTATGCTATAAGAAAGGATTACATCCTGCAAACGCACGAAGTTCCGCTGCATGTTCATAGTCTGGCTATAGTTGGCCTGCTGGTCGAGACGGGGATACTTCGCATTGGGGTTGCTGGGGGTCCACCAATCCCAGCCGGGGTTGTTGCTGTTGTATGCATTGTCGCCTCCAAACCAGTTACTTTCCTGTACAGCGATATTGCCGTAATAATATTTTTTACCGCCCTGGATCGAGTTGATCGTCACCAGCAGGTTGAAGTTCTTATACCGGAGCTGGCTCTTGATCCCAAAGCTATAACCGGGATCGGTATATCCCAGGATGCTTCGATCCTTATCAGGGCTGATGACCCCGTCGTGATTCAGGTCGGCGATCTTATAGGTGCCGGGATAGAACCCGGAGGGGATCTTTCCGGCGGCCTGGTCAGCCAATTGCCACATGCCTGTCTTCGTATAATCATACCATACATGCACCGGCTGCCCGATAAAGATGCCGCTGGCAATCAGGTCGCCTTGATGACCCTGGTCGCCCTTGCCGAAAATGGTCACCACTTTGTTCCGGCTCAGGGAGAAATTCGGCGATACATACCAGTCGAAATCTTTGGATGCCACGACATGCCCGGTCAGCGCGAATTCGACGCCATGGTTATCAATTTGCCCGATATTGGTAGAGGTGCTGGGGAAGCCATTGATCTGCGGGATATTGATACTATAAAGCAGGTCGGTCGTATGGGTTGTAAAGTATTCAACATTACCCGTCAGGCGGGAGTCCAGGACGCTGAAATCTATTCCCAGGTTCACACCGGTGGTCTTTTCCCATTTCAGGTCGGGATTGGGTAGGTTGGACACCGCTTGGCCGAGGGCCGGCGAGGCGTTGTCCCCGTATAAATAGCTGATCCCGGAATTCACCTGGGATAAGGTCTGGTACCGGTTGATGGTCCGGTTGCCATTGGAGCCGTAGCTTGCACGCAGCTTCAGGTTATTGAGCCAGGTCAGCGAATGGACGAACTTTTCATTACTGATCACCCAGGCGCCCGCTACCGAAGGGAAGACCCCATATTTGTTATTTTCGCCGAACCCGGAAAATCCATCCCTGCGGATCGTACCGGTGATCATGTACGTATGCTTATAGCTATAAAATAGTCTCGCCATCGAATAAAGACTGTTCTCCTCCCAGGCATAACTCGACGCGTACACCTGGGTGGCATCCCCGGCCTGCAGGCTATTATACCCAAGGGCAGGGTTGGCAAAGACGGAAGATTGTACATAGGTATCCTCCGCAGAACGTTTTTCACGGCCATACAAAAGGGTCACGTCCAGATCGTGGTCCCGGTGAAAAGTGTGTTTATAGCTGACGATATTGTCCAGGGTCCAGTCCTCTTCCGGAGTGACATACTTGGAACCGAACCCTTGGTAGTTAGCACCATAGGGATTGAAGATATAATGCTTGTAGGTTGTATAATTATTGGAATAGTTCAACCGGTAGGACAGGCCCTTGATCCAGGGGATCTTTACGTCAGCCGTGGCATTGCCAAAGAGATTGAGCCTTTTATTATAATCCTGCTCCGTGATCTGCAACAGGGGGTTCAGATAACCTCCCCAGTAAGGCTCCCGGATAAGTTTGCCGGTGCTATCGGTAGGCTTGGCGAAGGGAGACAGGATCTGCATCATGCGGAGGTCCGGCGATGCACCCGACATATCGGCGGAGGTCAGGAAGCTGCGCAGGCCAATGGTCAGCCAGTCGGTGATCTTATTCTCCACATTCATGCGCAGGGAATAACGTTTGAAATTATCGTTGATGATCAGGTCTTTCTGGTTCGTGTAACCGAGGGAAAGAAAATAGCTGTTTTGCGCTGTTCTCCCCCGGATGCTGAGCGTATGGTCCTCGACGGAAGCCTGCCGGGTCAGCAGTCCCCACCAGTCCGTATTCACCCCGTTCAGATAATTCTGCCGGATCGTCTGGTTCAGCCAGTGCGTATTCACATAAGCGGGATTGGGCTGCGTATAGTCAGGAGCTAATTGGCTGTTCTGCCAGTCCGCATCGTAATTCTTCTTCAGAAATTGCGTGGCGTTCATCGGGTGTAATACCTTGGCAGGGTTCTGCCAGGCATACGACCCGTCGTAGCTGATAATGGGCTTTTTTAGATCCTGGCCTGATTTCGAGGTGATAAGAAGCACACCGTTAGAAGCCTGTGAACCATATACGGCGGTAGAGCTGGCATCCTTTAAGATGTCGATGGACTCGATATCCCGCGGATTGATATCGCTGAGCACTCCCCGGTAGATGGCGCCATCCAGCACGATCAGGGGGGCATGACCTCCATTGATCGTACGGGTTCCCCGCATGGTAAGATCGGGATCTTCTCCGGCCGAAGTAGTCTGCCCTACCGTGAGGCCGGGCACCATCCCCTGCAGGGACTGGATAACACTGACATTCACCGTGTTGGAAAAGGATTTGATATCGGCGGAAACGACCGCCCCTGTCAGATCCCTTCTTTTTTGAGTGCCATAACCAACCACGACCACTTCGTTCAGTGAAGGGTCGGCTTCCTTTAACTTGATCACCAGGGAGAATCGGCCGTTCGGCTTCAGATCATAGTTGCTGATGGTCTGCGTCTCGAACCCTATATGGGAAAAAGTGAACTGATACCCCTTGCCGGAAGCCAGCCGGGAGAATGAGAATACACCGGCGGAATCGGTCTGGACACCCGCGGAAAAATTATTCTTCTTGTTGGTGACCATTACGGTGACATTCGGCATCGCGATGCCTTTTTCGTTCCATACGACGCCGGTGATGTCCGATCGGTCCTGGGACTGTGCCACTGCGGGGACACAGAAAAGCAGGAAGATAAACAAGGGGAGTTGCAGCAGTTTGGTGAACCTTACAGCATTCATAATGCAAGCTTTCGTTTGGTTTAAAAAATAGATATCCTGTCGGTGATTTCTCACCGGTTAGTCTTTGTCTGTCGTGGATGGGTTTAGTGATTTTCTTTGATGATGAACTTGCTATCCTGTTTGACGATTGTCAGATGATTCAACAATCCGATAGCGTTCAGTATTTTTTCAAGGGAATCCGTTTGTTCGAACCTGCCGGTAAAATACCTGTTCTCCATATCCGAAGGGTAATAGTAAATATCGGCCCGATAATAGGCGCTCAACTGGTCCAGCACCTCGGATAAGGATTGTTCCTGGAACCGATACCAGTCCGGTCTTTTGGTAACCGTTGCCCAATTCCCTTTCCCATTCTTTTTACCTGCCCGGACCAGAACATCTCCCGCCTTAAAGGAACGGACATTCATCACCAGAGTCGATCGGCTAAAGCAGAGTTCGTCACCCGGAGCCAGGACTTTGCCAGGCCTCTGTTTCTTATCGTCCGCCGCCGGCGCATGGCTTCCCGATGCAGCATCTTCTGATAGTACGACTTCCGATAAACCGACCAGCACTTTGCCGGTATACAATCTTATACGGATCGAATCTTCAGAAGCCATATTCCTTACCTTGAAGGAGGTCCCCAGCACCTTGGTCAGGAGTTTGTCGCTGCTCACCAGGAACGGGTGCCGGTCATCCTTAGTGACAGTGAAGGTTGCCTCGCCCTGCAGCCAGACTACCCGTTGATCCTCCTGGAGGAACAGCGTGCTGTATTCAATGATGCCGCCAGGCTCCAATACGATCGTAGAAAGGTCGGGCAGCCGGATCATTTTATTCCTGTCCGTACTGTTCCGGTAGCGGACCCGGTCATTCTTAGCCAGCTCCGTTCCGCTAGCGCCAGCCCCCTGATGGGGTCTGTTTGGCCGCAGCAAATACCAACCGGCGATCAACAGGAGGCAGGCCGCAGCCGCAGCTCCCGTCCAGCGGAGCACCCGCAGCTTCCGCACTCCCATAGCCTCCCGGTGGACCCTGTCAAGCCACGCCGCCGAAACATCCGGCCGCAACGGATTCATTCTCTCCGGGCTCATCTCATCGATATCCTGTAATTCCTTTTCCGGGAGAAATTGATCCCACTCCTGGGGATGCGCATCGAAATAGCTGTTGATAAGGTCTTGCTCCTCAGCATTACATTCATTTCTAAGAAACCGGTCTATTAATTCCTGATTGATCATTTTGAAGACATGCTGTGATAGAATATACGTTTACAAACGAGCCAACCCTTAGTGCGGGGGAAGATTTATTTTAAAAAGCAGAAAATAAGCGCTAAAAGCGTGGTACCCAGGAGTTTTTTCAGCTGTTTGATCGCCTGGGTCAGGTGGGCTTCCACCGTTTTGACAGAAAGCGACAGGTCTTCCGCGATCTCCCGGTAGGTCATTCCCTTAAAACGGCTCATCTCGAACACCTTTCTCCTCATTTCAGGCATTTCCCGTACGGCAATCTCGATCCGGGACCGCATTTCCTTTTCCACTATGCCTTCCCAGATAGTATCGGCGCTCTGCTCCCGCAGGCCGGACCGGCTGATCTTCAGGTCGGCATGCTGCTGCCGGCGGATAAGATCGATCATTGTCGTCCTTGCTATTCTGAAAAGCTGGGTGAAAAGAGAATATTCATGCGAGAGGCTTGCACGGTACCGCCATAGTTTAATGAAAGTAAGTTGAGTAGCTTCTTCGGCAATGTATTCGGACCGTGTTTTGCGGAGTATATACTGATAGACTTTCTCGTGGTATTCATAAAATACCTGGTCAAAAACAAGAACATCATCTTCTTTTAAGGCAGCAATCGTATCCACTACTATCCATTTTTACTAGACACAAAGTAGATAATATTTTGGAATCCTGATAATAGACCCCTTGAATTAATGGAGACGAAGAAAGAATTGTTACGCTTTCAGGTTGATGGACAGGGTTTTGTTTTCAGCTATGATAACCTCTTTTCCCAGCACGATCTCACAATGAGTCCCGCGCTGTACAAGGGAAGAAGTCACCTTCTTTTTATCCAATAGCACACTTACCGACCCTGCTTTAAAATGCCCTTCCGCTTCCACCGTTATTTTTTTCAGCTTTAGATGGCCGTGCACCACTTTCAGCTGTGCCGAAAACCCATGAGCCCCTTTTTGTTGCGCATAACTTCCCCATCCTTCCGCTGCCGTGAATGGCGCTTTGAAGTCGGCCGCGCCCAATTTGGGAGCAAATCCGATATGCCCTTTCGGACCATGGTAGGTGAAGCCGCAGGCCGAGATGAACGTGCCATAGGAGGCCATCGCTCTGCCGTAGTGATCGCTGCATTCGATCTCGTTGAAAGGGTTGCGTTTGGAGGCATGATACCGGTCATGGATGGAACGGGTTACCACCAGCGACTCTTCCACCATCCCTTCCGCCATCATATGAGCTGCCACCTGGTGTTCGAATCCCGACATGCATTCGCTGAAATAGCCTAGCTGCCAGGCTTTCGCATCCAGTCCATAGGGATGTTCGTCATTCTTCGGGTTCGTATTCATCACCAGGCCCCCTTCCCCTGCCAGGGCATAGAATCGGCCGCCGGGATGTTTCTTGATATAAGGCCCCACATCGGGCATATAGTTATATTTCCATAGCGACTGCAGAGCGCTCTTTGTCTTTGCCTCATCTAATATCCTTCCCATTCCCACCTGGAATGCCCAGGACTGGCCATATACCTGGTCGATATGACAAGTATTATAAGAGCCGATGCTTTTATTCCCTGCGTCCTTGTCAGGCCGGTGGATAAAATACTCGCCGTTGAACAGATAATGCTCCATATTCCTGCTGCCCTTCTCCACATAACCCCGGCATAGGGCCGCAAAAGCGGGATCATTCATTTCTTCCGCCATTTTCTGGCCGGCCAGCACAGCGGCGATACACAGGCCCACGATCCAGGAGATTTCCCCACTCCATTGAGCGTCGAGCGTATTTTCCAGGGGCGTATCTTCCATGCCATCCCCATTCTTATCCTGCTTTATGATGAATTTCACTGCTTTTTTGATCCGGTCCCAATGGGGCTCCAGGATCCCGTCTCCGGACATCTGGTGCTCCCGGTAGATCCGCAGCACCGTTCCGGCCTGTCCGTCGATGGAAGGTCCGAACCCTTCTCCGCGGTATCCGATCACTCCGGTGGCCTCGTCGAAGGCGAACCCCAGGTCCACCCGTTCCCGCATATCCCGCTCCAGCTCCGGAAAGATCCGGGACATAGCATGGGCATACTGGTATACATGCGTACAGTTCCCCTGGCAGCAGCCAACTCCTTCCCAGGCATAGAAACGGCCCGTGCTGAACCGATGCGAAGTGGTGGTAGCCAGCGTGCTCACATTCATAAAAGTCCTTTCCAGGAACCACCAGGGCAGGGTACTATCATACCATGTCTGCTTCCAGAGAAAAGTTTGCTGCTTTAAAGAAGTATAATTTTGGGCGATATAGCCAGCTACTGCTTCGGAATGAGAGAAATGAGCCGTATAATAATGGAATTCGGAGCCCAGGATATGTTTCGGGTTTTCAGGTCCGTTATCCGGCAGGGAGACATTCGGCGTATACCAGGAGATGATGAAATCGGCGGTCTCCTGCTGATGAGAAGCGAGAGCATGTGTACTCGACAATACGGCGAGGGGAAAATCCCCGGCTGTTACAAAAAGAGCTTTCACCGATGAGGGGATCGCATCTTTGGAATCGCCAACAGGTGCAGCAGCGACATCAGGAATTGCAGTGATGTCCGTGACAACCTCTTTTTTGCGTACGGCGACAAAGCTCATATTTCCAAAATCAGGGGCCATGTGCAGCTTGCTCTCTTGCGTGACGGCTTCCAGGGTTACGCCCTTGCAATAGTCATTTTCGACCGGCTTGTTCACCCGCTTGAAACCGGTAGCATCCTTTTTAGCGGTGTCCATCAGAAGCTTATTCTCCAGCCAGCCGACTATCTCCACTGTCATCGGCGCCTCCGACAGGTTCTTCACCGAGATGGATTGAATGGTGGCCGGCAACCCGCTGTTATGGGCATCCCCGGGAATAAAAGGAGCGAACCCATGCAGGGTCACTTCCAGGGGAAGATTCTTATCCGTATACGTGACAGTCCCGATGGGATAAGTGGCCTCAAAAGTCACCTCTTCCCAATCCTCCTGCTGAAGGCGTTTGATGATCGTGGAAGCCCCTTGCCGGATCACCAGGGCCCATCCCTGCTGCAAGGGTCTGACATCTTCCAAAGGCTCCAGGTATAAGGCGCCATAATTGCTGTTGATCTGCTTCATGTTAAAGCCTTCCAGCGGGATCGGGAGCCATTTCTCGATCACCCCGTCCTGGTTACGGTTAAAGATATCCCAGATCCATAACCGGCCGTCACCGCCCAGGTACAGGGTGCCGCAGCAGATCCCCCCCACCGGCATGCCGATATAGTGAAGCTCATTTTTGGATTTGGAATAGAGGGTGGGCTGTCCTCTTTCAAACAAAGATCTCACCCATCCCGGATCCAGCTTTTTATCAGCGGGGAAATAGGTGCCCGGAAAATCTTTTTCCGTGAAAGGGCCTGCTGTGAGCGGGAGACCTGAAAACAAAACTCCCGCGCCCAAAAGACCGGATGACTTTAAAAATTTCCTTCTTTGCATATTCGACATAGTATGGAATATACGTTTAGAATGAAGCCTACCCTTAGTGGGAATGGCCTTATTTAAAAAGCCGTTCCGGTATCTGAAGATAATGATAAAATCCTTAAGTTGCGTTCGATTCACCATAAGGGATGTCATTAACAACATTTTATTAAATACTAAATGAGAACTAAACATTTATCCTGCATGGGCATGGCCGTTACACTGATGTTGGCATGCACAACATCCTTAATGGCGCAAAACCGCAAAATGCCGGTGAGAGAAAATATTGAATGGCTCGATGTGTGGATGCCTGATACGAATAACTCGCTTTTACCCAGGATTCTTTTGATCGGAAATTCAATTACACGGGGATATTATCCTGAAGTTCAGAAGATTTTAGAGGGCAAGGCTTATGTGGCGCGTTTAACCACCTCAAAAAGTATAGGCGATCCGGCTTTGTTGAAGGAGGTCGATCTGATAATGAGTTATTATAAATTTGATGTCGTTCATTTCAATAATGGCTTGCATGGATTTGGATATACGGAAGAAGAATATAGCGCAGCTTTTCCGGCGTTTATTAAGAAGATCCGGAAAAAAGCGCCTCATGCTAAATTGATCTGGGCAACGATCACGCCGCTACACACCAAAGCGGACATGAGCCTATTAGATCCAAAAACTGACAGGATAAAGGCAAGGAATAAAATAGCGCTGGATTTTATCGCGAAGCAAAAGGACATCAGGATCGATTCCCTATGGGAATTTACAATAAACCATCCTGAATTTTATGAAGGGGGCGACGGCGCTCACCCAAATCCTTCCGGTTATCATGCGCTTTCTGAGAAAGTAGCCGCAGAATTATCTGCTGTGATAGATGAGAAAAAATAGGCCTGATCGCCGGCTGCTTCACATTTTACTTCGATCATTTTTCCTTTTGGGAAATTGTTTTAGTAGATTTAACTGCAAAAATACTGCAGTATGCCGGACAAAACCGATTGGACCCTTGCCATTCGCCCGCTGCTTAAAAAGTATAGAGTCGCCTTTCTAGCCAGCCCCCCGGTGATCGAAAAAGTGGATTTACTCGCTATCAAATGATCAAAGCCCGGGAACTTGGATATCCAGCTCGACGAATTGGATATCCAGGTTCAGCGAAGTTATTATTTGAATTCCATAACTTTGCCAAATGAAGGCCAAAGAATCCATAGGAGATTTTTATCACCGGCACGGTAAGGACTACTCCGATGCCGGGCAGTTCAATGTTTACCGCATTGAAGATTTTAACAGGGCCGGCTCTTTTCCGCACACCAGAAAGGATTTTTATAAAATAACGCTTGCAACCAAAGCTGAAGGAGTATTGTCCTATGCCGACAAGGCCATCGCCATCCATGATCATGCGCTAATTTTCTCCAACCCGATGATCCCCTATTCCTGGGAGCGGGTATCCGGAAGTGAAACCGGCTTTTTTTGCTTATTTACGGAGGATTTTATAAACCATCATCTGAAAACGGAGAGTGTTGCCGGATCGCCTTTATTCCGGGTTGGAGGCAATCCTGTTTTATATCCTGATCAAAAGACCATCAGCTTTTTGATCAGCATCTTTGAACAGATGCTGACGGAGATCCAATCGGCTTATATCAACAAATATGAGCTGCTGCGCAGCTATGTGCAGATCATCATCCATGAATCACTCAAGATAGCGCCAGCCGATCGTTTTTACAAGCCGGGGACATCTTCCGCCCGCATCAGCTCCCTGTTCCTGGAGCTACTGGAAAGACAGTTCCCGATAGCTTCCCCACGACATACCCTACCGCTTAAAAATGCTAATGAATTCGCAGGGCAGCTATCCGTCCATACCAATCACCTGAATAAGGCGCTGAAAGAAACAACGGGCAAAACCACTACGGAACATATAGCGGAAAAAATGATCAAAGAGGCTAAAGCCTTATTGCTGCACAGCAATTGGGCCGTTGCCGAAGTTGGCTATTGCCTGGGTTTCGAACATTCCTCCAATTTCAATATCTTCTTTAAGAAACAAACCGGGCAGACTCCCAATCATTTCCGGAAGCAAACGATTGCCCTTTCATAACTTTTTGATTGATTTGCATAATTTTACCTTAGGTCCCGTAACTACCTTTGCGTTATAAAAATAATGCAATGGAAAATATTAAGGACAAAGTGGTCGTAATTACCGGCGCCAGCAGCGGCATGGGCGCAGCTACCGCCCGCAAATTGATCGGACTCGGCGCTAAAGTGGTTTTGGCCGCGCGTCGTGAAGATCAGCTAAAG
Source organism: Puia sp. (assembly GCA_036394375.1). Lineage (GTDB taxonomy): Bacteria > Bacteroidota > Bacteroidia > Chitinophagales > Chitinophagaceae > Puia. The sequence continues at coordinate 33,338 of DASWFF010000069.1, forward strand.
ACCCTGGTCAATCAATTGGGGAAAAACTCAATGTATGTAAAAACAGATGTAAGTAAACGTGCTGACCTCGATAATCTGGTCAAACAGGCAATCGGCCAATTCGGTCACATAGACGTCCTATGGAATAATGCCGGTATTATGCCCATCTCCTTTTTTGACGAAGGATTGGTAGAGCAGTGGGACCGGATGATCGATATCAATATCAAAGGGGTCTTATATGGCATCAATGCAGTACTGCCGCATATGCTGGAAAGAGGAAAAGGCCATATTCTTGCCACTTCCTCCGTAGGTGGCTTAAAGACATCTCCGGGCATTGGGGTTTATGCCGGCACCAAATTTGCCGTGCGGGCCATTATGGAGACACTGCGCGAAGAAGTAGCCCAGACCATAAAAGTAACTACCATTTTCCCGGGCGCCACCCAATCAGAACTGGGACAGGATATTACCAGCCCGAAGATTAGAGCCCTTTACGGAAATTTAAAGGACATGCCCAAAATGGATGAAGAAGCCATTGCCGATGCCGTTATATACGCGATAAGCCAGCCTGGCAATATTACCATAAACGAGGTGGTATTAAGACCACTTGGTCAAACCCGATAAGGAAAGACAGCCCTCTTTGTTTTACACGTAATAATAGTATATTTAATAAAAAAATGATAGCAAGAATGTGGCACGGCAAGGTGCCGAAGGAATTATCGGAATCCTACCATCAGTATTTATTAAAAACAGGATTGATTGATTACCAGGCGACAAGCGGCAACCGAGGGGTATTTCTTTTGAAAAAAGAGGAGGAGGGAATAACTCATTTTTATACCCTTACCTTCTGGGATGACCTTGCATCCATTGAACAATTTGCAGGACAGGATCATCTGAAAGCCCGGTACTATCCCGAAGACAAGGATTATCTTTTGGAATTTGAAGCGGAAGTAACTCATTTTGACGTCCTGGAAAAGCCGGGCTATTTAGCGGATAAAGTTTAACTACTCCGTTATCCGCTCCTCCAGCCTGACGGTAACAGAGTCGCCCACGTCTTTCGCGATTGCCTTGCGAAGCGCACTTTTTATAGGCAACTTATGCGTACCATTTCCCAATGCCATGAATGAGCTGCGGAATGGATGCCCGTCCACCGTTCCCTGTACCTTTACCAGTCCCCGGGTTCCAAAGAACGCCACCGACTCGGGCCAGATCAGGTAGACCCAACCGCCTTTGGCCGGGCTTTTTTGCAGCGTTGCCGTAAATTGTTTGTTTAGGTTGTGCGGTTTCTGAGGCTGTTTCATAAGCTGTTTTTATAGTTATAAATAAGTACTGCCACCCCGCAGGCATACCGTCTGGCGTCCATCAACGTAAGTCCCATCCTGCCGGCCTCTTTGAAGATGGGTAACCCATTACCCAGGACCGTGGGATTGATAACCAAATGAAATTCGTCGATCAGCCGCGCTTGAATTAAAGCAGACACAAAGGAGGCCCCTCCATAAACGATCATATCTTTCCCAGGCTTCTTCTTTAACGCATTGACTTCAGCGGCCAGATCGCCTTTGGCCAGTTTCGTATTCTCCCAGATTGATCTGTCCAGCGTTTTGGTGAAGACAACCTTCTGTGCCCGGACGATATTTTCGGCAAAAACTGCCTGTGGATGGCCGGTATGTTGAGCTATCTCGGCCCAATGCCCTATGAACCCCTCTTCCGCCATTTTCCTGCTCAGCAGCACACAATCGCTGGAAGCCGTCAGGCCGGTATGATAATTCCTTATTTCTTCATCCCAGGTCCAATCCTTGCCAAAATCCCATATCATCCAATCCAACCTTCCATCCGCCGCTGCCGCATACCCATCCAGCGATAACTGCATCTGAAGTTTTACCTTTCTCATTTTACGATTCTTTCAACAAAGGTAGTGGCCGCCTTTTTACCGGCAGATGTGGGTTTACGACTAAATCAGGGGGGATTTGTGACAAAAGAGGTTTCCGGAGAGCAATTACTTACTTGCCCTCTCCGCTGCTAAATTTAATATCAAAGAATTCATTTCTGATGTTATTCTTAAAACTGTGCTATCATTTGGCTTTGAAAAGGAACCTTGCGCAGTTGTTATCGAATAATCCATATTTTCAAACTGACAATCGATCCGGGAAGGGCTTATTTTTCAGTCCGGCATATCAAAATCTCACAATCATGTCCGCGGCAACCGTGAGCTGATCCTTTTTAGTGCCTAAGTCGTATGGAAGAATATTTTTATCCCAATTACGATCATACCTGCATTCGGGGCGAATAAACAGCCAGTCAGTAAAATAATAGGTAAAACCCACTGTATGGCTGGTATACGTGGTTGCATACCCTGTTCTCCAGCCATCATAATCATTCAAATAGTCGTTACGCACAGAAATATAACTTTTACCAGACAGTAAAATCTGAAAATAATTCACCGCTCCTACTGCTTTTGAAATACCTGGGATAATATTGCCGGGACCACCACCCGCACCGTATCGTACCGGTCCATAGCTGGCTGAACCGCCCAAAGCTGCGTCCTTTTCCCACTCGTAATAGGCTTCGGTCTGCATATGCAGCGTTTTATTAATCCGCCATCCCCAAACATCTGATACCATCTGCAGGTTGTCATGCCCATTTTTGTAGACGCCGGCACCTAAAGAATTGATACCCGCATAAATGGAATGGTTATTATTTTGAGAAGTCCAGCGCACGAAGGCTTGTCCGGTTGGTGAAGAAGAATTGGTCCAAACCGCCATATCATTTCCACCATGTATACCCAGGTCAATCTGCCATTGATTATTAAGTTTTATTTTACCGATTACTCCTGTACAGGTAAAGGGATCATAAGAAAACATGACCGAGTGGGAATACAGGTAGTTGTCAGGAGCCAGTTGGGCCTCTATATCAGAGGGAGAAATATACCGCCCGACTTTTAAGAGCAATCCCTTAAAAACCTTTGGAAAGTACAGGAGCCCGTATAATTCTACAGGATCATATCCGTAAAGATTATTTTTCTTAATGAATTGGTCACTAAACCATCCCTTGGCAACCGTGTACCTGTAATCAAGACCATAGGCATTGCTGGACCGAAATCCCCAATCCACATGGTCGGTTTGAACAGTATTGGGTGCTCTTTCTATACGCACCACGGCCTGGCTCAACTCGAATTTATTCGGCATGATATTATAGGCTACCGGTATATTAGTCATGCTGGACGTACTATAAGTATAGGAGGGGTCCAGCCAGCCATAGATTTTTATTCTGCTTTTATTATTCGCCAACCCGAGTGCCTTTTGCAGCGCATAGTCAGGAGCGTCGGCGGGTACACCAATAACAGGACCACCCGCCCAATCCGAGCTGGGAAAAGGAGGAGCCGGAAGGGGGCTTGGCATGCCCCTGGGAATGGTATCATTAATCTTTTTATCGGCGCTTTGTTGAGCGTCTGCACTTTGACAAAACAGGAACATTCCCATAACAATAAGAGCCAAACATTTGATCGGATTCATAACAACATTTTAAGAAGATAATTTTTCGGATTTTATGGGCACACATCCTAAAATCATTCCCGAAAAATCCGTTCATATAACCCTCTTATAATCATTGTTTTAGAATTAGAAGCAAAAGATATTGTCCTTCCTTGCCACTCTTTTTTAAAAAATAATTATCATTTTGACGGGGTTGGTTTATCAACCTGCAGGAGCAGATAACAGGGAAGACTATCTGAAGAGCGAAGATTCTGAGATCGGCCCCAGCATGAATACGGGTAGAAAAGACAGGGCGTTAAGAACAATAATCACTAATAATAAAAACAGGCCGAATGTAGTAGTACCAGTCGGTAAACTCCCTCTCGATAAAGGAACATATTTCTTTTGCTGTAACAAACCTGCAATTAGTATAGCTCCTGCAATGGGTATGAATCTTCCGCACACCATAGCCAATGCGGTTGTCAGGTTCCAGAATACGGTATTGTTACCCAGCCCTCCAAAGTTGGAGCCATTACCGGCTACGGAAGAAACATATTCATAAAACATAGTAGTAAAGCCGTGCGATCCTTTGTTTGAAAGCCAGTTCAACTCATTATTACCACCGGGATAATGAATGTAGACATAAGATGCCACAGCCGCCAGTACCATCGGTACCATCACCTGTGCCACACTTATCCCTACTGCTATCTGCATTTCGGGTACGCTTATTTTCCTGCCAAATATTTCAGGCGTCCTGCCGATCATCATCGTACCGATGAAAACAGCCACTATAAGATAGATAAACATATTTATCCATCCGGTACCAAGTCCACCGTAAAACGCGTCAATCTGCATACCCACCAACATAAATATACCGCTCAAAGGCATATAACTATCGTGTACCCCTGTTGTAGTTCCGGCGGGAACAACCATATTCACACCGCTGTAATAGGCCGAATAGAAGCTTCCGAATCGAATTTCTTTTCCTTCCATATTGCCTGCCGAATTATCAATGCCCATTGCAGTGATGGCAGGATTTCCCCTTACTTCCTGCTTAATTATGGGAATAGTTACCAGTAGAAACCCTGCTGTCATTACTACGAAAAGCATTTTACCGAACCGTCGGGCATCGAGATAATAGCCAATGCAAAAGACAAATGCCATTGGCAATAACAATACAATAAGAGTATGCAGAATGAAGGTAAAAAAGTTAGGGTTTTCAAAAGGGTGTGCGTCGTTGGCGCCGAAAAAGCCACCGCCGTTGGAACCCAGCTCTTTTATGGGGATCATAGCTGCTACCGGGCCTTTGGCTACATGGATCGTATCCCCCTGCAGGCCTGAAATAGTGTGAGGGCCTTCAAAAGTCATTGGCATTCCGTTGAGCACAAAAAGAACAGCTGCTATAAAAGACAGTGGAAGCAACACTCTGGTTAGGGAACGAATGAAATCTTTATAAAAATTACCGAGATTTGATGCGGTTTTATTGGTTAACCCTCTTACTACTGCGATGCCTGCTGCCAGGCTCGTTGCGGCGCTTACAAATTGCAGAAACGTAAATACAGCCAATTGCGATAAATAGGTTGCACCTGTCTCTCCCGAATAATGCTGCAGGTTGGTGCTTGTTAAAAAACTTACTGCTGAATTCAACGCCAGTGACCACTCCATAGAATGGGTGCCTGCGGGATTAAGAAATAGTTTTCCCTGGAAAAGCAGAACAGCGACTCCCCAGACAAGCCATATACAATTTATTACTACAATGGCCGAAAGATATTGTCGCCAATTCATCCCGGCCCTGCTATTGATTTTACAGATCCTGTAAATGAAGTTCTCTACAGGATTCCAGAAATCAAAAAACGTTTTTTCTTCTTTATATACCTTACTCAAATATTTTCCCAAGGGTAGTGCCAGTAATACAGCTATAAGGAAAATAACAATACTGCCTATGGAATTCTGTAGAATCGTAGAATAGGTTTTAGGAATGTTTCAGCAGGCGATAAATTATCCCTACTACAAATATTAGTAAATACATTCCATGTAGCAGGTGATAAGGTCTTAGCTTTTTGCCGAGTCGCTGGAAATACTCTTTCATCTTTTACTGTTTCCTACCATGGTGCCAAAAGGCATGCCTCAAATGTCAAATGGGAGAGCTTATTGGTAAAATGCAGTCAGTGAAGGGTTTGAACAGCCAGAAAGCAATTTCAATTAAGAATTGTACGACGTAATACCCTTTCAAACCGGGTAATATATTTTCAAAATGGTATGCAACAACCGGTTACAGGTTCCTGCCAGATGGAATGATTTTAGTAGATTTAACTGCATAAATACTGCAGTATGCCAGCCAAAATCGATTGGACCCTTGCCATTCGCCCCCTGCTTAAAAAGTACAAGGGCAAAAAACATCCGCTGGAGTATAAAAACGTTTACCAGTTGGTAGTCATGGTAGTTTTATCCGCACAAAGCAACGATGACTACATCAATAAGGTCGCTCCGGAATTCTTCAAGGCTTTCCGGAATATGCAGGTATTGTCAAAAGCCACGCCGGAAGCCTTATTTCCCTACCTGAAAGGAATAAGGAATTTCGCCCATAAAGCAAACTGGCTGGTAGAAATAGCCCGAAAATTGAAAAAAGACAGCAATATCCCGGTGACATTGGATGCCCTGACAGTTCTACCCGGTATTGGCCGGAAATCTGCCAATGTAATCCTGCGGGAAGCCGGCAAACAGCCTGAGGGAGTCATTGTCGATCTGCATGTAGTACGGGTTGCTGAGAGGCTGGGCATAGCGACAGGCAACGATCCGAAGAAGATAGAGCAACAGATCATGGAAAAATTGCCGGAAAGCCAGTGGGATGCAGGCATGGCCATGTCGTTTTTGGGCAGGGAGATTTGCCGGCCCAAACCCCTATGTGAAATCTGCCTGATGAAAGGCGTTTGCGCTTATTATAAAAGGTACAAAGCAAATTAAATTCCCATGAACGAGCTCCGGAATGGGTGCCCGTCCATATAATTCCTGAACTTTGTCTCTTAAAAACTCCCCATGCAAAAGCTTCCCGGCAATTTAGCCTCAGACGAGAAAGCCGACCTCCAGGTCTTCTACTACGACCTCGACAATCTGATGAATAAGAGCAAAGTCGTCCTGGAACAATATGTCATCAGCTTTCTGCTGGGAGGCCATAAAGAATTAAACTTCGCCGGTTCCACCATTCAAATCGATAATACATCAGCATTGATCGTGACGCGCGGCAACTGCCTGCTGACGGAGAAAGATCATGGCTCCCAGGATTACAGGAGCATTCTCCTGTTTTTCTCCCGGGAAAAACTCACTGAACTCCTGCTAAAAAAGGGGCTGCTATCCGATCCTCCCAAAAAGCCCAAACCCGAATCCCCCTATTTCTCCTTCGAACAGGATGCCTTCATAAAAGTCTTTATCCACTCCTTATCCCTTCACTTCTCGCCCGGTAAAAACCTGTCAAAGCAATTATTGGAGATCAAGTTCGAAGAGATCATGATCTACCTGGCCGATACCTATGGAAATCGGTTTATTTCCTTCCTGCAATATTCGCTGGAAGAGGACCGCAACCTGTCTTTTAAGAACACCATGGAGGCCAATAAATATACTAACCTCAACCTGGAAGAATTGGCCTTTCTCTGCAATATGAGCGTATCGACTTTCAAAAGACGCTTCGTCAAGGTTTTTAAGGATACCCCCGGCAATTGGTTTAAACAAAAAAGACTGGAAAGGGCCATGACCCTCCTGCAAACCGGCAAAGCCACACCCTCCGAAATATTCAATAGCTCCGGCTATAAGAACCTCTCCCATTTTAGCACGGCCTTTAAGAACAGGTTTGGCAAAAGCCCCAGACACAGCCTCTCTGATTGAACTTTTTACGTAAGTTTTTGAACTATCCTTTTTGCCCTGATCAGGAACGATTAAATAGGTTTGCATTGTATTCCTCACAAGCATCATTAAAATTACGACCATGGAAAAATTTGCATTGTTAGCACGCGTAGAAGCCAAACCTGGCAAGGAGTCCGAAGTATTATCCTTTTTAAAAAGCGCCCTACCCCTGGCCCAGGCGGAACCGGATACGGTAAGATGGTATGCCCTGCAGCTAGGCCCCTCCACTTTTGGCATTTTTGACACTTTTGAAACGGATCAAGGCAGGCAGGCCCACCTGTCCGGCAAAATAGCAGAAGCATTAATGGCCAATGCCGCCGCCCTTTTAGCCAGCCCCCCGGTGATCGAAAAAGTGGATTTACTCGCTATCAAATGATCAAAGCCCGGAAACATCGGTATCCAGAACATCCATATCCGGAACATCGTTATCCGGCTTAGCGAAACCGGTATTCAGCTCAGCGAAGTTAAAAATCCTGGGAGCGGGGCCGGACAGTCGCGTCGGTGCTGCGATGGAGGATGCGGGTTAGGGTTGTCAGGGTGGCGAACGCCTGGCGGGCAAAAGGGTCGTTATAGATGATTCTGCAGGTGGGCAGTGGCATATCCGGGTTGTTTGTGGGAATCGGTCAAGATCAGGACTCGCTGCTCCAGATGGTGGTAATAGCTTTCGCCGATCGGCAGTTTGTGGCCGGGCAAGTAGGCGGTGCGGCGGTCGAAAGCGGTGAGGTGGGTGAGTGACACCAGGAAGGACCGGTGGATCCGGCAGAAATCGCCCGGCGGCAGCACCGCCTCTACGGCCTTCAGCGTGGTAAGGCTCCAGTAGACCCTGTGGGTGGTGTGCAGCTTGCAATAATTCTTGTTTGCCTCCACGAAGACCATATCAGCAAAAGCGATCTTTTCGAAGCGGCCGCCGACACGCAGGAAGAAAAAGGATGGTACCGGATGCATAGGTTGCATTATTCTGGTAGATGATTGAAAAAAGCCGTGAAGACCTGTTCCAGGTAGTCCCCGTACCGGGCCATATAGTTCAGCGCGACCCGGGTGATGTAACGGGTTTTCCTTTCTATGTTATTTTTTCCGGTTTTTTGGCTTTTGTTTTTACCATTTTCGATTCGACTTCGTGGATGGCGCGGATGGTTTTGATTAAACTGTCGGGGGTGACGGAGATGCTGTCGATGCCTTCTTCGACGAGGAACTGGGCGAAGTCGGGGAAGTCGGAAGGCCCCTGTCCGCAGATGCCGACTTTGACGCCGCATTTCTTGGCGGTGCGGATGAGCATGCGCAGCAAGGTTTTGACGGCCTCGTTTCGCTCGTCATAGAGATGAGCGACGAGGGAGGAGTCGCGGTCAAGCCCCAGGGTAAGCTGGGTAAGGTCGTTGGAGCCGATCGAGAACCCGTCGATGTGCTGCGCGAATTGCTCCGCGAGCAGGATGTTCGAGGGGATCTCGGCCATTAGGTAGATCTCCAGTCCATTATCTGCTCCCTTCTCCTTTTGCACGAGGCCGGATTCCGCCATTACTTTCTTGACTTTAATCAGTTCGTCGACGGTGCGGCAGAAGGGGATCATGACGACGAGGTTATCCAGGCCCATTTGCTCGCGGACTTTTTTGATGGCACGGCATTCGAGCTGGAAGGCGGGTTTGTAGGCATCGCTGTAATAGCGGGAGGCCCCCCGCCAGCCGATCATGGGGTTCTCTTCGATGGGTTCGAAGTGCTGTCCGCCCAAAAGGTTACGGTATTCGTTGCTTTTGAAGTCGGAGAACCTTAAGATGACTTTTTGCGGGTAGAAGGCGGCGGCAATCTTGGCGATACCGAAGGCCAGCTTGTCGATGAAGTAGGTCTCTTCGTCGGCGAACCCGCGGATGAGGATTTTGATTTCGGCGGAAAGGGCCGGGTCGTTGATCCCGCGGTGCTTTAGCAAGGCCAGGGGGTGCGCCTTGATGTAGTTGTTGACGATGAACTCCTGCCGGGCAAGGCCCACGCCGCTATGCGGCAGGTGGGCGTATCCGAAGGCGGTGGCGGGAGAGCCGGTATTCAACATGATGGGGGTGTCGAACACCGGCAGCTGGTCCAGCCTGGTTTCCAAGGTATGATAATCCAATATGCCGGCATAGATAAACCCCTCTTCGCCTTCGGCGCAGGAGGCGGTGACCACCTGTCCGTCGGTGAGGTATTCGGTGGCGTTGGCACAGCCGACGATGGCAGGCAAGCCCATCTCCCGGGCGACGATGGCCGCATGGCAGGTCCGGCCGCCCTTGTTGGTGATAATGGCGGAGGCTTTTTTCATAATGGGTTCCCAGTCGGGGTCGGTCATATCGGTGACGAGGACGTCGCCTTCGGCGAATTCATGGCCTCCTACCCGTTTGTCAAGGCTATACAAAATGTTGACCTTCCCGCCCGCGATCTTGTCACCGACGGCAATGCCTTTGCCTAGCAGTTTTTTTGGCTGTCCGTCGGCGGTGGTGTCGCCGATCCGGTATTCTGTCAGGGTATGTTGCTGTTTGCGGGAGTGAATGGTCTCGGGGCGGGCCTGGACGATGAAGAGGCCCCCGGTGAGGCCGTCGACGGCCCATTCGGTATCGACGGGGCACCATTTATTTTTGAGCTTGCTATAGTAATCTTCGATGCTGATGACCCAGTCGGCGAGTTGCAGGGCCTGGCGGTCATCGAGGCAGAAACGCTGCCGCTGGGCTTCTTCGGCGGGGATGATTTTCACCCGCTGGTCGGTATTGTCCCCATAGACCATGAGCTTGTCCTTGACGCCGAGCTTTTTCTCAATGATGGCCGCGAAGCCTTTTTTACGGGCGGGTTTGAAAACGAGGAATTCGTCGGGGGAGACGGCGCCCTGGACGACAAGCTCACCCAGTCCGTAGGAGCCGTTGATGACGACGAGGTCGCGGAAGCCGGTCTCGGTGTCGAGGGAAAAGGCGACTCCGCTGGATGCCAGGTCGGAGCGGACCATTTTCTGTACGCAAACGGAGAGGCCGACGTGGAAGATATCGAAGTGGAAAGTTTGCCGGTAGCTGATGGCCCGGTCGGTGAACAGGGAAGCAAAGCAGTTGCGGACGGCGTCGATGAGCGCAGCGGGTCCACGGACGTTGAGGTAGGTCTCCTGCTGGCCGGCAAAGCTGGCGTCGGGCAGGTCCTCGGCGGTGGCCGAAGAACGGACGGCGACGTCGGTGGCGGACTGGTCATAGAATTGGGAGAGGGTCTCATAGGAGGCGATAATTTGATGAGACAGTTCATGGGGGAATCGTGCGTTGCTGATGGCTTGGCGGATCTTCGACCCGGACCGGCGCAGGGACTCGACGTTGTTGAAGTCGATGCGGTCGAGCTCGCTTTTGATAAAGCGCTCGAGCTGACTTTGTTCGAGGAACTGATAGTAGGCGTCGGTGGTGATGACAAAGCCCCCGGGGATCCGAACTCCGAGGCCGGAAAGATGACGGATCATTTGACCGAGGGAGGCGCATTTACCGCCGACGAGGGCGATGTCTTCGAGCCCGACGTTGTCTAAAGGAAGTATGATGCGGTTGTGCATTGTTTTTTTCATTAGAAGGTTAGAAGAAGACGCCGGGTTGCAGTGCGGGGTTTGCTTCCACGGGCCGGTCCGGCGCTTGTACATTATTGATGGCGAGGTGGAGCAGCATGTCCCGGGTGGTGGCGGCTAGCTCGTACTGGTGTTCCCATTTCCAGTCGCTGCGGGCCGGAAGATCGTCGATGCTACCGGGCCAGGAGGCAGCGATGGCTTGCCGGAAATCGGGCGCGTAGTCTATTTTAAAATCCGGCAGGCACTGGGTAATGGAGGCAGCAAGTTGGGCGGGGGTGAAGCTCATGGCCGACAGGTTATAGGAGCTGCGCACGGTGAGGGATGCAGCGGAGGCCTGCATGAGTTCCAGGGTAGCACGGATGGCATCGGGCATGTACATCATGGGAAGGCGGGTTTCCTTTTGTAAGAAGCAGGTGTATTTTTTACCAGCGAGGGCCTGGTGGAAGATATCGATGGCATAGTCGGTGGTCCCGCCGCCGGGCGGGGTCTTGTGGCTGATAAGTCCCGGGTAGCGGAGGCTGCGGGTATCGACGCCGTGCTTTTCGAAGTAGTACCGGCACCATTGTTCGCCGGCGGATTTGCTGATGCCGTAGACGGTAGTGGGGTTCTGTGGGGCTTGCTGGGGGCAGCCGTTCTTCGATGCACCGGGTCCGAAGACGGCGATGCTGCTGGGCCAGAAGACTTTAGCGAGTCGCTTTTCTCTTGCAAGTTCCAGTATATGGAGCAGGCTTTGCATATTGAGGTCCCAGGCGCGCTCAGGGAGTTTTTCGGCGGTGGCGGAGAGCAGGGCGGCCAGCAAGTAGACCTGGGTGATATCATGACGGCGAATCAGCGCCGACAGGGCGCCTTTGTTAAGGACGTCCAGTTGTTCATAGGGTCCCGCGGATTCGGTATCGGGGGAGGGCACTTTGAGGTCGGCAGCGATGACATGAAAGTCGCCATGGGCACGTCTCAGCTCCGGGACCAGCTCCGCTCCTATCTGTCCGCAGGCGCCTATTACCAGGATATTATCTCTTTTCATATGGTGGTCGTATTTGCCGTAAATATGTGAAGGATGGTTGAAATATCTGGTCTATTATGAATTTGTAGAAAATAAAACTATTTTTATGTCCTTAGGCCGTTTATTCATCCGATCCGTCAGGAGGACCGGCGAGTCTTTTCAGTAAAAAAAACTATTATGCATACATTGGATTCTACGGATCTGCAGATCCTGCGACTGCTGCAGCATGACGCCAAGCTGACGAATAAGGAGATCGCGGATAAGCTGGGTAAGTCGGTGACGCCGGTTTATGAACGGATCCGCAAGCTGGAAGAGGAGGGAATTGTGAACCGGTATGTAGCGCTGCTGAACAAGGAGCTGATCGGCAAGAGCCTGGTGGCGTTTACTACGGTCCAACTGAAGGAGCATTCGCTGGTAGCGTTAAAGGGGTTCGAGCGGGAGGTGGTCAAATTCCCGGAGGTGATGGAGTGTTATCAATTAACCGGTCAGTTCGATTTCCTGCTGAAGACGGCGATCCGCGATATGGGGGAGTATAAGGATTTATTTATGAACCGGCTCGCCACGCTTCCGAATATCGGGTCGGTGCAATCGTACTTTGTGCTGAGCGAGGGGAAGGTGGAGACGGCGTATGCGTTGGAGATGAGTGGGGGAAAAAAGAGGAAGAAATGAGAGAAGCTGAAACTCTCGGGGACCTTACTAAGACAGCTGAAACAAAGAAAAGGACTAGTCGGTGAGCGAGTATTTTTTTGAAAAAAAATTGACAACGAACGTTTATTAATTTCGATTTATTCCCTCTATATTTGCGACGGTTCTGACGGATACATCCAAGGGACAACGGGAAAACGGACCCGTTGTCTGCAGGCTTCCCGGCCGGGATATCGCCGGAACCACCTTAGCCACCAGTTGCTGATTCCAGCATTCAGCGCTTATTTTTCCATGTAACGGTAATGAACAGATACAAGAGGCCGAGGACGCCTGAATAATTTTCTCATGTGACTGTTGTCAGTCTCCGAAGGTCTGTGTCTACGGACCTTCCTTTAATGGCAGAGGAACTGCTAACCCTTTACCCAAGCCAGGAAGAGTTTGCGGCATTCCCGTTGTGCCCGTAAATGGGGGATCGTGCACGATTCTCCCCCATTTCTATATCCGGACGATCAAATCCATTCGATCGCCTTTTTTAAGTATATCAAACCTTCATTTACCGGACAAATAGAATACTACACGCTGGTCTACCATTACCAGCTGTTTTGCCCGATCGGCGATCCGGCGAAAACCCGGGCGTTCCGGGACAACGAGCCGCCGTGGGCAGGATCGGCACGTCCGCCAGCAACCAGGGAAACCAGGTCTGGCTAACGGGGAGGGCGGCTTCTACCCGACTGAGCATGCACAGGATAGAGATGCCGGACATCGAATCAAAATCATTTCTTGAACCGGTACAAAAATCCGGCCTGGAATACCCTACCCACTATCTTTGTAGTCGTGGTTTGTATGGAGTTTGCACTGCTGTTCTGGCTGTAGCCGCTGCTCGTATTTAGCAGATCCATTCCCGACAACTTCAGCTCCCCCTGCCTGTTACGAAATATCTTTTTGGATAAGGAAGCATTCCACAATACCTGCTGGTTGCCGGGCAGGTTGCCCTGTGGCCCGGTGATCTGCCAGTGGCAATCCGTCGCCAGCCGGAGCGCAAGCGGCAACTCATAAGAAATATCGAAATCATATTGCTGCGTTACGATTTTTGTATTGGCCCCCTGCTGAATGCTATATTGAATGGCGTTATAGCTGATCCCAGACTTTCCCTCTACAAAAAGTTTATCCCGGTAATTAAAATTCAGGCTCAGGTCCTGGGTGAACCCGATCCCGCTGGTATTGTTTTGGGCGCCATTGACAAAACTGATATCCCGGTTGTACATAGCAGAAGAATTGATCTTTCCGTTCCCGGATTTAAGGCCGCCAAGGGGAAAGCCAAAGGTCAGATTGCCGTTAAAGGAGTAGGCCCCGTTGACGTTTATATACTGGATCTGCTGGATGCCCGAGCGGGCAACGGTGGTGGAAGACGTAATCTTGTTCAGGATATAATTGGCGCCCGCCTGCGCCAGGAAGGTGGTGAAATGCTCCGTGTTAAAACTCTGATAGCCGATATCCGCCGCATGGGTAAATTGCGGGTACAGGTTGGGGTTCCCTATTTTGACCAGGAAAGGGTTGCTGAGGTCGGGCAAGGGCTGCAATTGGTCGATCGACGGCGAGATGCCATTCCCATTGTAATGCATCGTAATATTCTTGCCTTTGGCTATATCGTACAGGAGGGAAGCCCGGGGATACCAGTTGGTAACAGCTTGCTCAAGAACTACTTTACCGGTCCTGTTGTTGTTTAGCATCCTGCTGAATTGCACGCCCGTCCCCAATTGGTAATGCAGCTTGCCGGAGTTTACATCATAGCCTATATCCAACCGCTGGGTGGTGCTGGTATTGGTAAAATTATTGGTGGTCAGGCTATCCGGCAGATCATACCGCCGGGTGACCGGGTTGTAATCATAGCTGTACTTATCCGTACTATTGCCCGCATAATTTACCATGTAGGAAAAGTCTAAAACCTGTCGGGCGCTGATAGGCTCCGTGTACGTTAGATTCAGGCCATAACTGTGCATACCGGTATTTTGCGTGGATTGCTGGTTAACCGTTGAATTTTTGATAACACCATTTATACTGTCATAGGAGTCCAGTACGGAATACAATGCCGCATCCTGTTGCTGGCGGTTATAACCACCGGACAGGCCGGCAAAGAAGGTTCTTCCTGTTTTCCGGAACCGGTGGCTGAAGGAAAGACCATTATTCAGGCTATACCCTTTGGAGGAGGCCGTATTATTCGTTACTCCCCGGCTGCTGGTATAGTTGCCGGTCGCTTTACCGGCTACCACCGCCTGCGTATCCGATGAGGCGCTGGCCGCCGTGTTATTATTTACCATCGGGCTCAGCGTGACACTATTGAAAGAATCAATATTCCATATGAGGGAAGCGAACGACGTATTCCCCGCATCTTTGGTATTGGATTGCAGGGAACTCCTTTGCGTTAAGGTTGAATCCCCCAGGAACGTCTCCTGAAAGGAATTTTGCGACTGGTCGCTCCGGGATTGGTTGCCGGCATAATTGATCGTAGCCGTTATTTTGCTGCCCAGCTTGCCGCTGTAATTCAGGTTGCCGTTGGTCGAACCGGACAAGGCATTGCTATTGGCTTTGAAGTTGGCGAAAACCCAGGGATCCTGTTGCATCCGCATCACCTGGCCTTCCGCCGAGCGGGTTTCTTCCGTTCCATACCCACCCTGCACATTGCCCAGGAATCCCGGCTTTTTGCCTTTTTTCAGTTTCACGTTCAGCGCCTTGCCAGGGTTGGCATCGGGTACGCCGGTAAGTTTGGCTCTATCGCTATGCGCGTCCATCGCTTCCACCTGCTCCACCATGTCCGCCGTCAGGTTTTGCGTTAAGATCCGCGGATCACTCAAAAAAAAAGCCTTCCCATCAATATATATTTTCTCTACGCTCTTCCCCTGTACGGTAATGTTGCCATTCTTATCCACTTCTACCCCGGGCAATTTCTTTAAAAAATCCTCTATCGTGGCGTTTGGCCGCGTCTTATAGGCGTTGGCATTATAGACCAGGGTATCGTGCCGGATCGTCATAGGCGGGATCGTTGTTCTGACCACCACTTCCATTAAGTCCGTTCCCGCAGGCTGCATCCGGATTGGCAGGATAAGGGCTGAACTGTCCCTGTCGCTAACCGTTAGGGAAAGGCTATCCCTTTTATATCCTATAAAACTACTGATCAGCAGGTAATTGCCCGGCGGGATCCGGCGCAATACAAAACCATTTTTGCCGGAGATCGCCTGGCTGATGGTCCTTTCCCCGGGTAAACGCAGCAACAAGATGCTGGCCTGTTCCAGGACAACGCCAGTGAGGGAATCCGTTACGGCACCTTTCAGGGAGATCACTTTTGTTTGCGCATGAACCGGCCGGGTCATGATCGCTGCCGCCAGCGCCAGGATAAGATAGCGTAGGTAATTCATGCGTTACTGCCAAACCGCTGTTCCTGAATCCGGTCGTATTCTTTCACATAATCCGGGTGCTCGGTTTTCATCAACCGGTCCCAGAACCGGAAATACAGGCTGTAGTTCCCCTTGAACTTCTGGTGATGCAAATTGTGATACGAAGAGGTATTGATGATCTCGAACAAGATGCTATGCCGCAGGCTCCTGGGCATGATCTCATAACCCAGGTGCCCGTAGACATTGATAAAAAAGGAGACAAAGGTAAACAGCAGGATCGTCAGCGGGTGCAAGGGCAGGACAAAAGCGAGAATAATGACCACGGCCCCTTCCAGGATGGCTTCCAGGAAATGAAAGGAATAGGAAGCCAGGGGGGAAGGATTGGTCGACTGGTGGTGCACCAGGTGGGCGTACCGGAAAATCCGGTTATGGTGTAACAGCCGGTGCATCCAATAAAAATAGGTGTCGTGCACTACCAGGGTCAATACCAGGCTGACCGGTATCCACCAGACCGGGTAGTCGCTGAAGCCCGCATAGATCAGCGTGTAAGGCCGCAGCGGTCCCGATACCACCACGAACGCCGTTGCCGCCAGGATCAAGCCGGACAGGATCGAATGCCGGATCTCACGGAAAAAATCCTTCTTCCCCGCGTGACGGGTCTGGATCTTGGAACTCCTGAATCGGACGGCGAGCACCTTGTAAAACAGCAGGAAAGCGATCCCCGCGATGCTGAAATACCGGACAAGGGTAACGGTGAACATTCTACAGATGTCTTGGATGATGTGTTGCATACACCGGGATTTATCAACTAAAATAAATGTTCTACTCTCCGAATAGCTCGCCCAGCTTCTTCTCCAATTCTTCACCCCGCAGGTTCTTACCTACGAT
>DASWFF010000070.1:0-36190 GCA_036394375.1 Puia sp.
TCACCATGGTGGTGTTAGGTTGGTCCTTACGCAAGAAAGCCAGTCTGAATAAGGATAATTACCTGATGGGCGGGAAATCGCTTCCCTGGTATATGCTGGGACTGAGCGATGCCTCGGATATGTTCGATATATCCGGCACGATGTGGATGGTAAGCCTATGTTTTGTATATGGGATGAAGAGTATTTGGATCCCCTGGTTATGGCCCGTATTCAACCAGGTCTTCATGATGATGTATCTCTCGCGCTGGCTGAGAAGATCCAATGCCACCACGGGGGCGGAATGGCTGGCCAGTCGTTTTGGCAAGTCCGGGCCCGGGGTACGCGCCTCGCATAATATAGTCGTGGCCTTCGCTCTGCTGAGCTGCCTGGGGTTTATGGCATATGGATTTGTGGGATTGGGAAAGTTCATGCAGATCTTTATCCCCTGGGACATCGTACAGCCTTTTATTCCTTTCCATGTCCCGGCTGCTTATGTCCCGCATTTTTACGGTATTGTCTTTACCCTGTTCGCCATGTTCTATTCCATATTGGGAGGCATGCATAGCATCGTGCTGGGAGATGTGATCAAGTATGTGATCATGTCCGTAGCCTGCATCAGTATCGGCGTCATTGCCATGGTGAGCCTTCGGCAGCGGGGGCATTCCCTCTCTGTACCGGAGGGCTGGCTCAATCCTTTTTTCGGATGGCGGCTGGATCTGAACTGGCAGGGTATCCTGGGGGACGCCAATAAAAAAATACAGGAGGATGGGTTTTCCCTGTTCGGCATATTCTTTATGATGATGTTGTTCAAGGGCGTGTTTGCCAGT
This sequence comes from Puia sp., assembly GCA_036394375.1. Taxonomy (GTDB): domain Bacteria; phylum Bacteroidota; class Bacteroidia; order Chitinophagales; family Chitinophagaceae; genus Puia. The sequence goes on from DASWFF010000070.1 coordinate 807, forward strand.
CTGGCCGGCCCTGCGCCGAATTATGATATGCAGAAGGTACTGAGTACCCGTTCTCCGCAGGAAGCCAGCAAGATGAGCGGGTTTGTCTCCATTATTTTATTGCCGATCCGGTATTCCATGATCATCGGCCTGACCGTGCTGGCCTTGCTGTATTACGATCAGATCCATGGAGACCTGCAGACAGGTAACGGGACGGACTTTGAAAAAATATTACCGGCTACGATTAATAATTTCCTGCCCGTGGGGCTAATGGGGCTTGTATTGACGGGATTGCTGGGAGCTTTTATGGGCACTTTCTCCGGAACGCTGAATGCTGCCCAGGCCTACCTGGTGAATGATATCTACCTGAAATATGTGAACCCCGAAGCGTCTACGCGTAAGATCATCTCAATGAACTACCTGGCAGGTCTGGTCGTAGTTATTACCGGGGTGGTGTTGGGATTGTTCGTAAAAGATGTCAATACCATCCTTCAATGGATCGTATCGGGTTTATACGGGGGCTATGTTGCGGCCAATATGCTGAAATGGCATTGGTGGCGATTCAATGCCAGCGGGTTCTTTTGGGGAATGCTGGCGGGCATTGTTCCTGCTATTGCGCTGGCTGTATTGAAATCATTCGGGGTATTGAAAGGATTGGATCTGTATTACTGGCCTTTTTTATTCCTGTTATCGATGGCCGGCTCCGTGATCGGTTCTTTTGCAACGCCTCCGACAGAGGAGGAGACCCTTAAATCTTTTTATAAGAATGTTCGCCCCTGGGGATTCTGGAAGCCTGTGTATCAGAAAGTGGTTGATGAAGATCCTTCATTCAGGGGGAATAAGAATTTCCGCCGCAATATCTTCAACGTGGCGCTGGGGATCATCGGGCAGTTATGCCTGACCATGTTGCCCATGTACATCGTGTTATGGTTGAAGCTGCCCTTATTGATCACGACAGCTATATTATTGATCATTATACTGATCCTTAAAAGGACCTGGTGGGATCGGCTGAACGAGTATTGATTTATTCAATTAAAATCTGTGACGATGAAGAATCTGTTTAATAAGAGACTGACAAGGCTAACCGAGATATACGGAGAATTGATCAGTAAACCCAATGAAACGAATGATATTGGCAACGGGATCTTTGACCGGTACAAATACCCGGTATTGACGGCGGAACATGCCCCTCTGTTCTGGCGCTATGACCTGAATGAAAAATCAAACCCTTTCCTCATGGAACGGTTTGGCATCAATGGGGTCTTTAATGCCGGCGCCATCAAATGGGAAGACAAATATGTGCTGATGGCCAGAGTGGAGGGCGCTGACCGTAAATCTTTTTTTGCTATTGCGGAAAGCCCTAACGGGATCGATCATTTCCGGTTCTGGGATTCGCCGGTGCATATGCCGGGCTCGGGACAGCTAGAAACGAATATTTATGATATCCGGTTGACCCGGCATGAGGACGGCTGGACCTATGGGTTGTTCTGTACGGAAAGAAAGGACCCTTCCGCTCCGCCGGCCGATCAGTCAGCTGCCGTCGCTCAATGTGGCATTGCCCGAACGAAGGATCTGCTGAGCTGGGAAAGGCTGGCTGATCTGCGAACACATTCTCCGCAACAACGAAATGTCGTTCTCCATCCTGAATTCGTCGATGGGAAATATGCCTTTTATACCAGGCCCCAGGATGGGTTTATCAATACGGGCAGCGGCGGCGGCATAGGACTTGGCCTTTCGGCTTCCATAACGGATGCCGTTGTCGACAGCGAGGTCATTATCGACCCCAGGATCTACCATACCATTAACGAAGCGAAGAATGGATTAGGACCTGCTCCTCTCCGAACGAATCTTGGCTGGCTACACCTGGCCCATGGCGTAAGGAATACGGCTGCGGGCCTACGCTATACCCTTTATCTTTTCATGACCGACCTGCATGATCTTACCCGGGTGATTTATAAGCCCGGAGGCTATTTTATTGCGCCTCAGGGGGAGGAAAGGGTGGGAGATGTATCGAATGTGGTGTTCTCCAACGGATGGATCGCCGATGAGGACGGGAAGGTCTTTATTTATTATGCTTCTTCCGATACCCGTATGCATGTGGCTACTACTACGATCGATAAGTTGGTCGATTATGTGGTCAATACGCCGCAGGATGGGGGACATTCCGCCCATTCTGTAACTACTTTGCAACAAATCATCGATAAGAATAAGCCGTATAGGTCCCCGAACGCCTTAATGGAAGAATTAGCAATGAAAAACATAAAATGAACCTGACCCATTACAAAGAGGAATTGGGATCCATCCTACGTTACTGGATGGAATTCACTCCCGATCACCGGCAGGGTGGATTTTACGGCAGGATAGATGGGGAGGGCAAGGTGATCGCCGATGCGCCTAAGGGGGTTGTCATGAATAGCCGCATTCTCTGGACCTTCAGCTCCGCCTGGTCCCATACGAAAGAGCCCGCCTACCGGCCCGTTGCGCAAAGGGCTTATGAATACCTGCTTGCCCATTTTATTGACAGAGAGCATGGAGGGGTGTATTGGAGCGTCGATCACAGGGGGGCTGCGTTGAATGACCGGAAGCAGATCTATGGGCTGGCATTTTGTCTGTATGGGCTGAGTGAATATTACCTGGCTACCGGGGAGCAGGCTGCTCTGGACGAGGCGATCGCTTTATTCCGGCTGATCGAGCGGTACAGTTATGACAGGGAGCGAAAAGGATATTATGAAGCGTTTGCCCGGGATTGGAAACCCCTGGAAGATCTGCGGTTAAGCGAGAAAGATGCGAATGTGCAAAAGACGATGAACACCCATCTCCATATACTGGAAGCCTATGCCAATCTCTACCGGGCCTGGCCGGACGCTCTTTTAAAAGAACGGATCGGAGGTCTGCTGGAAGTATTTGACCGGTATATGGTGGAGGACAGTACGGGGCATCTGGTCCTGTTCTTCGATGAAGACTGGACGGTAAGGTCTTCCATGGTCTCTTATGGACATGATATCGAGGCATCCTGGTTATTGCAGGATTCGGCCGGGGTGACCGGCGATCCGGGCTGGATGGAAAAGACCCGGCAGCTCGTTTTGAAAACGGCCCGGGCTGCGGCGGAGGGGTTAGACAGTGATGGCGGGCTTTGGTATGAACGGGAGGAAGATCACCTGGTCCGCGAAAAACATTGGTGGCCGCAGGCGGAAGCCATGATCGGCTTTTTAAATGCCTGGCAGGTGAGCGGGGACGAGGTTTGGCTGGAACGTTCGCTGGCCAGTTGGAACTTCGTGAAGCATTTTATCCGGGATCCGAAGGGGGGAGAATGGTGGTGGGGGGTGCAAAAAGACCATTCGCCGATGCCGGGACAGGATAAGGCGGGCTTCTGGAAATGTCCTTATCATAATAGCAGGGCTTGTATGGAAATTATACGACGTTTGGACATTTTGATGTAGGTTTGGCAGAAGAAAATTTTTAAAGAATATGCGACTCTTCTCTCGATCTGCCTTTATATTTATCTTATTTACAACTGTCACTTCCATGGTCTCTGTCAAATCCAAAACTACCCGTGTGGTATTCTTCGGGGATTCCATCACAGAAGCCGGGGCGAAGCCGGGTGGTTATATCGTGAAGATGAAGGACGCGCTGACGCAAAAAGGCCTGGGGTCCCAATATGACCTGGTCGGCGCCGGTATCGGGGGCAACAAGGTATATGACCTTTACCTGCGTATGGGGGACGATGTGCTGGCTCTTAACCCGGATGTGGTGTTCATCTTTGTCGGTGTAAATGATGTATGGCACAAGCAGTCCTTTGGAACGGGAACCGATCCGGACAAGTTTGAAAAATTTTATACAGCCATCATCAATAAATTGCTGGACAAACATATTCGTGTTATCCTTTGCACTCCGGCCGTGATCGGTGAAAAGGCCGATTTTACCAACCAGCAGGACGGCGATCTCAACGCCTATTCACAGATCATTCGCAATCTTGCCCAGAAATGGCATTGCGGTCTGGTGGATCTTCGGGAGACTTTTCATAATTACGAACAGAAGAACAACCCGGGAAACAAGGAATCAGGCATACTCACCCTGGACAGGGTGCACCTGAATGAGGCGGGTAATCAGCTGGTGGCGGAGAAAATGCTGGAAGCGCTGACAGCAACAAAATAAAGGCCTTAATAGACATTATATGCCAAAAACAATCATCATTACCGGCGCGAATGGCAACCTGGGGGTTGCTGCCGTGAAGAAATTCCTGGACGAAGGATATAAGGTGATCGCTGTCAGCCAATCAGGGGAACATCTGGGATTTGCAGCGGCTCATGATAACTTCGAATTAAAACAGGTGGACCTGGCCGATGAAAAGGCTACGACTGCTTTTGCGGAGGAGTTGATCAGCCTGGAAGGCAGGATTGATGGGGCTCTGCTCCTGGCGGGTGGCTTTGCTATGGGGGATATCGGGGCTACGGATGGGGAGGCGCTGAAAAAAATGATCTCCCTGAATTTCGAAACCGCCTATTTTATAGCGCGGCCTTTATTCCGGCATATGTTAGAGAATGGTTATGGCCGCCTGGTCTTCATCGGCGCCCGTCCTGCCCTAAAACCGGAGCAGGGTAAGGGAGCGCTGGCCTATTCTCTGAGTAAATCTTTACTCTTTCAACTGGCTGAACTGCTGAATGCGGAGGCAAAAGGCAGGAATGTGGTAGCGGCGGTAGTGGTGCCCAGTACGATGGATACGCCGAACAACCGGAAAAGTATGCCGGATGCCAATTTTTCCGACTGGGTGCAACCGGAAGCCGTTGCCGGCATGCTGGAGTTTATCTGCAGTGAAAAAGGAGATGCGGTGAGGGAGCCGGTCTATAAGCTATATAACAATAGTTAAAAAAAGGGTGCTAATAGTTTTAATTAGCGCCCTTGCCTGTTTTTTAGCCTTTTTTAAACCGTCAACACGCTGTTCCACCCGGTTACGCCATCCGGCTCGCGTAAGGGATTCTCAATGTCTTCCATCCACATCTTGTCGTCAATAAAGAATTTGTAATAATACTTGCCGTGGGGCAACATGGGAATGGTGACTTTCCAGCATCCGCCGTTCTTCTTTTCCGGTGACATCTTCAATTCATCCGGCGCCCAATGATTGAATGTGCCTGCCAAAGAAATATGGGAACAGGCGGTCGCATTCAGGTGGTGGACGTAAAACTCGATCGTTTTTTTCCGCCTGTTGACATAAGGCGATTCGTGAAATTTCATAGCAACCCCCTTTTTTAGATTTTAAATAGGTTTTCAAGGATATCTTCAGATAGCAGGCATCCGTACTACAGTTAGTGTTTTAGGGGAGAGTTACAAAAGTTACGATTTTTTTCGGCATATTGCAGCAAGAAGAGAGAATTTTTTGCTAAAACGGTTTAATGCGTTTTTAATGGGGTATTCAGGGAGAAGATCAGGCGATTGAATAAATTTAGGACCTAAGATGGTATATTATGGCAGAAACAAAAATATTGTTGGTAGAGGACGAAAAGAAAATTGCGGAAACCTTGCGTAAGGGATTGACGGAGCAGCATTATGAGGTGGATGTGGCTTATGACGGAGCGGCCGGCAAAAAGTTATTCGATGCCAATCCTTATGACCTTGCCATCCTGGATATTAATCTGCCTCTCATGAACGGCTATGAGCTGGCGCGTCATATACGCGGTTATAATGAGGAGATCCTGGTCATCATGCTGACGGCCATGAACACGACGGAGGATAAAATTGAAGGATTTGAGGCGGGGGCCGACGATTATATTGTAAAACCTTTTGATTTTCAGGAGCTGCTTGTCCGCATCCGGGCTTTGCTGAAGCGGCTTCATCACCAGCCGGGCGCCGGGACCAACATACTGAAGGTGGGCGATCTTGTCATGAACCTGGATAGTAAAGAGGTAACCCGGGAAGGGAGGACGATTCCCCTGACGGCTAAAGAATTTCAGCTGCTGGAATATTTTATCCGGAACAAGAACAAAGTGGTATCCCGGATAGATATTGCGATGAATGTATGGGATATTGATTTTGACACCAAGACGAATGTGATAGATGTGTATGTCAATTTTCTGCGGAAGAAGATAGAGAAAGATTTTTCTTCCAAACTCATTTATACGCAGGTGGGAATGGGGTATGTTCTAAAAGAAAACGCCTGACTTGAAGATCCGCTATAAAATAATGCTGTTATTTACCTTGCTCGTGACAGCGATCATTTCCGTATTGACTTATTCCGTCTATTATTTTGCCAGGCTGGAAAGGAAGCAGGTGTTTGACAAGCGGCTGATGGCCCGGGCGAATTACAATACCCAGCTATATGCGCTGATGGGGGATAGCGCCCTTACGCTGTTGCGGAGGATGGATACTACGTCTACGGTAGGGTTGTTACAATCCCGGAGCATTGCCATCTATTCCGATGAAGGAGAGGTGTTGTACAAATTCGATATGCCGGGCAGCCTGCCCCTGTCGGTGTCGCCGGATATGCTGCAGGAGATCAAGACCCGGGGCGAGAAGTATTTTTCCATTGACAACCGCGATGCGATAGCCATCCGGCGGGTAGCGAACCGCAGGCATTTTATCGTAGTCGTGGCGGGACATGACGATGATGGCCTGGAAAGGGTTGCGAAGCTGAACAGGATCCTTTTCTTCAGCATGGCCGTGGGCGTATTTCTTACGGCCCTGGTCAGCTATCTTTTTGCCGGCCAGTTGTTAAGACCCGTTGCACAGATCATTCGTGAAGTAAAGGAGATCTCTTCCTACAACCTTTCCCACCGTATCCAGGCGGGCACCGGGCAGGACGAATTGAGCCAACTGGCTAATACCTTCAATGAGCTGTTGGGACGGCTGCAGGAATCTTTTGCTATTCAGCGGAGATTTATCTCCAATGCATCGCATGAACTCTCGACCCCGCTTACTTCCGTCTCCAGCCAGGTGGAAGTGGCTTTGCAGAAGGAAAGGAGCGCACAGGAATACGAGCAGGTATTGTCTTCTATCCGGGAGGACGTGCAACAGATGACCTTATTGACCAAAAGTCTGCTGGAGATCGCCAAGACCGGCTCACAAGGTGGTATTGAGCTGAATGAGGTAAGAGTAGACGAGGTATTGCTGAAGGTCATGGCCGATGTAAAAAAACTCAATACCGATTATGAGGTGGAATTGAATTTCGGCGAGTTCCCGGAAGATGAGAAAGATTTCGTGGTCTTCGGCAACAATGAACTGCTCTATATCGCTATAAAGAATATCGTAGAGAATGGTTGTAAATATGCTTCCGATAAAAAATCCCTGGTTGATCTTTCTTTTGCCCATCACAAGGTCTATGTGCAGGTGGTGAACCAGGGAGAGCTCATTCCGGCAGAGGAGATCGATCAGATCTTTCAGCCTTTCTACCGGGGTTCCGGAACGGGTAATTCCAGGGGGTTCGGGCTTGGGCTGGCCCTTGCCCAACGTATCATTTCCCTGCATAAAGGCACGATCCACGTGGAGTCGGATATCCATCGCGGCAATGCATTTACCGTTCAGCTGCCGGCTATAAAGATCTTCAACTAACCCTGCCAGGCCCTGCTATTTACCGCCCCATCATTTATTTTCTTCCGATCGGGAAGCTGGTGACGAGACAGATGCCTTTCCGGGAAACAGGAACTTGGTGACAAGGCCCGTCCATCCCGTCTGGTGTGAAGCGCCGGCCCCCCTGCCATTATCTCCGTGAAAATATTCGTAGAAGAGGACATAATCTTTAAAATGCGGGTCATGCTGTATTTTTTCATTGTCTCCGAATACGGGGCGCCGCCCTTTTTCATCACGAAGAAAGAGCCGGATCAGCCTCCTGGCTAATTCCACGCTGATCTCATGCAGGGTGAGGTAGTTGCCTGAATGGGTCGGGTATTCCACTTTGAAATCATCTCCGTAATAATGATGGAAGCGCTGCAGGGATTCGATGATCAGGAAATTCATGGGTATCCAGATGGGGCCCCGCCAGTTGGAATTACCGCCGAACAGGGGAGAATCGGATTCCCCGGGTACATAGCGCACGCTTAATACCTGGCCGTCCACCTTCATTTCATAAGGGTGCTGTTCATGGTATTTGGAAAGGCTCCGGATGCCATATTCACTAAGAAATTCAGTTTCATCCAGCATACGGGAAAGGATCCGCTTGATCCGGTGGCCTCGCAGCAGGGACAGGAGATGCTTGTCCTCCGATCCTTTTTCATGCCAGCGGGAGACCAGGGCCGCCAGGTCGGGACGATGATCCAAAAGCCATTTTAGCCGCTTGGCAAATTCCGGCAGGGCCTGCAGGATCTGGTCGTCGATGACTTCCACGGCGAACAGGGGCACCAACCCCACCATAGAACGGATCTTCAGCCTGAAACTGGTATTGCCGGGCATGCGGACCGCATCATAAAAGAATTCATCCTCTTCATCCCATAGACCCACGGAACCAGATCCCATGTTTGCAATGGCTCCCGCGATATGGAGAAAATGCTCGAAGAATTTATTGGCCATATCCTGGTAAACGGGATTGAACATGGATAACTCCAGGGCTATCCGCATGAGGTTCAGGGAATAGGTGGCCATCCAACTTGTTCCGTCAGCCTGTTCCAGGACCCCCCCTTCCGGCAGATGGGTATTGCTCCGGTCGAATACGCCAATATTGTCCATTCCCAGGAATCCTCCTTCGAAGATATTATTACCCTCGGCGTCCTTACGGTTGACCCACCACGTAAAGTTAAGCAGCAGCTTATGGAATACCGTCTCCAAAAAAGCAATATCTCCTTTCCCCCCGTTACTGTTCTTATCGATCTCATATACCCGGTAGGCGGCCAGGGCGTGTACGGGCGGATTGGTATCGCTGAAGGACCATTCATAGGCGGGAAGTTGCCCGTTCGGGTGCATGTACCAGTCGTGGGTCAGCAAGAGCAACTGGTGTTTGGCGAAATCCGGGTCGATCGTTGCGAAACTGATGCAATGGAAAGCAAGGTCCCAGGCCGCATACCAGGGATACTCCCATTTATCCGGCATGGAAATGATATTACTGTTTTTCAGGTGATCCCAATCCTTGTTCCTGCCTTTGAGGCGTTCTGCCGGAGGGGACGGCTGGTGGGGATCGCCTTTCAGCCATTGGTCGACATTGTAATAATAGAGCTGTTTACCCCAGAGCTTCCCAGCAAATGCCTGCCGTTGTACCATCCTCTCATCTTCTCCTGTCACATCCCGCTGTAGCTCATCATAAAATTCGTTGGTCTCCCGGAGCCTGGCTGTAAAGATCTCATCAAAATCCCGGAACGGGTTCGTATTGTTCCTGTCTTCCAACCGCAAACGGATCGTCACTGACTGGCCGGCCGGCACCCATTTTTCAAAATCCAGGGCCGCTTTGGTCCCCTGCTGGAAGTTCACTGCCTGCTGGTTGCCGTGCAGCAGGTATTCATTGATGCCGTCTTTATAATATCCTTTCCCGTCTACGCTATAAAGGTGCTTCGTATTGGTCTCGTTATCGCAGAAAAGATGCTGACCTCCCTCTTCTCCGTGCAGCTTGAACTCCCCCAGGTCCCTATGCAGGGCGATGATATTTCCTTCGTTGGAGGACATCATGGCCGGCTTATAGTCATCATATCCCCAGCTCCAGGTATTGCGGAACCACAGGGTGGGCAGGATATGGAGGGGGGCATCCTCCTTTCCGCGGTTATATACCGTGATGCGGATGAGAATGTCTTCCATGTCCGCCTTGGCATATTCTATAAAAACGTCGAAATATTTATCCTCGTTGAAGATACCGGTATCGGTCAATTCGAATTCAGGATCGGAACGGGTCCTGCGATGATTTTCATCCAATAGCCATTGGTAAGGATATTCCGATTGAGGATACTTGTACAGCATCTTCATATAGGAATGGGTGGGGGAGGAGTCGAGGTAATAATAGAGCTCTTTCACGTCTTCCCCGTGATTGCCCTCGTGCCCGCTAAGGCCAAACAATCTTTCTTTCAGGATCGGGTCTTTTTTATTCCATAGGCCGACGGAAAAGCACATCAATTGCCGCTTATCGGAAAATCCTCCCAGGCCATCCTCCCCCCAGCGCCAGGCCATGCTGCGGGCCATGTCATGGGTTGTATAGTTCCAGGCGTCTCCGTCGGCGCTATAATCCTCACGCACGGTGCCCCATTGGCGTTCGGAGAGATAAGGTCCCCATTTCTTCCAGTCCGCATTTTTCAGGCGTTCTTTTTCACCCCCCGGCCCCCTGTAGGGGGAGTTTGGCGGCTCGCTGCTATTATGGTCACTTTCGTTCATTTCAATTCTTGTTATACTTTCTAAAAATCTTTCGGGATCATTGCCCCCCTTTAGGGGATGGGGGAAGGCTTATCCGTTCGTACTGAATCCGGGGTATAAGGTCATGCCGCCATCGACGAATAAGGTGATGCCCGTTATATAATCGGAATCGTCGCTGGCCAGCCATACGGCGGCGGCGCCAATGTCTTCGGCTACGCCTATCCGGTCGTAAGGGATGAGTTCGAGTAGTTTCTTTTCGGCGGCAGGAGTATCCCAGGCCTGGTGGTTGATGGGCGTTTTGATGGCTCCGGGCCCGATACTGTTGACGCGGATCTTGTGAGGGGCGAATTCCTGGGCGATGCTTTTCATCAGTAGCATGATACCGCCTTTACTGCTGGCATAGTTCGCATGCCCGGCCCAGGGAATGACCTCATGCACGCTGCTCATGCAAATGATCTTGCCGGCGGCTCTGGATTTTTCCGGCACGATGCCTCTTCGGAGGAATTCCCGGATGGCTTCCCGGGCACAGAGGAACTGACCGGTGAGATTGACTCCCAGGACAAAATTCCATTGCTCGAGGGTCATATCCTGGAAAGGCGAATCCCGTTGCAGCCCTGCATTGTTCACGAGGATGTCCACCGTTCCGAATTGAGCGATCACATCGGCAAACATTTTTTGCACTTCCGCTTCTTTGCTGACATCGCATTGATAGGTGATGCCGGAGCCGCCGGCGCTTTTGATCTCTGTAAGCACGGCTTCTGCGGCGGCGAGGGTAGCGGCCACCGGGTGATTGACGACGACAGTGGCCCCTGCGGCTGCCAATGCTTTGGATACGCCGGCCCCGATGCCGGAACTGGCGCCGGTAATAATGGCGATCTGTCCCTGTAATTTTTTCTCCATAATAATGGTATACGATTGTTTCTCCAATAAGACGCTGAAAGCCCCCGGATCTGCTTCGAGCGAGCTGGAACGAGGAACGAAGTTCCAGTGAAGCTCTAACGAAGGACCGACAATAGCCCTTTGCCGGAAATGCGCTAAATTTTTAATAGCGCATTTCCGGCACATGTCAATATACCGATTAAATCCAGGTCGTCCACATCCCCCGCATTATTTTTTACCTAAATTTCACTGGTCAGCCGGCCAGCTCGTCCCCTATCCGGACGCTTGCCTCTACCAACAGGTCAAAATCTGCCCGGGTACTGCGGTGATTGGTGATAGCGACCCGGATGGTGTAGATCCCATTCAGCAACGTGAACGAAGGAACGGCAATCCCTTCCTCCTGTAGCCGGATCAGGATCTCTTTATTCAGCTTATCCAGTCGTTCATTATTGTCCCGCTTATCCGGCCACCCGGGATTATAGCGGTAACAAACAATATTCAGGGAAACAGCCGCCAATAACTGGAGTTTCGGGCTTTGCCCGATCAGGTCCCCCAGGTAGGCGGCCTGTTCCAGGTTCTTCCGGACCTGTTGCGCATATTCCTGTACGCCATGCTCTTTCAGTAACATCCATACTTTCAGGGCTTTGAATCCACGGGATAGTTCCATCCCATAGTTGGAGAAGGGGTCGGGACCGGCGGCCATGCCTCTGTCATGCCTTGCCAGGTAGCTCACGTCTGCGCTGAAGGCGGCCCGGTGAGCAGCCGCATCTTTGACGAGCAAGCAGCCTACTTCATAATTCATGTACAGCCATTTGTGAAAATCGAAGCTGAGACTATCGGCTGCTTCCAGGCCTTTCAAGGTTTCCCCGAATTCAGGCAATAGCTTCGGGATGGCGCCGAAGGCGCCATCGATATGATACCAGCAGTTTTCCTGCTTAGCGATGTTGGCAAGACCTTCCAGGTCGTCGATGGCTCCTGTATTCACGGTACCTGCATTCCCTATAATACAAAAAGGAAGATAACCTGCCTCCCGGTCTTCCCGGATCATATCCTGTAAAATAGTTGTTCGTACCCGGTAGTTCTCATCCACCGGCGCTTTGCGGAAATGTTCGCTCCCGATCCCGATCACTTCGATGCCCTTGGCTACGCAATTATGTGTTTCAGAAGAGCCATAGACCCTTAGTTGTCCAGGTACAGCCCGCAGTCCTTTGTGTTTGATCTGTTCATTAAAATGATTTCTTGCCACGATCAGGGCTGTGATATTAGCAATCGAGGCGCCGCTGGTGAGGATGCCGCCGGCTGTCTGGGGAAAGCCGAAGATTTCCTTACTCCAGTCAAGCACCTGGCGCTCTACATACATCGGCGCATGATCGCCGATGCCCAGGTTGGGATTCATGCCGCTGGCCAGCATATCGGCCAGCATCCCGAAAGGCGTACCGCCGCCCTGCACCCAGCCCCAGAAGCGGGGATGGATATTATTACAGTTATAGGGTAATACCTGGCGGGTAAAATCCTCATATACGGCTGAGGCATCCTGTGGCAATTGGGGCAGGGGCTGTTGCAGGTCTTTTAGGATAGGCGCCGGAAGAGGCTTCCATGCCGGTCTTTCCCTGACCGTCTGCAGGTAATCCATCATATCCTCTACCATCCGGTGACCAAGCTGACGAAGATCATCCCAGTTTAGAGGATCCAGGCTCAGTTCATGGGGGGGTGTAGTCATGTTATAGTCTTTGGTTTCTCTGCAAATTTCAGGAACCTATTTTATAAAAAACAGATGCAGATTTATTATTTTTGACTATATCAGATGGGCGCTATGGGTAGTGTCTCAGTTTGGGGTATATGCCCGGAAGGGGGCCAGAAGATCGCCCGGCCCGCCGGGTTTAAATAAATTCATATGAATAAAAAGAAATTCAACGACCAGGATCATATTTATCTGCAGGTAGCCGATGGCCTGGAGAAAATGATCGGGGAGGAGATCCTGAAGATCGGGGATAAACTGCCTTCCGTGAGGATGCTGAGTGAAGAGTATGGGATTAGTATGGGAACTGCTTTCCAGGCATATTATCACCTGGAAGGAAAAGGGCTCATTGAAGCCAGGCCGAAATCAGGCTACTATGTACGGTTTAATTTGCGGCGGATGCCGGGCCTGCCCCGTATCGCCGAGCCTGAGCCGATGACCAGCGAAGTCAGTGTGCAGGAGATGATCACTGCCGTTTTTAATAATATCTCTTCCAATGACCTGATCAATTTCTCCATAGCCGCCCCACCGACCAGCCTATTGCCGGCAGCCAAGCTGAATAAGTCGCTGGTGCATGCTATGCGGGCTTCCAGTCATCACGGGATTCAATACGAGCATATACAGGGCAACCGGGAATTACGCAGGCAAATAGCCAAACAGGCTTTCAACTGGGGCGGAAAAATTTCGGAAGAAGAGGTCGTAGTGACGGCTGGTTGTATGGAGGCGTTAGTGATGTGTCTGAAAGCGGTGACCCAGCCGGGAGATACCGTGGCTATCGAAAACCCCACGTATTTTGGTATTTTCCAGGTGATCGAACTGCTGGGACTGAAAGTACTGGAGATCCCTGCCGATCCCCTGACAGGGGTGGATCCCGGGCACCTGGAAACCCTGATCGATCAGTTCCCTGTCAAGGCCTGTGTATTCGTTCCTAATTTCAGCAATCCCCTGGGGAGTTGCATGCCCGAAGAGAAGAAGCAGGCCCTGGTAGAATTGGCCACCCGGCGGCAGATCCCCCTGATCGAGGATGATATCTATGGAGAATTATATTTTGGCCGGCACCGTCCGAAGACCTGTAAGACCTTTGATAAAGAAGGGTGGGTTCTGCAATGCAGCTCCCTGTCCAAATCCCTGGCGCCGGGCTACCGGATCGGGTGGATCCTTCCCGGCCGGTTCGCCGAAAAAGTCTTACGTACCAAGATGATGCACACCGTAACGGGCACGACGATCACCCAACAGGCGATCGCTCATTTTTTAAGTATCGGCCGCTATGAATACCATTTGAAGAAATTGCGCAAGGCGCTGCATACGCAATGCCTTCGTTATCTGCAGGGGATTATGCAGTACTTCCCGGAGGATACCAAGGTCTCCAGGCCACAGGGTGGTTTTGTGCTCTGGGTCGAACTGGACAAGAAATTGAATGCCTATCACTTGTACCAGGAAGCTTTGAAACATCAGATCTCGGTGGCCCCCGGGCAGCTATTCTCGGCAAGGGGGCAGTTTGGGAATTGCCTGCGGATCAGTTATGCGCGGCCCTGGGACGAAGAGGTGGAAGAAGGACTGAAGACTTTGGGAAAATTAATTAAGAAGATGATCTGACGGGTATGGAAGTATGGATAAAAATTCGTATATTTAGTTGAGCTCTTTTTTTTCTTACCTAAAACGATGTCATATGAACCTCGTACAACGCGTGGAGCACTGGGGTGATACCCACCACCCTCAATGGCTCGATATCGTCCGTATCCTCCTGGGCGTATTTCTTTGCTATAAAGGAGTTGAATTTCTCACGAATATGGGCACTATGTTGTCTCTGATGACCACTAAGATGTCATTCGGGTCCTTTACGTCAGTCCTGATGAGCAATTATATTTCCTTTGCCCATATATTGGGAGGGATTTTGCTGATATTGGGCGTGCTGACCCGATTTGCCTGTATTCTCCAGATACCGATATTAATAGGGGCCCTCTTTTTTATCAATGCTTTTCCGGATATGTATAGGCCCTTTTCCCAATTGCTGCTTACGATCGTGGTGCTCCTTTTGCTGGTGTTATTTTTGATCGTGGGCAACGGGCGTTTGCAGTTCCTTAAGTTTTCGGATAAATGACCCATTACCCGGCTCCTTGTTTTACCCGGTCCCTTGTTTTTATTTTAATTCGGGGTGTTTTTCATAGAGCTGGTCGATATAACCCTGTTTGAATTGGGGGCTCTTCCGGTATGACTCAACGACAGTCTTCGCCTTGGCCCAGGTCCATAGCTTCTTTATCGCTTATGGCAGCGGACTGCGCTCTGCATACAGCAATGGTAAGCAGACAGGACAGCAATAAAAGGGATACTATTTTTTTCATTCCGCGTAGATCTTTTCGATTGCGTTGCGATATTTTTCGGTGATCACCTTGCGCTTGAGGCTGAGTTTGGGCGTCATTTCACCGGTGTCTACACTCCATTGAGCCGGTAGCAATTCGAATCTTTTGATCTGTTCCACATGGCTGAAGTATTTATTATAGCTCTCCACTATTTCCTGGTAGAGCCCGATAATTTTGGGATGAAGGATCAACTCTTCGTTCGTGCCTGCCGGGATATTGTTCTGCCGGCACCAATCCCGCAGGTAAGTGAAAGCCGGCACGATCAGGGCGCCGACAAATTTTCTCTCCGGGCCGACGATGATGATCTGTTCGATGAAGGGGGATTCCTGTAATTTACTTTCAATCATCAGGGGGGCCACGTATTTTCCGCCGCTGGTCTTGAACATTTCTTTTTTACGGTCGGTGATCTTCAGGTACTTGCCTTCCACCAGCACGCCGATATCGCCGGTATGAAACCAGCCTCCTTCCAGGGCTTCCGCCGTGAGATCGGGGCGTTTGTAATAACCGATCATCACATTGGGGCCTTTGCAGAGGATCTCTCCGTCTTCAGCGATCTTTACTTCTACATCGGGAATAATGGGGCCTACGGTACCGAACATACGATCTTCCACCTGGAGCCGGTTGACGCTGATCACGGGAGATGTTTCCGTAAGCCCATAACCTTCCAGGATAGGGATCCGGGCAGCGGTGAAAATACGGATCAGCCTTACCTGGCAGGCGGCTCCTCCGCTGGCGACGCAGGTCAGGTTGTTTCCCAGGGCTTCCCTCCATTTGCTGAAGATGAGCTTGTTGGCCAGGGATAACTGCAGATTATACCAGGCCCCCATGGACTTATTGATCTCATAACGGGCAGCCAGTCCATGCGCCCAGAAAAACAGCTTTTTTTTCACCCCCGTCAGTTCGGCTCCCTTCTGCATGATCCGGTCATAAACTTTCTCCAGCAGCCGGGGAACGGTAACGAACATCTGAGGTTTTACCTCTTTCAGGTTCTCTCCGATCGTATCCATGCTTTCCGCGTAATAGATGGAGCTGCCGCTCAGAAGGTATACATAGGTCAGCATACGCTCATAGATATGGTTGAGCGGCAGAAAGCTGAGGGCCCTGATAGGTCCCCGGGGAAGACAGGGAATGCAGGACACTACGTTGCTGAGGATGTTCTTGTGAGAGAGCATAACCCCTTTGGGGGTGCCGGTAGTGCCCGAAGTATAAATAATGGTGGCCAGGTCTTCATGTCGTATTTGATCCCGGATAGCAGGAATGCGGTCCAGGTTTGCCTGAGTCGCACTGGCCGGCAACTCTTTCCAATGCCTGGCATTGGCTACATGTTCGAAGGTATAGATCTCCTGCAGGCTGGCAACTTTGTCCCGGATGCTCAGGACTTTATGGAATAGCTCCTCGTCGTTGACAAAGATGAGTTTAACCTGCGCCTCATTCAGGATAAATTCCAGCTCGGCAACGGTGATAGTGGGATAAATGGGCGTCAGTACAGCGCCGATCTGTTGAACGGCCAGGTCGACCATCACCCACTCCGGGCGGTTCTTGGCTACAATGGCGACTTTGTCCATGCCCTCTACCGTCCGGTCCCCCCCGGAAATGCCCAGTCCCAGCAAGGCTGCGCTGAGTTTATTCACGGTATCCGTTACTTCTGTCGAGCTATAGGTCTTCCATTTACCATTCTCCTTTGCTGCCAGCATATCCGGCAGAACTGCTTTTTCCTGTTGAATTTGAAGGCAATCGAACAATCGCGTGGGTTCGGTCATAGTTATTATTTGGGTACAGCCAAATTAGACAAAAAACAAAAAAGGACAAATAAAAACCTTTCCGGGGGAAAGCGGGGGCTATCTGTAGGAAGTGGCCTGGTAATACTGGCCCTCCGGCAACTTGAAGATCCTGCCTTTCTGGAAATTGGTGAAGCGGCTGTAGTCCTCGCCATGCGCAGTGCTCCAGGTCTGGAAAGCCGGAAGGTTTTCTGCAGCTCCGAAGATCCACTCATTATAAGCGTCGAACAGTCCATCCTTTAACAGCTGGCGCTGGTAGTCGAACAGGCGGAACGGGTAGCCTGCCGGGTATTTTTCGAACCAGGCCAGGATGAATTTAGTCCGCAGTACGGTGAGGGATTCTGCCGTGACCCCCTGAGCGATGGCAGGTGAAACATTGCTGAGTATGCCCAGATAGGCGGCGACAAAAGGGGATTTGGTATTTTGATTTTTCAGCATATCTCCTTCCGCAAAAAGTTTTTTATACCCTTCCAGGAGAAGGTCTTTGATTTCGGCGGTACGCCTGCTATAACTTTCCAGGTTTACGAAGATCTCTCCATAGATAATACTCCATACTTTATCGTAGGTGAGAAAATAATGTTTGGCGGCATTATAATAATTAGAGGAGTAATTGGGGTCTATTTCGATGCCTTTTTCCCATTGTTTGATGGCGGAATATTCCTGCCGGGCCCAGAGCATCTCGCCATACTCGTTATACAATACGCCGCTCCGGGGAAATCTTTTGATACCCGCCTTATACAGTTTTTCGCATTCCTTGGGCTCGTCGATCGCTTTGTAAAAAAGTCCTGTCATCTGATAGCATTGCACATCTGCGTCGGGCCGCTCTGTCAGGGGACGGGCAATGTTCAGTCCCTTGGAATAGTCGCGCTGCAGGTAGTAATTAAAGGCCAGGTCTTTGAGTAATTCGATATTTTGGGGATCCTTTTGTACGGCTCCGTTCAATACCACGATGGCATTGGCATAATCGCCCTGGCGGGTAAACGTCCTGGCGGTCTCCTGTAGTGTTTTTGCGTCGGGTTGTTGGGCGTAGGTAGCAAGGCTGGCCAAGACCAGTATGAAGGGTAAAAGAAGGATCCTGTTCATGCTTTTCGGCTTTTCTTATCGCCCAAAGGTAATGTATTCCAGGGATTGCTCTTAGTATTGATCAAATAAGATGCGTTAGTAATCCATCTCTCAGCTTTGGCTCGAACCAGGTGCTTTTCGGAGGCATTACATGCCCGCTGTCGGCAATGTCAAATAGTTGCTGGATGCTAACGGGGTAAAGGCTGAAAGCAATTTTCATTTCACCGTTATCCACTCTTTTTTCCAGTTCTCCCAGTCCGCGGATGCCACCTACGAAATCGATCCGTTTGTCCGTCCGGGGATCTTTGATACCCAGAAGCCGGTCCAGGACATTTTTTTGAAGGATGGTAACATCGAGCACACCGATCGGATCGCTGGTATAGCTGCCTTCTTTTGCTACTAACTGATACCAGTTGCCCCCGAGGTACATACCGAATTCATGCAGCTGACCGGGTGAAAAGGCCTTATCCACTTTGCCTACGAGGAAGTCCTTCTGCAGATTATCCAGGAATTCTTCTTGGCTGGCGCCATTGAGGTCCTTCACCATCCGGTTGTAATCCAGGATATGCAGTTCTGAGGAAGGGAAGAGGGTGGTAAGGAAATAACCGGCTTCCGTGCTGGCTGATGCGCCCAATTCCTTTCTCACTTTCGCGGCGGAAGCTGCCCGGTGATGACCATCTGCGATATAGGTGAATGGGACTTTCTCTGCGAAGGACCGGGTGATGGCCCCGATGGTCTCCTCCTTATCAACGGCCCAGATCGTATGTTGAATGCCATCTTGCGCTGTAAAATCATAAAGAGGGTCCTGGCTGTTTTTCCAGTTTTCGATCAGCTCATCGATGGCAGCTACGTTTTTATAAGCCAAGAAGACATTGCCCGTCTGCGCGCGGATCGTCTTCATATGATTGATCCGGTCTGCTTCTTTTTCGGGCCGGGTGAGCTCATGTTTCTTAATGATGTCGTTTTCATAATCGTCTACCGAGCTACCGCATACCAGGCCGGTCTGGCTCCTGCCGTTCATGATCAGCCGGTAGATATAATAGTCAGGTCTATCCTCTTCGATCAAAATTCCTTTTTCTATAAAGGATTGCAGGTTTTCTTTGGCTTTGTCATATACTTCCTGGGAATGAATATCCACATTCAATGGCATATCTATCTCCGCTTTGGTGATATGGAGGAAAGAGTTCGGGTTGTCGGCGGCTTCCTCCCTGGCTTCATGACTGTTCAATACATCATAAGGTCTGGAAGCTACCTGCGCGGCCAGTTGCGGGATGGGGCGTAATGCCTGGAAGGGGATGATCGTTGCCATTTTATTAAGCTTTTTTATTTGCGAAATCTTTCATGAGATCCGTGAGGGTCCGGACACTTTCTATCGGAAGGGCATTGTACAGGGAAGCTCTGAAGCCGCCTACGGTCCGGTACCCTTTTATCCCCACCATTCCGTTGTCCTTACAAACGGAAAGGAATTCTTTTTCCAGTTCCGGGTTGTCCATCACGAAGACCACATTCATTTTACTACGGTCTTCCTTTGCTACCGTCGGCCGGAAGAGGGGCAGGCTGTCCAGGGTATCGTATAAGAGTGCGGCCTTCTGATCGTTAATCTTTTCGATGGCGGGGATACCGCCTTGTTGTTTCAGCCAGCGGAGCGTGAGCATACAAACATAGACCGCAAAGACAGGGGGGGTATTCAGTAAACTGCCGGCTTCGATATGCAGGCGGTAGTCCATCATGGAAGGCAGCTTGCGGGTTACCTTACCCAGGATATCTTTTTTGATGATTACCAGGTTGACCCCGGCTGCCCCGATATTTTTCTGTGCGCCGGCATAGATAAGGTCATACCGGTTAAAATCGATTACCCGGCTGAGAATATCGCTGCTCATGTCCGCTACCAAAGGAATATCCGTATCCGGAAGAGAATGCATCTGGGTTCCTTCGACGGTATTGTTGGAAGTACAATGAAAATATTTGGCGCCGGCAGGAAGGGTGAAGTCCTTTGGAATATACGTATAGTTCTTGTCTTTGGAAGTCGCTACCACGTCTACATTGCCGAAGAGCCTGGCTTCTTTGATCGCCTTGGTGCCCCATATGCCACAGTCTAAATAGGCGGCTGTTTCGTTCTCATTCAACAGGTTCATGGGTATCTGGAAGAATTGGGTGGAAGCCCCTCCATGCAGGAACAATATTTCGTGTTCGGAATCCAGTTGCATCAGTTCCCTGGCGGTGGCCATGGCTTCGTCGACAACTGCCTGGAATAGGGGGGTCCGGTGACCGATCTCCAGGATGGAGAGACCTGTATCATTGAAGTTCAGGATAGACTGGCTGGCCTGTTCAAACACTTCTTTCGGCAGGATGCTGGGACCGGAATTGAAATTATGAACCACAGAATGAATATTTAACATGTTAGAAATGAGATGCAAATATAGTCTTTTTTAATAGGGAGGGCGTGCAGGGTCATCTTAATCGCCGGGTTTGCAAGTATGTGAAATATTTACTGGTTTTCTGAAAATTTTCTATACCCTAACCTCTTTAATTGTTCCTATTTTGAAAAAAATCTATACCCTTCTCTCCTTTTTCTTCATCTTATTGTTTTCGGATTGCGCCACCATCATTCATGGCTCCCGGCAAAAAATGGTCATCACCTGTGAACCCCGTATTGCTAACGTGTTCCTGGACGGAGCACGTATCGGGCAAACGCCCCTGACCACTAAACTAACGCGCGCCCACAATCACAAAATACGTATCAGCCTCGAAGGTTATATGCCTTATGAAGTGGATATTAACAGGAAACTGGACGGCTGGATCTTCGGAAATATCCTGATCGGCGGTGTGATCGGTATCGGCATTGATGCCCTTAGCGGGAGCATGTTTCGTTTAACTCCTGCGGAAATTTACCCGGAATTGAAGATGGGCGCCGCCACAGGAGCATTGCCAAAAGATGATATTTCAATCGTACTTCTATTAAAACCCGATCCGGGGGGAGAGAAAATAGGACAAATGCAACGGCTTTAGAGGTTGGGGGCCGGATGCTCTTCAATTTCCGCAACGCCTCCGGAAATGGCGAATTTCATCGCATCGGCGGAACTGATATCCGTGAGGATCCTCACCCTTTCCCTTTTCACAAAATACAGGTGGCCGGCAAAGGCATAAGATTGAGGGATGTAGACGGCAACATACTCCTGCAATCCGAATTCATGCAGTTCTTCCTGCGTGATGAATCCCACTCTCCATACATCCGGCGCTTCGATACTGACCAGCACGGCCTTATCGAATTTCCTTTTGTTCCCTGCGAAGGCTTCGAAGAAGTCT
The DNA here is from genome assembly GCA_036394375.1 of Puia sp. Classification (GTDB taxonomy): domain Bacteria; phylum Bacteroidota; class Bacteroidia; order Chitinophagales; family Chitinophagaceae; genus Puia. Next base: position 22,163 of record DASWFF010000070.1, read on the forward strand.
TTTATAGTAGTATAAATAAGTTTGATGCCGGGGGTTCGTTCCAGGAGCCGGTCTGCGAATTCGACTAAACGGCTAACAATGAACGAAGGAGAAATATAGCCGACGAACAGGGCAATGCCGATAAAGACGATAAAGCCGAGACCAGGGATCCGTTTGGGACTGCCAAACTGGTCTAGGCTGATCAGGTTAGGCATCAGGCCATGAACAAAATTCGGAAGGATGCCGTCTATCCAGGTGAAAAGGGAATATACCGTCCAGATCGTGATAGAAGTAGGAGCGAGAATGAGCAGACCCTGTAAGAAAAGCTGGAATAATTTACGGGGTATTTTTCGAAGCTTCATGTGCCGGCTATTTGAAGCCCAAAATTAGTCATTATAAGGGAGCGCAGGATTAATTAAATGGTTCATGCAACCAAATAAGACGCTGGAAGCATCTTTGTCCGAAGGACCGACATTAGCGGTTTGCCGGAAATAATAAAGCTGCATAGGGGAATATGGGTAAAAAAGCAAAAAAAACGACTGGAAACTTTGGTTACAAAAAAAGTTTCCTTAGTTTTGCCCCCGAATAAGACGCTGGAAGCGTCTTATCCTCAGGTGTATTATGGAAGTAAAAGAAAGGATATTAAGTAAGGCCGCCGACCTCTTCATGCGGTATGGGATCCGGTCCATTACCATGGATGAGATCGCAGCCCAGCTGGGCATTTCGAAGAAGACCATTTACCAGTTCTTTACGGATAAGGATGATATGGTAACGGCCGTTATCGACCTGGAGATACAGAAGAACCAAATGGATTGCATCGAGTTCCGCAACCAGTCTGAGAATGCGGTACACCAGATCTTCCTGACCCTGGAGTCCCTGGAAGAATTGCTGAAGTCCACCAACCCCCTCATGCTTTATGACCTGGAAAAACATCATCCCCGCTCTTTTAAGAAGTTAAGGGAGTTCAAATACGAATTCCTTTACCGGGTGATCCTGGACAACCTGCAATGGGGCATCGCTGAAGAATTGTATCGGGCTGATATTCAGTTAGATATAGTCGTAAAAAGTCGTATCGAATCCGCTTTTCTCGTCTTCAACCTGGACCTTTTCCCCCATAGCCGGTACAAGATTTCCGAAGTGAATTATGAGCTGTCCATGCTCTTCATCCATGGGATCGTTACGGCAAAAGGTAAGAAGCTGATCGAGAAATATACCATTGAACGAAACAAAAAATTATCTCATGAACAGAAGGTTTAAGCAATTGAGAAGGCTGATCCCGGGGCTGATGATCCTGATGGCTTTGAACGCGTCAGCGCAGCAAGGTTCGCCGGGACAGGCTTCATCGTCGCCGGCCATTTATAGCCTTTCCCTCAAAGAGGCGATCGACTATGCCGTTAAGAACAGCGTGATGGTTAAGAATGCCTTATTGGATTTGAAAATCCAGGAGCAAAGTAACCGCGCTACCACTTCACAGGCATTGCCACAGGTAACGGGCAGCCTGGGATTGACCGATTATCTCCAGATCCCGACTACCCTGATCCCCGGCGAATTCACCGGACAGCCTGCCGGTACTTTTATCCCTCTGAAATTCGGTACCAAGTGGAGCGCCAACGGAGGAGCAACGCTAAAACAAGTCCTGTTCGACGGTCAGGTATTTGTGGGCTTACAGGCCCGTCAGGCATCCCTGGATTTTTACAGCAAGAAGCAGGAGATAACGGAACAAATGTTGCGCGTCAATATTTACAAGATCTATTATCAGCTCCTGCTAAGCCATACCCAGGTGGAACAGAGTGATGCGAATATTGCCAAACAGAAAGAATTGTTGCATAGCTCCACGGAAATGTTCAAGAACGGGTTCTCCGAAAAACTCGATGTGGATAAAGCAAACGTACAATTGGCCAACCTGGAGTCGGATAGTATACAACTCAGCTACAATATCTCCAACGGTTACCTCGGATTAAAGGTATTGCTGGGCATGCCCATAAAGGACTCCCTGGTACTTACCGATACGCTCACCTATGACATGATAAGGGAGGCAGCCCTGGGCGACGACTATAAATATACGGACCGTCACGAATACCAGCTCCTGGAAATTAATAAAAGACTGAACGAATACGATGTCAAGCGGTATAAGCAAATGTATATACCCACCGCTAACTTAACGGTAAATTACTCGCAAAACCAGTATTCAACCAAATTCGATCTGGGCAAAAGAAATAGCTGGTTCCCTTCCTCTTATGTCGGCGTCAATATTAACGTCCCCATCTTCGATGGCTTCTACAAAGACGCCAATATCAGACAGGCAAAATTCAAATTGGAGCAGACCCGGAACAACATAGATTCCCTTAAAATACGCATTGATAATGATGTGAAGCAGGCGCAATTGCGATTCACTGCTGCGCTGGCGTCCCTGGATTATCAGAAAAAGAACATGGACCTGGCCGAAAGCGTGTATGCGCAGACCCGTAAAAAATATGAACAGGGGCTAGGTTCTAACACGGAGATCACTTCGGCCCTGACAGACCTTAAGTCGGCGCAAGCAAATTATTTCAATGCGCTCTATAATGCGGTGGTAGCCAAAGTGGATTACCAGAATGCAATCGGCAAACTATAAAATTTTAAAATCATTGATATGCATAAGATACTAAATCTAACTATAACGGTCATCAGCTCTTCCATCCTGCTGTCTTCCTGTGGAAATAGCGCGGCGAACAACGATTCGCTGGAAGGAAAGAAAGCTCAGCTGACCGCTCTCAAAGATCAACAGGAGAAACTGGGTAAGCAGATAACGACGCTCGAAGCGGAGATCGTCAAGGCCGACCCGGCTTCCGCTGTCGCTGAAAAAGCGAAACTGGTGACCCTCACCAAGCTGGCGCCTGACGCTTTCATCCATTATATCGACCTGCAGGGTAATGTGGACGCAGAGAACAATTCCTACATTTCTCCCCGTGGAAGTGGCGGTGTGGTAAGAAGTGTGAATGTCAAACAAGGTGATCCTGTCAGGCAGGGACAGCAATTACTTAAACTGGATGATGCCATCCAACGTCAGCAACTGGCTACTGATCTGAGCAAACTGGCTCATGCAAAAGATATCTATCAACGCCGCAAAAATCTTTGGGACGAAAAAATTGGTGCCGAGGTAGATCTCATCAATGCAAAAAATGATGTCGACCAGGCAGAAAATCAGGTAAAACTGGACCAGGAGCAACTGGAATTCACGAATGTAACATCCGATATCAGCGGGGTTGTGGATATGATCTCTATAAAAGTTGGCGAGACTTTCGCCCCGGGCGGTCAGCAATTGCACATTATCAATACCAGCAACCTGAAAGTGGTGGTACAGGTGCCTGAAACCTACCAGGAGAGAGTGAGAGTAGGCACGCCGGTGAAGATCGACTTCCCGGGACTGAATAATAAAGAGATCACGGGCACTGTACGGGTAACAGGGAAGGTGATCAGCGCCAGCCGATCTTTCCAGGTGGAAATTAAGATCCCCAACGACAAGGATATCCGCGCTAACCAGCTGGCCATAGTCAAACTGCAGGATTATGCAGCTAAGAATGTCATTACAGCCCCGGTCAACACCCTGCAAACGGACGAAAAAGGGAAATACGTAATGGTAGGAACGAATGAAAAAGGGAAATGGACCGCCCATAAGCGGTCGGTTACCATCGGTCAGCCCTATGCCGATAAGATAGAAATTAAATCGGGACTGGAGGTAGGCGATCAATTGATCACGGACGGTTTTCAAGGCTTATATGAAGGGCAGCTGATCACTACTCAATAGAAGAATAGGAAGGCCATTGCTTAATTCATTTCAAAATCAATCTATGAGCGCTTTAGAAAATCTTACTGATAAATTCAAACACTTCGGGCCTACCACCTGGAGCATTAAAAATAAGACGGCTATTTATCTGCTCATGCTGATCGTGAGCGGCTGGGGGGTGTTTCAATTCCTCACCCTGCCCAAGGAGCAGTTCCCGGATATCGTGATACCGACGATCTATGTATCAACGATCTATACGGGCAACTCTCCCAAGGATATGGAGAACCTGGTCACACGGCCTATTGAGAAACAGATCAAGAGTATCACCGGAGCAAAGATCAAGAAGTTTACCAGTACCTCCCAGCAGGATTATTCGGCGATTGTGGTGGAATTTGAAACGGATGTACAGACGGATGTGGCCCTTCAGAAAGTGAAAGATGCCGTTGACAAGGCCAAGCAGGACCTGCCGACCGACCTCACCCAGGAGCCGACAGCCCTGGAAGTGAGCTTCTCCGACCAGCCGATCATGTACGTGAATATCAGCGGGGACTATGATCAGCAACGGCTTAAAAAGTTTGCAGACGATATGAAGGACAGGCTGGAAGAGCTTCCTCAGTTGAACCGGGTCGATATCGTAGGCGCGCCGGAGCGGGAGTTCCAGATCAACGTGGATAACTACCGCATGCGGAGCTCGGATGTCACTTTTGACGATATCGACAATGCCGTGAAAGGGGAGAACCTCGATATATCCGGTGGCCTGCTGGATGTGGGCAATATGAAGCGTAACCTCCAGCTGAAGGGGCAGTTCCACACAGCGGAAGACATTGCCCAGATCATTGTCCGCAGCCCGAATGGCGGGGGAGCCGTATACCTGAAAGATATCGCCACCATCAAAGATACGATCAGGGACCGGGAGAGTTATGCCCGTTTGGATGGAAAGAACGTGGTGACCCTGAACATCATCAAACGTTCGGGGGAGAATCTCATCGAGACTTCCGATGATGTCAACAAGACCGTGAATGAAATGAAGAGTTCTTTACCCAAAGACCTGAATATCGTCCTCACCGGCGATCTGAGCACCAAGACCCGGACCTCCTTCAATGACCTGGTCAATTCCATCGTCATCGGTTTTGTGCTGGTGCTCATCATCCTGATGTTCTTTATGGGTGTGGTGAATGCCTTCTTCGTCGCCCTGTCTGTGCCCCTGAGCATGTTCGTCGCCTTTGTATTCCTGCCGGCGGCCGATATCATCATCGGCACCCATGTGACCCTTAACTTCATCGTGCTGTTCGCCTTATTGTTCGGACTGGGTATCATCGTCGATGATGCTATCGTGGTCATTGAAAATACCCACCGCATTTTCACACAGGGTAAAGGAAAGATCAATACGCAGCGATCCGCGATGATGGCTGCGGGCGAGGTATTTATACCGGTATTCGCCGGAACGCTGACCACCCTGGCGCCTTTCTTTCCCCTGCTGTTCTGGCCGGGCATCATCGGTAAGTTCATGGTCTATTTGCCGGCAATGCTGATCTTTACCTTAACGGCTTCCCTTGTAGTGGCTTTCATTATGAACCCCGTGTTCGCGGTGGATTTCATGAATCACCCGGAGGAAGAAGGGAAAAAATCGAAATCCGCTATTTTCAGGACACCGGGATTCTGGATCGCCCTTATCCTGGGCATCCTGCTGGATCTGGGGAAAGTAACCTTCCTGGGCAACCTCCTGATATTCCTCGTTATCCTGGCGATCCTGAATAAATTCGTATTCGACGGGCTCATCCATGGATTCCAGAACAGGGTATTGCCCTGGATCATGGGCCATTATGAAAACCTGCTGCGCTGGGCGCTGAAAGGATGGCGGCCTGCATGGCTCCTGTTCAGCACCTTCCTCCTGCTTATTTTTTCTTTTGTATTCTTTGGGATACGAAAGGTACAAGTGGTGTTCTTCCCCAAGGGGGATCCCAACCAGGTGTATGTCTATCTGAAATTGCCCGTGGGTACTAACGTGGACTATACGGACTCCGTTACAAAGGTATTGGAAGAGCGGGTCTACAAAGTATTGGGAATGGAGAACGGCAAGAAGAACCCCGTAGTGGAAAGCGTGATCAGCAATGTGGCGATCGGGGCCAGTGATCCCACCAGCGGCGACCAAAGCACTCATCCTGAGTTAGGAAGGATACAGGTATCTTTTGTGGAATTTGGAAAACGTAATGGAGTGGTGACCGCCCGTTACCTGGATTCAATCCGTTCTGTAATGAAGGGGATTCCCGGAGCCGAGATCTCCGTCGATCAGGAACAGGGTGGACCGCCAACGGACCCTCCGGTGAATATCGAAGTGGCCAGTGAGAATTTTGACGATCTGACCAAGACGGCAGTATCCCTGAAGAACTACCTGGACTCCATCCAGACGCCCGGTGTGGAAGAATTGAAAATGGACATCGACCTCACCAACCCCGAGATCACATTGACGGTCGACCGCCAGCGAGCTATGACCGAGGGGGTTACTTCGGGCCAGATCGGTCAGCAGCTCAGGACCGCCTTATTCGGAAAAGAAGCATCTAAGATCAAAGAAGGAAAGGACGAATACAAAATATATATAAGGAACCTGGTCTCCCAGCGGAAGAACCTGTCCGACCTGCTGAATATGAATATAACCTTCCGGGACATCGCCGGCGGCGGCGCCATTAAAAATGTGCCGATCAGTTCATTGATAAAAGTGGATTACACCAGTACGTTGGGTAGTGTGAAGCGGAAGAACCAGAAAAGGGTCATTACCCTCAAATCTAATGTATTGAATGGATATACCCCCACAGCGGTCAACCAGGTATTGGCTATGCATATTGCGGATTTCAAAAAGAGACCGGACGGGGTGACAATCAAACAGACAGGAGAGGGAGAACAACAGGCCGAGACGGGTGCCTTCCTGGGGAAAGCTCTCGTGATCGCCCTGGCGGCCATCCTGATCATCCTGGTATTACAGTTCAATTCGGTCAGTAAATCTGTGATCATCCTTACGGAGATCCTGTTCAGCGTGATCGGGGTTATTCTGGGGTTCGCCATCACGAAGATGGAAGTTTCCGTGATTATGACGGGCCTCGGTATCGTAGGCTTGGCGGGTATCGTGGTAAAGAACGGGATCCTGGTGATAGAATTCACCGATGAATTGCGAGGCAGGGGTATGAAAACCCGGGAAGCGGTAATAGAAGCAGGAAAGACCCGTATCATCCCGGTGTTACTAACGGCTATGGCCGCTATTCTGGCCCTGATTCCCCTGGCCGTCGGGTTCAATATTAATTTCGTCACCTTGTTCTCCGAGCTGAACCCGCATATTTATTTCGGGGGGGACAATGCCGTATTCTGGAAGCCCCTGTCCTGGACCATTATATTCGGGCTGGCTTTTGCCTTCTTCATGACCCTGTTCATGGTGCCCAGCATGTACCTGATCGCTGAAAGATTGAAGAGACCTATGCGCCGGCATTTTGGCGGGAAATGGATATCGTTTTTGGGTATTCCGCCATTTACGATCCTGTTCATTATCCTGATGTTCCTGACAATTTTCCTGCACAGCATGGAAGTTGCCAGAAGAAGAAGAAGAGTAAAGGGCCGGGTGGATGAGACCTGGATCAGGAGTTGGTTTTAAGGGAAGCTATTTTATTTCAAAATCTTATAGCAAGGATATACTGGCGCAAGGACCTGATAAATAGCCTGGAATTGATCCCAAAGGAGGTCGTCTCTTGTTTTCACGGGAGACGGCCTTTTTTATGGTCCCCGCTCATGGATTTTAACTACCGGATTTTGTTTCCGGGGATTATCTTTATCGTGCAAATGCCTCATTAAAAAAAGCACTATGAGAAATAATCATGAAATAGACTATAAGATCTACGGGGAAGAGCTCCAGTTCGTAGAAGTGGAATTAGACCCGGGCGAGACCGTTATTGGAGAGCCGGGGGGCTTTATGATGATGGACGACGGGATAGAAATGCAGACTCTTTTCGGGGATGGCTCCGCCGCATCGCAACAGGGCGGTCTGCTGGGCCGGTTAATGAATGCCGGCAAGCGGGTATTGGTGGGAGAGAATTTATTCATGACAGCTTTTACCAATATAGGGCAGGGGAAGAAGCGCGTGAGTTTTGCCGCTCCTTATACCGGTAAGATCATTCCCCTGGACCTGCAGCAGCTTGGAGGTACTATCATTGCGCAGAAAGACGCCTTCCTCTGTGCGGCGAAAGGAGTGAGCATCGGCATCGCCTTTCAACGAAGACTGGGAACCGGCATCTTCGGCGGGGAAGGCTTTATCATGGAGAAGCTGGATGGGGATGGATTGGCGTTTGTACATGCGGGCGGGTATATTATGGAGAAAGAATTACAGCCGGGCGAAATCCTGAAAGTGGATACGGGATGCGTAGTCGCTTTCCAGCCGACGGTGGATTTTGATATCGAGTTTATCAAAGGCATCCGGAACTGGATGTTCGGTGGAGAAGGATTGTTCTTTGCCGTGATGAGAGGCCCGGGTAAAGTGTGGTTGCAGTCACTGCCTATCAGCAGGCTGGCCAGCCGGATCATCCAGTACAGCCCTCAGTTCGGAAAACGCCGGGAAGAAGGTAGTATTTTGGGAGGATTGGGGAATTTGCTGGATGGGGATGGGTTTTAAAGGCGCAGATCCGCGCCGTCTTTTCGCCAGATCCAAGGCCCGGGGCTCCCTCCTGGCTTCGAAATTCTCAGGCCGTCCACCTGATTTCCTCGCGTGGAATAAAAAAGCCTTTGATACAGTTGGGGTTTCTTATGCAGAGCTGAACATGATTTTTTTCGTGGAAGCCGGCGCCTTCGTAAATGGGGTCGCCTTCGACGAAGAGGCCACGCACTGAATCAAAGGGTTTTTCTTTTTTTAATATTCGCTCCTTATGAAGATTTTCAATAACGGCACAATCCAGTTCGCGTAATAGCAGGTCTCTTGAATTGCCTATTCTTTTATTAACAGGAAGATCTTTGCTAGCCATATTGGCAAGTGTTCTTAAATTATCATAAGACTCTTTTACCAGACGTATATATTCCATGTCCATCAGATCCAGGCTATATTGAAGATCAATCACTGCCCCTAGAACAGCAGGCGCTTTGTACAGTTTTTTTCCGGGATGATTGGTTGCAAAATCCAGTGCGCGCTCGTAATTGTTTTCCCAGAAATAAAAGCCATGGCCCAGCCAGTCATAACCATTTTGACTGGCCCGCAACATAGCATTACCGTCGACAATAGCATTTCGAATGGACTCATCACAGCCATGGAACGGCGAAGCCCTCACTGAGGCCATTGAAAAGACATCATGATCGAAGTAACGCAATAAGAAGCCCCGGCCTCGAGGGATACATTTTAGTGAAATTTTGTAGAAAAAACCCAACTGGTACTTACTTGCCAGTAGAATTAAAGTCGTCTGCCTGGGCAGACTTGCCTGTTTCTTTGTCGACAAGGAGGTGCCAAATGCCGAGGTCCCTTAAGACTTCTTCGGCTTGTTCTTTTGTAGTAATGCGTTCCCGTTGCTCGCGCAACATCTCATGCATTCTTTTTATATCCTCTTGTCTTTCGTAGCTGTCCATGATACAATAAAGGTAATAACTTTTCCAAATGAAAAAATAAAAAAAGTCCCGGGATCTCCGGGACTTTTCAAGTATAAGAATATCAATAAATTATTTTCTGCTCGCGAATTTCGACAGCAAACGAAGGATCTCCATATACAGCCAAACGATGGTGACCAGGAGACCGAAGGCACAATACCATTCCATATATTTCGGCGCGCCCATGGCAGCTCCCTGTTCGATCATGTCAAAATCGAGGATCAGGTTCATCGCAGCGATAGCGACGATCACCAGTGAAAAAAGAATCCCCATATTGCTGCCTTCATGGATAAAGGGCATATCGATACCGAACATACGAAGTACCATGGCGATCAGGTAAAAAACGGCTACACCCGCCGTTGCTGTGAAAACAATGGATTTGAATCTTTGCGTAGCTTTGATGATACGGAAATTATACAGCACGTACATAGCGATGACCACCCCGAATGTGAGACCTACCGCCTGCATGACGATGCCCGGCGCTACTTTTTGGAAGGCATTATTATAGATGGCGGAAATACCCCCGACGAAAACACCTTCCAATAAACCATAAGCCGGCGCCAGGTAGGGAGCCCATTCTTTTTTGAAGATGATGGCAAAAGCAACGATCAGGCCGCCGATAGCAGAGCCGATCATCCAGGGCATCACATTTACACCATTATAAAAAGAACCCCAGGTGAAATAAGCGGAGGCCATTACCATGAGGAACAAAAAGAAAAATTTATTCAGGGCGCCTCTTTGGGTCATCGCATCCTGACCAGGGATAATGATAGTATTCTGAAACATTTTTTCCTGTAGGGCAGGATTACCGGATTTAAAAATTGCCATAGTTATAGAGTTTTTGTGCACCGGGAGATGGGTTATTTCCAAATAAACCCATCTCCCGGTGCACGGCTTTTGATGGGCCTTCGGCCAGCGGACCAATGTCCGCTTGAATAAGCAAATTACAAATAGTCTGAATAACTAACAAGGAAACACCCATAGGGTTGAAACTCAATATAATTTTAACAAAACCTGCCTGATTTCCGCAAATCTTGTCCAGGGAATAAAATGATTGGCCCCGGGAAGCGTAACGATCTCTGCGGAGGGAGCATTTACCAGCATTCTTTTGCCATATTCCGTATTGCCATAAGGCACGAGAGGATCGGCTGTGCCATGAACGAACCAGACCGGGCAGGTGATCCTGGAAAAATCCGCTTTCAGGGCCACCAGGTCTTTTTTCAGGTACCATAATTCTTCATTGGAAGGTCGCATGGCGCCGGGAACCAGATAATTCAGCGGCGTTTTGAAGAGCCAGGGCCTCCATTTTTCAGGGGTCTCTTCTGCCGGATCGATAGAGCCGGAAAGGATCACCAACCCGGAGAACAGGGTGGGGTTGTCGGCCGCCAGTTTGACCACCATGGGGCCTCCCAGGGAATGTCCGGCCAGGAACATCGGCCGGTGATTGTTCAGCTTGACAAATAAGGGACTTATCAGCTCGGATTGACGGCTCAGATGCTCGGGGCTGCCATAATCACTATAACCAAAGCCGGGCCGGTCAACAGCCACCATGCGAAAATGCCGTAAAAGATCCTTATCCTTCAGGTATTCCTGGAAAGCATCCCAGCTTCCGGGGGATCCATGAATGAAGAAAAGGGTGGGAAGGGTATCATTTCCCGTGAGAGCATAATGGATATGATGGCCGTCAACAAGGATCGTAGCTGTGGTGAGCATGACACTGTCTTTGGCGAATTCTTTTTTGGCGGTATTGTCTGTCTTCCGAAAGGTCATGCAGCTCTGTGCCAGGATGAGCCATAACAGCAGGAAGATGCCCAGGGTCCAAAACATACGCTTAAGAATACGTTTCCTCACCTTTATTATGTCTTTTTAAGCTGTTCGCTTGTCGCCGCGGAACCCGGTCCAGGCTGGCCTTGAACTCCCCGGCCTATCTGCGCCTGTTTCGTTGCGAGGGTGGCGGCAGCGGTTTTTTCGGATCCTGGTTGTCGCCTTTATTCTCTCCGGCTCCCTGGTTTTCTCCTCCGCCCCGGTTTTCTCCGGCTGCCCGATTGTTTCCTGCGCCCCGGTTTTCGCGTCCTCCTCTGTTCTCTCCTCCGCCCCGGTTTTCCCGGCCCTCTCTGTTTTCTCCCCCTCCACGGCCATCCCTGCCTTGATTCTGGTGGCCATGTCTTTTCTTCCGGTCGGCTTTTTCCAGGGTCTTCAGGCTAATCTGACCAACCAGGTCTACAAAGCCGCTCTCGATCTCTTTGGGTTTACCCGTACTTACTTCCACCGGCTCCAGGCTATCCGGTATCACATTCTGACCATTTAACTGCCGGATCTTTCTGACTCTTTCAATGGTGAGGGGATACTGTTTATTACTGTCCGGCAATACATACCACATCAGGTTCTTGAAAATATCTTTTTTAATGAGAATGGCGGTTCCTTTAGCCACTTGAAGGGTCTCTACATTATCCGGGAAGTTTTGCAAGGCATCCAGGTAGGTGTCCAGCTCATAATTCAGGCAGCATTTGAGCCGGCCGCACTGACCGCTCAGTTTGCTTTGATTGATGGACAGATTCTGATAGCGGGCTGCAGTCGTATTGACCGATTTGAAATCCGTTAGCCAGGTACTGCAACAAAGCTCCCTTCCGCAACTGCCGATACCCCCTACTTTAGCAGCTTCCTGCCTTGCGCCGATCTGTCGCATTTCCACTTTGAGGCGGAATTCTCCGGCAAATAGTTTGATGAGTTCCCGGAAATCTACCCGGTCATCTGCGATATAATAGAAAGTAGCTTTGCGTCCGTCGGCCTGGATCTCCACCTCGCTCATTTTCATGTCCAGTTTCAGCTGGCGGGCGATGGCCCTTGATCGCACCAGGGCTTCTTTTTCCCGGGCCTTGTTCTGCTGCATGATTTCCAGGTCTTTATCAGTAGCCCGGCGCAGGACTTTTTTAATATCGGGATTATTCTCTTCAATTCCTTTTTTCTTCATTTGTAAACGCACGACTTCGCCGGTGATGGTCACTTCCCCTACGTCAAATCCGCTGACCCCTTCTACGCTGACCATATCGCCCTTGTCAAAAAACTGCGTGGTGGTATTGCGATAAAAATCCTTTCTGCTGCCATTGTTAAAGCTGACTTCTACCACCCTGCATCCGCTTTCGGGGTCGCTGAAAGGTAAATTGGCCAACCAGTCATGTACGTTCAGCCGGTTACATCCCCCGGTGCTACATCCACCATTACTTTTACAGCCGGAAGGCTTGCCTCCTGTGGCGGTTCCACAATTACTACATCCCATATCCCAAAAAAATTAATAGTTAGTAATAAATGGTAAAAAGAAGGAACAACGGCACAGGCAGAAGAATTCTACTGACTACTGAGCATGCAAAGCCATTATGAGAGATATATTTATGCAAGATGACTCTGTTCGAACGGCCCAAATCACTCCTCACTTCTCCTTTATTACCCCTGGCGGCCTGGTCCGGATACCTTCTTTTCACAGGCCCGATCCAAGGGCCATTGTCAAATATACTACGAAACGACCATTAATTTACCACTACCACCTTCCGATCCGCTATAATATGGTATAATTTGATGGTAAGGGCATGAAACAGCATTTTGGCATGGGCGTTCCGTTCAATATAATAAGCTGCCCGGTCCAGTTCTTCGATAATTGCTTTTTGCTGGCCTATATCGGCGATCTTATTCAGGCGCCCGGCAATATCTTTTTCATTGTCCGGGATGACTAATTGCGTGGCGTCCATGAACCGCAGCCGGATAGCCTGTTCCAATAAATGATTGAAATAGCGGAGAAATTGCTTCTGCCTCTCCCGCCCGGATTTGCTGATCTCGTCGATCCATTTGACCTGGGCGATGGGGCCTGTCTTCAGGATGGCGTTTAGCCATTCTCTCAGTACGCTTTGCCAGTCATCTTCCGCGTTGTGTATCAATTGCAGGGCTTCGTGATAATTCCCTTCACAGATGGCTGCCACCTGCCGGGCCTGTTCCGCTCCGATACCGGCGCGTTCCACCAGCGCCTTTTCTATATCCTGGGTTTCCGGTGTGGGGATCCGGACCAATTGGGTCCTGGAGAGGATCGTAGGCAGGATCAGGGACTCATTTTCGGCTACCAATATAAACAAGGTGCTGGCGGGAGGCTCTTCGATCAGTTTCAGCAGCTTATTGCCCTCATTACCAAGGTATTCGGGCATCCACATGATAAGGATCTTATAGCCGCTCTCGAAGCTCTTGAGGTTTAGTTTATGGATGATATCGTTACATTCATGGGCGGTGATATTACCTTGTTTGTTCTCCGCCCCGATGAATTGCAGCCAGTCATAGGCATTGCCATAGGGGTTTTTGGCCATAAATTCCCGCCATTCGGAAATATAATCCGTGCTTACGGGTTTGTCGCCGGCCTTTTTGGGTATGACGGGATAAGAGAAGTGGATATCCGGGTGGATAAGCTGCCTGGCCTTAACACAGGAAGGACAGACTCCGCAGGCATCGGCAGGCAGGGGCGATTCACAAACCGTATACTGGGCAAATGCAAGCGCCAGGGGTAAGGCGCCGCTGCCTTCATTACCGAGAAAAAGCAGGGCATGGCTTAAGCGGTTGAATTGTACCAGTTCAACCAGGCTTTGCTGGATCCGGGCCTGCCCGATGACATTAGTAAAAGACATAGCCGCAAAGATAAA
>DASWFF010000071.1:0-30529 GCA_036394375.1 Puia sp.
ATCTGTAATTTATAACAGCTGGAAACGAACTCCCCGCAATCCCAGAAACTGCCGGTGGGCTCCATGGTCATTACAAATACCGTACAGGCAATCAATCCTACGATCCAGCCCACGATATTGTTCACTCGGTTAAACCTCATAATAGAATGGCTTTTATTTAGACACTATTTATTAATGTTGATTTTGAAACTCCACCTTTTACCTGCTGCTGCGGGCAAATTTAGGCGCGAATTAACGGCAATTAATGCGAATTTCCGCGAATACCATGCGAATTTTCGCCAATTATCCCACCCTTACCTGCCATTGACGGAAATTAACCAGTATTTAACGGCGTAATCATTCGAAATAGACCCGTATGGTCTGATAGAACAGCCGGCTCTGGAGATATTGATTCTGGGATTGTTCGGTGAAGCCTTGCAGGCCGAAGAGCCCGGCCGCATTGCCTTTTTGGATGGCAATTTCGAGATAGCCGGCGGAATTGAAGAGAGCGAGCTTTTCCCCTTCCCCTACGTCGGCATAGGACTCGCTGATCTTGTCGATAACCTCATCCCGCTTGAATACCACACGGAAACTTCTTCCTTTACGGTGTTCTTCGAACTCGTCCCGGGTGATATTGACCACCACATTCTCGAAATGGTCGATAAAAATGATCTGCCCTTCGATCCAGTTGTCACCGAAAAGGGGGCGCAGGTGATTTTTCTCCAGGAAGGGAACGTCGGGAGTGCCGATATCCAGCAGGCGGGTGCCGTTGACCAGGTCGTTAATAGCCTGGCCCATCACCCGGACGCAGTAGAGCGTGTTCCGGATGGAGGTCTTGTCCATGGTCAGGCCGATCACCATCTCCGGTTTGCCTTCCAGGATCATGGTCAGCAGTCCGTTATCGGCGCAGAGGAGGTATTGTTCGTTATGGAAGGCCAGGAGCAGTTGTTCCGGTTTTTTTTCAAACAGGTTCACCAGGATGATATGATAGGTATGCGGGGGGAAATTCTTAATGGCATTACGGCAGACATAGGCGGCCTGGGGATAGTTGAAAGGGGATAGCTCATGAGAGATATCCAATAGGGTAAATGCAGGGTTGATTTGTGCTAATTGGCCTTTCACAGCTCCTACCATATAATCTTGCTGACCGATATCAGACGTCAGTGTTACTAAGGCCATTGGCTGTTATTGTTATTTTACAAATTCCCCTTTTTTATAGTAATGATTATAGGTCAGCTTATCTGCCAGGGAAGGAAAAAATTTGTTGATAAGCACGGTCACCTTCCCCGTCAGGGTCAGTACGATAGTTCTTTTGCGTTTTTCGATGGCCCGCAGGATATGACGGGCGCATTCTTCGGCAGTCATGATCTTACCTTCGTCCAGTACACTTTGGCCCCTGGCTTGTCCCTGGTTGTCGAGAGCGGCATGGCGTATATTCGACGCGGTGAAGCCCGGGCATACCCACATTACATTCACCCCTGACCGGTATAATTCGGTGCGGAGTGACTCCAGCCAGCCTTGCAGGGCAAATTTGGAGGCGGAATAGGCGCTTCTGCCGGGCAGTCCCCGGTATCCGGCGATAGAAGAGACGCCTACCACGGTACCCTGGCGTTCCAGGATCGACGGGAGCGCATATTTCGTGCAGTAGACGGCGCCCATGAAGTTGATGTCCATGACTTTCCGGGTCACTTCCGTGGCGGAATCGAGGAATAAGGCCCGCATGCTGATCCCGGCATTATTGATCAGGATATCGATGCCCCCGAAAGTCTCGATCGTGGATTCTATAAAGCGCTGACATTCCTCTTCATTGCTCACGTCACAGGCTACGGCATGCAGCATGACATGGGAATATTCGACTTGCAGCTTATAGATCTTATCATGATTACGCCCGCAAGTCGCCACTTTGGCCCCCAGGGGAATGATCGCTTCTATCAGGGCTTTACCGATCCCATCGCTACCTCCCGTGATCACTACTACCTTATTGTTGAAGAAAGACATGTTTTTTACAGGTTATAACTACAAAAATAGGAGAGTTGCCGCTCGTTACCGAATAATAGGTGCTACTCCCGTGTAATATTGTGAATTAACCGCGAATATCATGAAGCATCGAGACATTTCATGAATGATTGCGGCTGCAAAAATAGGAGAGTTCAAGTGTGGAATGAAACAAAAGTTGATAATCATCCCTTTAAATTGAAAAAATTGCTTGAGAAAAATTTGTTGCGAATAGTTTTTAACCTATTTTTGCAATCCCAAAAAACAGGGATGCCTCTCAAAGCTCCGGCTAAAAAGGGCAGAAAGATGAATCCGTAGCTCAGTTGGTAGAGCAATACACTTTTAATGTATGGGTCCTGGGTCCGAGTCCCAGCGGGTTCACAAAGCCGATCAGACGAATGTTTGATCGGCTTTTTTGTTGGTAGCGGGGCGAGCTTCCCCGCCAGAGCGGTAATCCACATCTGTGTATAACTTTTGTTTATTCAGGCACGGCCTTTTTCTATTAGTTGTTAGTTCTTATTTTTCGAATTACCCCGTCCCAGTCACCCGCGGACTTAAGAGGCACGGGGCCTTCAAATAAGTCCTTATAAAAATCGCGCGGGTCAAAAGCGTCTTCATTGTCTTTCAAAATTAAATGTGGCACCCAAACATCATAATCCTTCTCTTTTTTCACAATCCAGATCCCATCATGTTTGTTCAAAATATAGGACTGCCCATAATAAGCAAGAGCAGATGGAAACCAGGAGTCAAATAATTTGTAGTTAGTGGCAACCCAATGAATCGCCTCATCGACAATTTCCATGCCTGCGGGATCAAACGATAATTGCTCTTTGTCGAAATTTAGAACATGAGGTAAATTTTCTATTAGCTGGGGAATATAATCCGGGAAATCCTTGCCATACTTGTCAGATATTTTTTGATAAAAATGCTCTGAGTGGAATTCTCTTTGTTTTGAATTTTCATACCTGATTTGTGCTTTTCTTACATCTTCCAGTGTTTCATAAACACGAGCCGTTAAGATCGACATTTTTTTGCCTGCGCCATTTTGCTGATTGATTTCATTAATTAAAACATAATAGCCGCTTTTAGACCAATAGAGGTTGCCGTAAAACTGGTCTACGTAAATTTTATTTTCTATAAGGCTTAACTTATGGTTTTGAATTACCATCTTTATGTCTTTTGGATAAACCAATAGTCCGTCTGTTTCATAATCCAAGAGAGGATCCCCATTTATGAACTTTTTGCTTGCAACGTCCATATCCCCGTATTCTTGATTCAAGACATCATTGCATTCAGAAGCAAGCGCCTTAATATTTTCATAAATGGCAGCAGATTGGTTTTTATCTGTTGTATTCAGGAAAAGGATTTGTCCATTGGGTAATTCATACACAGCAATATTTGAAAAATCTGGTAACTCGCTCTTAAATTGGCTTAGTTTTTTGGGATTGAGAAGTTTTATTAGCTCCTGCCCTTTGTCATAGGTGATTTCAATTTTGTAAGAAATATTCTTCTTTAAAAAGTCGATGTTAGTTTTTACGAATCTTATTTTTTCCAGTTTTTCAAAATCGGTGAAATTATTGATTAAAAGTGCCTGTTCGTCATAGAATTCAATTAATAATTGATTATTTGAAAGACGAAAAGTTCGGGCTGTCCATTGTTTACGCATGGTGTTGTCCTGTTTCCCGTTGAATTCTTGTACAAGCTTTTGCTTAGCAGAATCAGAAACAATTGTTGCTTTAACTTTTGAACTGTCAAGGGATATTATTGTCATTTTTTGTGATATTGCATATAACGGCACAAATGTAAATAACATATACAGACGGGAGGGTGTCATAATAATGCGCTTTAAAAATGCAAAGATGCCTTCATTGGAAATATACATAAGGGTAATGATGATAGATAAAATCTGCCTGAATATACAACGTAATATTGATTTGCATAGTCCACAAGCTTGCCAAATAACCGAAACCATTCTTTAATGTCCGTCCATACAAGCCACTGTAACAGCAAGGTCTGCGTAATCGAATTTTCTATCGACTATTTCTAGTAATTCATTGGTCGAAAGGACTGCGTATTGCTTTTCAAGATCTTCCCGATTCATTTTTAAAATTTTTATTTGCTAAAATATGATATGAGAGTAATAATCTGATCATTCCCCTTGATGTATCCAGGTATATTTTTTGCCGTCCCAATAAATTAAACCGCCGGAGACTTCAGATCCATCCTCGATATCGACCAGTGAAATGGCAAACCGTTTTAGTTCGATTTTTTTACCTCCCAAAATGTCACCGCTCTTTTTGTCAAATTGTGTTTCATGAGCAGTCTTCTGCTTATAAATCGACCATTTATCTACCCATTTAAAATTGTCTGATCCGTTTCCAAAATTAGTTCCCGCACCAAACACATGATATTGATTGGAATTGCCAGGAATAAGAAGAATTCCTTTCTTATTGGTTGCCTTTTCGAGTATTAAAACGACCAAATCTGATGAGCCATCGCCATTAAAGTCTGCCTGTAAAAAGGGAGGGTTGAGATAGGAACTTAATTCATATTTTTTATCCAGGCCTTTGCTCTTTAAACTGTCTCTTACCCATCCAGGGTAAGCCATACTTTGGCTAAAGCCATTGGCGACATTTAAAAGAAGTATTATCAAGGGAACTAATTTTTTCATTTCTCGACGTTTTGCAGTTTTCATAATTTTATTGTTATCTTGGATTTATTACCAATATACGCACGGCTGACAGAAATAAAACTATACAAATCCCCCTGGCTGGCAATAAAAATGATTTTATTATGCTCGGTTTTTATAGCCATAGGAATATGGGGATTAAAGACAGGTGAAATACCGGCTTTAATAAGTTGGTTGAGCATTGGTTTTTTTGGACTGGGATATCCGGTTGGACTATTTCACTTATTTGATAGTAGACCTCAAATAATAATAAACGAAACAGGGATTTTTGATCGGACAACTCATAAAGATTTCATTAATTGGGAAATTATAAAAGACGCCTACCCAATCGATATTCATCGGCAAAAATTCATTTGCCTGATCGTTGATGAAAATTTTAGACCTTCTAAGGAAAAAAATAAAGAGAGGCAATATATGGAGGCTCTTAACGAAGCAATCGGGATGCAGGAACTAAACCTTTCACTTGGGCAAATTAAAATAGATGCAGAGAAGTTGACTAAGTTTATAGTAAGAATGAGCGCTTCGGACAAGCCCAACAAAGAAGAACTCCTAAAAACACGATACAGGAATGGGGTACCCCCCAAACCGGCCCCTAAAAATCATTAAAATCTTGCTGACTGCTGAAACGGCCGATACCGGTGGCCTGGGACCCACATTTTTTTGAAAAAACGGCAAAGCGAAGGAAATAGTATGATAAAAGAACATAAATCGCTAATTTTGCAGTCGAACTATCATTTTTTAGATGAATTTCAACAAAATTAGTCATGTTGCTAGAATTTAAGGTGTCCAACTATCGCTCTATTGGAGAAGAACAAGTCCTTAGCTTGGTTCCTGCTCCAAAGCAAAGAGATTTCCCGGAAAATATTTTAAAAAGAGGAAAATATGATGCCCTGAATGCTATTGGCATTTATGGGGGGAATGCAAGCGGGAAAAGCAATTTATTACTTTCTATGAGCTTATTGGATAGGCTTGTTCATTTATCTGCAAGGGCGTCTTCTACAACTCCATTGCCCCACGATCCTTTCTTACTCAGAGAAGGCTGGCAGGATAAGCCGACAAAATTTGAAATCACCTTTATATTGGATGAAAACCGGTACCGGTATGGCCTGGAATTTTCAAAGGAAGAAGTCCTGACTGAATGGCTTTATAGAAAATCTCAATCAAGAGAAGTTCCTTTGTTCGTGCGGGAAAAAGATGTAATTGATGTTTCAGCGGGTTTCAAGGGGAATGGGAAAACGATAGACGCTGCTATAGAAGTAACCCGGTCGAATGCGCTTTTCCTATCCACTTGCGATATGCTCAATGTGGAAGAAGCTAAAGCAATTTTCCAGTGGTTTAGGTATTTTCACATGATCAATGGCTTGAATACAGAAGAGCAAACGATTAATACCGTCAGTCTATTACAGAACGAAAGCTTTAGGGATGTTATAAATAATTATTTTTTGCATTTGAATATTGGGATATCCGGGTTTGATATTTCCACGAAAGATTTTGATCCCCTGGAACTTCCGGATAATATTCCCGATGGGGCCAGGAATCTGCTGATGGAAGAATTGAAAGGGAAAAAAAGCTTTACCGTTTTTACCAAACATCGGGTCTACAATGAGCAGGGGCTTCCCACTAATAATGAATTGGCTTGGAAATTAGAGGAACGGGAATCTGCGGGGACAAATAAGGCGTTTCAGATTAGCGGCCCTGTTTTTTGGGCGCTTATGAATGGAGGAGTATTGATCATTGATGAAATTGAGGCCAAACTTCATCCTCAAATGAACCTGGACACGATAAATCTCTTTTTGACTAAAGAAACTAACCCCAATAATGCGCAATTAATTTTTGCAACGCACGACACGAACTTACTAACGTACTCAAAATTAAGAAGAGACCAAATTTATTTCACACAAAAAAATAAATGGGAGTCTACAGAAATTTATTCTTTGTCTGATTTTGTTTATATAAATTCTGATGACCCGACAAAATTGGAAAAAGAAAGGCCCGATACGGATAAAGAAAAAAGATATATCGAAGGTCGTTACGGAGCCGTTCCGGCTTTTGGGAATTTTGATAAGATTAAACCTTTGATTAAATGGCAAGGAAGGGTAAGCTAAAAAGTGTCTCACGAGATGCCGAAGAAAGGCCCGTTAGGATAAAGAAATATGGCTACTTGTTTTTGATAGTATGCGAAGATGAAAAAACGGAACGGGTCTATTTTGAGGGCTTCAAGGAGAAGATACCGAATGAAACCATATACTTAAAGGCCGTCGGCACTGGATTGGATCCAAAGGGTGTCGTTGAACGAGCTATTAAAGAAAGGGACTTGCTTTCTCTGGAGGCAAAAAAAGATGTGGATGTGGTATGGGTCGTTTTTGATAAAGATGATGCCGATAAAAGTCCCGGAAAGAGGACAAGGTATGCAGAAGCTTTTGCCATAGCGCAAACAAGCAATTTAAGAACCGCCTATAGCAATGAAGTATTTGAAGTATGGTTATTGCTACATCTTATCGAGCTTGACCCCGAAAAACCTCTGCCGAGAAAGGCTGTGTATGATTTGATCCAGGAAAATATCCGGGTGAATAAAGAATATGCATTGTTCGAATACGTGCATGGCAATACGGATGTTTTGGATATCCTGAAAAAGATAGGTGATGAGAATAAGGCTATTGAAAGAGCCACTCGTCTGCTGGAAGGGCAAAAAGACAAGGACCCAATCAACGCAAATCCAAGCACTAAAGTCCATTGGCTGGTAAAAGAATTACACGAATGGATTGCATATTTTTCGTATGTTCCTGAATAGAATTGGCTTAGCCCTATCAATGCCAATAATACCAGTCTTAATTGCATAAATCACTTTTAACAGGTACAATTTATTTAAAGCGAAAAGGTTCCATCCCAGATAATTTCACAGGATGGAACCTTTAAGTTAGGGAGTTTTTCTACTTAGCAAGATTGGGGCTATCGTTCTTATCCCTTGGTTTTTCATGTCGATCTTAACCTGGCTTGAACTAGTTCTTATCCCACCAGAGCGGGGTTGTCACCTTATCCGGACCGCCGAGCAAGGGGACAGCGGCCGTTACGGCAGGTCCATTGGTCTGTTTTTCGGTATCGAGGAAAGGGATCCTCCTGAGCCATTGGGTAGTCGTATTGGTGATATCAGAGTTATCCGAATTGGCCACGGGGTAGAGTTTCAACACATGGCTTCTCCGGTAATCAGCCCAGGCTTCCATTCCATCCGGAAATAATGACAGCCATTTCTGGGTCATGATCTGTTGCAGTTGAATGGCCGGATCCGTGCTCCATTTGATAGGCACATTGGATACGGGCTGCGAATTCAGGTAATCTCCCGGAGCAACAGGAGTAGCCAGGCTATTGATATAGTTCGTAATGACCGTAGCGTCAGTGATACCCCATTGGTTCATGGATGCAGTGATACCCCCTTCATATAATTGCTGGGTCGTCAAGCCGCCCACATTCCATCCCAGCAGGCTGCCTTCCGCACGGAGAAAATAAGACTCTGCTGTAGCCATCACGTTCTGGGAAGTGGCCAGATAGGTAGAGAGGCCGCCAGGAAACGTGGTAGATGCCCAGCGGGGACCCACATGAGAGTTGGCGTTCGCTGAATTGGCAGGTGACAGGCCCAGTTGATTGGCGGTCAGACCGTTTCTCAATCCCTGATAGGTGCCTGAATTAGCAGCCGGTAAAAAGTAGACGGGCAGACGGGGATCCTGGTATCCATTTAACACGGATGCCATGGAGGCGCTCATTCTGAATTCATTCCAATCGGACATGACGGAAAGACCATTGCCATCACTCCCTTTAGTGCTTCTTTGTACCAGGGCGTCATCACCCGGGCTGGTAGTCTGTACTCCAGCCGCAATAGCGGCCTCTCCTTCTGTCCTGGCGCGCGCGGGATCCACAGCGGAAATCCTGATCGCCAGGCGAAGACGAAGCGTATTAGCGAATTTTATCCATTTGCTGACGTTCCCGCCATAGATGAGATCAGAGGAACCAAAAATAGAATTACCGGTCTGTGTTTTCAGCACCGCCACGGCGGCGCTCAGCCTTTTAAAGAAATCATCATAGATCTTGTCCTGTGCATCATAAGGAATAGATGTACCAGGAATCCCCGCCTTGAAATAAGGAATAGGCCCCCAATAATCAGTCACACGATGAAAGGTGAATACCCACCATACTTCTGCCAGGGCGTGTTCGGCCGATAGGGAATCCGTATTGCCTAATATGCCCTGCAACTGCGGCAGCACATCCGTATACATGGGATTGAAGGCAGCGCCTACCCAGTCCTGCCTGATAACCAACCTGTCTGAAGGGAAGTAGGTCGCATTACAGGCAAAATACTGGGCGTACAGGTCTGCGAAGAGATTCTGGGCAATCTGGTAATTCACCTGGTTGTTGGTTGCTACTGACTGCGCTTTAGAAAAAAGAAAAGGCAGGTCAGCAGGTCCTATCGTCGCGATACTGTTCTTATTGGTATTGATGTTGGTGAAATTTTTGGTGCACGAGAGGAACAATACACTGCTGCCTATAAAAGCAACCAGCAGGCGTCGGTCCAATATCTTTTTTACACTTTTCATAATCATTCTGTTTTAATTTTAAAAGCTCTAGAAAGTAAGGCTCAGGTTAAATCCTAAAGTACGGGTTGCCGGCATGGTGCCATATTCAACACCCTGGTAGTTCCCATTTCCCAGGCTCATATCCGGATCCATCCACATTTTGCGTTTACCCAGGCCCGGGATATCGAGGATCGAACTTCCCCTGTATATCCAAAGCAGGTTCCGGGCAACGGCGGAAAAACGGGCAGCTTTGATCAACAGGCCGGTCCCCACCGGGATGTCGTAACCGATCGAAAGCTCACGCACCCTGATATTAGTTGCATCGTACGTAAAGAATTCACCTCCTCCGTAACGCTTTCCGGATACCGCCGGAGTCGTCCAGAAGTCCTGGGCAGAGATGGTCTTGGTCACCGGGTTACCGCTGGCGTCTACACCACCCAGGCTCCATCCGCCATTCCGGTATTTTTCCGTGGCTTTGGTGATGCCGCTGAAAGCCATGTTCATTTCCGTTCCGGATACCAGTACACCGCCGATACGGCCATCTATCAGGACGCGAAGGTTAAATCTTTTATAAGTGAAGGTATTGGTCAACCCAAAGACTTCCCGTGGATTGAAGTTGCCTAAGTATTGCTCTGACGGCGTGGCGACAGGCATGCCTGATGCGTCCACGACGCGATTACCCTTGGAATCCTTGAGCCAACCGTAACCGAGGAGATCGCCATAGCTGCCGCCTTCCTGGATGACCGGGGTACCGGAACGCATATAGCCCCCTCCCAGGTAAGTGATCTTTAAATCCTGGCTGAGCCTGACAATCTTATTACGATTCAGCGATAAGTTCGCCGCGATATCCCAGGTAAGGTCCTTGCTCTTTATGGGAGTTGCATTCAGGACCAGTTCGAGCCCCTGGTTTTGGATATTGCCCGCGTTGATGTATTGTTGAGCATAACCGCTGGGCGTTGGTAAATTGACAAGGAGCAACTGGTTGATCGAATTGCTCTTATAATACGTGAGGGTGAAACCCAGCCGGTCGTGGAGGAAACGGCTATCGATCCCAAATTCCAGGCTGCGGGTGATCTCCGGCTTCAGGCTGGGTACCGGATTGATGGTGCTCCTGCCTATAAAACCATTTCCGGACCCCTGGGAATAGTTATAAGTACTAGTGAGTATTTGGGGCTGGCCGCCATTACCTACGGAGGCATAGTTGATGCTGGCTTTCAGGAAGGAGATGGCTGAAGGCAAGTGCATCAGGTCCGATAACACCGCAGATGCTCCTATAGAAGGGTATTGGTATGAATAGGGCGCCGGCAGTGGGGAAGCCCAGTCATTGCGAAGGCTGGCATCCAGGAAAATGGCATTCTTGAAAGAAAAAGTTGCCTGCCCGAATACGGAATGGGTCTGCGTTTGAATATAATTTGTATACACGGCCGGATTGCTGGCATAGTTGAGGCTGAATTTATTGACAACATTCAGCCCGTCGGCCGTGTTTTGGGTCACATCGCTGGCGATATCCTGGTAAATGGCCCCGGCATGGTAAGTCACTTTCAGGTCTTGGGTAATCGTGTTACTACCTTCGAAAATAGCGTCAAACCATTTTTGCGTATTGATAACATTGGTCTTCTGGTAATATCCTCCGGCCTGGGTTACCCATTCCACGGTCCCCTGCGAATAGATCTGTTCCAATCCGTCGAAGGTCTTGTCAAGGTTGGCATCTCCCTTCAGGCTTAGCCAGGGGGTGAGCTGATATTTAGCCGAAACGAATCCCATCACGCGGTCCCGGGTATCATTCAGGGAGGTGCGGTTGATCATCCAATAAGGATTCTGATAGATGCCGCTAAGGGTGGTAGGCCAATAGGTCGGCACAGGCACCCCTGTGCTCGTAACCTCCGACTGTTTCGCTTGCCCCAGGCTAACGTTTCGGGGAATCTGGTAAAGATCCATCACCGTCGCATTCTTCTCGCCCGTCCTTGGCATATTCTTTATGTTCTGACTGATATAAGTCACTTTAGCATCCGCCGAGAACTTCTTATTGATCTGCAGGGTCTCTCTCAGGGTAATTATGTGGCGCATCAGGTCATTCTTAGGTATAATGCCCTGAATATCATTATTTGTATAGGACAAATAGGTCTGTGCTTTATCACCGCCGGCGGAAAGGCCTATGTAATTATTCGTGCTGACGCCGGTTCGGAAGAAATCCTTGATATTATTCGGCTGCGCCGAATAACTGGCTGGTTTTCCCAGGTAATCGGTATAGGGCTGACCTGTCATTTTAGCGCCCCAGCTGGATCCCAAGGAATCAAGCTGCACTCCGCCGATGCCCTGGCCATACGTATTCTGAACAGCGGGCAAGGCAAAGGTCTTTTCAAATGCGATGCCGGAATTGACGTTGACAGACACAGCGTTCTTCTTTCCTTTTTTCGTCGTGATGACGATGACCCCATTGGCGGCCTGGCTGCCATATAGGGCAGCCGCGGAAGCGCCACGCAGGACGGTCATGGATTCGATATCGTCCGGGTTAATATTCGAAGCGCCGTCCGGAGTTTGTACCTGGTCGCCGAGATCGCTTTGAAGGGTACTGAAAGTGGTATTATTAATGGGCACCCCATCGACAACCAGGAGGGCATTATTATCGCCCTGGATGGATTTGTTGCCGCGCAGGACGATCCTTGCGCCGGAACCGGGCCCACCCGAACCTTGGGTAACCACCGCATTGGCTACCTTGCCCGCCAAAGAGTTCAGTACGTTATTAGGATCCCTGACTTCCGTCAGTTCTTTGGGTTTCACCGTTTGAGTCGCGTAAACCAGGGTTTTGGCCTGGCGGGTTATTCCCAGGGCGGTCACCACAACCTCCCCCATTTGTTTGGACTCAGCGCCTAATTCTACATTGATGGGGCCTGAAGTAGCTTTTGCGACGATTTCCTTTGTCGCGAAACCGATCGAAGAAACGACCAAGGTGGTTCCGGCTGGCACACTGATGGAAAATACTCCATCAGCATTGGTTGTCACGGCCTTGCGGGAACCTTTGATACTGATGGTTGCTCCTGCAATGGGAGCCTTGTTGGCTTCCTCTGTGATTTTTCCTGTGATCGTCCTATCCTGTCCAAAAACTATGCAGGAGCATATTTGCAGGAACACAAACAGTGTAAATTTTAGTCTCGTCATAAGCATTTTTTTGGGAGATAGAGTTGAATAGTCTTAAAAAATAATATTATACAGCGCAGGATAAGGGGCGAATTATTTAATTGGTTCCGGCCGCCCTTTTGAAAGAATGTCGATTACGTTTTCATCTGTTACAGTCAGTTCCCTCTTTTCATAGAAACCAGATGGCGAGAATCGGTGGAGGTACAAACATTGTTAGAAGCTTCTGTTTTTGTCTACAGTACTAAATTAATAAATAAAACAATTTCTTAACCCGAATACTACCCATTTATCAGCGAGAACGTTATCGGAATTCCTCCCTTTTTACCTTAGGCGACAGTTGCTCTGAAACTATAATTTTACGTAGCTTTCCATGCAATAATTGCCATCGACGATGTCAACTAAACGTAGAGAACTTTTAAAAATGGCGGGTCTGACAAGCATCTACGTTGCTGTAGGTGGTATCTTTAAAGGATATGCTTCAGACAATGCTAAAAATAAAAACCAAAAAAATAGATTAATGAGTACTGCTCCTGCTGTGAATAATAACAACTCCAACGATAAGGACATCAGCATTATTGGCCTTTATGGCGCATGGGCTGCTTCGTTTAATGAAAATAAATTGCCATCTTTTTCTTACAGGAAAAAAGAATGGGCATCAATAGGGCCGTGGCAAAAAGCTGCAAAACAACGTTTGACGGAGCGGTTGGCCATTCCTGATATTGGTGGCCTTCCTAAAGTGGAAGTAAAAAAGCAATACTCCTTTGACGGTTTACATATTGAGGAGCTTACCTGGCAATTACCTTATGGACGACCGACAGAAGCGATCCTGCTGAAACCAGTGAATGCAAAGGGTAAATTACCGGGCATTCTTGCCTTTCATGACCATGGCGCAAACAAATATTTCGGCTGCCGGAAAATTACCCGCACTTCTGATAATCAACATCCGTTGATGGAAGAACACCAACAGGAGTATTATAGCAACTTTGCATGGGCAAATGAAATGGCAAAACGAGGTTATGTTGTTTTGGTCTCTGATGCCTTTACGTTTGCAAGTCGCAGAGTCCTGTTCCAGGATGTGCCCGACGATATGCGGAAGGGGCGAAATGATGATAATCCCGAAAGCCCGGAGAATATAAAAGCTTACAACGACTGGGCAGCCGATCATGAACATGTAATGGCTAAGTCTCTATTTTGCGCAGGAACAACGTGGCCGGGAGTGTTTTTTGCCGAGGATCAAAAAGCGCTGGATATATTGTGTGCCCGTGAAGATGTAGACGCAAATAGAATTGGTTGCGGAGGGCTTTCCGGCGGAGGGTTACGCACCGTATTTATGGCAGGGCTTGATCCGAGGATTAAGTGCGCAGTTGACGTTGGATTTATGAGCACATGGGAAGATTTTCTACTTAATAAATCTTTTACGCATTCATGGATGGCGTATGTTCCTTTACTGCCTAACGAATTGGATTTCCCCGAGATACTTGCATTACGAACACCCCTTCCAACCCTTGTTTTAAATGATAGCGACGATCCATTGTATACGCTGCCTGGAATGAAGAGGGCAGAAGAGATCTTAACCGAAGTTTTTAAAAAAGCAGGAGCAGAGGATCATTTTAAGTGCTCTTATTACCCCGGTCCGCATAAGTTTGATGCCAAGATGCAAGCCGAAGCTTTTAACTGGTTTGACCGCTGGCTAAAGGCTTAATAATTTACTCCTATGTTATGCCATGCCAGAAAAAATAGGGGAAAACAGAAAAAAATAGGTATTTTAGATACATTACATATCTAAAATGCAATACTAAACATGGCAGTGGTCACAATAAAGGATATTGCAAGAATATTAAATATTTCAGTAGCAACCGTTTCAAGAGCACTAAGGGATACCTATGATGTTAATAAGGAAACTAAAGAAAAGGTACTAAATTTAGCATCTAAGTTAAATTACAAGCCAAATTTCAATGCCACGGCCTTGGCCCATGGCCGCACTCATAACATTGGCATCTTACTGCCTTTTATTACAAATTACTATTTTTCAACCGTTATTACCGGAATACAGGAAATAGCATACAAAGCCAACTACAATATCGTCTTATACATCACAAATGATTCTTCAGAAAGAGAATTGTCAATTATTGAGAATTTATCCGTTTCAAGTTTGGATGGCTTGTTGGTTTCAGTTTCTTCAAACTCCGACTCCAGCGATCATTTTCAGCAATTAATTAATAAGGGAATTCCTATCGTTTTTTTTGACAGAGTTGCGAGTAATATAAAAACTTCCAAAGTGATGCAGGACGATTATAATGGAGCGTTTGAAGCGGTAGAGCATTTGATTAAAAAGGGCTATAGTAAAATTGCACATATTGCCGGCCCTAAAGGATTGGACTTCACAGAAAAGAGACTACAGGGATATCTTGATGCGCTTAAAAAAAATAACATAGCAGTATGCGAGGAATGGATTATTTATTCCGGGTTTTCACAAGCGTGCGGGGAAGAAGACACGTATAAACTTTTAGAATGCGACCCAAAACCAGATGCGATTTTTGCAGTAAATGACCGGAAAGCAATCGGGGCTATGCTTGCCTTAAAAAATAAAAATATTGTTATTGGGAAAGAGATAGGAGTTATAGGCTTCACCGATGATCCACTATGCACGATCATTTCTCCCTCTTTAACCACCATAGCAGAACCGGCCTTGCACATTGGCCAGTTGAGTTGCGAACTGCTTTTGAAACACATTAAAAAGAAAAATTTCTCCCCTGAAGAGGTCATATTACCGGGTAAACTGATAGTAAGGGAATCATGTCTGAGAAACTAGTTGCCCCTGCTATAAACCACCTTGCCCTTTATTATTGTAGTTTCTATATTGATATCCTCATCAAAGATAACGATGTCAGCATCTTTCCCCACGACCAGTGACCCTTTCTTATTGGCAACATTCATGATACGAGCGGGTGTACTGCTCATCATCTTAACAGCCTCTGTTAAGGGCACGTCAGCCATCGTAATCATATTCCTTAACAACCTGTCTGCAGTAGCTACGCTTCCTGCAAAAGAACTTCGGTCTGGAAGTTTAGCGACACCGTTCTCAATAATTACTTTTAATCCGGTATGCCGGTGGCCTAATACACTTTCACCTTCGGGCATACCGGCACCTCGCATCGAATCCGTTATCAATGCTATTTTATCCGGCCCTTTTATTTTATAGACCAGTTTTAAAAGGGGCGGAGGAACGTGTATTCCATCAGCAATAATCTCAACATCCATTTCATCGAGGATAAAAGCACTTTCTATTACTCCGGCATATCGGAAAGCATTTCTTCTGGTTACACCCGACATGCCGGAATAAAGATGAGTGGCCAGTGTATAGCCATTCTCAAATGCTTCAACTACCTCTTCATAAATGGCGTCTGTATGTGCTAAAGCAGCCAAAATGCCATTGGATCGCAGGTACCTTCCAAATTGAATAGCGCCTTTTAATTCAGGCGCCGCGCTCCACCGCTTTATAACAGGGTAACGTGAAATGAGATCTTTATATTCCTTCGGATCGGGATCACGGATAAAACGTGGATCCTGCGCACCCCGCTGGTTCATAGCAAAGTAGGGGCCCTCCAGGTGCATTCCGAGAAATTGCGCGCCATTACTATTTTTTTTATCGGCCTCGCTGTACAATTCCAGTATGTTTATAAGATCTTCCTTTTCACTTGTTAGTGTTGTCGGCACCATTGAAGTAGTCCCATATTGTGCATGAGTTTCTGCAATTGTAAGAAAGGCCGTTTCCGTGCCATCCATAAAATCATGCCCCCCACCTCCATGAATATGGAGATCGATAAAACCAGGTGCTACATATTTTCCCCCGGCATCTATTTCAATGGCGCCGGCTACCTCAATATCTCCCTCCTTTACTGCAGTTATGGTCCCTCCCGTAATCAGGACTGTTCCCCTGGGAATGATCCTGTAAGGCATAACGAGTTTCCCGTTAGAGATCTTTAAACTTTGTAAGTTCATGAGATGGAAACTGAAAGATGTTACATCAATTATTGAGAATTAAATCAGCAGAAAGAAGTGCAGAAGAATGTTTATCCAGGTAATAAGAACAATTTGGATGCAGCCGAAGTATACTGGCCGGAAATAAATTGCTTACGGGCCCTTCCAGGCAGTCTTTCAGGGCTTTTGCCTTTCTGGAATCAGGAACAGAACAAATAATATGCTTTGAGTTGCATATTTGACTGATAGACATACTAATGGCCCTTGTTGGTACTTCTGACACTGATTCAAACCATCCTTCGCTATATTGTTGTATACGGCATTGCTCTGCAAGCTCTACGATGATATAAGGCTCTTTTGTATCAAAATCGGCAGGAGGATCGTTAAAGGCAAGGTGTCCGTTTTCCCCGATGCCCACCAGCGCTACATCAATAGGGTGTAATTCAATTATACTATTTAAACGGTTGCATTCATTTACCGGGTCATTTTCTCCATCGACCAAATAACTCGCTTTAAGAGCAGGCACTTTTTCAAGAAATCTTTCCTTCAAATATTTCCTGAAACTGGCTTTTGAGGACTCTTGCAATCCAATATACTCATCCAGGTGAAACATTACCACCTTGCTCCAATCAATATCTTTTTCTATGATTAATTGTTTCAATGTTTCAAACTGGCTTGCTCCGGTAGCCAGAATAATATTTGCTTGCCCATTTTGTTCGATAGCATGTTTTATTGACTCTGCAGCGGCTTTCCCCGCTGATTTACCTAATTGAACAGGATCGTCAGTTAAAATAATTTTCATGTAAGATCTTTGAAAGTTGAATAAATTAATTCCGCAAATTAGCAACGACTTGTTTTCTTTTTAAAGAAGAAAAAGACAAGTGCAATTATACTCAACTTCAAAGAATTCATTGAATAAAAAACCGATAACGTTATCGAAATCGATACCATCCCAAATCACAACTTCCACATCACACATTCCCCTTATCCACTATCGGCAGCAATTCGAGCAGATCATCGATAACATAATCCGGCTTAGCCGACTCAAGCTGCTCCGGCGTATGTGCCCCTGTCGTAATGCCAATGCTTAACCCACATCCGGCATTCCTGCCTTCTTCGATATCAATGATGGAATCGCCTACTTTCACCACTTCTCCCGCATCCCGGATGTCAAACTGGTCCATAGCCAGCAAGATCATGTCAGGCTTGGGACGGTTATGTAATACATCCGTGGCGGTAACCAGACCGTCAAATTCCACCCCTTTCTTCCATCCTAATTTTTCCACCAGCGACTGGGCCGTTTTTTGATTATAGCCGGTATTCAACACTACCAGGATATCTCTTTGCTTTAATGCCTCAAATGTCTCCTTTGCATGATCCTGTGACAGGATTTCCAGGGTATCGTATGCTTTTTCCAGCAACACGATGAAGTTCTGATAAATGCTATCCGCCAGTTTATCGTCATCCCTTTGGGCATAGACCCGTAAAACGTCTTTGATGGCGCTTAATTTTTCCTGGCCCGCGCCTACAGCCAATACCTGTTCCAGGCTGAAATCGAATCCCGCTTCATTGATGGCTTTCTGAAGCGTTTTGTAAACCACCATATTCTCATTTACCGTAGTCCCGGCCATGTCAAAAACCACCATCTTAATCATTTCATTTCATTTTTATTTGATCAATAAATATTCTACCCGCCTATTTTTATCCCAACCCGTACGGGCTTGCTATTGCTGGCAAATGCAAATGCTTCTTCAATATTATCCAATGAATATTCCTTTTCAATCAGCTCTTCAAATGGATATTTTCCGTAATTGTTTTCGATAAAGGAGGTCGCGTTCACAAAATCTTCATAGTTATAATTATGTAAGCCCCGGATCTGCAGTAATTTTCTGACTACCTTCTGCGCATCGATCTCTACCGGCTTTGCAGGGAATACCGCCCCGATCCATACAGCGCATCCCCCGACAGCCAGGGAATCGATACCCGTTTTCATAGCCTGCGGATGCCCGGTCATATCAAAAACGACATCAACCTCCGGCCATGGCAAAGGAAGGGCGGCGTCTGGCCCGGGAGACCCATCAGCAGGTTCAGGAGAAGCATAAGCGGCATTTGCCCCGAATTTTTCACCCCAATGCAGACGCGTAGCCTCCTGATCGATAACACCTATCCAGGCTGCGCCGGCTTCTTTACACATAGCCAGACAAGACAAACCTAACAATCCCGCTCCAAATACCATGATTTTTTTACCGGCGATGTCTCCGGCTACCCTGAGCGCCCCCATGACCGTGGAATGGGCGCAACTGATAGTCGCAGCGACTTTTAGCGGGATGGACTCCGCGATTTTAATGACCGCCGTATTGGAACGTAAGATGCAATAATCAGCCAATCCACCGTTAAAAACATCATCTCCCTCTGCCAGAACATGCCCGTATTTGAAAAGCGAAGGGCTTTTTTGCGGCATATCGGATCTTGGGGCAGCGATGCCTGCCGGTACGGAGAAAATGGACCAGGTAACTCTGTCTCCGGCTTTAATGGGTTCGCCTCTGAAATCTTTGCCGGGATGAGAAGGATCGATCCATAAAATGACGCCCACTATTTCATGCCCCAGCACTACATGGGGCGGTTCCATGCGCCTTCCGCAATAGGTATGTATATCACTTCCACACAGCGTGGTATAAAGTGTTTTTACAAGGATCTCACCGGGTTTAATGAAGGGGATCTGCCGGATGATAAATTCGAACGGCTTGCCCTGCCCGTTAAAAATGACTGCTTTGCCCGGGGGCAAATTGGATAATGGGTCGTTCATTATGTATTAATTTCTTTTTAAAATACCAGTTGCAATATAAAATGATGATCCCCCCGCAAATTCCCAGAAAGATACACGCCCTGAGAAAAAGAAGTAAGATGGAGTCCCCGGCAGGTAGGGCATACCTGAAAAACATAAGTATAATATACCCTGTATAACCGACTGAATCCACCAGGTACATTAAGAACCCTATATTGGCCCTTTCCTTTGTAATGGCGATCAGCCGTTCGAATAGAGTGGTATGGACGGCTACATAGGGAATATAAACGCCCAACCCCACCAGCACCATAAAAGGGAATTTACCCAGGCCATAATGTAAGCCCCAGACAGCAAACGGTAAAATAGCAAAACCGCCCAGACAGGTAAGCAACGAAAAACGAAATGCTTTGTAATGGTTTAATAGGAAGATCGCAAGTCCGTTAATGAGCACCACTCCGAAAGAAACCAATAATTCAGACTGTGTAAATATGGCAGGGGTCTGCGGATAACCGAGGCCTTTCCATAGCTCAGGGGCGAAATCCGCACGAACGCTTCGCAGTAACGTAACAAATAGATACACCATGGTTATACCCGCCAATCCAGGAAAGTATTTCACAAAGAAATCCCATCTTGCCTTTGCCTTCATGGGGGTGCGTACGGACCGGTTAGCTACATCTGCTGCTGACGGCAGTGGCACATAATTCAGCATGGCAATAAAAATAAGGGTAGGTACTAAAAAGATGATCCCGGCAAAGAACGGCATCCAGTTCTCCCTTACACCATGATCAAGCAGCATCGTGCCTACTGATTTGGAAACGCCGTCTGAAACGATAAAACTCGCGCATAACCCTGCAATCAGCGCTTCAGTATTTTTTCTGCCTTCTAAAAATGCCAGCACTAACCCGAAAACGACTCCGAGCGGCAAACCGTTCAGCAGCAAACAAAGAATATTCCATGGACGTGGAATGAAACCAAAAAGCAATAGCATAAATTCTGCAAACAGGATCAGGCCTAACAGCAATTTTATGCGTTGTCCCGGCAGTATCTCCGATACTATTTTTACTCCTAGCCATTTGGCGATAACATACCCGATGGTTTGAGCGATGATCAATAAAGATTTATAATCGATGCCGAATAAGAACACATCGGAATAGGTAGCGGCCGTATAGGGTTTGCGAAAGCCATACATGCAGAAATAGGTACCGAATGCTGCCACCAGCGCCCATACGGGATGGGCGAATAGTCTTTGTATGCCTTTCAGCACTACAGGTCCGGTAGATTTATCCATGTTTTCTCGGACATTTATTTTGTCAGCAATCCCTGTACCTGCAACCAGTCGCCAAAACGTTCGATCCATGTATCGGAAGGCTGGTTCTTTTTATTCATGCCGAATCCATGGCCGCCCTTTGAATAGATATGTATTTCCGCGGAATGGCCTGCAGCTAACCATTTGCTGTACAGGTCTATGCTCATGGGCACCAAATGCAGTTCGTCGTCAGTGGCAGCGGTAATAAAAAGGGGCGGCGCATCCTTTGG
Organism: Puia sp.; assembly: GCA_036394375.1. Lineage (GTDB taxonomy): Bacteria > Bacteroidota > Bacteroidia > Chitinophagales > Chitinophagaceae > Puia. The sequence continues at coordinate 20,669 of DASWFF010000071.1, forward strand.
TACGATCATCGGTAAGGCAGGAGGTACATAGGCATAAACAGGCGCTACAAAATCGGGGCGGCTTTCAATAGTATAATCAAAAGCGCTTGCGCTGGCGAGCGTTCCGCCGGCTGAGAAGCCCATAATACCTATTTTATCCGGAGCAACACCCAATTCGGCTGCATGTTTACGTACATAGGTAATAGCCTGTCTTGCATCCGCAATAGCTAAGTAGACCACTGTAGTAAGCAGCCGCACATTCCCTGTATCCATCTTTCTTTCATTTTTCTCCCACATAGGATGGTTGGTTTCACTGTGTACCACCCTGTATTTAAGCAGGAAGGCAGAAACCCCCTTTTTATTCAGCCATCTCGCCACATCGCTTCCTTCCGTCTTGATATGCAGGTAACAAAAAGAGCCGCCAGGACAAATAATCACGGACGTTCCATTTGCAATGGATGGATCAGCCGGAAAATAAGTTATGACAGGCTGTACGATATTATAGGCCAGAGGATCGCCTGAAATAGAGGTGCTGTCTTCCTGTTCCTGCCATTTCCACGCTTCCGAACCTGGGGGAATGCCCGGCCAGATAGGTACTATTTTTTGCCCTTTGCCGGCACTTGCAAGGGCCAGGAAAATAAAGACCAGGATGGAATTTTTCATTTTTATTTCTAATTGCCGGGTAAGGCTTAAAAATATGGTTTAATTCAGGAACTCCTTGCTGTACAAAAGCGGAATTAATAGTATGATAATCTCATATAGGATGAAACCAGGGAAGTTGCTATATTAGAAGTAGAAAGTAGCCGCTGACAGGCATCACTTCAATAAAATACTATGGAAGAGGAAAAAAATCTTTCCCCCGAACAGGTACTGGCCACCATGCTTAAGCAGGACCACTTTACCCATTGGCTGGGACTGGAGATAGACGAGATAAGCATCGGCTATTGCAAACTTCATTACAGCATTCGGGAAGATATGTTAAATGGCTTTGAGAACGTTCATGGAGGTATCTTGTTTTCAGCAGCGGATTCTGCCTTTGCATTTGCCTGCAATTCCCATGGCCGCATCACAGTCGCCCTGGATGTGTCCATCACGTTTACCCGGCCGGTAAAGAAAGGAGATAAGCTGACCGTCGAAGCAAAAGAAGTTTATCTGGGTAACAAGACGGGTGTCTATGATATCCGTACGACCAATGAAGAAGGTAAACTGGTAGCCCTGTTTAAAGGAACGGCTTATCGGACTTCCCGGATGGTAAAGTGATCATTACTTCCCTTTTCCGCCATTTCGGCCACCCCAGCGGGCCTTCACATACGCATAGGCCTTTTTCTCCTCCGGAGACTCCGGATGGGCGATGGCAATATAATGCAGGTAATATTTCCGCGCAAGGATATTATTTTTCAGGCCACTTTCCGCCAGGCGACCGCAATTGTACAACATCGTCGGGTCTTTAAAGAGATAATAGGCCGTGTCATAGTTCGCGATGGCCGCCTTGAAATCCTTCAACCCCTCGTAATTGTCGCCCAGGTCATTATAATACCATTCGGCTGTATGAGAGATCGCCTTTTTCAGGCAGATGGCCAGCATCGAGTTGCTTTGTGCATAATTCCGGAGTTTAGCCCATGCCCTGGACTCATAATAAAGGACGGATTCGACGTCATAACCGCTGTTTTGGAGGAATTCACAGGTACGGATGCAGTCAGGATACCGTTGAAGGTTGTAATAGGAGAGGGCCAGCCAGGATTGGGCGTTGACATCCGGTAGGTTGAGCCGGATGGTCCTTTCCCCCGGCGTCAGGACGGCGGCATAATCCCTGACATTATAGGCCGAACGCATACGCAGCTTTAACAGGGGGAAATTCAGAGAGTCCTTCGCCAATCCCGCATCCAAAATACTATCGGCTTGCCCATAATCTTTCTTTTCGATCAGGAGGTCAGCCAGCGCGCTGATATTTTTGGCATCTCCGGGAGCCAGCCCGTATGCCTGGCAAAGGGAAGACAGGGCGGAATCAGGTTGCTTGAGTCGCCGTTGCAGTTCCCCCTTCGTGCGCCACCAGACTGCTTTGCCGGGTTGGAGCTGCACCAGCCTTTGCGTAAAATCCAACGCCCTTTCCGGATCTTCGTGGTAGTTGAGGACTTCCAGGTAGTAGAGGGCGGATTTATTGACGGAGTCCTGGTCGAATATCTTTTGGTAACAGCTTTCGGCCGCCTTACTCTTGTCCGTCATATAATAAGCATAGCCCAGGTAACCCAGCACAGGCACACTGGCGGAGTCTTCGCCCAGGGCCGGCCCCAGGTAGTCGATGGCCTCGTCGAACTCCTGGTTTTGGAAATAGTCCATTACTTTGGCTTTATCGGCTACGGTGGGCTGTGGCGACCTCCTTACAGGACGGGTGTCCTTGAGGGTAGCGCGTTGCTGGACCAGGGATGGGTCAGAGGGGACTATCGGCCCGGAGGGACCGCTCTGACTCCATGTATTGCAAAAAATACATATGCCTGACAAAAAGCAAATCAGCATTCTTTTCATAGCTCTGGTTTTAGGATCTCTCCGAGATGCAGCAAAAGAAAAAATCCATAAAAAAATAACATAATTTGCCGCCAAATATCTTATCGAATGCAAAATAATATGACAATAAGGATCCTTCTCCTTTCAATGTTGACGGCTGTCGGTCCTATCAGTTTCGGGCAGGCTCCTGTTCCCTCAGACGGCCCCTCCCAAAAGGACTGGACGATCAAGGCGGCAAAGATGTTCCTTCAACTACCCAATGACCAATGGTTTTTAGCGAATCGGTCCGACACGGGATTCATACAGTATGTCTTTAAAAGGAATGCGATAAAGGATACGCAGGGGCATGCCATCGTTCCCGCCATCATGCTGTATGTCGACGATGCAGCGCCTTACAAAGGAGACATAGTCGCCTATTCAACCAATAAGAGAGCCTTATTCAGCGGACGTAACCTGGAAACTCAAAAGACCCTTATTCCTTCGAACAAAGATTTCCCCCTGGCCTATAAGAACTCAATAGAGTTCATCGCCTCCTATTCCAGCAAAGGATTGGAACACATTTTATATATGGTCTATATCATAACCAGGGAGAACAAAGGGATTCAGCTCTATATGGATATGACAAAAGAGATCGCTGGTAAATACGGTCAGGAGTTCCTGTCTACTCTACATTCAATCAGGGAGCTTTGAACGCCGGCGGACTAAGCTCCTCCATCCCCAGAATAGGAGGGCTGCCAATCCTATGAACAGGGCGATCGATTTCCAGGGGACTGTTTTCGTATAATCGATCGGATTGGTCTTCCCCGCTAAAATGGTGGCAGCCCAGTAAAAAGGCAATCGCTTTTCCTTCGAAGCAGTTCGCATAAATTCCATTTTTGCTCTTTGCAAGGCGATATCCTGCGGTATTCCTTCTGCCAGCTGTTTATAAAATAACTCGGTAAGCCGGTAGGTGGCCTTGTCTTCCACCATCCATAAATTGGTAATGGAGCTGGGGATTCCCAATGCCGCAAAACCCCGGTTGAAATTGAATACCCCCTCGCCCTGGTGTAAGGTCCCATTGCCCGTTTCACAGGCAGATAGTACGATAAGCTGGGTGGCTGGCCTGTCTTTCGGAATAAGATCGGATAAATACAGGACGGAATCGGAGAAATAGATCACCGGTTCCCCGTTACTGCCGCTATCCGAGGCATGGGTATATAATTGGATGATCTTATAGCCGGAGAACTGCTGAAAAAAATGATCCTTCGACGCCTGGGCGGCTACCAGGTTATGGGCGCCGGTGAAATAAGTACCTATCCTGTCCAGTGATCGATCGCTCCCATTCAGGGTGGCGAGTTTGAAAGAAGAATGATATTGCACAGGAGCTACCCCCATAAAATTGCCGGTGGGGGGTGTCAGACGGGCGCTATAATGATTCATCAGGTAATAGGCGGAATAGGTATAGCTCGTGGCATGATCTTCCACGAAATAGACAGGAGATGCTGCAGGATTGTCATTCACGACGAGCGCTTCAAAAGGGAAATAACGCCCGTCCTGGGATATAATGACCCGCCCTTTTGGCGGGGGAGCTTCGCGAAAGATCAGTTGATAAAGATGATGAGCAGTTCCTGCATAGCCGGTAAAGTTGCCGTTCAACTTGTCCGGGTTGGAAATATAAGAAAGATAAAGCCCCGTCGTGCTATCGAGATCGGATTTGTCGATCCTGTCCAGGCTGGCATACTCTGCGCTGACCAATAAGGCGTATGCTGCGCTATCGCCGTTAAAAAGTTCCAGTAATGCCTGGTGGTCCTGCAAAAGATCCTTCCGGACATAGCTTAGCCCGCTATCCGGAAAATTTTGATAGGGTAGATGATCGGCTTTTTTTACCAGCTGCTCCAGGCGGTCCAGCTCCTGTTTGCTGCTGAAAAGTTCGTTGACGAGCTGTGCCTGGTTTTTCTCCCTTTCGAGTTGCAGTATTTTCCTCCTTATTTGTGAGAGCTGCTCTATTTTTTCATTGTCCATCGAACTCAGCTCATTCAACTGATCGTTCAGCAGCGCGGAACGGCTTTTTTCAAAAAAGTAAAATGCTTCATGGGTCTTCCGGGCAAACCAGCATGCTTCAATGGCATGTTCATAAAGTCTTCGGCTCTCCTTTCGCCAGAACAACATAGACCCGGTCTCGGAATGCTCGGCCCTGAGCTTGTCGAGAAAGACGTCGGTAAGCTTGTATATACGCAAGGCTTCGGTCAGTGCATTTTTATCTTTACCCGCCAGGAATTTCTGTTGGTAGGCATCCGCCTTATTTATCAATAAACTGATAACCAGGTCGATATTTCTGTCTTCCGTAAATTCGGAGATGGGAAGATGCACCAGGTCAGAATCTTGAATGCCGGGCCGGATCTGGTCAAAAGCGATCTGGAAGTTGACAAAACAGGAATCATAATCTCTTTTCTGGAGATAGACCATCGCGATCTTGTTAAAGGCATCCAACGTTTGTAGAGTATCTACTATTTTCTCTTTAGGCTTCTGGCTGACATAACCGATGGCTTTTTTGTAATAGTGCAAAGCAAGAACGTCATCATGCAAATACCTGGAATAGACTTCTCCCAGGTTATTCAGCGTTATCTTGCAATTCAGCAGATCTCCGGCCCTCCTGTGATAGGGAAATGCTTTCTGATAATAAAAGATAGCTTCTTTATAATCTCCCTTGCCCTGGTACGTATCTGCTATTTGTGAATAGATATCCCCTTCCTCCTTCTTTGCTCCTGCTTTTTCACAGACTCCCGCTTTGCTGAAAAGGAGTTTGGCTGCAACATCATATTGCTTATAGAATATAAGCACATTAACCTCCCAATTCAATAAGAACATGGCGTATACGAGGCTGTCGTGGCCATGAAGATATTGGCTGGCCAGCAACTCCCCCAGATTGGTATATCTCACACACCGTTGATAATCTCCGACATAAAAAAGGAATTTAATTCTGTCCTGGAAGAAATTCAGTATATCAAGGTCGATTAAGTTAAATCTCATGGCAATGGATACACAGCTATCGATGGCGGCATTTTTCTCTTTTATCCTTTTGAGACGCTCGTAATAGGTTTTCAGATTGTAATAATCATAGCAGTAAGTAAGACGATCCTGGTGGGCCAGGGGACTTCCCGCATGGGTTTCGATCATCGAAATGGATTGCAGCGTATACTGAACGGCTTGTGAGTAGTCATCCAGATTAAAGTAAATTTTTCCTATTCGCAGGAGCAGATAAGCATGCGTAGAGTCATTGCGGTAGGAACAGCTTTTTATCCCGGCCTCATAGTTTTTTAATTCCTTCAATTGTTCGACCCACGGCACGGCGCCGGCGGAATTCGTTAAATAGGTCAGTCTTTTCCATAGAGAATCCCTGTCAGGACATTGGCCTGACAGGGATAATGAAAATAAAACTGCATGTGCAATGAGGAGGACAATGCTTCTTCCCATTTGACAGGTAGGATTTTATCCCTTGGTTGGGGGGGTACTTCCGCTTCCTGTATTCTGGGTCGGGGCCGTATCATTGGCCTTTACAGTTATGTTCTGTAAGGTGGGGGTTACGGTAGTAGGGGCGATTTTCTTGGGCCCGCTCTTGCCGTTGTTGCTGTTGTTGGTTTTTGTTTTGACTGGCATATAGGTGATATTTACAGTTTCTGGTGAAAGTTGATTTCTAAATCTCTAAGGGAAGATTAATACGGGAGGATCGAATGATTCGGTCGGAATGTAGGTAGGGGAAGTAAGCTTTACCTGCAGCCTGAACTCCGACGAATCTTTTTCTTTACGTTCCAATGGCTCCTGGCAGAATTCCAGTTCAAAACCGAAAGACTCCAGCTCTTTTTCTCTTTCTTTCAGGAACCGGGCATAGAACTCACCGATCCGGCTTATTACCTCATTTATTTCTTTTTCGTTCAGTACCTTACTGGAAGACAGCTTCCAGGTCGCTTCCGAATAGAAAAGCTTTGGGATCTTCCTTTTGGGAGGCCCCTCTTTTTTATTAACGAGCATTGACCTGGCCGGCCGCGAAGTGGATACTGTACTCATAACGGAAGATTAACGGATGATATAATGGAATTACAATTTCCTCAGCCATTCCTGGGCAGTTTCCTTTTCTTCCAGGTCATTTTTCACTATCTGCTGCAAGATCTGTTTGGCATTTTCGCGGTCACCGGATTGATTGCGTTCCAGGAGGGTAACGGCCTGGTAGAACAGGCCGGGATTTGCATAGAGATGATAATTAGCTAACTGCTTGAAATAGACCAATGCTTTGTCGTAATCTTTCAGTCGTAGGGTAACAATACCGGCATATTTTTTTACCGCTGGCCCCGGATTGCCGGATCGGATGATGGTTTCAAATTGTTGGAGAGCTTCCTGCCACTTTCCTTCATTATATAAGTGTAACCCTGTCTGTATGCTGTCTTCCCTACTACTCATACTCACACCCAGGGTCTGCCAATGCTGCTCTATATACCGGTTTGCCAGTTTCCCGGGAGCTGCCGGCTTCTGATACAGATACCAGCTGAAGAGGAGAGCCCCGAAGACAGCCGCCGCGATCGCTCCCCATCCTGCTCTTCCGATTGTTCGTAATGGACGGGAAGAAGGCGCCTGATGATATAGGTCGAGAAACCGCTGTTTCTTCTCCTCCTCCCCCAGATCCCGGGCAACCTGCCGGGCGCCCAGGTAAAAAGCTACTTCGTCGGCAAAAGCCGGGTCTTCCAGGATATATTGCTCAAATTGCCTGATTTCTTCGGTAGTCGCCTCCTTTCCGAAGTAGTCCTCTATATAATCCATACCATTTTCCATATCGTCCTGTTAATGAGCCTTATACAATTGCCTCAGTTTCTCAAGGCATCGTATCCGGCTGGTCTTTGCCACTGCGGCTGTTTTATAGTCAATCATGGTGGCAATTTCCTGGTCACTGTGGCCATCCGCCCATAATAACAAGGCTGTCCGGCAGTTGTCCCCGAGCTCATCCAGTTTTTGCCTTAGCGCTGCCCAATCTGACTTGTCCACCAGCCGTTGAATGACCGACCTGGCTGCATCGGATATATCGAAAAACGACTCTTTAATAGACAAGGTTTTGTGCACACTATACTTATTAGTCGTTTTCTTTCGTAATAAGTCAACACATTTATTATGGAAAATCTGATAAAGATAGGTTTTCAGAGAAGATCGTGATTCAAAAGATCCGTTCGTGATCCTTTCGATGGCTGACAGAATACTGTCAGAATAGGCATCGAAGGCCTCGTCCTCTTGTAGAGAATATTTTTTTATGCCTTCCTTTATAAAATATACATAACTGGTGAATAATTGCTCTTCTGCCCTTCTTTTATGGATGCCGCCTTGCAACAGCCCGGCTGTTAATTTCCTGTCTGCAGTATGAAGTAATGTTTTGACGCTATTCATAAGTTGCTTCCGGGTCAATTTACCAAAATAATTGGGTTTAAAAAATAGTTGCTCCATTTTGTTACCTGGGACCACCTCATTACGACTAATACTCCGGCGCCTGCTCCACCTCTGTTCCGCATGCCCCGGAACCCATCCGTTGATGAAATCGCGGATTTTTAATTTTTGTCATTTTTCAAAAAAGAGCACAGTAATGCTTACAAAAAAAATAACCCTGCTCGCTGACTCCAAAGAGGTAAGGATGGCAAACTATCGTGCCAGAATAAATTTATTAACAGAAAAATTAGGCAAACTTAACATCCTGGAGCACCCATGCGAGATCAGATCCATTTGCAGTGAAATAATCAGTGTAAAAAACAGCTTGCTGGCAGAGAGCGCCGGCCTGCAAATAAGCTGAACAAGATCAATAGGTGTTAAGTAGCTATTGATCAGTCGTTTGCGGACACTAATTAATGCCTGAATTTATAAATATAAGACCCCTTCCATAACGATAACAGATGAGCCGCTCACCCAGATCCCTTTATCGGTTACGCTAAATTGAAGGGTAGAAGGCTGCCCCATTTTTACCCCCTGTAACAGAGAATAATCGATATCTGGTTGTATATACCCTTTAGAATGCAGAAAACCTGCTAAAGGTCCGGCTGCACTCCCGGTAGCCGGATCTTCTTCAATCCCGATACCCGGGTTGAAAAATCTGCTTTGTGCAATATAGGCAGGATCCTGGTCGGTCAAAGTAAAACAGTAGCAACCTTCAAAACCATATTTCTTCGATAATTTATTCAACAGCGTTTTACTGCCTGTTGCATTATACAAGCTGTCTGTGTCCTTGACGGGAACCATTAAATGAGTCACTTCTGTACTTACTATGGTAGGCATCCAGTCTCTTAATTGCAGACTTTCCGGGGGTAGGGTGATCGCTGGGGCAATCTCTTCGGCGGGGATCGTATTTACGATAGTGGAAGATTGCTGTAACATGCTTACGAAGGGAGTGTTATCGGAAAGATAGCTTACCGAAAGAGGCATGACTTCATCTTTCATGATGACAAACCGCTCGTCTTTCTGGTGGCTGAAAATATCCCATTTCTTTTCGAGCGCCAGGCAGACGGCCCCTAACAGATTGTGCCCTGCTCCATTCACCTCTATGCCGGCAGGCGTAAAGGACCGGACCCTGAGGGCTTTTTGTCCGGAAGAATAATAGACAAAAGAGGTTTCGGAATAGCCGAATTCCTTCGCGATCTTCTGATAAATGACCGGTTCGAGGTCCAGGTCGATGCATACGACGGCTAAAGGATTACCCTTGTATTTTTCACGGGTGAATACGTCCACGACATAATATTGAACGGTAGTATCCGGCATGTCTAATTTATTTAGTCCCGGTCTCCCGGTAAAAGAAATATTCCGCCGTATAGGCGACGCGAACTTCCTGTCCCTTCTGCGCTCTGTCTGCTATAGTCGTAGGGGCTTTGCCGCCTTTGGTATTTACCCGCTGGATGAAAGTTGCTTTATGGAAGGTGCCGGAACCTGAGCCGGAGGCCGGCCGAAGCAGTAGCCAGGGTATAGCGTCTGGATCCGGCGAATCGGCTTGTTGTAATTTAACTCCCACCACCTTACTCCCGTCGGTACCTTCCCAGGTGGGCCCGCCATAATGCCTGCCCACCCGGTGGCTATAATTGGCGTGGGCGTATAGATCCGCCTCTGGCGCTACAAATACCCAGGAGAAGCGGTTCGTATCGGTCCTATCCTGGATGCATCGATAGATTTGTACGCCTTTGGCAAAGGCATGAAAAAATAGCTTGTTTCCAGCGGGAACTTTCAGATTAGATGGAACGACCGGGTCTTTTCCGACGGTCTTATAACCTGATAGGGCCAGACCAAGCGTCATCAACAAGAATCCTGCCTGGAGCATTCTTCTATTGCGGGCTACTTTCATCATCTAAAAATACAAATTTACCGGAAGGTTTAATATCTTTCACT
>DASWFF010000072.1:0-2025 GCA_036394375.1 Puia sp.
ATGCTTCCTGATGATCTTTCGTAGACTCCTGTTATTTATTTTCCTGGGCCTTGGCGCCGGAGCGCTCAAGGGTATCGCACAGGACAAATCTCCTGTCCGCTTTGGCAAAATAACGCCGGCGGATTTTGACCTCTCTAACCGGAAATTCGATTCGGGCGCTACGGCCGTAGTGATCGCCGATATCGGCAGCTCGGATTTTGAGGGGAATAACAAAGGCTGGTTCTCCCTGCAATTCAAGCATTTCCGGCGGGTAAAGATCCTGAATAAGAACGGCTTTGATGCAGCCAACGTAGAGATCCCCCTGTATATGTCGGGCACTGCCGTGGAAAAACTCGAAGGACTGAAAGCGGTTACTTATAACCTGGAGAACGGTAAAGTCGTGGAGACCCGGCTGGACGATAAATCCGTGTTTACAGACAACGTGAGTAAGTACCTGATGGAAAAAAAGTTCACCTTTCCTGCCCTGAAAGAAGGCTCGATTATCGAATATTCCTATACCCAGTCGTCCGATTTTCTCAGGAACCTTCAACCCTGGCAATTCCAGGGCGAATACCCCTGCCTGTGGAGCGAATACCAGGTGGGTATGCCGGACTTCTTCCAGTATGTCACCCTGAGCCAGGGCTTCGTTCCTTACGATGTGAATACTTCCTCTTCCCGCAATACCAGCTTTCACATAACCTTTCCTGGAGGCTCGGTAAGAGACGAAAAGGGAAGTTTCGACGATAATGTGGTCGATCATCGATGGGTAATGAAGAATGTGTCGGCCCTGAGAGAAGAGCGGTTCACCACGACCCTGAATAATTATGTCGCCAAAATTGAATTCCAGCTGTCAAGATATAGTTTCCCCAATTCCATACCCGAAGACAAAATGAGCAATTGGCCGAAAGTAAGCGAGGAATTGCTTAAAAATGAGGATTTCGGGGCGGACCTGAACCGGAACAATGGCTGGCTGGACGACGATATGAAAGGGATCATCAAAGGGGCTTCCGGTAACCTGGAGAAGGCCCAAAAGATCTATGCGTATGTACGGGATAATTTTACCTGCACCAACCATTACGCTTTATACGCCACCTCTTCCCTGAAGACCGTCTTTAAGAACAAAAACGGCAATGTCGCCGAGATCAACCTGCTGTTGACAGCCATGCTGAACCATGAGAAGATCCCGGCAGACCCGATCATTTTAAGCACCAGGTCCCATGGTTTTACTCATGAAGTCTATCCTTTGTTGACCCGCTTTAATTACGTGATCTGCCAGGCACGCGTCGACTCCCTAGTCTGGTACCTGGATGCGAGCGAACCCTGGATGGGATTCGGCCATATCCCTGAACGCTGTTACAACGGCCATGCGCGGATCATCGGTAAAGACAACGCCGCCCCGGTTTATTTTGAAGCCGATTCGGTAATGGAGACCAGCCGGACCACGGTTTTTATCAGCAATGAGGGAAAAGGCGGCCTGAACGGCAGCCTCCAGACTGTTCCCGGTTATTTCGAGTCCTGCACTATCCGGGAAAAAGTAAAGGACAAAGGACAAAAGGAGTTTTTTAAGGCCCTCCAGACTTCCTATCCCGGTGAAACGATCCTTTCCAATACCGAGATCGATTCGCTGAAAATACCAGAACAACCCGTGGAGATTTTGTATAATTTTGCCATAAAGTCCGATAGCAGCGAAGACCTGTTCTACTTCAATCCCCTGATGGCCGAAGGATATAAGGAAAACCCCTTTAAGGCAGCGGAAAGAAGATACCCCGTGGAAATGTCCCATGCATTCGATGATACCTACGTCTTTAATATGGAAATACCGGAGGGATATGCCGTGGAAGAAATGCCTAAATCAGCAAAAGTACTCTTCAATAGCGACGAAGGTTTTTTTGAATACCTGATCGTCAAAGATGAAAATAACATACAGCTTCGTTCGCGCATCAAACTGACCAAAGCGACCTATAAACAGGAAGATTATGCGACGTTGCGGGACTTCTTTGCCTTTGTCGTGAAGAAGCAGAGCGAACAGATCGTTTTTAAAAAGAA
>DASWFF010000073.1:0-8017 GCA_036394375.1 Puia sp.
ATTGCCAAAGTATTCACCGCAGGAGACATGCGCCGGGGACAATCCCTGGTGGTATGGGCCATCAGCGAAGGCCGCGAATGCGCCCGCAAAGTCGACGAATACCTGGTAGGCCAATCCCTGTTGGAAAGAAGGGATCAGAGCCTGATCGCCCTGTAAGGGCGATCGCCCGAAGGGCCATCATTAGATTCGAAAGCCCGGAAGTCCATCTTCCGGGCTTTCGCTTTCCCAAAACGCCTGCGGCGTTTGCCCCCTCCCCATCCACCCCCCTCTTTTTCAATTTGGAAAAAAAATTCTCCCCTACCAAAAAGTTTACCAATAATTAACAATGGTTCAAATTTTCAACCTTTTTTTAAACAAATTCAATATTTAAAAGTATAAATAAAATATAAAAATGCCTATAATTAATTAACAATTAATCAATTACAGGTCAATAACAGCGTTATTTTATTCATATTAGTATTTATTTTATATCATGTATAATCATAAAAACAATCTCGTTTTATCTATATTAGCATTACAAAAATCACTTACAAATATTTTTAATGTGAAAAGACTACTTTCATTTTGAAAATCTCCGGTAGCAAGACCCGCAGCTTTTTAAAAGAATCGCAGCACTAAAATCCAAGGATCCCCAACCCATCCCAGTACTGCCCCACCGAAAGGCAGTGATTGGATCATTTTAACCAAAACCAGTTCAGGCGAACTCCATCCCGTTCAGACGAGCTATCGTCCTGATCATTTCGCCTTTTTTTCATTTTTTAACCAAAACCAACAGTAATGCTAAGAAATATTTCCTTTTCTCTTATAGCTATCGCCCTCTCCTTATCCGGTTGGGCCCAGACAACAACAACAGACACAGCCAAGGCAGCAGCCCCTGCGCCTGCTCCGGCTGCCCCGGTTGCTCCGGCCTTATCCATCACCGGATCGGCAGACTTTTATTATCGCAACGATTTCAATAAGACCAATACGAACCTCACCAGCTTCACCGGCTCTCACGACCAGTTCAAACTGGGAATGGCCTCCGTTAAGCTGGAGCACAAGACAGCCAAACTGGATATGGTAGCCGACCTGGGCTTCGGCCCCCGCGCCCAGGAATTCGCCTATAACGACAACGGAGTCGTGCAGGCTATCAAACAACTCTATATCAGCTATTCCCCCACCGACTGGGTCAAGTTCACCGGCGGTACCTGGGCCACCCATATCGGATATGAAGTACTCGACGCTTATGCTAACCGTAACTACAGCATGTCCTATATGTTCACCAACGGCCCATTCTCCCATACAGGCGTCAGAGCCGATTTCACCGTAGGCAAGAGCGGCTTCATGATCGGCGTCTCCAATCCTACCGATTTCAGGAGCGTCCCCGCAGGCGGACAGAACAACAAGAACATGATCGCCCAATATAGCTATGCCCCCAGCGACAACTTCAAATTATTCCTCAACTACGTAGGTGGTAAGGACACCGCCGACAACAAAGTACACCAATACGACCTGGTCATCAATGCAAAAGTCAACAACCTCTTCAGCCTCGGATTGAACGGCACTGTTAACAAATCCAGCTCACCCCTGGATCATTGGACGGCAGGCCATACCTGGTGGGGCACCGCCCTCTATCTGAACCTCGACCCCAAACCCTGGTTCGGTCTCACCCTGCGCAGTGAATACTTCAGCGATAAAGACGGAATAAAACTGCACCCGGTCAGCGGCGCTACAGGCACTAAGGTCTTTGCCAACACCCTTTCGGCCCTTTTCAAAGTAGACGGCTTCACCTTCATTCCTGAATTCAGGTACGACCATAGTAGTGAAAACCTCTTTATCAAGAAAGACGGCACCAATACCAAATCAGGCGCCAGCTTCATATTTGCCGCCATCTATTCATTTTGATAGTACCCTTTTTCAAGCTATCCTTCCCTTTAAAGGAATGAATTATTTTTTTTATTATTTATACAAAACGTCAACAATACTTGTTAATCTCATATTATAAAACAAAAAATTGAAATAAAAGAAACTAGATAACTAAATTTTTGCCTATCTTATTAAAATAATAAATATTATTTTAATTTATAATGTATCGTTTTAGCCTAATCGCCAATCCCAATCATAAAAAGTACTGATCGAAGCATTTTCAATCATTTCAACCTCACCTTCAAAACAATATTAAAAACCAAAAACTAAAAGCAATGGGAGTAACCAACTTCATTATTAACAAGCTAGTACCAGGAGGAAGAAGCAATCATCCACCCATCATGGTCAAACTGACAAAAGCCGATAAATGGCGGATCGCCGGTGGCATGTTCGCCGGAAAAATGATCGGCCTGTTCATCGTCCTGTTAGCGATTGGATTCCTGCCAACGATCCTCATGGGAACAGCAGCTCATGCGCAGGCGCCAACATGGACACCCCATGAGACCGTATTGATCAACACGACGAATACTATTTGGACCCTCGTTGCAGCATTCCTGGTATTTGGAATGCAGCCGGGCTTTGTTTTCCTGGAAGCAGGTTTTGCCCGCAAAAGAGAGACAGTAAACGTACTCATGGAATGTATCTTCGATACCTGTATTTGCGGTATCCTGTTCTGGGCCGTCGGTTATGCTTTTATGTTCGGACAAGGAAATGGTTTTATCGGGTGGGGCGGTGGAGCTCTTGCCGGCGGAGACGCTAAGTCCTGGTTCTTCCTGCAAAACATTCCGGATACTTACGCAGGAACAGGTATTCCTATATTAGCACACTGGATCTTCCAGTTTGCTTTCGCAGACACCACGTCTACTGTCACTTCCGGCGCTATGATCGGTCGTACCGGTTTCCGTGGCGATATCCTTTACAGCATCGGCGTTACAGGCTTTATCTATCCCATTATCGGTCATTGGGCCTGGGGTCCTGATGGCTGGCTGGCGCTCATGGGAACAAAAGATCATTTCCTTCCCGGACTTGGCCAAGGCTTCCGTGACTTCGCAGGCTCCACTGTCGTACACACCATCGGAGGCATGGTATCCCTGGCTGGTGCGATCGTTCTCGGACCACGTATCGGTCGTGTCTTCAAACGCGATGGAGGAGGAATGCCCGCTCCGCACAACCTTACCGTAGCCGCCGTGGGTGGCTTCATCCTCTGGTTTGGCTGGTACGGCTTCAATCCCGGCAGCACCCTCTCCGCAGTAGATATGCAGGGCATCGGCCGAGTAGCCGCCAACACCACCCTCGCTGCCTGCGGTGGCGGTATCGGCGCCATGTATATGGCCCTCTGGTTCGGTGAAACAAAAGGCAAGTTCGATCTGGGCTTTACGACCAACGGTTTCCTGGCCGGTCTCGTGGCCATCACCTGCCCCTGTTACTGGGTCTCGCCTTTCGGCGCCATCATATTAGGTCTCATCGCCGGCGTCATAGTCTGGCTGGGCATCAACCTACTGGAACACTTGCGCATCGACGATCCGATCGGAGCCGTCGCCGTACATGGATTTGCCGGCATGTGGGGCACCTGGTCACTCGGCTTGTTCGCCTGTGGCCTGTATGGAGCTACCGGTCCGACCGGCGCTGATAATTCAGCTCCTGTGGCCGGCCTCTTCTACGGAGGTGGGATCACCGTGCTGAAAGCCCAGCTTATCGGCAGTCTTACGGTCACGATCTGCACCTTCGTCATCGCCTATATCCTGATGTGGGTAGTCATGCAGTTACCCCATCCGTGGAAACTTCGTGTACCTGCCGAAGGCGAAACAGGTCCCGGAGGACTCGATGTATACGAGCATGGAGTTGAAGCTTATCCTTCACAGGCATAAGGCGCCACGGGAGAACTTCGAAGGAGCTTCGTTCCTCGCTCCTTCTCGTTCGCAACCTTCGCGTTGCTCGGTTGTCCCCGAAGGGCCATCATTAGATTCGAAAGCCCGGAAGCTCGTCTTCCGGGCTTTCGCTTTTAGCGCCAAAGGCGCCACGATCCCCTTACCCCACCCTATTTTTCATTCCACTCCGCCCCAAAAAAAAATTATAAAATATTTTTTGTCATATAACATAAATACTAAATATAAAAAAAGCAATTCAGACGAAGGCTATTTTATATTTAGTCAGATCTCAAATTGTTATTTTGAAGAAAGACAATAGTGATTTTAACATCATACCCTTCCAAAAACGATAATATTGAGGGCATGCAGCCTGAAACCCTTTCTACTAAAGGGTTCCAAAAGAAGAGAGCCACGGCGGCACACGATAAATTCACGCAATAAATGATATAACTTTACGTCTTAAACAGAATATATTTTTTTATTAACCTAAATTTATCTCATATGCGTCAGGATTTAAAACATCGCTTGATCACCTGGAAGAACGATGTTCATTTCGGAGAAATTAAAAAAGTGTTTGTTTCAGAAAGCCCCGTAAAGAAAGGCGAATTCATTATCAAACTCGAAAAAGGTCTTAATGAATCCCTGGCAGGCAAGAACAACGAAGTTAAAGTAAGCAAAAAATATCTGACCGCCGGTCAAAACGATACAAATGTAGATGCAGCCACTGACCTGTATAATGTTAACAGGATCATTGATTCTCTGGACAGGGAATTCGATGACAAACATGACCAGGCCATCAACGAAAGATTCAAAGACGAAGTCGTTCATTTTTCTGAACTCTAACGATTGCTTGTTACCTTTCTAAACAAAATTGGCCGCCCGTGGGCGGCCAATTTATTTAAAGGGAGACCATTGGCCTCCGGCTGAATACCTGTCATTACAACGACTGCCCAAACAAATACTTGATCTTATACATCTTCAACAAGCCGTCATAGGCTACCAGGCTCTTGTCTGAACGGAATTGTGCTTCCAACGAATAACGAAACCGTGCATTCCCCGCAAAAGCACCCTCCAGGTTCGCTAACGTAAGCTCCTGTACAGGACCATTCGCCGTTACACTAAAATAATACACCGTCTTCGGCCGGGCGATCTTTTCGCCTTGCACCAGCTTATTGACACTATATAGGTAGAATCCGGTCGTATCAAGGATCTTATAAGTGCTCTTTCCATATACCCTCTGTCCTATATTATTATTGGAAGAAGACTGGACAGTTTGATGTATCGTAAATGACATCAGTAACAATGCGCCGATTAAAACTTTAGAGTAAAACATACATTTAATTTTTAAGAACGTTTAATACTGCTACCATAATTGCCAACGCTGTACCAAACCGGCCACCCTAAGGCAATACGTCTATAACTCTCTATTCCACTGTCCTTTGTACAGACAATAAAAAGACCAGCCTACCATAAAAAACCCTTCTTAAATGGAAGGGTTTTTTCATTTTAGCATACGGGGATCAAGATCAGCCACAAAGCAACCTCCCAAAAAAAGCAAAAATGAGAACATATTTCAGCAACTCGGTAACAGTTAAAACCTTATCGCCTTAATTCTCATTCAGCCCATACTCCTCCATTTTCCGGTAGACAGTGGTCAACCCGATATTCAACAGCTTTGCAGCTTCCACCTTATTCCCATGCGTATAATTAAGCACACGCTGGATATGCAGTTTCTCCACGCTCGCCAGGTCAAAGGCAGATAAAGTCTGTAATTTATAACTCTCGGTCTGCAACTCCAAAGGCAGGCTCGTCGCAGTAAGCTCAGTTCCGTCGGCCAGGATCACCGCACGCTCTATTACATTCTTCAACTCCCGGATATTACCCTTCCAGGGCTGGCGCTCCAGCGCATTCAAAAAATCCCTCCCCATCTCCTCGATGCTCTTATTCATTTTATCGGCAAACAATTTCATAAAATATTTCGCCAGTAAAGGAATATCTTTTCTGCGATCCCGTAATGGGGGGATCTCTATCGTGAATACATTCAGCCGGTAGAAAAGATCTTCCCTGAATTTCCCTTCCATCACCTCCGCCTGTAAATTCCGGTTCGTAGCCGAGATGATCCGCACATTCGCCGTAGTCGGTTGCGTGTCGCCCACTTTAAAGAACTGGCTCGTCTCCAGCACTCGTAACAATTTTGCCTGCAGATCACCATGCATCTCACCGATCTCATCCAGGAACAAAGTTCCTCCGCTCGCCTCTTCGATCAACCCTTTCTTATCCTTTACCGCTCCGGTAAAAGCTCCGGCCTTATGCCCGAATAGTTCGCTTTCCAGCAGGTCCCTGGAAAAAGCGCTGCAGTTAAGCGCCATAAAAGGATAGCCCGCCCGCTTGCCATTGGCATGGATCGCCTTGGCAAACAACTCCTTCCCCGTACCGGTCTCCCCCAGCAATAACACCGTCGTGTCGGAAGGAGTGACTTTCTGAGCCATGACAATCGTCTCTTGCAAAGCAGTCGATTGCCCGATGATATTGTCAAAACTGAAAACATGGGCGACATGCTCTTCCAACCGTCCCACCCTTTTCTGCAGGTGCGATTTCTCCACCGCGTGAGCGATCAACGGCAGCAACTTATCATTGTCATTCCCTTTACTGATATAGTCAAAGGCGCCAAACCGCATGGCTTGTACAACATCAGGAATATTCGCGTGGGCGGTAAGCAGGATGATCTCGACAGGGTTCGGTCTGGCCTTAATGCTCCTGGTGAAATCCAGTCCGCTGCCATCCGGTAGCTTCACGTCACAGACCACCACATCGATATCCTCCTTATTCACCACTTTCAGGGCATTCCGGACATCTGCAGCCTCATATACCGTATACCCCTCCAGGGAAATGATCCTTTTCAAAAGACTGCGAAGTTTTATTTCATCATCCACTACGAGAATATTTCCTGATGTCATATTATAACTGATTATTTAGAAGACTGCGTGTATAGATATTTTATTTTGTAAGTCTTCAACAAGCCGTCATAAGCGATCAGGTCCTTATCCGATCTGAATTGAGCTTCCAACGCATAACGAAACCGGGCATTCCCTGCAAAAGATCTTTCCAGGTTAGCCAGCGTAAGCTCCTGGACAGGATCATCCGCCTTCACGCTGAAATAATAAACGGTCGTTGGCCTGGCTATCTTTTCACCCTGCACCAGTTTGTTATAACTGTACAGGTAGAAGCCCGCCGTATCAAGGACCTCGTATGCCCTGTGACCGATGTGCCGGTAATCCGGCTTCTGAGAATGTCCCGTCATCAGGAACAATCCCGCAACTAGAACTTTTAAAGTATACATATATTTAGTTTTTAAATTACACTTAGAATCTAACCAACAACGCCAGTACGATCCTCGATTCCGATTTGACCATATCCGGCTGCCAGCCGCCCCAACTGCTCAGCGGCGGAGCAATGGAGGCGCCACTGGAAGTGTAAGTATACCCGCCGGTATTAGCAAAACCGGAAGGTGAAGTCACCCCGCCATGGCCGGCAAAATATCCGACGAGAGGAGTCGTTCCGGGAGCCGCACCGATCTTTTCTACCGCCCGGTGAACATATTCAAACTTGATCGTCAGGTTCTGGTTGGGCATGTAGTCTAAGCTGGTGGAATAATCCCATGCTTCGAAAGTAGAACCAGGCCCTGTCTGTGCCTGAAATAACGTATCAGCATAACCGGTAGGCGCCAATACCAGGTATTGACCAGGGTTATGCATATAGCCACCGCCGACCGTCCAAGCAAATTTTTGCTTTTCCCCTAACCAGAGGCGGTTATAGATCATCCCACTGATAAAATTCTGGGCCGGTAAATACACGCCGGTTTTTGAATCCGTCTTACCGAAAGGGCTAACCCCATTCCCATTTTCAAAGCCGAAATCGCCGGTGATGCTGAAAGCTGCCTTGGTAACGAATCCATGCTTACGGTTGAGATAACGCAACTGATAGCTGTCATCACTGTGGAAACGCATCCGGTGCGGCGCTCCCTGATCGTCCTTTCCATAATAGTTGTTAAACACATAATCCACTGTTTCCTTGGGCCTATAGTAAATGGAGGCGCCTATACCCGGGGCCTGGTTGAACATGCCATAGGACTGCCAGCCATTGACCAGCCACAGCTCGACTTTCAACTTATCCGTCGGGAAAGTCTGTAATCGCAGCCCATTAAAAAACCAGGGGGTATTATCCGAAGTATAAGAAGGCTGATA
>DASWFF010000074.1:0-170650 GCA_036394375.1 Puia sp.
ATACACACCATTCACATCACCGGCCCCACCGCCAAATTCACCCCGGCCACAGGCGGCTGCCGTAACAGCCCTATCCAGTTCAACGATCTGTCTACCCCTTCCCCCTATCCCGGCTACCCGATAACCTCCTGGACCCTGGACGGCGGGGATGGAACGACACCCACCACCGTCACAGCCCCCCCCTACACCCATAGCTATACCGATACCGGCACTTACACAGCCACCCTCACCGTGACGGACTCCAAAGGTTGCACGGATAAATCCACGGCCGCCACGACGGTGAAGATCACAGCCCCCCGCGCCGGCTTCTTTGCCGCAGATACCCTCTATTGCCCGAATGCAGCACTGCCCTTCACAGATTCTTCCCAGGGCAATAAACTTACCTATAGCTGGGATTTTGGCGACGGATCCACAGCGGGTCCTCTGACAATCCCCAATACCTCCCATCCCTATACTACCGACGCAAAATATTATAGCGTAAAGCTCAAAATCACCGATGGAACCGGCTGCTCCGACTCCGTCACCCGGACCAACTATATCCATATCCAATCCCCGATCGCGGCCTTTACCCTGCTGGACAGTGTAGGCATCTGCCTGCCGATGCAAACATCCTTCATCCCTGCAGGGCAGTTTTATGATTCCCTCTACTGGGACTTCGGAGATGGCACGACTTCCAATCTCGACACGACCACGCACTTCTATAATAACTATGGCACCTACCACGATACGCTATTCCTCAAAGGCGCCGGGGGATGCCTGTCCTTTGCCACCCGCAATATATACATCTATGACCCTATTGCAACAACCGGTTTTTCCTACGGTCCTCCGTTAAAAAGCTGCGACTCCCTCCTGGTGAAATTTCAGGTCACTCCCCCTCCCTATACCCGTTTCACGTTATCATTCGGAGATGGAGCAGCAGACTCCTCCGGCAACAAAATGCCCTCCCATAAATATAATTTCCCTTCCTCCTATGGTCCGGCACTGACCTTACAGGACTCATCCGGCTGTATTGTAGGCATCAGCGGCAGCAACGCCATTATCATATATGGAGCAATCCCCTTCTTCAACATGAATGGAAAAAAATTCTGTGACGCCGGCACCGTCCTCTTCACGGATTTTACCATCACCAATGATAACCCCGTCAGCATGACATGGAATTTCGGGGACGGCTCGCCGACTGCCTCCGGCACGGTAGGAGATCCCACCACAGAAAATCCCTCGCATTCCTATATGCCCGGTATCTTTTACCCCAAACTAACCCTGAACACCAACAATGGCTGCACCGAGAGCTATACGGATACCGTACACGTCTACCAGACCCCTCATCCCCGGATCACACTGCCAAACCCTTCCTGCGTGAATACACCCCTCCAATTCCTTGGCAGCCTGGTCACGCCGGACCCCGTCGACACCATTAACTGGTCCTGGAACTTCGGAAATGGACAAACCTCGACAGAACAGAATCCAATTCTCGCTTATTCCCAAGTCGGCCCTTATACCGTCTCCCTTCGCACATCCGTCAGCTTCGGCTGCAGCGATACCACCAGCCAGCCGCTTACGATCAACCCTCCGCCCGTCATCAAGGGACCTTCCGAGATTACCACACCGGTGGGATTCCCGGTCACGATCCCGTTCACCTATAGTTCCAATGCGGCGACCTGGTCCTGGATCCCGGCCGGCAATCTCAGTTGCACCAACTGCTCAAACCCGGCAGCCAGTCCGACCTTTAATACATTATATTTCGTAACGGTGACAGATATAAATAGTTGCGTATCCACCGATAGCATCCTGGTCAAAACCATTTGTAACAGTGAGAACTATTTTATACCGAATACCTTTTCACCCAATAACGATGGGGTAAACGATGTCTTTTACCCGAGGGGAAGTAACCTGTATAATATCCAGTCCATGCGTATATTCAACCGCTGGGGACAAATGGTATTCGACCGGAGGAATTTCCCTGCCAATACGGCCTCACAAGGATGGGACGGGACCTTCAATGGCCACCCCGCCCCGTCAGACGCCTATGTATATATTATTGAAGTAATCTGTAACAATGCCCAGGTGGTCGTGCTGAAAGGAGACATTACCCTTATCCGGTAGTTAACTATTAAATATCCGACATATTTGAAAATGCGTTTATCTCATATAAAGACCTTACTACTTTGCCTGATCGCCCTGCAATCCGCAAGAGCG
Source organism: Puia sp. (assembly GCA_036394375.1). GTDB lineage: Bacteria > Bacteroidota > Bacteroidia > Chitinophagales > Chitinophagaceae > Puia. The sequence goes on from DASWFF010000074.1 coordinate 2,197, forward strand.
CAGGATATCCACTTCTCCCAGTTCTTCGAGGCGCCCCTCCTGCGCAACCCTTCCCTGGCAGGAATATTTTCCGGTGACTACCGGATACAGGCAGTCTTTCATGACCAATGGAACAGCTTCTCCAATGCCTACCGCACAGGCTCCCTCAATGCGGAATACAAAATGCCCATCGGCAAAGGCAATGATTTTCTGACGACAGGCCTGCAGGCTTTGTATGATAAAGCCGGTTCCGCCGCCTTATCGACCACCGAACTGCTGCCCGCCCTGAACTATCACAAATCCTTAAGTAACGACAAAACCATGTACCTCTCCCTGGGACTCATGGGAGGAATAGTAAGTAAAACAATCGATCTGTCCAAAGTCACTACCAATAGCCAGTATAACGGGACCGCCTACGATCCCGCCCTCCCGAACGGAGAGACCCTGATCACCCCCAATGTCCTTTACTGGGATGGTAGCCTGGGCATGAGCTTCAATACCAGTTTTGGAAAAGATCAGGGGAATACGATGTTCATAGGAGCCGCCCTGCACCATCTCAACCGTCCCAAAAACTCTTTCTATAAAAATCCGGCCATCGAACTGGATCCCAAATATGTTTTCTCCGCAGGCATGAAATTGATCATTAACGACTATGCCTGGTTCACCCTCCAGGCCGACCATTCCCGGCAGGGCAGCTCGCAGGAAACGATCGGGGGAGCCCTCTATTCCTATATATTGGGAGATGATCCCGCTAATTCAGGTTATACCCTGCATCTGGGCGGTTTCCTCCGTTGGAAAGATGCCCTGATCCCTGTAGTGAAACTGGATATGAATGCCCTGTCAGTAGCCCTTAGCTACGATGTGAACGTCTCCGAATTAAAAACCGTTAGTCAGGGAAGAGGAGGAGTTGAACTATCGATCTCGTATATAGGATTCCTGGACCGCGAGAACGCTAAATTCAGACTGCTCTGCCCTAAGTTTTAATCCTTATTTTTACAAAAAAAATGTACTATGAGCGAAAATAAGATAAGAGTAGGTCAACAAGCTCCGGATTTCAGCATCTATGACTCTGACAAAAAAAAAGTTTCCCTGAGCGATTATAAAGGGAAAAATGTACTGTTATTATTCTTTCCACAGGCATTCACCGGCACCTGTACCAAAGAACTTTGCAGCACCCGGGATAATATCGCCCTTTATAACCAGGCCAATGCACAGGTATTCGGCATCAGCGTAGATTCCGTCTTCACCCTGGGAAAGTATAAAGAAGACCAGCAACTCAATTTCCCCTTGCTGAGCGATTTCAATAAAGAAGTATCGACCGCTTATGGCTCCCTCTATGACAGCTTCGTTTTTGACATGAAAGGAGTATCCAAACGATCAGCTTTTGTCATCGACAAGCAAGGGATCGTACAATACGCGGAAGTATTGGAAACAGCCACTGATTTGCCCGATTTTACGGCGATCCAAAAAACACTGGTAGGACTTAACTAGTCTTAACTAGTTGATAACGAATCCATAAAGACAATTGACGCTAATTAGGCTAATTAGCGTCAATTACTGTTGTATCTTTGAATGAAAACTCGTATTTTGGAACCATGTGTAAATTGTATTGAAGCATGAGGATTTTTTACATTCTGTTATCCATTATTCTACTGAGTTCCACCCAGGCTAAAAGCCAGGCAAGAGGCCCTATGCCTGATCCTGAGATAAAGATTGTAAAATTTTACCCCAACCCCGCCGTCTCTTTCATCACCTTCGAAGTAGAAAAAGAACCGAACAAAGTTTACTCCTTACAGATATTCAATTTTCTCGGTAGAAAAGTAAAAGACGTTGCAGACCTCTCTCCCAAAACCATCGTCAACCTCAGCGATCTCGTCCGCGGCATCTATATCTTCCAGTTAAAAGAACAGAACGGAAGAGTCACCGATTCCGGCACCTTCCAGGTCAATAAATAACTTCCCCGCTTAGTCCCGTATATAATTTACAATACCTGTACAATAAGAAATTTAAGATAATTCGTATTTTCCCATCCCTGTATAATAGGATGATCACTGGCCTGCGCCTGAAAGGTCACCTGCCGCAGACGCCGCCGGGCATCCCTGGCAGCCTGGTTGATCGTCTCCAGGAACATCTCCGGGGAGACCAGGTTCGTACAGGAAGACGTCACCAGGAAACCACCTTTCTTTACCAGTTTCATGCCCCGGAGATTGATCTCCTTATAACCCGTAAGAGCTTTTTGGATCGTCTCCCGGCTCTTCGTAAAAGCCGGCGGATCCAGCATCACCACATCATATTGACGCCCTTCCCGGCTCCATTGTTTCAGCGCATCGAAGGCATTCACCGCCTCATAACGGCAGATGCTCTCCAGCCCATTTAACGCGGCATTCTGCCGGGCCTGCGCCACGGCATTCTCGGAAATATCGAGTCCCAGCACAGACTTCGCTCCATAATGACCTGCATGCGTTTCAAAGCTTCCCGTATAACAAAAAGCGCCCAATACATCCGCCCCTTTTACAATCTGACGGATTGCCCGGCGATTGTCATGCTGGTCCAGGAAATAGCCCGTCTTCTGACCATTCTCCAGATCTACATGCAATTTCAGACCGTTCTCGTTGATAAGGATCTGCGTATCGAAAGGCGCAGACAAAAATCCCTTTTGCTGAGTCAATCCCTCCAGTTCGCGCACCGGCACGTCATTGCGCTCATAGATCCCCTTCGGCTGAAAGAGCTGCTCCAGGGCCTTCACGATAGCAGGCTTCCAGCGATCGATCCCCAGGGACAGGGTCTGGATCACAAAATAATCATTGAACTTATCGATGATCAGGGCCGGAAGAAAATCCGCTTCCCCGAATATCAGGCGGCAATTCTCGGTATATCCCAACCGCTGCCTGTATTCCCAGGCATCTTTCAGGCGATGGTAAAAAAAGGATTCATCGATCGATTCGGACTTGTCCCGGGTCAGCAGACGGATAAGGATCTGGGATTGCGGATTGATATATCCCTTACCTACAAATTTTTTATCGTGCGTATAGACCTCCACAGTATCCCCGGCTGCTACATCCCCTTCCACCGTATTTACTTCATTGCCAAATACCCAGGGATGCCCGCTCTCTATACGCCGGCTGATTTTCTTGTTAAGGATAGCTCTTTTCATCATGGACGCAAAGGTAAGGTGCTCCTACCATACATACGTGGCTACCGCTCCGCCATTCAGCGAAGTCGAAAAATTCTTCCCGTTGAACTGCACCGTGAAAGTCTGTGTACCCGTTCCATCGTTCAATACAATCAATACCTTTTTCCCGTCCGGCGTTAAAAAGGCCACATTCTGCAGGTTGCCCTGGATATTCGAAGTCACCCGCACCGAGCCGGGCCGGACAAATTTCGCGGCATGGGCGATGATATAATAAGAAGTATTCCGGCTGACGGCCGTGCCATTGATCGTGAAGGCCCCCTGGCAAACCCCGCAGCCTCCCTGCGTATGAGGGCCGTAATTTTGATCGGCAGCCATATTCCACTCCAGTACATTCCGGCTCCAGTTGCGGGGAGCCCCGATGATCAGGTTCTTTATGGCCCAATCCAGGTCGCTGGCGAAATTACCCGGACCGGCTACATACTGCTCAGTGAAATAAACATTCTTATCCGGATGGGCATTATGCACCTGCGACAACGCCGAAATATCTCCCCCATACAGGTGAAAAGCCGACCCATCCACATATTGCGCCGCCGTGGGGTCTCCCAGGATCGTCAACGGATAGGATGGCACATCACAGTTATGATCCCAGACAATGATCTTGGTGGCGAGCCCCGCCGTCCGCAAAGCCGGCCCCAGGTGATTTTTGACAAACTCCTCTTCCTCAGTGGCCTGCATGACCATGCTGGGATTATTGTTGGCATTCAACGGCTCGTTCTGCGGCGTTATGGCGTCTATCGTAATGCCGGCGGCTTTCATCGCCTGGATATATTTCACGAAATATTGTGCGTATACCTTGTAATACTGCGTCAGGAGAGATCCTGCCGCACCACTGTTGTTGCTTTTCATCCAGGCAGGCGCCGACCAGGGACAGCCCAATATCTTTATGGATGGGTTCAGCGCCAGGATCTCCTGCAGCAAAGGCACCAGGTCGGTCTTGTCATCCGACAGGTCGAAATTGGCCAGGGTGGTATCCGGCTGGGAAGGACTGGCATTATCATCGTAGGAAAAAACGCGGGAGCTCATATCCGACGCCCCGATGGTCAACCGCAGGTAACTGACCCCGATATGGTTGCTGTCCGTGAGGAAAAGTTCGTTCAGCAGGGCAGCCCGCTGTGAAGAGGGCAGTTGGTGGATCAGAGTGGCGCTCCCTCCCGTCAATGTATAACCGAATCCGTCGATAGTCTGGAAGGTTTGCGTCGTATCCACCTTGATCACCGGCTCGACAGCCAGACCATTGGAAAAATTCAGCGCCACATTTTGCTTCTGCAGCAAGGCGCTCTTGTCAGCATTCGTCAACCAGAACGCCACGGCAGAATTCACGGGCTTGGTCGCCGTATCCGTCGGGGGCGTCACCGGAGGGGCTGAACTCCCCCCATTCTTACTGCAGGCGGCTATGCCGCCAAAAAACACAAATATCAGAGCATTTATAAAAAATTTACCGCTGTATGTCTTCATATACGCAATTTATGCCCTTTTTATGGTTGAAAGACCCTTACATAATCCACGAACATCCGCTGGGGAAAGATCGTGGTATTGTCAGGCGGGCCGGGCCAATCACCCCCCACTGCCACATTGAAGATGAAAAAGAAAGGACTGTTAAAAGGATAGGTTCCGCTGGTGACATTGGCCAGGCCGCCGCTCACATAGACCTGGTCGTCCACCAGGAATTGAGCGCTGTTATTGGCCCAGACCAGGCTAAATACATGGAATTGCTGGGAAAAATCCTGGCCCGAAAGATTATAGACATTATTATACGTTCCCTCTGTGCCATTCTGCTGCTGCCAGTGCAACGACCCCACCACCTGCCGGGGATTGGTGCCTATCAGTTCCATGATGTCCGTCTCCCCGCACCCGGGCCAGGGCACGGTGGAAATATTGGAGCCCAGCATCCACAAAGCCGGCCACATGCCCTTCGACACCGGCAACTTCGCCCGGATATCGATCCGGCCATACGTAAATTGCTGCTTGCCCTGTGTGGTAAGACGGGCCGACGTATAGTTGTTGCCGCTATAAGACTCCTGCCTCGCCTCGATCACCAGGTGACCGGCAGAAACAAATGCATTCTGCGTCCGGCTGGTATAATTTTCCAATTCATGGTTCCCCCACCCGGTTCCCCCCGTCTCATAATTCCAGTTTTGCGTGTTCAGGTTATTCCCGCTGAACTCATCGCTCCAGGCCAGGTGATAACCGGCATAGCTTATAGGAGTCGTATAACCCGTCGTGTCGGTCGGCAAATACAGCAGGTCCGTATTGAGGATAGTGGCGACCGCCGTCGCACCTCCTAACGTACAGTTCACCGGGTTACTCAACTGCAAAGAAAATTGCTGGTTGGCCTGCCGGAGACTGTCGCCGGTTACCTGGACATCTACATATACCTCCGTCTGGCCGGCCGCAATGGTCAAAGTGCCGGAGGCCGCCGTATAATCGACACCTGCTTTCGCCGTGCCATCTACCGTGGCATAATTGACGGACACCGCCTGTTTGCCGGCGGCACTCAGGTCTATATAGAACCGGTAAGCCGAAGGCAGAGCCTGACGGCTCTGGGTCACATCGCTGACTTTCACAGACGGCTGCTCACCGGAAGACGGCTGGCCGCCGGTATTGCCGCTCTTCGAGCAGAAAGCCATCCCGGCAAGCGCCAGGCAGCACAAAACACTGAGCACTTTCATATTCGTTCGTTTTTAAATGGGTCCGGAGAAAAAGGGACGGCTGGCAGAAGAGCAGCTCTAATGCGAAGGCATCCGCAAGCTGATATTCGTGACCATTACCCCTCCCGTGCCCAGGGTTCCTCCCGCACTTCCGGCTTTTATCACTACATAAAGGGTTCCGCTCGTAGCAAAAGTGATCTTACCACCCTGGCCAACGCCGGTACCCGAACATCCGATCGTATTGATATCGCCGCTGAAGGAGCTTCCGCCGCAACCGGCCCAGGTATTGAGAGAATTGTATTTATTGTTGCTATAATCCGACCCCTGCGCCGGGGCCGCCGTGCCTAAATAAAATTCAAGCCATGAATTGCTGGCGCCCGCCCCTTGTAAGGTAGCGTCAAAAGTATAGGGAACCCCCGCTTTGACCTGCACGGCCTGGTACACCCCCCCATTGGTATTACCGGTATTGGAAATGTTCAGCCCCTGTGCTGTAAAATTGAACGTGGTTTGAGCTCCGCCGGTATTCAGGGCCGTCCAGGCGGATGCACTGCTCGCGTCCAGAGCACCCGAACTATTTCCTTGCAGGACATTGATGCCCGGATCGTCAGTCGCTACCGACACGATCTGGCTGGCCGTATCATATCCGCCATGACCGGTGACCGATAAGATCACTCTGTAATTCCCGTGTTTGGAATAATATAGGGTATCGCTCGCATGTCCGGCCTTGGAACCGGTCCCGTCACCCGGATCCCAATACCAGCCAAAAACTCCCTGTGAACCAGAAGCTAACGCAAAGGTGTTCACCGCTCCGCTGACAGGAGCGACGGTAAAGCTTGCCTTGGGTAAAGGGCCCAGGCTCGCCGAACCCTTATCGGGCGTACAGCCAGACAACCAGACCGTCGTTATTAGCAGCGCCGCCAGGCTGCCCATGATGAGGGCCCTGTGGCTTATAGATTTATATACAGATCGCATATGGCAATAGATTTAATAGATGAGGATGATAATAAACTTATTGTTCGATTAATTATAACCCGGATTTTGCACCAGCTTGGTATTGTTCAGCTCCTGTAGGGGGATGGGCAACACTTCGTTCGTCCCTGCCTTGAATCCCTTCGAAGCCAGCACCGTCGCAGCCTGTCCCGTACGCACCAGATCGAAAAAGCGGTGCCCTTCCGTAGCCAGCTCCAGCCGGCGCTCGTTATAGATATTGGCGAGGGTGGCCTGAACGGAAGGCAATCCAACGCGGGCCCGGACCTTGTCCAGGTAGGATTGTGCCTTGGTCACATCGCCGCCACCCCGCACCAGGGCCTCGGCCTCCATCAGGTACGTGTCCGCCAGCCGGATCTCTATTTCGTCATTGGTCCAGTTCAGGGGGATGACACCTACCGTAGACTGGTATTGGGCCAAAGGCGCGAATTTCCTGATAAAATAGCCCGTGTTCTGATAGCCCGACTTATCATAGGAACAGTAACCCGCTTTGGCAAGACTGTCTATATTGACGATGGTAGCCGCATACCGGGGGTCACCCTTCAAGGCATTCACCAGGTCCAGGGTGATGGGATTGAATCCATAACCGGCCGAGCCGGACTCGTAGACGGGTCCCGAATAAGCGCGGGGCCCCACCATCTGCACGCCTGCGTTGCCGTCATCATTAGAAAAGCTCCCCCAGCCCCTTCCGCTGGCGGCGGTGTGAACGATCTCCCAAACCGATTCGGCATTGAACTTATTGGTCGGGATGAAGATATCTGCATAATTGGGCAGCAAATGGTAATTAGGGGAAGAGTTGACCTGCTCAAAATCATTAGCAGCTTCCTGCATACGGGAATTATTGTTCTGGTACAGGATGGCCTTCCCCAGCAGGGCCAGTGCAGCGCCTTTAGTGGCCCGGCCGTTCTCGGAAGGGTCCAGGGTGGCCGGCAGATTGGGGATCGCATCATTCAGGTCCTTTTCGATCTGCGCATAGACCTGCGCCGGCTTCGCCTGCAGCTCCGTGAAGAACTGGCTCTGTTGAAGGACAGTGGTGATCAGGGGAATATTCCCGAATTCCCGCACCAGGTCGAAATAATAATAGGCCCGCAGGAATTTCATATCTGCTGTATAGCGTGTCTGTAGGTTCGTGGTAAGCCCGGGCACATTGCCAATCTTTTCCAGCATCAGGTTCGCCCGGTAAATGCCGGAATAGTTGCGGCTCCAGAGGTCCGGTGGAACGTTCGGCGTGGCCGAGCTCAAGGTAAAGGTATTCCAGGCCTGCATGCCGGGATTATCCGTATTGGATCCACCTCCTGCATATGCATCGTCGGAAGCCAGGTTCAGCACCACCGTTTTCGGGCACCAGGAGCTGACCGTCGACCATGACAGGGGATTATAGGCGGCCACCAGCCCGGCCAACGCATCGGCCGGATTCTGATAATAATTACTTTCCAGGGTAGTGCCTTGCGGTCTTACTTCCAGGAAACTCTTCTTACAGGCAGCGCCACCCAATATAGAGCCTGCAAACAGGGACAAGTATATAAATGTTCTTTTTTTCATGATTTTCATATTTTAATCGTTAGAATCCGACGCTTAAGCCAGCCTGGAATGAACGGGCCTGCGGATAAAAGCCCCTGTCGATGCCGTAACTGCCGCCGCCGATCTCGGGATCATAGCCGGTATATTTCGTAAAGGTGACCAGGTTATAACCGCTTACATAGATCCTCACCTTTTGCAGGGTGTACCGGCGTATCAGGCTCTGGGGAAGGTTGTACCCGATCTGCAGGGTCTTGATCCGGAAATAAGAGCCATCCTCCAGTTCGAACGAAGAAGGGTAGGCAAAGTTCTTATTCGGGTCGCCATCCACCAGGCGGGGAAAATTATTGGAAGTACCCGGTCCCGTCCACCTGCCAAGAGCTTTCGTCGTATAATTAGCTGTTGCAATATCCAGGCGGCGCAGCCCCTGGAAGATCTTATTGCCACCGGCTCCCTGACCGAAGACCAGGATATCGAAATTCTTCCAGGAAGCGGATACCGTGAAACCATAACCGTATTTCGGAGTCGGATCCCCGATAAAAGTGCGGTCACTGGCAGTGATCTGTCCATCCCCATCCAGGTCGGCCCATTTGAAGTCCCCCGGTTTGGCATTGGGCTGTATCATCTGCCCGTTCTTGCCAACATAATTATTGATGTCCGCCTGGGTCTGGAAAATACCCAGGGTCTGGAATCCATAGAAAGAACCGATCGCATGGCCCGGCGCCGTCCGGCTGATCTCGTAGGCGCTGGACTGGAAGGTGGCACCCGTCCGGTAAGATGTGACGCCCAGGCTGGTTACCCGGTTCTGAAGGAGGGAACCGTTACCCTTCAGGCTGATATTAACCTCCCCCACCTTCTTGCTATAACCCAGCTCCAGCTCGATCCCTTTATTGGTCATCGATGCAATGTTGCCGGTCGGCTGCCCGGAAACGCCGATATAAAGGGGTAACTGTTCAGCCAGTAGCATGCCGGTTGTTTTCTTGTTATAAACATCGAACCCGACCGAGATATCCTTGAACAACACGGCGTCAAAGCCCAGGTCCGTCTGGGAGGTCTGCTCCCATTTCAGGTCCGGGTTGGCCGGGGCATTGGGACTATATCCGACATCATAGCCGTTGCCGAAATTATAGTTGCGGCCGCCACTGATGGTGGAAACATATTGAAAATCACCGATGTTATCGCTCCCCGTGACACCATAAGAACCGCGGATCTTCAGGAAATTGACCTTGTTATTCATCGGCCAGAAATTCTCTCGCGTCACGACCCATCCCACGGAGGCGCCAGGGAAATAGCCGTATTTATGATTGCTGCCGAAGCGGGAAGATCCGTCCCGGCGGATGGCGGCCGTCAGCAGGTACCTGTCATCATAGCTATAGTTGATCCTGCCGAATTCAGAGCTGACCGTATGATCGACATTATCAAAACCATTGGCGACCTTATCGGCATTCGGCAGGTTATATCCCAGGGAAGCCTGGCCCAGGCTGGTGACAGGCATATACTGAAAATTACCGTTGAGACCTTGTCCCGTTTGCTTCCAGGCGCCGGTTCCCACCAGGGCCGTAAAATTATGCAGCCCGATACTACGAGTATAGGAAACCGTATTCTCCCAGTCATAGATGAACACCTGGTCGGACTCCCGGTAATAATTGGTGATGGAGTTGGAAGAAGACCCGTTCAGGTAATAGATCGGGGTAAAGCCCTGGTTGCCGTAGAAGGCCAGTTTCGTACCAATCGTGGTCTTGATCTCAAGCCCCTTGATGGGCAGCACTGACAGATATGCATCGCCCACAATATTATGGGACCAGTTGTTACCCTGCTGCGTCTGGATATACGCCAACGGGTTGGTCATCTCCTGGCCGACATATTTGGAAATGGCATAAGGACGGCCTTTCGAATCCCTGATCACCGGCTTGGTATTATAAATACTGGTAGGATCGTTCAGGATAGCCGGGTCCGTTATTACCACCGGGGTGATGGGATCGAGGTTGATGGCTGAGCTCAGCGGGCCGCCGAACTCGCTGTTCGTATTGCCGAGCCCCTGGTTCTTGATATAGGAATACCCGATGTTCTCGCCGAAATTCAACCAGCTTTTCATTTTGTGGGCCCCGTTGAACCGGGCCGTCAGCCTCTTATAATAAGAGATAGGCTTCGCCACGATCCCGTCCTGGTCGAAATACCCGAAGGAGGCATAATACGTGGACTTGTCGGTACCCCCGCTCAGGCTCAGCTCATGATTCATGATCTTGGCGCTGTTATTGAAGATCATGCTCTGCCAGTCCGTGCCCTTGCCCAGCGAAGCCGGGTTGGGAAAAAGGATGCCATTGCCGGCTGCCAGGGAAGATTCGTTGCGAAGGGTGGCATATTGGGTGGCATCCAGCAGGTGCAGCTTTCTCGCCGGCGCCTGCGTACCATAATATCCGTTGTAGTTGACGCGCATCTGTCCGTTCTTACCTTTCTTCGTCGTCACCAGGATGACCCCGGCAGCAGAACGGGCCCCGTAGATGGCGGCCGAGGAGGCATCTTTCAACACCTCGATGGACTCGATATCGGACTGGTTCAGGTAGTCGAGACCGCCTCCGTCGAGCGGCACCCCATCCACCACATACAGCGGATCGCTGCCATTGATAGAGGTTGTACCCCGGATCCTCACCGTAGAAGCCGAACCCGGCTGGCCCGAGCTGGCCGCGATTGTCAGGCCCGAGGTCCGGCCCTGCAAGGACTGCTCCAACCGGTACACCGGCTGATCATCCAGGTCGCTGGCCTTTACGCTGGAAATAGCGCCGGTCACGACACTTTTTTTCTGCGTACCATAACCGACCACCACTATGTCGTTTAAGGACTGAGACTGCGACATCAGGGCCAATTGAATACTGGTCTGTTTACCTACTACCACTTCCTGGGTCTGGTAACCTACCAATGAAACAACAAGAACAGCCTTTTCATTATCCACCTCCAGGCGGAATGCCCCGTCCTTATCGGTCACCGTCCCCCGGTTAGTCCCTCTGACACTGATACTCACCCCTTCCAGCGGAGCGCCCTTCCCATCTTCCAGGATCCTGCCGCTTATGACGATGGAAGCGCTGGCAGCGCCTCCTGTCTGATGTAATAATTCATCCGGGATCACCCCATCCTGCCGGACGATGATCGACAGCAATCGCTTCAACTCCGAATTACTGGAATAAATAACGTATGCCTTGGCCAATACCTTTTTGTATTTCAGGTTATATGGCCTTAATAATTCATCCAGGAATTCCTCTACCGTCTTAAACTTCTCCACGTCCATCACCAGCTTGGCGCCCGGCAGGATCTTCGATTCATAGATAAAATCTACGTCGAACGCTTTCCTGGCTTCCGATAAAATACTGGAAATGGCGCGGGCCTGTTCTCCTTGACTGGATAATTCAACGCGGGATTGTGTGTAGGATGCCAGCCATGTATTCGTTTGTGAGTGGGCGTTCATGAAGTTACTACACCCCAGGAACAGTAAAGCGAATAGCAATAGCTTACCTGTGTAGGCTTTTTTTCTCATATGTGCATGTTTTAGCTTTGATCGTTATTTAAGAAATGGGTTAAGGTTTAAATAGGATCATGGATTCGTAATGTATATAGTCTTGTTTTGTATACGCATATTGAGCTTTAACGTCACTTCCAATACTTTTACCAGCTCCTGTACATTGGCCGCCCGCAGGTCTCCCGAAATAGACAACCTGAATAAACTAGTATCCCTGGCCTCCATTTTGTAATCATAGGTGTCCTCGATCAGGCGCGCCACTTCCAGCAGCGGAGTATTATCGAAATGAAATTCGTTCCTGGACCAGCCGGAATGAGCCGCCACATCTTTGTCTTCGTTGATCTTGACCTGCAGAGATTCATCCAGGGTCACTACCTGTCCGGGCCTCAGCACCATAGAAGCTTTCTTCTCGATCACCGACTGCACATTCCCGTGTACGGACAATTGCACCTTCCCCTCTTCCAGGGAGACGATGGAATGCTGCCTTCTCGTATTGACATTGAATTTGGTGCCCAGGACTTCCACATCCAGCTCCCGGGTATGCACTACGAATTTTTGCCGGGTCGATGCCTTTTTCTGCACCTTGAAATAAGCCTCTCCCTCCAGCCAGACCTGCCTGCTGTCTCCGTCGGTCCATTGCTGCTGGATGCGCAAAGAAGAATTGGCATTCAAGATGACCACGGAACTATCCGGTAATAAAATATTCTTTACCTCCCCATAACCCGTCTTTAACACAGATAGCTGGGGTGTCCCCGTCCGGGTGCCGATATACCAGATCCCGAACGCTACGGCGATCATCGATGCCGCAGCGGTGAACACACGCCCCCATGGAATACTGCGCACAGGAATTACTTCCGATGGCTGACGGATCGCCGACTCTACTGCCTTCCAGTTATCCTCCTGCATCTGTTCCTCTACCGGCCTGGCCCGGAATTCAAAAGGAAGCTCTTTATCTCCTTTTGAGCTGTTCGAAAGATCATCCATGGAGCGCTTTTATTAGCTAAGACACCCCGATTGTTTTTATATACCCTCTTTTTAAAAAAAAAAATTAAACGGGCAACCCGGAGCCGGGAATAGATAACCGGTAAAGACAGGAAAGAGAAATCAGGAGGAGCAGCAAGTCGGCCGAACGTAATTTCTGCAGGGCCTTTTGCGTAAGATTCAATACAGACTGGTAATTGATGCCCATAATAGCGCTGATCTGGGCATAATCCATCTCTTCGAAATAATGCAGATAGATCACCTCTTTTTGCCGTTTGGGCAATTCATTCAACAATTCCAATATTTTTTTTTGCAGCGACCGGTATTCTTCATTTTTAACCACGATCTCCTCCGGAGAAAAATCGATATCCGGCCGGGGGATCCGGCTGATCCTTAATTCACGAAGCTGGAGATTGCGTAACTGATTGAGTATCTGTCTCCGGAGGGCTGTAAAGAAATAAGGTTTGACCTTTTGCAGTTTCCCGATGGAATTCCGTTTCGTCCAGATCTTCACGAATAGCTCCTGCACGGCATCATTAGCCAGGTCATTATCCTGCAGTAATTTCAGGGCATAATTGTACAGGCCTTTGAACAATTCCCGGTGAATATAGTAGAACGCATGGCTATCCCCTTCTAAGGATTGCTGCCACCACATGCTGAGCTGGTCTGTATTTAAGGGATTAGTATCCATTTGGTTAATGAGCAGGCGGTCTGGCAAAAAGCGCACAGGATCCCCCTGCAAATTGCATAGGTCAGGCCCTAAAGTAAAACTTTTAACGGCAAAAATACTTCTTAGGTCTGAGCAATAGGCTAAATTTACCGGCCAGGTTAGCCACCCTGCCAGGACGGAGGCATTTATAAGACAATTTGTCCTTAATTCAGCCTTGGCAAAATTATTGACTAGCTTACCTTTGTCTCAATTTATGGATATGAATATAGAAGATATTAACAATTCGGCGGGAGATCCCGCTTTTGGCGCCGGGGAAAACGGGCCGGATGCTATGGAAGACATGAATACGGATGAAAATCTTGCGGGTACGACACATTTGAACGATAGAATGTCCGGGGACGACGAACTGGAAAAGCTCAAAGAAGAGGTTCAGGCGCAAAAAGATAAATACCTGCGCCTCTTTGCCGAATTTGACAATTTCAGGAAACGTAGCGCCAGGGAAGCCCTGGAATTGAGGCAGACAGCCGGTAAGGAAGTCATCATATCCCTGCTGGACGTACTGGACGATTGTGACCGGGCCGAAAAGCAGTTACAAACCGCCGGCAATATCGACCAGGTAAAGGAAGGTATCCAGCTGGTCTTCTCCAAACTCCGCTCTGTCCTTCAGGGTAAGGGCCTCAAAGCCATGGTAAGCGTCCATACCGATTTCGATGTGGAAAAGCACGAGGCTATTACAGAGATCCCTGCACAGGACCCATCCCTGAAAGGGAAAGTGATAGACGAAGTACAGAAGGGCTATTACCTGAACGATAAGATTATCCGTTTTGCCAAAGTGGTGGTAGGCAAATAGTAAAAACGAAGTTTTCCGATTATGTCTAAGAGAGATTATTACGAAATACTTGGCGTGTCCAAAGGATCCCCTGCCGACGATATTAAAAAAGCTTATCGTAAGGTTGCCATGCAATTCCATCCCGACCGTAATCCCGGGGATAAAGCTGCAGAAGAAAAATTCAAGGAAGCAGCGGAAGCCTATGAAGTATTGAGCGATGCGGACAAAAGAGCCCAGTATGATCGCTACGGACATGCCGGCATGAGTAACAACGGTCGCGGTGGATTCAATGGCGGCGGCAATATGAACATGGACGATATCTTTAGCCAGTTCGGGGATATCTTCGGAGATGACATTTTCGGCAGTTTCTTCGGTGGCGGCCGAAGAGGGGGTGGCGGCTCCCGGTCCAGAGGGGTAAAAGGCAGCAACCTGCGGGTAAAGATCAAATTGAACTATGAAGAGATCGCCAAAGGCGTTACCAAAAATATTAAGGTAAAAAAATATGTCCCCTGCACCACCTGCAGCGGCAGCGGCGCCAAAGACAAGAGTAGCATTCAAACCTGCTCTACCTGTGGCGGCAGCGGCCAGGTACGCAGGGTCAGCAATACCTTCCTGGGACAAATGCAGACAGTTACCACCTGTCCGACCTGTAACGGAGAAGGCTCTCTCGTAACCGCTAAATGTACTTCCTGTAAAGGAGAAGGCAGAGTGTACGGAGAAGAGACCGTGACCATCGATATTCCGGCAGGCGTACAGGAAGGTATGCAACTGAGCGTTGGAGGAAGAGGCAATGCCGGTGAACGGGGCGGAGCGCCCGGTGACCTGATCATCCTGATCGAAGAGGAACAACATGCCGAATTACACCGGGATGGCCTGAATGTGGCTTACGAACTCCATATCTCCTTCTCCGATGCCGTCTTCGGACTGCAGGCGGAAGTACCTACCATCGACGGAAAAGCAAAGATCAAAATACCCGCCGGCACCCAAAGCGGCAAAATATTCCGGCTCAAAGGAAAAGGATTTCCCGGCGTAAATTCCTATGAAAGAGGCGATCAGCTGATCCATGTAAACGTCTGGACACCCCAGCACGTAACTCCGGAAGAAAAGTCTATTTTGGAAAAATTAAGCGATTCACCCAATTTCCAGCCCAAGCCGGATAAAAATGAACGTAGCTTCTTCGATAAAGTGAGAGAAATGTTTAGCTAATCCTCATCTTTTCTATGTCTCTTCTTATGCCCGTAAATCTTCCTCGCTTTTTCGATCAGGCCGATAAATTCCTGCTGCATACCGTCTTCCGGATCCCGGGACTGTTCTGCCATTTCGATTGCGTCCTTCCAGCCTGCCTGGGCCATAAACCGTGATCTTTTCAGCAACCCTCCAAATAAAGCGATAGAAGAAGCAAACCGGTAACAGGGCTGCAAATCCCGGAAAGCCGTTAACTGAGAGGGGCAGGTATAGGAGCTCATCCTCGCCAGCGAGTCGTGAGGCAGCTTGTAATTGAGGACAACCTGCCCAAGTCTGCTCTTATCCGGCAACGACCCGGAGCTGTCCGCATCCGCCGGGGTTATTTCAAACAAGGCCAGCAATGAATGACCGGAACCTACCTCCCCTCCCTCCACTTCGTTCAGGGAATCCGACAGCGCTTTCACTTTATTGTCAAAGCCGATCAACCGGTAGCTCTTTACCAGGGCAGGATTGAACGATATATTCAGATAGGCGTCGTCCGCCACCGCATAAACAGTCTGCGTGAACTCCCGGACCAATACCTTCTCTGCCTCCCGCTCATCGTCCAGGTAAGCAAAATTCCCATTCCCCTTTTTAGCCAGCGCCTCCAGCTTGGAGTCTTTATAATTACCCATTCCTACCCCCAGACAGGTAAGATAGATCCCCCACTGCTTATATTGTCCTACCAGCTTCTCCATCTCTTCCTCCGATGTCTCCCCCACATTGAAATCGCCATCCGTCGCCAGGATCACCCGGTTGTTGCCCCCTTTTATGAACTGACTCCTGGCTACCCGGTATGCAGCCCGAATCCCCGCCTCCCCGGGAGTAGGCCCTCCCGGATACATATCTTCAATAGCTTTCTGGATCTTTTTCTTTTCCCCCCCGGAGGTCGGCGGCAACCACACCCCCACCGAACTGCCGTATACGACGATCGACACGGTATCGATTTCACGTAAATTATTGATTAACAGGCGAAAAGCAGATTTTAGCAACGGCAGCTTATTAGGCATGTCCATAGACCCGGATACATCTACCAAAAAGACAAGATTGGCCGGAGGTATTTTCGCAGGATCCACTTTTCGGGCGCAGACCTTTAAGAACAGTAATTGATTGGCAGCATTCCAGGGACATTCCGATAGATCGGAGTGGATAAAAAAACAACTGTCAGGAGCAGGATCGGTATAGCCAAAATTAAAATAGTTCAGCAACTCTTCGATACGGACCGCATCCGGCGGAATGGTGCTGCCCATGTTCAGGAAGCGGCGCACATTGCTGTACGATGCTTTATCGATCGTAACGGCAAAACCTGTTTCCGGAAATTTTTCTGCAGGAATGAATTCATTTTCTACCAGGGAACTATAAGTTTCTCCTCCTACTGTCCAGCCCTTCCAGTCAGATGCCCGCAGGTCTTTTGTTAAAGACAACAATCGCTTCTTAGGAGCCAATGGCGGGTGATACGACAACTTGAGCACAATAGTCTGGTAGTCGGTAGTATTGACACGCAGGGACAATGTCTGAAATCCTTCAGCCGAAATAGTCAATGAGTCCATGGATTGAGGCACAGGTATCCCAAAGGCCCCGGAACTGCCTGAATGATAAAGATATCCACTGGAATGAAGCAGTATTTTTACATTTGGCAAGAGGCTATTGTTCTCATCCTTTATTTCCCCCCGTAAATAGAACTGTCCGAAGGAGGAATAAAATAATAAAGAACCTATAACAAATAATGTTACATTTTTCAATGGGATATTTTGATTCTCAAATTAATGCGTTCTTTCTTCTTTGTCAAGTGCCACACTGTTAAAATCCGGATCGGACCTTCCTCTGCTTCGCTACTTCTCCCTGCCGGTGCCGCTACTTCCCCTACTCCGCTACTTTATAGATCGAGGGGATATTCCTCCCAAGCCCGTCATAATCCAGCCCGTACCCTAACAGGAACTTATTGGGTACATCAAAACCCAGGTAATCCACGACGATCGGATAGACCGTCGCCTCCGGCTTATGCAACAGGGCTGCTATCTTCAGGGAAGCAGGCTGCTGGTGTTCCAGTTGCGGCAGAAATTCACTCAGGGTCTTGCCCGTGTCCACAATATCTTCCAGAATAACGACATGTCTTCCAATCAGATCTATATCCAGCCCGATCGCAGTGATGACATGCCCCGAAGATTTCGTTCCCTTATAAGACGCCAGTTTGATAAAGCAGATCTCCGCCTCGATAGAAATTTCCTTAAACAGATCGGATGCAAACATAAAAGCCCCATTCAGGATAGCGATGAACAAAGGTTTCCGGCCCGCATAATCCCGGTCGATCCGCTGAGCGATCGACTGTATTTTCTCTGCGATCAGGGCTGCGCTTAAATAAGGCTCAAATTCTTTATCGTGTACCTTGATAGTTGACATGTTTGACTTGTTTCTGTAATTTAATTAATTCCCGCCCCTTCCGTCCGTTATGGACCTCCGTGCCGAAGCGGAAGTCTGCAAATATACCTTTCCCCCAACAGCCGGCTGCGCACCGGAACCCAGTTGATTCATCTCCAGCAGATCCTGGTAACGGACGCCTTCTGCCTGACCTATGTCGTATAAGCTCTCTCCTTCCCGGACAATATGGAATTCAGTAACCCCCGTCTTCCGCTTGCGTTGCAGGAACAGCAACTGATCCTTGTCCAGTACATCCTCCTCTTTCATATCATTGAATTCCAGCAGGCGGGACAGGGGTAATTCATATTGATCGGCTACCGACAGGAGGGAAACTCCTGCTTTTGCATAAACCACCCTTGTCTTATTGATAAGGAATTCACCGGAGGGATAGCTAATTTCAGGCTGTTCATTAACGTTAGTATCCTGCTTGTGTCCGCCCCTGCCGGCCACAGAACCCACAGCGGCGCCGCCCCCCCCTAATACCACCTCATCGGAAAGGCTCAGTTTACCCATCGCAATCAGGGTATATTGTTCCAGGTTGTAGTCTTTGATCAGCTTGATCAATATCTGCGAATAACGAATATTGGTAGCATACCCGGCCTTTCTCAATCCATAAGCCCACCCTTCATAATCCGTGGGATCGAGCTTGAAAAGAAAAGCATAACGGGTGCTCCCGCGCAGGAACTCGGAATGGTCCCGGTAAGAATCCGCCGCCGTCGGATAACTGCGAAAACATTCGCCCCGGCTGTCATCATCATGATATACCGTGGCGCCTTTCCACTCGTCCTTACACTTGATCCCAAAATGATTATTTGATTTTTTCACCAGTTCACTGTTGCCCGCCTCCGTCTCATGGATGCCCTGGGCCAGGATGATCGAGGCAGGTATCCCGGAACGCTGCATTTCAGCCATAGACAGCGCCTTATACGTATTAATATAGGAGATGACGTCCGCACTGTACTGAACCTGCGCCTGCAAGCCTTTTCCAGCCAGAACGAGCAGACAGACTATTACGAATTTTACCTTCATTAGCAACCTTTTACCTTCATGATAGACCCGAGTTTATTTCTTACGGATGAATAGTAACCCATCCCGGACAGTGAGCAGCACCTTTTCCACCGAATCATCCGCATTTACCAGCTCATTGAACGCCTGTATCGCTTTAGCGCTTTTTCCGGTTACCTCCTTTTCCAGCACCTGGCCATGAAATAACACGTTATCAGCGATGATCAATCCTCCCGGACGCAGTCCCGGCAACACTAATTTATAATATTCCGAATAATTTACCTTATCGGCGTCTATAAACACCAAATCCCAGACCTCATCCAGGGCCGGGATAATCTCTAACGCATTTCCACGGTGTAAAATTATCCGGTCCTGCCAATTTGCCCGCCGGAAATTCCCCGCAGCCAGGTCCGCATCCTCCTCTCTCAGCTCGATCGTGTGCAGGCGCCCGTCCTCTTCCAGCCCCCCGGCCAGACATAAAGCACTATAACCCATAAAGGTCCCTATCTCCAGGATTCGCCTGGGGCGCAACAGGCGACTGATCATTTCCAGAAATCTTCCCTGCAAATGACCACTTAACATATGAGGCTGAGAATGATGGGACTGCGTATATTCGGCGATCTCCCGCAACAAGGAATTCTCCCCCGAAGAATACCTCTCTGCATAGCCCTGTGCCAACGGGTTGATAAGTTCCATGCCGGTGATTTTCAGGTAAAGATAGCCAATTGCTATTTTCAGATAAAGATAACCCTTTGCTATCCTTAAAAATTCGGCTGCAACGCATGTTGCTTATAGAAGTCCAGCACATGTTCCGCCACTTCTTCCGCCGTATCGGCGATCCTGAGCAGGTCAAGATTATGAGCAGATATATTGCCATGCTTATGAAGCATCGTTTCCTTCATCCATTCCAGCAATCCTCCCCAATAAGCCGACCCCACCAGGATCAGGGGAACGGCTTCCATCTTACCCGTCTGGATCAGGGTAGCCACTTCGAAAAATTCATCCATCGTACCGAATCCTCCGGGCATCATGACAAAGCCCTGCGAATATTTGGTGAACATCACCTTACGGATAAAGAAATAATCGAAATTAAGATTGGCATCCCGGTCAATATACGGATTGCAATGCTGCTCAAAAGGCAGTTCGATATTCAACCCGACTGACTTACCTCCTCCCAGTTGCGCTCCCTTATTCGCTGCCTCCATCACACCGGGGCCTCCCCCGGAAATAATGCCAAAGCCCTCTTCCGCCAATCTTTTGGCTATCTCCACGGACAACTCATAATACTCCTGCCCGGGTTGGGTCCGGGCCGATCCAAAAATGGATATACAAGGCCCCAGCTTCGCCAGCGTCTCAAAACCATCCACAAATTCGGCCATTATTTTAAAGATTTGCCAGCTGGAATGCGCTTTGGATTCAGCCCATCTGCGCTGTTTGGAAAGTTTGATCGTATCATTCATAGAAATAGAATCATTCATCCCTATAACGATGTGTAAGAAAAATTAGTTTGTAACAACTTGCTTTTTTGAAATACTCAACAGCCCCAAAAAAGTCAGGATCCCGTTGATGAGCAGCAATTCAATCCCTATCTGGAACCCGCCCAACCATGACGAAGAATACCGGCTGATAAAATAACAACAGGTAGGCGCCAGCAGGCAGATGACGGTGACCATCCAATGATCGGGCAGATGCCGCTTCGTGAAGATCCCGAAGGCGAACAGGCCCAGCAAAGGACCATAGGTATAACCCGCCAGTTCGAGAATGATATTGATGATCGATTTACTGTTGATCCATTTGAACACCAGCACACAGATCAGGAAAATAAGGGCAAAACAAATATGCACCGTCATCCGGGTCCTCTTTTTTTGCTGCTCATTCAGACCAGTATTATTCCGCAGATCCAGCAGGTCGATGCAAAAGGAAGAGGTCAGGGCCGTCAGCGCGCCATCTGCACTGGGAAACAAAGCGGAAATCAGCCCGATAATGAAAATGATCGAAACAGCCTTAGGGAGATAGTGAAGGGCCAGCGTAGGAAAAAGATCATCGCCGATCACATTTTGCCCGTTCAGCAGCAATTGATGATCATGATAGGCAGCCCCGTTATGGAGTATAAAAAGGTATAATAGGCCGCCCAATAACAGGAACAGGAAGTTCACCAGCACCAGGATGAAGCTAAAGGAGAGCATATTCTTCTGGGAATCTTTCAGGTTCTTAACACTGATATTCTTCTGCATCATCTCCTGGTCCAGCCCCGTCATGGCGATCATAATGAACATGCCTCCTATGATCTGCTTGCCAAAAAATCCCTTGCTGTTGATATCAGTATTAAAGATCCGGGTAAAACTCTTTTCATCCAGCGCCTGCAGAGCCCCCCCAAAACTCAGGTCCATATGCTGCAGGATATAGACAATGCACACTACGAGCCCCAGCAACATAAAAGTGGTCTGCAGCGTATCGGTATAGACGATCGTCTTCACCCCTCCCTCAAAAGTGTACAGCAGGATCATCAGCAGGATGACAAAACAGGTAAGCGCAAAAGGAACCCCTAATTCTTTCAGGATAAAAATATGCAATATATTGATCACTAAATAAAGGCGGGCTGTGGCTCCCACCGTGCGGGAGATGATGAAGAACAAAGAGCCCGTCCTGTATGCGATCTTGCCAAACCGGGTATGCAGGTAATTATAAATAGAAGTCAACTGCAACCGGTAATACAGCGGGAGTAAAACAAAGGCGATCACCAGACATCCTATCCAATTTCCGATCACTACCTGAAAATAACCGAAAGCCTTGTAGGCCACTCCTGCAAAATCACCCACTGTCCCGGGGACCGACACAAAAGTGACCCCGGACAAAGAAGTGCCGATCATGCCAAAAGCTACCAGCCTCCAGTTGGAATTCCGGTTGCCGATAAAAAAACTATCGTTATTGGAATGACGCGAAGTACGCCAGGCCACTCCCAGCAACAGCAGGAAATAACCGATCACGAAAGTGAATAAAAGAGATGGGGACATGTACGAATTTAATTCCGTCTCAAATTAGGAAATACAAGTTTAATAATTGAATTTTAATTTGAATTGAGCACTAGTTATGAAAACACAATCTGTAGCGGTCTTTTGTGGTTCCCAGACAGGCAATGATCCCCTGTTCGCCCGGCATACGGCAGAACTGGGTAAGCTGATCGCCTTATTAAAATTGAAATTGATCTACGGGGGTGGCAGCACAGGCCTGATGGGCATCGTAGCAGACGCCGCCCTGGCAGGCGGAGGCCATGTCGTAGGCATCATTCCCGAAAGATTAAAGGAATGGGAACGCCATCACAAAGGCCTGACGGAATTAGCCATCGTTCCCGATATGCACACGCGCAAAAAAATGATGTATGACCGTTGTGATGCCGCCATTATCCTCCCCGGCGGCTTCGGTACCCTGGATGAACTTTTTGAAATGCTGACCTGGAATCAATTAAAGATCCACGACAAAAAGATCTATATCCTCAATTCCGGCGGATTCTATAATCACCTGTTGAATCATTTACGCCAGTTGGAAAAAGAAGGTTTCCTTTATGACGTGCTGGAAGAAAGGATTAGCTTTTGCGAAACACCCGTGGAAGTATTTAACGTGATCGTGTAACGTCCCTACCTTCTCGGATGCAGGTAAAAGTCAAACCCTGCCCGGACAACCGGTAGCGCAGTCCCGTTAAAATCACGATAAGGAGAATATTGGCTATTCAGGACATCCAGGCTAAGAGAGAGAAAAAAACTACTCTGCCCGACGATACGTTGCCCATAACCTACACCCAGCAGCAGGCTGGGAGCATTGGTGGTCTGGGAGGAAGACCCCCCTCCCGGTCCCATATATTTTGCATTATAATTGATAAAATTGTATTCCGGCTGCGCCTGGAAGAACAGGAAAGGCAGCGGCCATACCCGCCCAAAAACCCCGCCTCCGTAATTAAAGCTCCGATACCGGGTATTATTATTATAATAAAGGTCCGCCCGCTCGGAACTGTAATTTATATTCACCACGATCCCCGCATCCAACCACTTGTTCAGGGAATACCCGATCTCGGGAGTAGCCCCTACATTAAAATCATAGGACCCGTAGCCAAGACTTAAGCCCCCTCCGATGAATAAATTCTCTTTCAAAAAACCAGTTCCCGGCCCCTCATCGGAATAAGTATTGATCCGATTCGGCATATGTCCCTGAGCAAATCCTCCCATTACGATCATCGATAAACCTACCGCAATTACAACTCTTTTTATCATTGTTTTCTTTTTGTTTGTGCTATGCCTGTCAGAGTTTAAAGGTCGGACAAAGCGACTGCCTCCTGTCCCCGTTATACTCACTATAGAAGCCCTGGTTCACTAGTGCGAACTCATAAGCCCCGAAGCCTCCATCATAATGTTTGACCGAGGAAGTCGTCACATCATAGGTGAAAGTGAGTTTGATGTTTTTATAGATGAACCCGATCATCGGTATGATCGCATCCCCCGCCCGGTAATACAGCCCCCCGATCAGCTGCTGGTCGCCCTGGTCCTGGAGATTGTATTGCAAATTTAACCCCAGTACCGCTTCCGAAGCGCCTGCCATGCTCGTATAATATCCCATCGGATTGAGGATTACCTGGTCATTGACCTTAAAGCTGGCATTGAGGAATCCGATATAGCGGGGGGCGATCCGGCTGTCAAAACCCGAAGGATCCGTACTGAAGAAGGATTCCCGGGCCCGGTTGATATGCTGCACGGAAAATCCCGCATTCACATACATGTTACTCGTAGGGAAATAGGCATAGTTCAACCCCACCTGCATATCGAAAAAACTTACATTGGGCTGATCGATCACAACACTGGTCGGTAATTGCGTATCGAAAAATTTCCCGTCGAACTGGTCGGGGAATTTCAAATTGGTAGTATTGATCCGTTTATTGACCACCCCCACATTGAAGCCGGCCGTTATCAGGCTGGAATATCCCACCATCTGGTGATAGGCCACCGATCCATATACCTGCGTAGAGGTCAGCGTACCGGAACCCGCATCATCACGGAGGATCACCCCTCCCAGCCCCATCCAGCCATTTTCGATCCTGTTCCGGAAGACCTGCGCATCCCCCCATAAGCTCATCGTCCGGTATGGCACAGACATGATAGGTGACCACTGATCGCGGTAATTGGCGCCAATACGATAGTCGGCATCCGGTATAAACCCGGTATTGGCGGGATTGGTTGTTAAAGGAGAATTGAACCATTGGGAAAAATGAAGATCCTGCGCCTTACCGCTTAACGCAGCCCAGATGATACAACACTCCATGAATATTATTTTTTTCACGCCCCTCAGTTTTTGGAAGCGACAGGCTCCCGGTGTATTTAATATAAATTACGTTTCCTTGCTCAATTTGGTTGTCTTCTAAATGGTTCCTTCCTCTTTACCGTATCAAAGTTATATCTCCTTTCTTATTTACGCGGGTCCCATTTGAAAATTCCGCCTCCAGGGTATAGGCATATACATCCATGGGCTGCAAATTCCCCCGGTAAGTCCCATCCCATCCTATGTCCTGATCATTCGACTGGAATACCAGCTGCCCCCAGCGATTGTAGATCCGGAATACCAGGCGGGTGATGCCAAAGCCCATCACCTTGACAATCGCATTCTGGCCAAAACGACCCGGGGTAAAGGCATTCGGCACATCCAGTAAGGGATGTATCAGCGTTGCCACCGGGTGACAGACCGTATCCGTACAGCCATATTGATTGAAGGCCACCAGGCATACATGAAAAGTATCCGTCGCCTTGTACAGATGCCGGGTCGTATCCAGGGTAGTCTGCACCGTAGAATCTCCATCTCCGAAATCCCAGACGAACCGGACCCCATCCGGAGAAGATTGGTTCGTAAAGACGATGGGGGTATTCGCCACCGGTGGGGAAGGAGCAAAGCTAAAAGCCGCCTTCGGTCTTCCGCTCACCAGGATGGTCTGTTCGGCAAAGTCTGTTTTGTTACAGGTCGTGGTATCAGTCACGACAAGTTTGATCTTATAGGACCCCGGATTAGGATAAACATGCACAGGCGCCGGGTCCGTGGAAGTACTGCCATCTCCGAAATCCCAGAAGAATTGCAATCCTCCTAAAGAAGTATTGTTGAAAATAGCCGTATAGGGGGCGCAGCCGGTAGCCGGCGTAACAAATTGAGCCTTCGTCAGGGGCGATACCCGCAAGGTCTTGGTCACTGAATCAGGATAGTTGCAATAAGCCGTGTCAACCAGCACAAGACTGACAATATAGGTCCCTGCCGCTCCGAAACTATAGGTCATGATATTGGAAACAGGGCCTGCAGGCAACCGGGTCCCCGGCGGATTAATGGTCCATACAAAACTGCTGTCCCCGAAAGGCCTGGAAGAGGGAGTGGTAGATAAATTGGTGAACTGGTAATTCAGAGACTGGCAATCTCCTACTTTTTCAAACGAGAAATCCATGACAGCCCTGTCCGTTCGGGCAATGACATGCCGGTAGGACGTATCCCGGCCATTACAGCTATTCGAATCGATGGCCACCAGCATCACCGTATACTTGCCCGGCAGATTATACATATGGCTCACGATATAGTCCGTAGTAGCGGTATCCGCTCCCCCATCCCCGAAATTCCAGATGTAGGATTTCGCATTCCGGATCGTATCCTGGAAAACGGCATCCATCGGCACACAACCCGAAGTATCATTACTACGCCCGTTGACAGAAGCCCTTAGCCCTGCAGCCACACCGGCAAAATTGAAGGAAATCTTCACGGCAGCCAGATTGCAGCCATTGGTACCGGCCCCATTCCTGGGCGACCAGACGCCCGGCGTCGTAGGAAAAGGTCTGGTTGTCCCCCCATTACAATTGGCGCAGATAGCCTGGTAGATGATCCCATTCTGGTCATAACGGCTGGTGCCTCCATCCACATGCTCGCTGATACTCTTGCCATTATCATCCTGCCCGTAAAAAGTCCCGTACAACAGGGCCGAAGAATTCTTCTTCAGTACGATAAAGTAAAAATCCCGGTTGTCCGTCTGCTTTTTGATTGCATCCGGAGTTACAGGCATCCCTAAAGTTCCGGACAGGCCGTAAGGATCCCCCTCCCCCGGGATGATCCATCCCCCCCAGCCGGAGACATACACATTTTCACAACGGTCCACCAGGAAAGCCACTGGCGAAATATTGGGGAAATTACCACCGGGCCCCGTCCTGGGAGCCAGCCCGAAAGTCGTGGAATAAACGTATGCCGACAGATCCGGCTGCAGCTTGGAAACAAACTGCTTGGCGCCCTGGGTAAAATAAGTCACATTCGGGGTCACCGGCCAGGTGCCATTCGTCGTCCCCATGATATAAGGAAATCCCTTTTTATCGAACTGTAGGCCATAGATGGCATCCGCAGCCGGCGTACCGAAATAACTGCTCTTTTTCTGCGTGCGGCCATCCGCAGAGATCACGGTGACAAAGCCATCGCAGGCTCCACCACTATAAGCGGCCTGGATCACGCCCGCCTTATTACCCGGAAAATCGCTGCTCGTCGTAACGCCCCCGACATAAATATCCCCATTGAGGGGATCGGCTTTTAACACAACGGCGGCATCACTGCCCGTCCCCCCGAGAAAGCTGCTCCATATCAGGTGATTACAGTCCGGGTCGATCTTCAGGACTACCCCATCCTGCCATCCCCCGCCATAATTTGGCTGAAATACAGCTCCTACAATGGGGAAAAGCCCCTCCGGCGCGGAGGATTGGGTAGAGGCCGCCACCAGGATATTATTCGAGCCGTCAAGGACGACCTCGCTACGACTATCATCCCCGTAATTCCGGACAAGAGAGTCCGCCTTCTCATTATGGTTCCTGAGCTGATCTTCCATATTCACACAATCATTGCCCGTCCCACCGATCCGCATACAGCCGATCAGCACGCTTCCGGAAGCATTCAGCTTGGCTACGAATATATCTGCAGCCCCCCCGGGACCGGCCGTTGTCTTATAAGGAAAATCCGAAGAATAAGTCCTGCCAAGGACAATCAGGTTGCCCTGGGCGTCACAGATCATACTATGAGGCGTCTCGCTGTCATTGCCCCCGATATAAGTAGCGTATACCTTGTTGGCTCCATTACTGCTGAATTTCATAATACCCACATCGAATTGCCCCCCGCCGTATTGCGGCTGCAAAGCGCCGGTACTCCAGGGGAATGCTTCCCCGAAAACAATGCCGCCGGCAAAAAAACTGCCATCCGGACCCGGCGTAGCCGTAAAACCCCAGTTACTCACCTTACTCCCGGTGAAAGTGCAAAAGACCAGCGAAGGATCGATGATCAGGGTAGACCCGGGATCATGTTCCCCTACTTTGAATCTCACCGTATTCCCATCCCGGATACTGAACTTGCAGCCGATCTCCGTCTTGCCCTGCTCATTGAATAGATAGGAATAAGGCGCCAGCTCCTTCACCTGGCCGACAGAAGTACTGACGATCAGCTGACCTTTCTTCGTGCTTAGTTTATCCGCCCCTTCATAACGCAGGGCAATCTGGTCCACATCCCCGCCGGGATGAACAATAATATCATATTTCAATTGCCCCTTATCGGAATAATAACGGACATCGATATTCGGATAAATGTTCTTATAGGTCACCCCCTGGAAGATCCGGCAATTACTGGCCCATTTGGAAGGATCATGGCCGATAAAATAATTATTATAGCTGGGCAGGGGTTTATCCGGAATGATCGTTACCCCCTCGCTGGCGCCCAGGAAAGAAACGGAATAAGCATGGGAATGTATAAGGACATCACCGGGCACGCCCTCCGAAGTCCCCCCTTTGGCCGTTTCGCCGATAGAAGCAACGGCCTTTTGGTCCTTTGGTCCCTTTGGACCAACAGAACCACCGCCAACAGGGCCTCCACCGGGAACAGCATCCAGTACTCCATGGTGCGCATTCGTCATCCGCACCAGGTCATCGACATTATGTAGCAGGACCGTAAATCCCTTTTTCTGTAAAAAAAAAGCCCCCACCATCATATCCCCCCTAAAGTCCACCCGGCTATCCCACTGCCCTTTATTCTCCACAAATTCAATATTGGAAGCCCCGTCCTGCGCAAAACACGGCAGAACGGCAGTAATCCATAATAATCCAACTATAAAAGCCTTTTTCTTCAAAATTTCCTTTTTTCAATTTACGAAAAAAAACAGCTCCCCGCAACTACCGTATCAAAGTAATATCTCCCTTTTTCGAAGCATGCGTCCCATCTGAATACTCCGCTTCCAAAGTATAGGCATATACATCCATCGGCTGTAAGACACCCTTATAAGTGCCATCCCACCCGATATAAGGATCATTACTCTGGAAGACCATCTGCCCCCAGCGATTGTAAATGCGGAACACCATATGCGCAATACCGAACCCAACGACCTTCACGATCCCGTTCACGCCAAATCGTCCCGGAGTGAACGCATTCGGCACATCCAGCAGGGGGTTGATAAGCACGGCCACCGGATGACAGATCGTATCGGCACAACCCGCCTGGTTGATAGCGACCAGGCAAGCCTGGAAAGTATCCGTCTTATTATACTGATGCACTACCGTGTCCCTGGTCAGCTTCGTCGTCGAATACCCGTCCCCGAATAACCATACGAACCGCACCGCATCCGGGGAAGACAGATTTTCGAACAGCGTTGGAGTATTGGGTACCGGCGGAGAAGGCGTAAAGCTGAACCCGGCCTTAGGTTTACCCTGTAACGTAATGGTCAGCTGGGTGGAATCCACTTTATTACACGTATTGGTGTCCACTACTTTCAGCTTGACTATATAAGACCCCGGATTAGGATAGTAATGAGGAGGAGGAGTCCTGTCCGTGGAATCGATGCTACCATCCCCAAAATCCCAATAATATTGCTGCCCGGCGATAGAAGTATTATTGAAAACAGCCAGGTAGGGCGCACAGCCGGTAGCCGGCGTCTCAAACTGCGCTTTCACATTGGCAGCTATAAAAAGTTGCTTCGTTGTATCGGCAGGGTAATTACAATAATTCGTGTCCACCAGTCGCAGGGTCACATTATAGGTACCCGGAGCAGGGAAAGAATAGGTCGTGACATTGGTGACAGCGCCCGCAGGAATAGTTATATTCGGCTTATCGCCAAAGATCCAGACAAAGGAGCTGTCCCCGAAAGGCTGGGCCGGCGCCGGCGCCGTGGATAAATTAATGAAGTCGAAGTCCAGCGAGGTGCAGGGACCTACTTTAGCATAACTAAAATCCAGGAGGGCCTTGTTATCCCTCACCGTGATATTCTTATACACCGTATCCGCCACATTACAGGTATTGGAATCAATAGCAATCAGCATGACCTGGAAAGTACCCGTCCTTGTGTAGGTATGATTTACCAGATACCCCACCGTGCCGGTATCCGCACTGCCATCCCCAAAATTCCAGATATAACTTTTCGCATTCCGGATCGTATCCTGGAAAGCCGCCTGTAAAGGCACACAACCCAGGCTATCCCCCCTCCCCGCAAGCGTGGACTTTAGCCCCGCCGATACCCCGGCAAAATTAAAGGAGATCTTCACCGCAGCCTCATTGCAACCAGCGACGCCCGTTCCATTGGCAGAAGCCCAGACGCCGGGCGTCGTAGGAAAGTTAGCTCCCCCATAACAATTGGCGCAGATCGCCTGGTAGATGACCCCCTGCTTGTCAAACCGGCTGGTGCCTCCATCCACATGATCGCCGAAATTCCCCCCCTGTTGCCCGAAGAAACTGCCGTATAATTGACTGGTTGCATTTTTCTGCAACACGAAAAAATAGAAGTCCTCCCCGTCCGTGTTCGATTTAAGAGCGCCGGAAGTCACGACCAATCCGGCAGTAGTGGCATTACTATAGCCATCGTGCACGTCGACCCCTCCTCCCCATCCGGAAACATATACATTTTCACAACGGTCCACCAGGAGGGCCGTAGGCGAAAGATTCGGATAGTTGTTTTGGGTATTGGAAGGCCCGAAATTGGCGGAATAAACAACCCCGGAAAGATCCGGCTTCAGCTTGGTAATAAATTGTTTTCCGCCGGCCTGGTTATTATTTTGGTTGAACGGGGAGTTCACGGGGGTGATCACCCCTGTCGTAGTCCCCATAATATAGGGAAAACCGTTTTTATCGAATTGAACGCCATAGATCATATCCGTTCCCGTCGTACCGAAATAAGTAGTTTTGATCAGACTGCTGCCGTCATTGGCAATAATGGAGACAAAGCCGTCCACTCCTCCCTGGTTGGAAGAATGATACACCGTTCCGTTGCCCGTACCTTTCAGATCGGTGCTCATCGTACCGCCCGACACATAAATATTATTCGTAATAGGGTCCAAAGCCAGCGAAAAAGCGGCATCACTGCCACTACCCCCGAGGTAGGAGCTGAAAAGGATCGTACTGACATCGGAACTGGTCTTCAGGAGCACGCCGTCCTGGCCGCCGCCGGAAGCAGGCTGAAAAGCTCCCTGCACAGGAAAATCCGTCGATTGGGTACATGCCGCTACATAGATATTATTGGCGGCATCCAGGATCACTTCGCTCCTTCCGTCATCTCCGTAATTGAGACGCAAGTCCTGGGTCCCTCCGCTTGATGTTGTCGATCCCGGCCTGGGTGCATTTAGATATTTTGGTGAAAAATTAACCCCGTCATCCCCGCTTCCCCCGATCCTTCTCGAGCCGATCAGGCCGGTCCCCGTCGAATTGAATTTAGTGATAAAGATATCGAATCCCTTACCCGTGCTGGTAACCGTAGAAGGATAGGTAGGGAAATTAGGGGAGGAGGTCCTTCCCGTTACCACAAGGTTCCCCTGCGGATCGCAGATCATACTATGGGGCTGCTCGTCTCCTGTTCCCCCCAGGTAAGTAGCGTAGAGACGATTGGCCCCATTGGAGCTGAACTTTATAATAGCCACATCATAATTATATCCAGATCCTTCCGAACCATCTCCACCCTGGTAAGTGGATTGATAGGCTCCCGGACTAGCAGGATACCCGCTACCGTTAGGTCCCGAAGGGTTCTGAGAGCTTTCGTCCAGCACAATGCCCCCGGCATAAAAATTACCCGAGCCATCATACGTAGCCGTATATCCCCAATTGTCCGATTTACTTCCCGTAAAAGAGCAGAACACCTCCGTCGGATCGATCACCAGCGTGGCATCGGGAGAATAATCCTTCAGTTTGAATTTGATCGTATTCCCATCCACCAGCACATAACTACAAGCCACATCCGTTCTTCCCTGCTTGTCCAACTGATAAGAACGTGGCTCCAGTTCCTTTACCGTACCTACCGAAGTCTGCACCAGCACCTGGCTCTTCTTAATGCTTAATTTATTTTGCCCCTCGTATTTCAGGGCGATCTGACCGGGATCCGCACCCGGATGTACGATGATATCATATTTCAGAAAGCCTCCATCCGTATAATAATGCAGATCGATCCCCTGGTAAATATTCTTGTAAACGACCCCCTGGTATAATTTACAGTTGGAGACCCATCGCGTACGGTCTCCGATAAAATAGTTGTTATAGGAAGGAAGGGCTTTATCCGGAGTGATCTCCACCTGGTCGCTGGCATTCACAAAACTTACCCGGTAGGAATGGGAGTGAAGTACGGGAGGCCCTCCAACACCCGATCCGCCACTGCCCCCTTTGCCGGTTACCGGCAGTTTGCCCGAATAGCTGGCCACGGCCTTACCACCAGTGCTGGCCGCTTTCTTTCCACCTCCACCGGAAGCAACGGCGGCAGGATCGTCCCCATGAAAAAAATGATGAATAAGCCTCAGATCGGAAGTATCATACTGCAGCACGGTGAACCCCTTCTTCTGCATAAAAAAAAACCCGGCGCTCATTTCCGCCCGGAACTTTATCAATGAAGTATCCCATTGTCCTTTGTTCTCAACAAATTCTAAGTTAGAATAGCCACCGGACTGCGCTGAGAGTTGAAGGGCGAAAAAAGTGAATAAAAGGGCAATAAGGGTAATTCTTCCCAATTTATTGAGTTTAAAAGAGACGCCACGGGCGTCTCGGCCGAAGGCCCATTATTAGACCCGAAGTAAAAAATGCCGGCATTTTTTACTTCGCTAAAAAACCCTCCCTGGAGCCAATGGCCCCATCAGCAAACTCACGATATCTTGCTCCACTGCGTTTTCCCATGCTGCCCCTGCAAAAAGGCTTTCAACCCCTTATTCTCTTCTTCTATCAGATCAGGGTCCTTTTCCAGCACCCTTTCCGCCATCTCCCGGGCAAGCTCCAGCAAGTCCCTGTCCTGCACGATATTGGCCAGCTTAAAATTCAACATACCACTCTGGCGGGTCCCTCCAATATCTCCCGGCCCCCGGATCTCCAGGTCCTTTTCAGCAATTTTGAAGCCATCATTCGTAGCACACAGGATATTTAACCGTTCACGGGCCTCTTTGTTTAGACGGGGACTTGTTAATAATATGCAAAAGCTTTTTTCCTGCCCCCTTCCTACCCTTCCCCGCAACTGATGCAACTGCGACAAACCGAATTTTTCAGCACTTTCTACCACCATCACCGTCGCATTGGGCACATTTACCCCTACTTCAATGACCGTAGTCGCTACCATGATCTGAGTATCCTTTGTCAGAAAACGTTGCATGTTGGTCTCTCTTTCTACATTTGTCTGCCGGCCATGCACCATGCTGATCCAATACTTCGGTTCCGGGAACCAAGCTTTCAGATTCTCATACCCCTTCATCAGGTTCTCATAATCCAGGGTCTCCGATTCTTCTATCAGGGGGAAAATAATATAGACCTGCCGCCCTTTACTCACCTCATGCCGGATAAAGTCCATTACCTGCGGTCTCCTATCTTCGAAACGATGGACAGTGGCAATTGGTTGCCTTCCCGGGGGTAATTCATCCATGATACTATAATCCAGATCGCCATAGGCCGTCATGGCCAAAGTCCTGGGGATCGGGGTAGCCGTCATCACCAGCACATGGGGGGGGATCACCGCCTTATTCCACAGACGGGCCCGCTGCGCTACGCCAAAACGATGCTGCTCATCCACAATGGCCAGTCCCAGTCGCTGGAACTGAACGCTATCCTCCAGGATCGCATGCGTACCGATCAGGATATGCAGGGTGCCGTCCGCCGCCGCCGCCAATACCTCTTTCCGCTGCCTGGACTTTGAAGAGCCTGTCAACAGCCTGACATTCAGAGGCAGCTCCTTCAGCAGCCCGGAAATACCCTCGTAATGCTGCCGGGACAAGATCTCCGTAGGCGCCATCAGACAGGCCTGGAAACCATTGTCAATCGCCAGCAACATGGCCAGCAAGGCCACAATGGTCTTACCACTGCCCACATCCCCCTGGAGCAGCCGGTTCATCTGCCTGCCGCTGCCCGTATCCCGCCGGATCTCTTTCAGCACCCTTTTTTGAGCCCCGGTCAGTTCAAAAGGCAAATACTCACTATAGAACCGGTTAAAGAGCTCCCCCACCTGCGCGAACAGGACTCCCTGGGAAGACCGGTGCCTTCTTGACTTGATCAGCCCCAGGCGCAACTGAGCTATGAAGAATTCTTCGAATTTCAGGCGGGATACCGCCTGCCGGAAAAGGTCCGGATGCGTGGGAAAGTGGATTTGCCGGTAGGCCTCATACCGGGAAAGGAATTTCTGAGCCTGCCCCGTCGCCGGATCCGGGTAAATCAGCACGGACTCCGGTAAATTTTCAGGCAGGTCTTTTTCTTTCAGAAGGCCCAGCAGGGCAAGGGTCAGTTTGCCCAGTTGGCGTCCCCCCAATCCTTTGGCCTTTAACTTCTCCGTAGCAGGATAAATCGGTTCCAGGAACGCCTGTCCAGCCGTCTTTTCTTTTACAAATAATTCGATTTCCGCATGTGTGATCTGGGGAATGCCCTGGAAATAGCCCGTCCGTCCGAATACCAGGTACTCGCTGCCTGTCTCCAGCAATTTTTGCATACCGGTTATCCCCTGGAACCATACCAGCTCCAAAACCCCGGAGGAATCCCTTAATTCAGCCACCAGCCGCCGGCTTCTCCCTTCCCCCAGGATCGATACGCTGGTAAGCTTACCCGCCACCTGGATATATTCCGTCTCCGGAGTAATTTCCCCGATCAGGTTGATCTTTGTTCTGTCCAGATGCCGGTAGGGGTATAGGTCCAGGAGATCGTTAAAAGTGAAGATCTCCAGCTCTTTTTTCAAAAGATCTGCCCGATAGGGTCCCACCCCTTTCAGGTATTCGATCGGGCTGGTAAGTATAGAAGCTACAGTGTTAATGAATGAAATATTTCGCCAAAATTAAACAGGATTTCCCAGCTATTTGCTTATTCCGGAATCAGCAGGTCTGATAGGATCAGAAGAAGGCCTGATAAACACCTCTATATTCCCCATCGTCTCCCCTCCCCTCCTTGGGGCCATAAAGGAGTCCACCTTCTGGTAATGCAGCAGCAACGAGTCCCGCACCCGGAAAGGATAGAAATTATTCAGCGTAGGGATATATTCAAAAAGCACCAGGTCATAATAATGATCCCGGATCCTCGTCTCAAACGTATCGGCCTGCTTGTTGAACATACCCACCCCCAGGTGATACCACAAAGGAAGGTGAGAATTTCGTTCCAGCGCAAAGGGGATTTCCTCCGCCAGCGGAGTAAGCTCCGACATGTTCAATACCCGCAGCCCCCCTCCTTTTCCATCCTTCACCAATTGCATATCCATCAGCCGCCGGATACCATCCACAGTAGGTCGCGGCATATTGATCCGGTTAAAGGACGGCAGGCCGCACTCCACCCATTGGTCCATGGGGATATCTC
The DNA here is from genome assembly GCA_036394375.1 of Puia sp. Taxonomy (GTDB): domain Bacteria; phylum Bacteroidota; class Bacteroidia; order Chitinophagales; family Chitinophagaceae; genus Puia. Next base: position 36,964 of record DASWFF010000074.1, read on the forward strand.
CGGCAGTATCCCGGTTGATCATATAAGTCGACCGGTTCACCACATTTTCCCCTGTAGATGATTTTGCCTGTTCCCGGTGCGGCAGGACTCCGGCCGCTACCCTCTGCATATATTTCCACCAGGTGCCACTCCACCACAACAGGACTCCCGCCGACAAAATGACGGTCCACCGGCCCACACCCAGATTTACCGGCAATAGCGGAGCCAGTAGGGAGAGGATGCACGCAAAAGCAAAGCTGTGGAAGAAAATATTGTTATCCGGAGGGGTATAACTGGTCACCTGGAAGATCGCCGCCTCCCCAAGGATCCCCAACGTAAGAACCACCAGTAATACTCCATTCCTGTCCTCCCGCAAAACGGACCATTCGCGGAACCGGGCCATAACCAGCACCAGCACCAAAAAAATATAGAATTTGATCCATTGGGACGAACCCAGGAATTCCTCCGTGATATCGAAAGCCGACACACGGGCAGTATGAGGGGCCTGGCCGTGGTTAAACCAATACCCGAAACCATATTTAAGCAAAGGAAGGAGGAGAAGGAACAACACCAGCAGATAACTTCCAACAAAAAAGAGCAGGGATTTCCATTTTCGTTCATACGCACTGTGAACGACGAGGATAACAAAGACAATCATAAAAGCCATTCCCCCACCATCCTGCTTTGTAAAAAAAGAAAAACAACAAAACACTGCGGATGCAAAAAGCCACACCGGCTTATACCGGTTCCCTACCGCCGAAAGAATCCCCACTTCCCCTTGCCGGCTGGTAACGGCCACACCCCCATCCAACCGGATATACCGGAAAAGGAAAGCTAATGCCACCAACTCATACATGATCACCGAATGATTATACCAGGGCCAGAAATTTAAAAAAGAATAAGAAATGCAGAAAAGTAATACGGATACCAGCCGGATCCCTTTATTCACGGACAAGCTTTTCAAAACAGACCGGAAAGAAAGCCCCGCTACAATATTGATAAATACCTGTGCCTTGACGAGAGTGATCAGTTTAGCCCCGAATAGCTTGAAAAAAAGAGCCGGGATCACCCAGAACATGCCCCCCAGCGGAATGCCGAAATCCCGGAAAGGTAGCTGCCCCTGGCTCATACGATAAGCCCCTTCCCAGGAAAGGAAAATATTCACCCGGTAAGGAAGACGAATGAACAGGGGAATACAGGCCAGCAGAACAATGATCAGGATTTCAGCTTTGGCGGTCAAATTACGCGTCATAGTAACAATATTTACGGTTAGCCAACGGTTAGAAAGGGCAAACTCAGCGGGAAATTAACTTATTATATTATTTAAGCGCAATATTATAGATTTTGTCTTTTTGTTTGTATTTTGTCCCGATAAATTAATGCTGTGGCGTACCTTAAACTCTTAAGACCTAAAGATTGGGCTAAAAATCTCTTTTTATTCATCCCCTTGTTTTTTGGCCGCGAAATTTTCAACATCCCTAAGCTGGTCAGCGTATTCTATGGGTTTATTGCATTTTCCTGCATTGCCAGCAGTATTTATATCATAAATGACTACCGGGATAGAGAAGACGATCGCAAACATCCCGTCAAATGTAAGCGTCCCCTGGCTTCCGGAGCGGTCGCCCCTTCTGTCGCTCTTGTCATCTGCGGCCTGCTCCTCATCGCAGGGTTCGGGCTTGCCTGGTGGCTCCGGGATAAATTCCTTTTCGTCGTAGCCATCTATTTCCTTATAAATCTCGCTTACTCCCTGGGATTGAAATCCATTGCCATCCTGGATATTATGATCCTGGCCATGGGTTTCGTACTTCGTATAAAAGGGGGCTCCGTCATCTCTTATGTCCCCCTCTCCGAATGGATCATCATCATGGTATTCCTGCTGGCCGTCTTTATGGCCATTGGTAAAAGAAGAGATGATGTATTGCTCAAGCTGAGTTCGGGCACCGACATGCGCAGATCTATCAAAGGGTACAACCTGGAATTGCTCAATGTGCTGCTGGCCCTGGTATGCGCTGTCATCGTGGTCGCTTATCTTATGTACACTACGTCGGAAGAGACCATCAAGCGAATGGGCTCTTCCAGGCTCTATTATACCTGTATTTTTGTTTTAGCTGGAATTATGCGATATTTGTCGATCATATATGTGTCGGCCGACTCAGGTTCACCTACTAAGATCCTTTATAAAGACCGCTTTATCCAGATCACATTACTCCTTTGGATCGCCAGTTTTATCCTGATCTTATATTCTAAAAATGTAACGTTGTTTAAATAACAGTACCAGAGATTATGAAGAAGGAAATTGCTAACTGGGGAAACTATCCGGTTACGGAAAGTGACGAACATAACTTCAGCTACCTGGAGGAAATGCGTCAACACGTCAGAACAACCCACAACTTTATTCCACGGGGGAACGGCCGCTGCTACGGAGATGCTTCCCTGGCTACCAATACCATCACCACCACCAAATTCGACAAGATCCTGTCCTTCGATAGTAATCATGGAGTTTTCGAATGTCAGAGCGGTATCACCCTGGACCAGATCCTGGAAGTGATCGTGCCCAAAGGATGGTTCCTTCCCGTAACGCCCGGAACGAAATTCATAACCGTCGGGGGAGCGGTGGCCAGTGACGTGCATGGAAAGAATCATCATGTGGATGGCTGTTTCAGCCATCATGTGGAAGAAATGGATGTTTTACTCGCTGACGGCACCATCGCCACCTGCGGCCCCGACCTGCTACCGGACCTCTACGAAGCTACCTGCGGGGGAATGGGGCTCACCGGGGTCATCACCCGCATAAAATTCCACCTGAAAAAAATCCAGACATCCTATATCCGCCAGAAGCAGATAAAAGCAGCCAATCTGGATGAATTACTCCGTCTCTTCGACGAATACAAAGACTATACCTATTCCGTAGCCTGGATCGACTGCCTTCGAAAAGGGAAGGCTTTCGGACGCAGCATCCTGATGCTGGGAGAACATGCCAAACCGGAGGAGTTGAACGACCGGCAGAAAGCAGCCCCCCTTAAACTACCTAAAAAAAAGCAATTCGTTTTCCCCTTTACCCTTCCTTCCTGGGTGCTGAACATTTTTACAGTTAAGGCTTTCAATTCCCTGTACTACCGAAAGAACCTGAAAAAGGAGATCAATAATGTCGTCAACTATGAACCTTTCTTTTACCCCCTGGATGTAGTTTTGCACTGGAACCGGGGATATGGGAAAAAAGGCTTTATTCAATACCAATTTGTCCTGCCGAAGGAAAGCAAAGAAGGCCTGATCGAGATCCTGCACAGGATCAATGACAAAGGCCTGGGCTCCTTCCTGGCGGTGTTCAAGTTATTTGGCAAACAGGAAAGCCTGATCGGTTTTCCGATGGAAGGTTATACCCTGGCCCTCGATTTCCCCCTGAGACCCGGGCTATTCGAATTCCTCGATGAACTGGATAAGCTCGTGCTGGAATACGGAGGCCGGATATACCTGTCAAAGGACGCACGTATGAAGCCGGATATCTTACAAGCCGGCTACAAACACCTCCCCCAATTCCTGTCTATCCTGAAAAAATATGATCCGGAAGGAAAGATACATTCCGTTCAATCCGACCGTTTATTGTTAACGAAAATCAACTAATTCATCACCCCCGCATGCCCACTGTTCTACTACTTGGCGCCAGTTCGGATATGGCCGTTGCCATGGCTCAAAAATTCGCTTCCTGCGGTTATGATATTCAACTAGCCGCACGAAACGCATCCCGGCTCGACCCTTTACGATCAGATCTGGCCATCCGGCATGGCATTTCCGCTTCCCTGCATGAATTCGATGCCGGGGATTTCGGAAAGCATGCCGCTTTCTTTGCCTCTTTAAGTCCCAAACCCGATAGTACCCTCTGCGTATTCGGTTACCTGGGAGATCAGCAGACGGCAGAATCAGACTGGGCGGAATGCGAAAGGATCATACGGGTGAATTACACCGGAGCCGTCTCCATCCTGAATATAGTAGCCAATTATTATGCTTCTCAGGGCAAAGGGACCATTGCCGGCATCAGTTCCGTAGCCGGAGAACGAGGTCGCCAAAGCAACTACTTTTATGGCAGTGCCAAAGCTGGCTTCACAGCTTACCTCTCCGGCCTGCGCAACCGCCTGTTCCATCAGAACGTACATGTCCTCACGGTTCAGCCGGGATTTGTCTATACCCGCATGACGGAAGGTATGCCCCTCCCCAAATTACTCACTGCCACACCAGAGAAGGTAGCGCAGGACATATATACAGCTATCCTGAAAAAAAAGAATGTGATCTATGTGAAATGGTTCTGGCGCTGGATCATGGCGATCATTAAGAGCATTCCCGAGTTCCTGTTCAAAAAACTGAAATTGTGAGGCGTCTCACCCTTTATAAAATTAACGGATGAAACAACGTATCGCTTTTTTTGACTTCGACGGCACCATCACCACGAAAGATACTTTACTGGAATTTATTAAGTTCAGTAAGGGCTCCCTGCTCTTCGGCCTGGGATTCCTGCTGACCAGCCCCTGGGTGCTGGCCTATAAGCTGAAACTTATTTCCAACCAGCAGGCCAAGGAAAAAGTATTACAATTCTTTTTCAGGAAGGAGTCTCTTTCCCGTTTCCAGGAAATCTGCGACCGGTTTGGCGCCACGGCCGTGCCGGGACTTCTCCGCCCCAAAGCCCTGCAGGAAATAGAAAAACTTCAGGCAGCAGGATTTGCCGTCGTGATCGTTTCCGCCTCTCCCGAAAACTGGATACGGGTATGGGCAGACCAGGTTCAGGCGAGCCTGATAGCCACCCGCCTGGAAACCGTTGAACAAAGTAATCCGGGCATGCCGGGATCCCGCCTCACCGGAAAGATCCTGGGGGCCAATTGCCACGGGCTGGAAAAAGTCCGGCGTATACAGCAGGAGTATAACCTGGCCGATTATACCGAGATCTATACCTATGGGGATACCAGCGGAGACAGACCTATGTTGCAACTGGGTACCGCTTCCTTTTTTAAGCCTTTCCGATAGAAGATGAATTAGCCTTTCCGTTAGACCAGGAACCCTTTTTTTGCCAATAAATCAACTTTAGTATGACGAACATGAAGGAACTCCATTCATCAGGGCCCATTACAGCCAAAAATGCCCCGAAGATCCTAATGGGTATTGTCGTATTCGGTATGCTGCTAAGGATCATCATAGCCTTCTTCACCCCCATGATCCACATGCACAGGGATTCTTTTGAATACTACCGGCAGGCGGAAATTATTCTAATGGGCCGCTACCTGAATTATTTTCCTAATGGCTACCCCTTTATCGTTGCCTTCGTAAAGATCCTGGCGCCCGACGCCACCAGCTCGGGGATTATTTTATTATGGCTCAATATCATCCTATCCACGCTCACCATTTGGTTCGTATACGATATCGCCAAAAGAGTATTTAACAACCTGACCGTGGGACTGCTGGCCGCCCTCATCCTGGCCATCTTCCCCCCCCAGCTCAATTATGTACGATGGATCATGTCGGAGATACCTACCATCTTCTTCCTGCTGGGAGCCTATTTTTTCTACTACCGGAAACAATACGGCTGGTGCGGGCTGTTCTTTGGACTGGCCACCGTGGTAAGGACCAATATCGGCCCCGTATTCATTTTGCTGGTAGTCCTGGAAGCTCTTTTCGTGAAAAAGGATAGTTTGCTGAAAAGGATCAACTTCCGCCTCTTACTGGGCGCCTTCCTGCCTATCATACTGGTAGGCTCTTACTGTTATATTAAAACCGGCGTTTTTTCTATTGAAGGCAACGACCGGATCAACATCATGTATGCTGTCACCGCATATGGCAACCATATCGACTTCCGTATCGGGGAGAAATATCCGGAGATCAATACCTCCGCCAAAGCCACGAAAATGTTCCTGGACCATATGAAAAAAGAGCCGGTTGAGTTCGTAAAACAACGACTGGCCAATTTTTGGGAACTATGGGGATTTTATGCTTCTTCTGCCGATGGGTTCCGCGCGCCTGTATCCCGGGTGCTACTGGGAGCCTGCAATTTTTTCCTGATCTTCTTCGGCCTGTTCGGATGGTGGAAGAACAGAAAAGACTTTGCGGCATCCATCCTGATCCTGCCCTTCCTGATCGCGACGGCTATTCCTACCCTCCTGGTCGCTATCCCCAGGTATGTGTATCCCGCGCACCCTTTCATGATCTTATTCGGCGCATGGACCCTGGTTTATTTATATAACTCTATAAGAAGCTATAAAAAGAAGGCCCCTGTTGTATTAACGGAAGCGGTCGATTAAAGGTCGTATGAACAAAGAGCGGCCCCTGTCGTATGAACAGGGGCCGCTCCTTGCTATTTGGTCAGCTTTAACTTATTGCTTTATGAATTTCGACACCATCCTCTTCCGGTCACCGATCAGCACTTGTATAATATACATTCCTGACGGCAATCTTCCCACATTGAAGGACTTATCCAGGTAAGTATCCTGCTTGCTCATGCGCTCTACCTGAACCATCTTTCCGTTTATGTCGTAAATAGACGCCTGAACATTGCCATTCGTATCGCTGACAATCCGGAGGTTGAGGGTACCATTCGTAATGGTGGGGTAGACGAGGATCTGCTCAGCCACGCCGGTAGTCAGATTATTCACGGCAACCGCCTCCGGTGTTACCGTCCTGGTAGGGAGAGTCGTATCAGTACTAAGAATGGTATTGACCAACGCACAGGTATTACAAGGTGCGGTTGTGGGATGGGTAATACAGTAGGGAGAGGGCACCATCGTAACGGTGGTGATCGCCAGCGGATTGACCACCGTGGCCTGCGTCACATCCCAGGAATTCGGATAAGTAGACGCCACACTGGAGCATCCTACTATCCCATTTCCCAATACGCCTCCTTTATTCCTGCCCCAGGAATATAAAGTCCCGTCCGCCGTCTCGGCATAAGCGTAGAACATAAAAGGCTGGGTGGCGAAGACCGCCGCAAAATCGGTACGGGTCGTGACCTGTACAGGCGTCTGCTGCAAAAGTTCCGCCGGGTAGAAATCCCATGCGTAAGGAGAGGTGGTGTTGGCATAGTTGAGCTCCTTGCCATTGCCCATGGTACCCTGGGCATTATCGCCCCATGCCCATAAAGTACCGTTGGATAAAATGGCATAAGTGCTTACCATATTGGTAACGATCGTTTTTACCGGGTGCGGCAGGTTGAGCCGGGTCGTAAGGTCCGTCGGAGTCATCAGAGGGATATTGTTAGAGGCGCCGCCCGTGCCTCCCATATAATAACCATAATAACCCCATCCATATAAAGTGCCGTTGGATTTCAACGCATAATTGAAGATCCCTCCACCCGCGATCTGGGTAATACCGGAAAGCGAAGTAAGCTGCACCAGGCTCAGATAGCTGTTGCCGGAGACGGCATAACCCAGGTCAGCCGCACTCGCGCCATAACCGCCGCAGGTCCATACCGTACCATCCGTGCACAGAACGATCAGTTCATCGCCGGCCACCACTTGTGCTATCTTCCTGCTGCCCGGTACAGGCACCTGCACAGGCCGGGTCTGGGCCGTACTGCCCGCCGTACCATTCCCTGCCATTCCGCCCAAAGTCTGTCCCCAGACCCACAGGGTTCCGTCGGATTTGATCGCATACCAGCCGCTGCCGACATTACCTGCGAAATAAGCACAGAGGGCCGTCACACCCGTGAAGGTCTTTCCGGACGCATCCGTAGTCACCTGGACCGGAGTCAGCTGCCCGGTAGTCGATACCGTGCCATTTCCGGATTGTCCCTGGTCATTATCTCCCCAGGCCCAGACATTTCCATTATTATCCACCGCAGCGCCGCCATGCAGGCCTGCAGCCGCTGTCTTGAAAGTAAGATTGGAAGGCACCGCCACCGCGAGGGTCGTACCCGGAGTCCCGGTACTGTTGACTCCCAGGGTCCTGAGGTTGGTGCCGACCCCATAGAGTTTTTTATTCGGATCGATGAAGAAGGCCTGGTATTCACCCGGAGCAACGAATATCTTTGGTGCTGTGGTTCCCGAAGTCGCAGATGCAGCATTGACTGTCACATTGGTGTTGGAGGTATAAACCCCACCGCCATTATCGGTAACGGTCATCCTGAACACATAGGCTCCGGCTGCCAGTCCTGTTGCCGTCGTACTCCAGTTCGTAGGGGTGGCGAGACTGGCTGTATTCGGGCCGCTGACCTGTGACCAGGTAACGGAATGGATGCTGGCCCCGCCTACCTTGGCGCTTGCCATACCATTGAGCGTCACAGTGCCGGTGGGAAGGGTGATTGTCTGGGCGCCTACGATCGTAAGGATTGGCGCTATCGCGCCCGACACTGCATTCACCGTCACATTCACTTTCGCAATAGAAGTATTACTGCTATTATCCGTAACGGTCATCTGGAACACATAGGCGCCGGCTACCAGCCCCGTCACGGTAGTGTTCCAGGCGGCAGGAGTCGTGATCTTCGCTGTATTCGGACCGCTGACCTGTGTCCAGTTGCAGCTATGAATAGTGGTTCCCGTACCGGCCGTTGCCGAACTGGTAAGGGTCACCGAACTGGTGGGCAGCGCAATAGTCTGAGCCCCCCCGATCGTAATGGTCGGCGGCGGTATGCCAGACGTAGGAGGCGGCGTAGTGCCGACACTGCCTGCCGCCATGGCCGTATCGCCCTGTCTCAGCATCCATTGAAAAATATTGGTACCCGTGGATGGGTTCACAGAATAACTGCCCATGGTACTGGCGGGGTTGGTAGAGGGTACTATATTGGCATTTTTAACAGGAGCCACGCAGCTCCAGTTAGTCACAGAAGGATCATACATCGAATTCCAGCAACAATGCCCGCCGCCACCGATATTTTCATAAGAAAAATAAGCGGAATTGGCTTTTGCTGCATTCATGGCCTGCGAGATCTGCCAGATATTGCGGGAGTCCTGTGTACCCTCCAGCCCGAAGAGCCGGCCCCCGTATTTGGACGCCCAGGTCGCATAGGCAGTGGGATAAGGCGGATCGAATCCCAGGAAATTATCGCCGGGGCCTACGCCCTCCAGGTTCACCCAGCTCTTTATTTCACTCATCGCGGTCTGATCCCCCGAATAAGCGGCAAAGCCGATCAGTTCCCCCCACTCGTAAGAGCCCTGGCTTAGCCCGCCCACATGAACAGAGCCTTTTTTAATGGGGAATACATTTAAAAGGGTCTCCAGGACGGCTTTTAAATGCCAGGGGCGCATATTGGCGTACGGTTGCTGCACGGTAATGATAATGGGATAGTGCGTCCCATTGCCCAGCTTCACGCCGCCATCCCAGCCATTCAACAGCCAATAATGGGGGCCGTAAGTCGTTAGATAAGCAGTATTTGTACCCACCTCGCCGGACCCTGGCATGGTTATTATAGCAGGTCTTGCAGAGGCATCATTTTTCTGACGGGTGATCCGTACATTCCAGGTAAAAGGTCCTTCGCCGTTGGCCTTTTCGGAAATAGTCGTGTCATACGTGACCGGGTTATTGGTTTCACTCTGACTGAAAGAGGAGGGAATAAAAACAAAAGAAAGAGCATAAAGTAACAAGGTAGCCCTAAGCTGTAACTTAAAGTGTGTAGAAGTTCTCATAAGCCTTAACATTATTGGATTTTAACAACCGGATTTACATTTTAGAAAATAGCTATTCACTCCAGAAATAAATCTGAAAAAAATGGCTTTTGTTAATGATGTTTAATGACAAGGTAAATGGCTGTAATGGCAATCATTCGTCTACTACGGGAGGGAAAGGGGGGTAAAAATTCCACAAAAAAATTCCTCATATAATTCGCAAGAACTATACCAACTATACCACCAAGTGGTAATTATTTTCTTATTTTTTTATTAAGACCTCACAAGGTAAAATCGTTACCCGTCAAGGACATTGATCAGGATCAATATATGAATTATGAAAAAGTGTAACTATTACATTTAATGCCGGTTGGCTCCCATCACTTTTATTTTTACGGAGGCGGTATCTGTAGCCCATCCATTATCGGTAACTTTTAAAGTGAACACATAAGTTCCCGGGACGAGACCGGTAATAGCCGTAGATACATTCGCGAAGCTTATTATTTTGCAGCCGGAAGGACCGGAAGTCTTCAACCATTTATAATACACTACCTTACCATCGACGTCGTGGGAGGCCGAACCGTCGAGGATCACGGAATTAGCGGGCATACTTATTTCCCGGTCTGTACCGGCTTTGGCAACCGGGGATTTATTCGCAGGGATCTTGTATTCGTTGCAAGGGCTGCCTTCGGGATGAAGCAGGCAATAGGGAGAGGTCGACAGCACACTGGAAGTAAGGGCAAAGGGATCGATGGCCGTCACGGCAGGTACGTCCCAGGAAGTAGGATAAACAGACATAATCTCAGAACTGGCTCCTACAACGCCATTCCCCAGAACACCGCCCTTGTTCCTTCCCCAGGAATATAATTGCCCGGTGGCCGTTTCTGCATAGGTGTAAAATACATAGGCACTTCCTCCGAAGACATGCGTGAAATTATGCACCATCGGCGCCAGGTGAACAGGTTTCTGCACTAATAATTGAGCAGGGCCAAAATCCCAGGCATAAGGGGGTATATGATTGGCATAATTCAATTCTTCGCCATTGCCCACGGCGCCCGTCGCATTGTCCCCCCATCCCCAGAGCGTACTATCCGACAGGATAACATGGGTGGACACACTGTTCGTGGTAACCGCAATGACCGGATGCGGCAGGTTCAGGTCATTGCTGAGATCCTTTGGTAAAGCGACCGGCGTATTTCCTGCGTAGCCGGTCGTACCGATGCCCATATACGAGCCGGCATATCCCCAGCCATACAGTTTGCCATTGACACCTAAGGCATAACTAACATAACTGGCCCCCGCAATATCCTTGGCAGGCTGAGGAAGGATCACACGGCCGGGGCTTCTGAAATCGGCTCCGGAAGTACCCAACAGGAACTTACGGTTGTCGCCGCCCCAGGTCCAGACACTACCGTCGGAAGCCAGGGCCAGCACAATCTCGGCAGCTACAATTTTTACGATCTTTTTGTGATCTGGTATATTGATCTGTACGGGTCTGGGGTTAGGCTGGCCATACTGGCCATTTCCCCTGAACCCGCCGCCTGTCTTCCCCCAGATCCAGACCGTCCCGTCTGATTTAAGAGCCAGGCAGCCTTCTGCTGACGAATTTACCCAGCAGGCCACCTGGGTTACCCGGGTGAACGGATTGCCCAGGCTGTCCCTTATTATTCTATGGGGGTAATTATCGGCGGAATTTTCCATAGTGCCATTTCCGACCTGCCCATTCTCATTGGATCCCCAGGCCCATACTTCACCATTATTATCTACCGCCACGCTGTTATGCAAGCCGGAGGCAACCGCTTTAACAGTCAGAGGGGAGGGTATGGCAACCTCTATGGGCAAGCCCGGCTCACCGTTCCTGTCGCCTGTTGCCAGCAGGCGCAGGTTACCGCTGATCCCATATAGTTTGCCTGTAGTGGTATTAAGGATAAAACATTGGTACTCCCCGGTGCCCACTATGTATTTTGGAGCAGGGGATTGCCGCTCCTGGCTATAACTGCGGAGGGCGAACAGCAACAGGAAAAAAGCAAAGGCCCTGGAAAGCCGGAAGATCCGGGAGGACTGTCTATACATAAAGATTTCCCTTTTTTAGAGCGTCCACCGCGTAATCGCAGGCGCGGGCGGTGAGCGCCATATAAGTGAGAGAGGGGTTCTGGCAGGCGGAAGAGGTCATGCAACTGCCATCCGTGACAAAAACATTTTTTACATCATGTAATTGATTCCATTCATTCAGTACAGAGGTTCGGGGGTCTTTCCCCATACGGACGGTACCCATTTCATGGACACAGTCCCCGCCAACGGAATGGTAATCAAAGCCTGCTATATTTGAAAAACCTGCAGCCGTCAGCATCTCCACGGCGGACTCTTTCATATCCTTACGCATGGCCATTTCATTATCCTTAAACTGGAAATGGATCTTTGCCAGCGGCAGTCCCCAGGAGTCCTTGTTATCCTTGTCCTGTTCCACCCGGTTGTCATAATAAGGCAAGGTCTCTCCCCAGGCGCTTATCCACATGGCCCAGGGTCCGGGCCGGGTAAGACGATCTTTGAAGTCCAGGCCAAAACCCGGAATATGCTCGCCCGTATCACTCCATAGACGACGGGATCCCAGGCCCTGGTAGCCAAATCCCCGGATATAGTCCTTCCGGGCAGTGGCCGGGCTGATATTTCTGAACCGGGGTATATAGATCCCGTTCGGCCTCCTCCCGGTATAGTATTCCTCCTCAAATCCCTGGTATTCCGCTTCCGCTCCCACCCGATAATGATGGTCCATCAGATTATGCCCTACCTGGCCACTCGTATTTCCCATACCGTCGGGAAAAGCATGGGACCGGGAGTTTAACAGGACCATGGCGCTGGCAATCGTAGAGGCATTTAAGAAAATCACTTTCGCAAAAAATTCAACCACCTGGTGGGTTACGGTATCCAGGACCCGGACCCCTGTAGCCCTTTTCCGCTCCGGGTCATAAAGGATCTCCGTCACAATGGAAAAAGGCCTTAACGTTAAATTACCTGTCGCCAGGGCCGCCGGAATGGTAGCGGCGTTGCTGCTGAAATAGCCCCCGAAAGGGCAGCCCCTGCTGCACAAATTCCGATATTGACAGGGCCCTCTTCCATTCCAGCCCTTTGAAAGATTGGCCGTCCGCCCAATCGTTACACAACGGCCGGGGATCTTCTTTTGCACCGTCTCTTTAAAATGCCGCTCCAGGGCATTCATATCCATGGGCGGCAGGAATTCTCCATCCGGCAGATGAGGCAGCCCTTCCGCCTGCCCGCTGATCCCTGCAAAACGCTCTACATAATCATACCAGGGCGCGATATCCTTATACCGGATAGGCCAGTCGACCCCAATGCCGTCTTTCGCATTCGCCTCGAAATCCAGATCGCTCAACCGGTAACATTGCCGGCCCCAGGTAAGGGATCTTCCTCCCACCTGGTATCCCCTGATCCAGTGAAAGGGGGATGCCTGCGTATAGGGATGCTCTTTATCCTTTACAAAAAAATGCTTGTTGCCTTCGTCATAGGCCAGGCTCTGAATAGGACTGTCCGCCTTGTCTTTTTCGGAGTTTTGCAGACGATGCCCGAAATCCCATGGATTTAAGGATGCAGTAGGATAATCTCTAATATGTTCCACATTCCTGCCTCGCTCCAATAAAAGGGTCTTCAGCCCCTTCCCGCATAGTTCCTTAGCGGCCCAGCCACCGCTGATACCCGACCCGATAACGATCGCATCATAAGTATGCTGCTCAGCTGCCTTAATATTAAGGTTGATATCTTGCCGGGGATCTCCCATGATTTCAAGTAGGTTGTGGGTTATTTTATATTGATTGGTCGCCCGGAACGAAGACCGGTTGCGACGGTATGCTGTTATTGAGTCGCCCAGGCCCGCTGACCGGCTTGCAACGGCACACTGCCGACATACCTGCCTGGAATATAATCATAGCGTAATCCTTCCGTAGCTCCCCGTTTGGAACTGCAATAGCCCAGGATCGTATACTTTTTCAGGGTCGTGAAAAAAGAATCACCCGCCAGCTTATGCTGCAGCTTGCCCGCTATTCCGGGATAAAGCTGCCCCTGTTCCTCGAAATGAGTAAGGATAGCCGTTCTTTCAGACAAAGAGCATTCTCCGAAGGGCTTCGGACCATTTTTCCGGGTCCGGTCCATAAGATCCGTGAAACCTTTTATGAAATTATTCTGGGTCTTCCTGTCGGTGCAGTCCCGGACCATTTTCAGGATCAGCGCCCCGACGCCGGCATCCTTCGCACCAGGGCTATCCGTAGCAGGAATGATCGTCTCGGCCAGGTCGTCCAAAAGTCCCTGGTGCTCTTCCAGAACCCGGAAATCCGGACGTTTATAAAGTTGATAACTTTTTATTCCGCCGAGACCAAGGGCTCCCCCCCCAAAAAGACCAAGGCCGAGCCTGATGGCGTTTCTACGTTTCATCTGTTCGGTTTAAGTGTAAATCTACTACATAAAGCGTTTTTTTCCTTAAAAAAGCCGATATAACATAGTTTAAACTATATTTACGGCCCATAAACGTAGACTGATAGCCTACGACCATCCCGGACCAAAATTCATTATCCTTCGTTAAAGGCCAATCCTCACTATCCTTCTCAAAGAGATCAACCATATTGTCCTTTTGTTTTTAACCGCAAAAATGCAAACGAATGAAAATGAAATTTACCCTTTTATGCAGCCTGTTTTTTTTACTGTTCTACGCCCAAACCACCTTCGCCCAAACTGCAGGTGATTTCCGGAGCATAGTGGTTTCGGGGGACTGGAATACTGCCGGTACCTGGCAAACCTATGCCGCGGGCGCCTGGGGCCCGGCCGGAGCGCCTCCTGTCGCCGGCAGCGAGACCATTACGATCATGCCCGGCGACAGTGTTTTCATCGGGGCCAATACCTCGCTCGAAAATGTAGTCGTAAGCAGCGGGGCCATGCTCGGCCTGGCCGGCAGCTTTACCTATACACTGATTAACAACGGTACCGCAAACTCCATCTCGAATACCGGGAATATAACCATTCTGAATGGCGCGACGCTGTCGGGCGCCGGCACCCTCCTGAATAATGCCGGAGGAAAGCTGACCGTAGAATTGTCTTCTTACCTGGCTGTCCCTACCATCAATAACGGGACCGTGACCTTTCAACAAAACTCCGCGCTTCAGGGAGCAACCCTGACCAATAACAGTACCGCCAACTGGATCAATAACGTCTATTTATTGTCCAGCGCCATCTTCATTAATAATAATTCCCTCAGCGTAACCGGCCCCGTTAATGTTCCTACCAGTACAACCGGAACCTTAACCAATGCGGCGGGTGGTGTCATTTTCCTGACCGATGCCACGGCAAATCTTGCCGTTGCCAGCGCCATTACTTTTACCAACAGCGGCACAGTGAAGGGATTCGGGACGGCTGATTTTGCAACCACAACGGGCAGCTCCACCGGTACGATCGCCCCCGGGAACAACACCCCCGCCAAATTGACGATCACACCCGCTTCGGGAGCAGGCACGCCTACTTATGCACTGAAGCTTTTCCCTGGCGGCGGCACCCCCACTGCCGGTACTACCTATGACCAGTTGGCTGTATCAGGAGCAGGAGCAGTTAGTTTTGCCGCCTCAACGCTGACGGTCACGGACGCTGCGAGCGGCGATGCCCTCAACACCGTATACACCCTACTGACGGTTCCTGCAGGTTCGATCTCGGCCCTTCCCGGTACGGTGAACCTTCCCCCTTCCCTGGGAAGTCTTACCAATACCGGCACCTCCATTACCGCCACCCGCATAGTCGTCCTTCCCCTGAACTGGGGATCTTTCACGGTAATGGCTGACGGGGGCCAGGCACATCTCTCCTGGACCACCCTCCAGGAAAGCAATACCGCCCGTTTCACCATCGAGCGCTCGGCAGACGGCGTATCCTATACGGCCATCGGCACGGTAGCCGCCAAAGGCAACAGTTCCACCGTCTCCAGCTACTCCTTTACAGATGCCAATCCCAGCCAGCACGGCTTTAACTATTACCGCCTGGCGGAAACCGACCTGGATGGGAAAAGCAATTATTCCCTTATCCGCGTTATCAACTTCGGTAAAGGCAATTCCGTGACCGTTCAGACAAGCCCCAACCCTGTTAAGGATCTCCTCAATATCGTGGTACAAGAAGATAATATCACCATCCTGTTAAGCGATATGAGCGGAAGGACCCTGAAAACCCTTCGCCTGGCACAAGGCTTCCACCAGACCAGCATCGGCGACCTTACCAAGGGCGTTTATCAACTTACTATTTACAAGGGCCCCAATAGGATCGACAGCCGCCAGATCCTCAAATTCTAGCAAAGTAGCTGACCCCAATAATAAAGCGGCCGTCTCCCCTTACTGGTGAGACGGCCGCTTCGTTTTCAGGCCTTTATTTCAGGGCCGGGCCTGACCCGGACAATATAATAGAGAATTTATCCTTTTTCTTCAGGAACCAGGATTCATAATACCGGTAGGAAAAATAGGCAACGGTACAGGTAGCCGCCAGGCCGAATAAAGGATACAGCAGATCATAAATGAGATGCGATCCGGGATGCCGGACCAGCTTCTTGAAAAAGAGCAGCGAAAATTGCAGGACAGCCGTATGAAACAGGTAAATACCATAAGAGATCTTACCCAATGCCTTCAGCAAGGGAGTCTCTAAATGGAAGATCGAATTCTCCGCCACCGCAGCCAGCAAAATATATCCGAATAAGATAAAACAGACGAAATGATCAAAGAAGAGGAAGTAAAAATAATTGCTGGGATCGAAAATAGAAAGCACATACACCAGGAACAGGAGCAGCATTGTCCACTGCAGCAAAGGATGGAATAATTTTTTATACAGGGATCGATACCGCTCCTTATTATAATAGAACCAGGCAATAAATAAGCCGGCTCCGAACAGGTCGAGCTTATCGAAGATCAAAAGATAATTGGTGATCAGGTAATCATAGCCATGGTTGGAATTATAACTGGAAAACAGGAATACGCGGATATCGGCGCCATGGTAGAAGACAGGTATAAGGATGCACAGGACGATCCTCACCAGCATCGTTATACCGAACATGACCAGTAACAGCTTCATTATTTTCCCCCTGAACTTATTGATCAGCAGCGGCCAGATCAGGTAGAACTGCTCTTCGATACATACCGACCAGCTGATCTCGAATATACCCGGGTTCGACCCGATAAAAGCCAGTTGCATATTCACCGCAAAGAACAAAAGAAAACCTAAATTCAGCAGCATCGTCGGGAGGTCCATCTGCCCTCCTAATCCCATCTTTGAGGCGATATAAGGGGAAAAGAAAGTCAGGAGCAGCCCATATCCCAGGTATAAAGGCCAGATCCGCAGGATCCTCCGGATATAGAAATTCTTATAGCTGATAGTCCCGGTGGAGTCTTTTTCCATCAATAATAAATAACTGATCAGGAACCCGCTGAGCACAAAGAACAGGTTGACGCCTATCCTGCCTAAATTTTCAGAACAGCCATAGATAAAAGCATAACCGGGAGAGTAACTTCTTTTGAGATAGTAGGCATGATGAAATAATACTAGTAACGCTGCAATGAACCGTATGCCATCAAGATTCTTAAAATATATTTTCACCTAATGTTGATTGAAGTTTTGGGGGTTTATCCTTCCAAATGTACTCAAAATCCAATATAAAGAGAAAAGGGGGCCGATGGCCCCCTTTTCTCTTTATGATTTTTACGAGATTATTGTTTCATCAGCTTGGCATTGATCGTCTTCTTGTCTCCGATAACGATCTGCACGATATACATGCCACGCGCCAATCTGCTTACATCCATGGATTCATCGATATAAGCCTGGCCTTTATCTATTTCTGCGGACTGTACTATTGCGCCCAGTTCATTATAGATATTCACGCGCATCTTGCCGGTATTATCGCTGGTGATCCGGAGGTGCACCTGGTTCTGGGCCGGGTTCGGATAGATCAGCACCTGGTCCCCGGTAAAACGCAGATCATTTACTACGTTCACCGTTACGGTAGCCGTAGCCGTATTGCCCTGATCGTCTTTTACCGTCAGCTGGAATATATATTTTCCTATTGCCAGGTTGCTGGCAAGGCTTACAGCCCCATCCGGCGATGCCAGGGTCGAGGCGGAAGGTCCGCTCAGCTGAACCCAGGTATAACTGGTGATCGTTCCGCCTACATCCGTCGATCCGCTGCCATTGAGCGTTACCGAATTGGAAGGAAGCAGGGCGATGGTCGTATCGTTACCGGCAGAAGCTACCAGGAAAGAAGACCCGCCACCCTGGCCATTCAGTACGATGATGGTCACATCGGCTGTGGCGGTAGCGCCCTGGTTGTCCGTAACCTTCAGCTCAAAGATATAGGTTCCTGCCGCCAGGCCGATCAAACTGGGCCTGGCCGTATTCGAATTGACAATGGCAACGGATACATTCGGTCCGGATATCTTGTACCAGCTATAGGATACAATACTGCCATCGGGATCGTAAGATTTAGAGCCATCCAACGAAAGACTATTGATCGGTAAACTGATCGTCGTATCATTCCCTGCATTGGCGATTGGCGGCAAATTAGCTCCTATCACCGTCACGGTCATAGTGGCGGTAGCCGTATTGCCCTGGCTATTCGTCACCAGCAGCTGGAATTGATAGATCCCTTTTACCAGCCCTGTCACCGTAGTGGTAGCAGCCGAGGGGCTGGTGATCGTATACTGAGCCGGACCGGATACTTCAGTCCAGGCATAGGTCAGCGTACCACCGCCGGGATTATAAGAGGCGCTGCCGTCCAGCGTAGCCGAACTAACAGGTAAGGTGATGGAGACATTCACGCCTAGGCTCGCCACAGGTGTCACTACCGGGGCCGCATTCACGGTAACGTATACAGTAGCCGTTGCCAAATTGCCCTGGCTGTTAGTTACCTGTAACTGGAATTGGTAAACGCCCTGCACCAGGTTAGTAAGGGTCGTTGTTGCGGCAGACGGGCTGGTAATAGTATATTGAGCAGGTCCTGATATTTTAGACCAGGTATAAGTCAGCGTACCGCCACCGGGATTGGAAGAAGCGCTGCCGTCCACAGTAGCCGTATTGGCCGGGAGCGTAATGGTAACATTGGCTCCTGCATTGGCAACGGGAATAATGACTGGGGCGGCATTCACCGTGACGAACACGTTTGCCGTTGCCGAACCTCCCTGGCTGTTGGTCACCAGGAGGCTGAACTTATACACCCCCTGCACCAGGTTGGTCACGGATGTCTTGGCTGCTGACGGGCTGGCGATCGTGTATGACGAAGGGCCGGAGATCATGGACCAGGCGTACGTCAACGCACCAGCGCCGGGATCGGAAGAAGCGCTTCCATCCAGGTTGACGGAATTGGTAGGTAAAGTGATCGTAATATTGGAGCCGGCATTTGCAACAGGCGGCGCCACAGTTGCACTGTTCACCGTTACATTCACCACATCGTTAGCCGTCTTACCCTGGCTATTGGTCACCAGCAACTGGAATTGGTAAACGCCCTGCACCAGGTTGGTAAGGGTCGTTGTTGCGGCAGACGGGCTGGTAATAGTATACTGAGCAGGCCCGGATATTTTCGACCAGGCATAGGTCAGGGCGCCACCTCCCGGATTGGAAGAGGCGCTGCCATCCAGCGTAGCCGTATTCGTGGGTAAAGTAATGGAAATGTCGGAACCTGCATTGGCAACAGGGATGATCACCGGAGCCGCATTGACCGTAACGGTAACGGTAGCAGTAGCCGTCTTACCCTGGCTATTGGTCACCAGCAACTGGAACTGGTAGACGCCCTGCACCAGGTTGGTAAGGGTCGTTGTTGCGGCAGACGGGCTGGTAATAGTATATTGTGCAGGCCCTGATGCCTCAGACCAGGCATAGGTCAGGGTGCCACCTCCCGGATTGGAAGAGGCGCTGCCATCCACGGTAGCCGTATTGGCCGGGAGCGTAATGGTAACATTGGCTCCCGCATTGGCAACAGGGATGATCACCGGAGCCGCATTGACCGTCACAGTAACGGTGGCCGTTGCCGAAACACCCGCGCTGTTGGTCACCAGCAACTGGAACTGGTAAACGCCCTGCACCAGGTTGGTGATGGTCGTTGTTACCGCGGTCGGGCTGGTAATAGTATATTGCGACGGACCGGATACCTGTGACCAGGCATAGGTCAGAACGCCGCCGCCCGGATTATTGGAGGCGCTGCCATCCACAGTAGCCGTATTAGTCGGGAGCGTAATGGTAACATTGGCCCCTGCATTGGCGATTGGAATGATGCCTACCGAACATTGGTTACAAGGCGAAGTGGTTGCATGGGAAAGACACCAGGGAGAAGGTACAGCTGTGGTCTTGGCCACCGCCAACGGGTTGACCGCAGTAGCCAGCGACACATCCCAGGAATTCGGATAAGTGGCTGATACATCCGAGGAGCAGGATACTACTCCATTTCCCAGAACGCCTCCTTTATTTCTTCCCCAGGAATACAACTGCCCGTCCGAAGTCTCCGCATAGGTATACATCACAAAAGGCTGGGTGGCAAAGACCCCCACAAAATCATTGCGGGTCGTGATCTGCACGGGAGATTGCTGCAAGAGGTCCGCCGGGTAAAAATCCCAGGCATAGGGAGCCGTCGTCTTCATATAATCGAGCTCCTTGCCATTGCCGATACCGCCCTGCGCATTATCCCCCCATCCCCATAAAGTGCCATCCGTTAAAATAGCATGCGTACAGACCATGTTGGAAACGATCGTCTTTACAGGATGCGACAGATTGAGCCGGGTCGTAAGGTCCGTAGGGGTCGGCATAGGGGTATTGACACCGCCCGTGCCGCCCATATAATAACCGTAGTACCCCCAGCCATATAAAGTTCCATTGGATTTTAATGCATAATTGAAAGCTGCTCCACCGGCGATCTGGGTAATACCTGAAAGCGAAGTAAGCTGCTGTAAGCTCTGGTAGTTGGTGCCGGAGACCGTGAAACCCAGGTTCGCTGAATTCGCCCCATAACCTCCGCAGACCCATACGGTACCATCCGTACAGAGAAGGTTGAGGTGATCGCCGGCCACGACCTGCGCCGCTTTCCTGCCGCCGGGTATGGGCACCTGTACAGGCCGGGACATCGCAGAAGCGCCCGCCGTGCCATCCCCCGCCATTCCTCCCAGGGTCTGTCCCCATACCCACAGCGTACCGTCGGATTTGATGGCATACCAGCCATTGCCGACATTGCCGGAGAAATACGCACTGAGGGCCGTGATCCCCGTAAAGGCATTTCCGGCGTTATCTTTACTTATCTGGACAGGGGCCATTACTTCCGTAGCCGTTACCGTGCCAATACCTACCTGTCCCTGGCTATTATCCCCCCAGGACCAGACATTTCCATTCATGTCTATCGCTGCGCCGCCATGCAGGCCCGCAGCCGCTGATGTGAATGTAAGATTGGAAGGCACCGCCAATGCAATGGTCGTCCCCGGGACACCGGTCTGATTCACTCCCAGGGTCCTTAAATTGGTGCCGACGCCATAAAGATGTTTATTCTGATCGATGAAAAATGCCTGGTATTCTCCCGGAGCGACAAGGATCTTCGGGCCCGTAGTGGGTGGCGGAACGCTAACAACCGGATTAACGGTAACGATCACCTGCGATGAAGCAGGATTCCCGTTATTATCCGTAGCAGTAAGGGTGAAATTATACGTACCCTGGATCAGGCCGGTCACCGCGGTCGTCAGCAAGCCCGCCGAAGCAATAACGGGGGTATTGGGACCGCTGGTAGAAGTCCATTGGGTAGTGCTGATGGTAGCCCCTCCGTTGCCACTGGCCGTCCCCGACAAGCTCACCGTACTGACAGGCAGCGTTATAGATAAGGCGCTGCCGGCATTCACCGTAGGCGGTGCGATCGCCAGTACCGTAATCATTACCGTAGAAGTATTGGACTGACCGGCATCATCCGTAGCCGTCAGCGTAAATACGTATGTTCCGGCCGTCAGGCCGGTAACCGTAGTAGATAAGTTGGAAGCAGTAGTGATCGTAAAGGCAGTAGGACCGCTCGTCTTCGTCCAGGTAGTACTGGCAAGACTGTGACCGGATGCCGCCGTCGCCGTACCGGTAAGGGTCGCTGCATTAGCAGGTAACTGGACCGACTGGGCGCTCCCTGCACTGACAGTGGGCAGGGCAACACTGGGAGGACCCGTCGTTACAAGGGTCGTATCTCCCTGACGCAGCATCCATTGAAAAATATTGGAGCCCGTACTCGGATCCACGAAATAGGTCCCCATCGTACTGGCCGGGTTCGTGGAAGGTACGATATTGACGTTTTTAACAGGGGCCACGCAGCTCCAGTCAATCACGGAAGGATCGTACATCGAATTCCAGCAGCAATGTGCACCGCCGCCGATATTTTCATAAGAAAAATAAGCGGAACCAGCCTTTCCCGAATTCATGGCCTGCGAGATCTGCCAGATATTCCGGGAATCGTTGGTGCCCTCCAGCCCAAAGAACTTGCCTCCATATTTGGAAGCCCAGGTCTTGTAAGCCGTGGGATAAGGCGGGTCGAATCCCAGGAAATTATCGCCGGGGCCTACGCCTTCCAGGTCCACCCAGCTCTTGATTTCACTCATGGCGGTTTCATCGCCGGCAGAAGCTGCAAAACCGATCAGTTCACCCCATTCGTAGGAGCCCTGGCTTAAGCCGGCCACATGAACGGAATTCCTTTTGATCGGAAAAGTATTTAACAGAGTCTCTATAACGGCCTTTAAATGCCAGGGGCGCATATTGTTGGCCGGTTGTTCAACAGTGATCAGTAGGGGGTAATGGACGCCATTTTCCAGTTTGACCCCTCCGTCCCAACCATTGGCCAGCCAAAAGTGAGGGCCGAATTTCACCAGGTTCGCCGTACTCGTTCCTACCTCGCCGGCGCCAGGCATACTGAAAATTACAGGACGGGGAGAATTGTCATTCTGTTGCCGGGTCACCCGCACCTGCCAGGTGAAAGGACCTTCCCCGTTTGCTTTTTCTGTGATGGTAGTGTCGTAAGTAATGGGATTGTTGGACTCGCTCTGTCCAAAACTTGTAAGAGAGATTGCCGTCAGCAAATAAAAGACCATGGGTCCCCTGATCAGCAGCTTAAGTAAAGTTGTAGTTTTCATGGTTTTTCGGGTATCGGATTTATAAAATAGAACAGCGGATATGGATATTGAACACCTTAGATATTACTACAAAATCGAATATAGACATATTGGCTTTTATAAAAATACTTTCATACAATAGGATTCCTTATTCAAACTTTAAATAGGTACCCTAAACAGAATCAATAACTATACCAAAGAGCCCCAGTTATCCCCATGTTAGCAAAAAGTGTAGACAATTTTCCACAGCATAAAATGCATGCCAGCTACCGGCTGAGGAAACTCCGGTTGATAATCAAGTTAATAATGCCAAAACACCTAAAATAGTCTGTCAGCCTAAAAAAAGATAAATTTTTAAGTGTTTTTACAATACAGCAGGGTTCCGGGTCGTTTAGGTTATCTTGCGCCCGCGCACACATCATACTTATGCTTTTCCTAAACCTTTTATTCTTCGGAAGTATTTTCATCATTTTTTACAGCTATGTAGGATATGGATTTCTGGTATGGTTCCTGGTCCGGGTCAAACGTATTTTCCAGAGCCGTACGCCCCTCCCCTCCCCTTCCAGCGAGCTTCCCCGCATAACGCTCATCATCAGCGCCTACAACGAAGAGAATTTCATCGTTGAGAAAATAAAAAATTCCCTGGCCCTGGAATACCCGGAAGATAAACTGGAAATTATCTTTATCACCGACGGATCGACAGACAGCACGCCAGCCCTGGTCGCTCAATTTGAAAAGATACGCCTCCTCCACCAACCTGAAAGAAAAGGAAAAGTAGCCGCCATGCACAGGGCCATGGGCTATGTCAGGACTCCGGTAGTCATTTTTTCCGACGCCAATACCCTGCTCAATAAGGAAAGCATCTACAATATAGCCCGTCATTATTTTCTGGCCGACACAGGAGGAGTAGCCGGAGAAAAAAAGATTATGACCGCCGCAGATACGAAGATCGCCGGCATCGGAGAAGGCCTCTACTGGAAATACGAATCCCTGCTCAAACGATTGGATTCACAGTTATATACGGTCGTAGGCGCCGCAGGAGAACTATTTTCCGTACGTACGGAACTATATGAGCCGGTAGGCGATGACGTCCTGCTGGATGATTTTATCATCTCCCTGAAAGTCTGTATGGCAGGGTTCCGGGTGCAATATGAACCCGATGCCTATGCGATGGAGACGCCCTCTTCTTCCCTGAAAGAAGAACGGAAAAGAAAGATCCGCATCAGCGCCGGGGCCTTCCAGTCAATGGTAATATTAAAAGGGCTTTTAAATATCTTCCGGTATCCCGTCCTTTCTTTCCAATACATCTCTCACAGGGTACTGCGGTGGACGTTATGCCCTCTGCTGCTGCCCGTTCTCTTTATCGTCAACATCCTGCTGCTGATACAAACGCAATCCGGTTTTTACGGCCTGTTCCTCGGGGGCCAGATCCTCTTCTATCTGGCAGCTGCCGCAGGATGGCAGCTCGCTAACAGGAATATCAAATCCAAACTCCTGTATGTCCCCTATTATTTTCTTTTCCTGAATATCTCCCTTTACCAGGGTTTTATACGATACCGCAAGGGACAGCAATCCGTACTTTGGGATAAGGCGGTCCGGGATAAATATGCGGCCGGCGACTGACAAAAAAATGCGGGGGCGGGGACCGCTAAATGCCGGCGATCAGATACCGGGACGCAATTCCCGGATAGCCTTACAGATAGCCAATACATGGTTCTGCCAGGTATGACTCCGGGCAAACAATATCCGTTGCTGCGCCCGAACGGGATCTCTATCCTGCAGAGCTTTACCGATCAGGTCGATATACTCTTCCACCGTCTTGCCCATATAGACGTAGCCTCGGAACGTCTCCATTGCCTCCGTGGCTGTTACCACCGTAGGCTTACCCATGGCAAGGTACTCATCGATCTTACGGGGATAATTACCTATGGTCATGTCATTGATGCTCTGGGGATTCATAGCGACATCAAAACGGGCGAGGTAAGAAGGAAGCTGGTCTTCTCTCTTTAAACCAAGGAAATGGACATTCTTTAGATCATGAAGGGCCGATGTTTTAAACCCCTCATCTTCATTGCCCACGAGGACAAAGCTCCACTCCGGCTTGCGCCGGCACAGATTTTCCAGTAAATTCAGGTCAAGCCGGTAGCTAAGGAGGGCGCCCATAAAGCCGATGATGGGCCCTTTGATAGCAGCTATATCTTCCGGCACCTCGGCGATCCCGGAAGGATCGAACAAAGAAAGATCGCATCCCTGGCCTACCTCAAAGGAATGGGGATTATATTGCCGGGCAACCTTTGCAAGATAAGCTGAATTAGCGCATACCAAAGTGCTTTTCTCCATCAGCCGGGGTTCCAGGATATGGCCATGCCGATAGAAGTATGGAGTCGCCAATAAATTATCCCGGCTGTAATAAATGCTCAGGGAGGGTTGTAATAATTCGATCAGGTAAAAGCTCCTGAGCATATCGCCGTCATTGAAAAGAATGAAATCTTTAAAGGACAATTCTTCGATGGCCTCCCGGATATCCGCGGCAAATTTCTTATTATTCCACTTGTTGAAAACATTAAAAAGGCCCGATCCACGTATCCAGTTAATAGAATGAATAATGTTTTTCGGGTATAAGTTCCAGATATTCTCCCCTATCGGCAGCAGGTTTTTACCGCTTTTCCGGATCTCCCGGCGCTTCGCCACGCTGGGTTCATTCTTCTTCCGGAGAAGGGTGATCTGATCGAGGGGAGCATTCACATATAACACCCTGTTGTATCTGGCCAGCTCTATGGCAACATTCTTGCAATTACTGCCTATTTTTATATCCCAGGGCTGAAGACCGACGACAACAATATCTTTATTCCTGATCATCTCCGGGGGAGGATGGCCGATCATTTCCGCGGGGGTATAGCCGCTCATTTCGGGGGATTGATTCCTGCTCATTTATGGACATTGATCTGGGTAAGCGCATCTTCCACATTCATCCCGATCAAAGCTTCCAGCTTGGCCTCAGATGTTTTTAACGCATCGTTCAGGTTGGCCTGTTTGCTCAGCTCGTCCGTATAGGTCTTGGTAGAATTGTAAAACGCTTCCAGGGTTATCTCTCCGTTGGAGAATTTTTGTTCATTTTTAAGATGGATGATACGCCAGTCATTCACCAATTGCTGATACTGGGACAGTAACTGCCTGTTCATGGTGTAGTCGTGGTAATTGATGAGCACTTCCCGGCGGATATTCTGTTTTTCAACGTTGACCTGCTCCACGGCAAACTGGTATTTGTAATAATCTGCTTTGATCTGTTTGGGACTGTTGATGAAGATCCCGATAGGGACAATAACGCCAAAGTTATATTTGGGATATTGCGTGCTCTGCTTCAGGGGATCCGCCGTAGAGGTCTTATTAAATGAATATTCATTCACATTGCCCTGGAGAACGATATTGTTCACCCAGGTCGTTTTGGACACATGGTAGAGGTATTTGAACTGCTGTGCAAAATTCTCAGAAGCTTTGACCGACGGGTTATTCATCGCCAGGGCGACCAGCGCCTCGGCCACGCTGTCCACATTGGGATTATAGGTCGTCGTCGTATATTTTGGCGTTCCCTGGCTATACCCGGCAAAAAATAGGAGAAGACTAAAAAGGGTTACGATAAAATTTTTCATGCGCTTACTTTTTTTTCTTTATTCACGAATAGGTCTCTTGATTGACTATCTGGCACAATCGTATAATAACGGCGTTCAGCGCCAGAAATATAAAGCCATTGGGAATCTGCCCGATCGCCACCTGGGCATAATTGGCAAATACAAAACCGAATATAAAAATGACGGCCGATAACAGCATGATCTTCTGACGCATGTCCCGGGTCTTGTAATAGGCGTATATACCTTGCTGCAAAAGGACAATATAGGTCAGGCACTGGATGATTAGCCCTACCCAGCCATATTCCAGCACAATCATGAGCAGGCCGCTATCCGTCGGGAAACCGGCCAGGGGATGACCGACATTATAGGCCATGAAAGCGACGCCCGTGGTCCCTACGCCTCCGCCGATCGGATGGGCATAGATATAAGGCTGGATGTTATGCCGGTTAATGTCCCTTACCTGGAGGGATTCCTCCGATTTCAGATCGAAAGTGCTTTTCAGCCTCCGTAAGGTCCCGTTGCCATAGCTGGGGCCGAAGATCACACCCAATAAAAGAACGACAAAAAAGGAGAAAAAGATCATCGTCTTTTTTTCTGTAATGGTCATCAGCACATACAACACGATCTCGACGGTGAGCATCAGCGTCGCCGTCCTCGTACCGGAATAGGTCATCGCCAGGACCGAAAGGACCAGTGACAGTAAGATGAACCACCTGCGACGGGCGCTGGCCTTTAACTTCTGGTACAGGATCAGAAAGATGATGCTCGCGCCGGCCATCAGGAGACCGAAGTCCGTACAGCTTGCCAAAAAAGAGGATTTACGGTAGTTACCGCCTCCATCCAGGGCAGCCAGCTTTTCCCGCAGCGGATCCGATAAAATATAATTCAGTTCGAATTTAGGCATCCCCACCCATTCCTCATAGCAGGCATACAAAGCTGAAATGAAGAACAGGAAGATACAGACCTTGAAGAAGCGGTTGATCGCCTTCATATCCGTAAAAAGCTGGATAGCGCAGTAGAGGAACAGCAGGAGAGTGATCGTCCTTCTCAAAAATAAAAAGTACAGTTCTGAAGATCCGCCGTTCGGGTTGAAGTATTCGATGAAATTATAGACGAAAAAGACCAGGTACATGAACATAATGGGGCTCTGGCAATTCTTCCAGAGCGACTCCCTTTTGATCCCCTTATTGATCAGCAGGCCTATAAAGGTCAGCCACACCATCCCATCGATGGCGGTCACCAGGGGTAATTCCGTATTAAGAAGCCGCAGGATCATGAAGACAAAGAGAGAGCCGAAAATAGAAACATAAAATCCAAACTCCGGGTAGACGACCATAAATACCGCCACTCCCAGGCCGATGACCCCGAAGATCAATGCCAGCCCCATCAGAAACCCCAACTTGGCTACCAGGAAAGAGGCGCCCATCGTCAATATCAGCAGTCCGCCTAATAATAGCGGAGACCTGAATGGACTTTCTTTGCTTTTAAATATTTTAGATGTATAACTCATTTAGGAAAAAAGAATCCTCAGAAAAAAGTGATCTTCACACACAGCGCGATGACAATCGCCGCAACGAATAGGGTGACGATAAAGGCATGGATATCCTGCCCGGTAAACCGGCTCCCCTTGTTGTTTTCGGATAGTTGTTTCATGTGTTAAAGTTATTTAGCCGCCGGTTCACCGACCCAGTCATTTAGTCCCCGGTTCATCGACTTTCAGTTTTAAAAATGACATCCCATGCAAAAAGAGTTCCTTGTACAGGGAAGCGGTATTTCTGAATACATTCAGTAATTCCACCCCGAACCTTTTATACAAAAGGGTCTGGGTAACAACGAAAATAATGAAATAAGTGGTGCCTGTTCCGATGGCCGCTCCGATTACCCCAAAAAAATGTACCCCCAGTAAGTTAGCGACGATATCGATGCACAAGGCAAGGAACATCACCCTGAAATTAGTGTCGGGATGGCCTGTGGCGTCCATGATCGTCCCGAATTGCTTCAGAAAAGGCAAGGTGAAGCCGAAAAAAGCCGTTATACGCAGTACCGGGGCCGCCATCATGAACTTCCCGCCGGCCAGGAAATGCAGGATCAGGGAAGGCAGCAGGGTCATGACCAGCAGGGCCGGTATGGAAAAGACCAGGATAGCCCCTACCGTCTTCTCGTACATGTGTTTGATGGCCGACCGGTCCGAGCTATTGTATTGGGCCGCCTTGGGGAATAATACGTCGCCCAACACCTGCGAAGGCATATCTACCAGGTTGCCGATCCGAAGACAGGCATTGTAATAGGCAGAGACGGCCGTACCGAAGATGCCGGAAGTGATGAAATTATCCGTGCTCCGGAAAAGCAGGGAGCTGACATTATTCCCGAAAACATATCTCCCGAAACGCCATAGTTTGCCAATCCAGGGCTTGTAACCGGTAAGGTCCCATTTAAAATAGGGGCGGGAGAACAGGGCCCCTGTCAAACCTCCGGCCACTACGGAGACCAGGTAAAATATAGACAGCAGCCCGGGGGTGATCATCCATTTGGCCCCGTAACAGACGGCGATCGCCGCCAGCAACAATCCCTGCCGGATACAATACATATAACACACTCCCCGGAAGTCCATTTTGGCATTCAGCAACATTTCACATTGGGAGAACAATACCGTAATGAGCAGGGTCAGCGCATACCATTGCAGCATGCCGGCAAGAGCAGGCGCTTTCAACCAATGCGCTACCGGGTAAGCCGCCAGCAAAAAAGTCAGCGAAAGGACCACGCTGATGGAAAGGCTTAATACCCAGGCTGCAGCCTGCAGCCTGCCATGCTCTTCCTCCTTAGTCTGGTGCATGAAACGAATAAAGGCATTCTTGATCAGGGCCGTCCTGGCCGTCTCGGTAATAGAAGATATTACCAGGAACAGCCCCCATACCCCGAATCCCTCAGGGCCCAGCACCCTGGTAAGCAGCATAAAAGAGACGATCCCCATGCCCAATACCGAAAATTTCTGGATAGCGGTATACTTTCCTGAATGTATCCAATATGAATACTTCTTAAAAATACTCATATTCCGGATTTATTTTTTAAGGAGAATAATCTTCCAAAGCCAAATCTCTTCAGCAAAGTATATAAGACCACCGGGATCAGCACGCCGCCGGCCCAACAGATAAAGATCAGTACCCAGCCGTTGAGGGAGAGATGCGAATGAGCCATTATATTACGGATAACGGCCGCCGCCGGCACGTGCAGAATATAGATATACAGGGAATATTTTCCCAGCCAGGAGAGCCAGTCATGTCCTTTCTGCTCGATCCGGTGGGCAATGATATAGACAAAATAACAGGCCAGGAGATTGATGATAAAGAACAAGGGAAAATAAGTTCCCGTCTCCTTGCGGTGCCGGAACCAGAACCACTGCCCGGCCAGGAATAAAGGAAATAGCCAGATCAGGTGACTGAACTTCAGAAGAGCGTCGCTCTTCTCTTTGTCCAGCAGCAGGGGCGATAACAGGGTCCCGATATAAAAATAAGGATAGAAATAGAAAGCGTCCGATACAAGGCTATTGTCCTGTAAAAAAGCCATGAAGGTAACCGCATGGAGGCCGATAGCCAGCGCCGCATGGAGCCAGGGGTTCTTCAGCAGCTTGCTGATCAGCAGGTAAAGAGCGCTGGTATTGAAAAGCGCGAACAAATACCACAGATGATCTATCCCCCGTGGCTGAATGATAATATCGAGCAGGTCGGTCCAGTGCCGCTGCGAATTGGCGTAGCGGGAAAAGAAGATCTCCAGGGAGACCATGATGACGGCCCATACCAGGTAAGGCCATAATACGGTAGCCGCCCTGTCTTTCAAGACGTCTGTCCGGGATCGCTTGCGTAGACTCCCGGCCACAAAAATGCCCGATAAGATAAAGAACACCGGCATCCGGAAATTATAAAATACCTCCTGAACATTGTACATCGTATCGCTGATGGCGACACCCGATCTTCTCAGCCCGATCACCACATGCCGGTAAACGACCAGCATGATGGCAATTCCGCGCGCATGATCTACCCAGGAAATACGGGATGTTTTTGCTTTTGCAGTCCCGCCCGCAGCGAGAGGTCTTTCGGATATCGCCCCGGCGGTACTCGTGGCAGGCGTCTCAACAGAACTGTCCTTCAATGTATTTTTTAACGGGATGATCATTTCGCAGGGGCATTACAGTTCAAGATTAAATTCATCCACTTTGTTAAGGATGGCCCCCAGGAATTTATCCTTGCTATCTACGAGGAATTTAATGGACTCCTTATCGATGGCTGTCAGGGAGGTCTCAGCAGAGAATACGGCGATGATCCCATCCACGAAATTCTCCAGTTCCTTGGTGTCCGTATATTCGTTCAAAGGAGCTCCTTCCAGCAAGATATAATCATATTCATCTTTCAGCTGCCCGAGATGGTTGAGCAGGTGATTCTTGGGAAGTATTTCTGAAGGGGTATAGTCTCCGCCCTGGCAGCCGACAATATCGACCCGCGCTACCGAGGTAGGGGTGACCAGCTTCCTGAATTCTCCTTTATTGAAAGCCTGGCCATTCAGGTCGTACTTCTCCAGGACGGGAGAGGCATTGATATTTTTGGTAAGGTCGTTGTTGCAGAAATTGGTATCGATGATAAGGACCCTTTTTTTCCCCAGGCTGAGGATATAGGCCAAGGCCTGCACGAGCGCCGTTTTCCCCTGCTGGGGCTCCGTACTGGTAAAAAGGAATATCCTTTTGTTGCTGGACTCGACCTCATAACGCAATTTCCGCATCAACTCCAGGAAGGTACTGTTCCGATGCTCTTCCTCTTCGTCGAATTTGGCGATCCTGTTCAGCACATTTTCCTGCCCCTGCAGTTTGATGCGGGGGACGGCTCCCAGCAGGCGCAGACCAGTAAGCCGCTGGAACTGGGAAGGGGTCTTTATGGACTGATCGAAAAATTCAATAAAGATGATGACCAGGGCCGCAATAAAAAAGGTGCCCATTCCCGCGAGGATGATAACCAGCAATCTTTTCGAAGGCTCCGGCCGTAAGGCGGGCTCGCCCATCAGGGTTTGCTTAAAATCAGGTTGGCTTTGCTGTGCAGCCAGCGCCACATTCAAATCTTCCTTGGCAGACTTGTATTCTGCGGAAGCCTGCTGTATATCCTTGTCGAACTGGTCGAGGTTGGCGCCCTTGGAGGCCATGCCGGTCAGACCGCTGCGCAGCTGGGTCAGTTTGGCTTCGATGCTGGCGATCTTGTTCCTGGAGGCTTCCACCTGGCCTTCTGCATCTATCTTTTTTTGTATCAGGTCGTTGAGGGTGGTGGTAGACGACGAACCGCCGCCGCCGCTGGCCGGCACATCCGGACCATCCGATACATCCAGCTTGGCCATGCTTTGTGAGAGGGCATCCAGGCGTTTTTTCATATCCGGATCTTTGCTACCCTTCTGAATATATTCGTTGCTCAGATCATTGTATTGTTTACGCAGCCGGATAAACTCACTGTTCGCATTGGGAGTAGTGCCGGAAGCAACCGGTTTGGTAGTGCCCTGGTCTTCCACCGTGGAGGCTCCCTTGCTGCGGGCTGTCCGGATAAGATCATCCAGTTGCTTGACCCGGAAAGTTTCGTTCCGTAACAGGCTGTTCTCTTCTATCTCCTGGCTTTCATAAGCGCTGATCTGGGACAGTTTACTGGATCCTTCGAGGTTGACGTCCAACACTTTATTGGAAGCCATGAACTGTTCCTTGGCGGCTTGCCTCTGATCCAGGATGGTCTTTTTCTGTTTTACAAGGGTATCCAGGTTATTGACGGCGACATCCGTATGCTGACGTTCGGTCAGGCTGTAGAATCGCTTGAACTCATCGCAGAGCGTGTTCACAACGAAAGCAGACATGGCCGCATTCCCGGACCGGTATTCAATGTTGATATAATCTGTCTTCTGGAACCGGTCTACCTTTAATTGAGACGAAACGGCATCGATACTATAGCCATATAAGTTCAACAGGTCGATGATCTGCCTGTCATCCTTATCGGAGGGAGATAATGCACTGGCGGAATCCAGGTGGGCCGAAAGACGGAGCACCACGGCCTGCTTGTCCGCCTTGTTTGCCTCCATCTGTTGTTTGGGCTTTAATACGGTAAAAGGACTGGCAGATTGAAGATCGTGCAGCAGCAGATGATAGCTGACCAGGCCGACTACGTTCGGAGAGGAAATATTCTCGATCACATTTCCGAACTTGAATTCACTCTGTATATAATTCACCGCCCCATTCGGCTGATCACTGACAGTAAAGCGGGTAGCGAGCTGAGCGGTAGACTTATAGGATTTTGAAATGTTTCGCGTAAAGAAAAAAGCTGTTCCGAGCGATACGACAACACAAATCAAAATGACCCACTTACGACGCATAAACGCCCTAAACAAATAGGCAAATTCCATTATTTTTCTTTTTGTTCTTTATTCCCTTGGTAATAACAGGACCGGTAAAAATCAATTCTACCGGTCCTGCTTTAAAATTTTATCTTCCTTGCCCTACATTCTCACTTTCACCAACTTGAAGGACTTCACTTTTTCGTCGGACAACCCATATAGCTGAATAAAGTAGACACCTTGTGTTAAGTTGCTCAGATTCAATATCTTTTGCCAGTTTCCGGCAGGTACATTGCTAAATTCCTGCTTCTGAACGATCTTACCGCTGGCATCGGTAATTGCGAGTGTAAACTTAGCAACATTTTGCTGAAAATCAAACTTCACGGTCACATTATCCACGAATGGATTCGGATAAGCGGCTAAACGGGTATTCAGACGTTGGCTGGCAGAAGAATCCAGTGCATTGACCGCGCTGGCATCCAGCAAATTGGCCCCTGTCACCGATATGATATTACGGGTCACGCTGCTGGCAATCACCCCGGCCGTTCCGGCAGAATCGGCAGCGATCACATCCGGTGACGGCATACCCTGGATGGTAAGGCTGGTCCACATGGCATAAGGAGTCGTTGCCCCCGTATAGAAAGTGATCAGCACGCTGCCATTCGAATCCGGCTTGATACCATTGATGAAGACCATATTCGTGGTATTGTTATACGCATTCAGCGAAACGATCTGGCTGCCGATCTGGTACATACCGATGGTCGGAGCATTGCTGAAGGACGTTCCTGCGTAGAACCCGAAGTTGAAGACTCCGGTACGGGGCAGGCCGTCGATACGCACCCGGGCCGTATCTCCCTGGGAGTTGTAATAGAAGGTCTTCATGACCGTATCCGGCACCACGCCACTGTTATTACCCGTGGTAACCCCCAACTGATCATTAAAGCTGGTGAAAGGGGTCACCAGGTTGAAATTAATGCCCGTCGGCTGGAAATTCATGTTCATCAGGTTCTTGTCGCTGAATCCTTGAGTGATCAGGGCATTCAGGTCATTCCAGGGGGCGCGTTGCGCACCGGTGGACTGGGAGTTCAGGCTCAGGTTGACCGTATACTGGACCGTAGATCCGCCGGCAATATTGCTGAAGGCAGAATATTGACTACCCGCTACCACTTCCCGCACTTCATAGAAGTAAGTGGAGTTGGCCGGTAAAGAAGCATCCGTATAAGTGGTCACCGCAGATCCTACCGTCGTCAGAAGACTAAAAGTTCCTCCCGGACTGGTGCCGCGCCAGATCTGGTAGCCGGTCTTGGTATCAGGGGAAGAGGTCCAGTTCAGCCGGATCGAGGAGCCGCTAAGCCCATTGGCCACCAGGCCGGAAGGCGGGATCAAGGCAGCAACGGAAGCCGGTGCGTCATAAGCCAGGATCTGCAGGTCGTTGAGCAGGCAATAGGCCGTACCGGCCGGTTTGCTCACCGTCACCGTGATATTCCCGCTGGCATCCGGGGAAAGGCCGGAAAGCTGAACGGTATTGCTGATGTTGTTGGCGGCATTCAGGCTCACCGTCTGCGAACCGATGGCGTAGTTCGTGATCATGTTGCCATAAGTAGCCTGATCAGTGCTCGTCCAGGGATATCCTGCATAGAACACCAGCGCATATTTCTTGCTGCTGCTGAGGCCCGTCACTTTGAACGTATAGGGGTTGAAGGTAGATCCGAAATAGAAATTCTTCAACACATTGTCCGGATAGATCCCGCTGTTATTGCCGGTATTCATACCCGTCGCATAGGCTCCGTCCCAGGCGCTCACCAGGTTGATGCCATCCGTAGTGGTGTTGCCATTGACATCTTTAAAGTTGCTCACGCTCACCCCGGCATTGGCCGCGGCGTTCATCCCGTTCCAGTTGGCCACGGTCACAGGATAGTTGTTGGTATTGAAGGTGACCTGGACCGTCGTCATATTCCGGCCGTTGACGCTGAGGGTAAAGGTATCGCTGCTGGCGCCGCCATAACTGTCGGTGGCCGTTAGGATAAGACCGTTGTATACCCCTATCTGCGCACTGTTGGGATGGAAGGTGAGAGATGCAGTACCATTATGATTGTCAGCTAAAGTTGCAAAAGCCGGTAAGCCGGTCGCCGTAAAGGTGATGGCGACGCCTGCGCTGCTGCTGGCGCTCGCCGGAATTACCAGGGTGGTGTCGTTGACCATCGCCTGGTTGGGGATAGCCGTCAGCGTGACCGTGGTCACCGCAGCGCTGCTGGTCGTAAGACTGATCTCATTGCTGTAGTTGGAATTCCCTCCTTCATTGAAGGCCCTCACCTTATAGAAATAGAGGGTATTGTTCGTCAGATTGCTGTCCACATAAGCCGTGGCCACCGGCAGGGAAGCGGCTAATACATAGTTCGTATTCGTAGCGGGCGAACGCCATACTTCAAATCCTGTTGCATTGGTAGCATTGTTAGTCCAGCTCAGGCTGACATGGGTTGGTCCCTGGGCAGCGCCTGTCAAACCGGATGGATCGGCCGGCAGCGGCGGCAATGCCTGGGTAGTGGCGCTGACAGGCGGCACGCCCAATACGCTGGCAGGTATCGCTTGTTTGCTGATCCCGAGGGCCGCATAGGAGACCGTCAGGGACTGTCCTCCACCCTGCTGGAAATAGTTCACCCGGATTGGATGACTTCCGGCCGTCAGCGTGACAGTGCCGGAGGCTTCCTGCGTGGCATGGAGACCATCATTATTGACAAGTAGCGTGCCATCCAGGTAGAGGTTGCTGCCATCGTCGCTGCTGGTATAGAAAGTATAAGTACCCGCTGTCGCGATATTGATATACCCATTGAACTGCAGGGCAAAATTAGAAGTAGCCGTGGTCACTCCGAGCGTAAAAGTCGTGCTGGATCCTGTGCTGGCGGGGGTAGACGTGGCGATGGCGGCGAGATTGTTGGCCGTATAGGGGCTATAGAAATTATACGTCAGCGAGTTGCTATCCTGTAAATTGAATTTAGAGGAGCCATACTGGTTGATCGCCTGTATCTTATAATAGTAGGTCGTGGAAGGAGAAAGCGAGGAATCCCCATAGTTGATCCGGTTGGGCTTCACCGTGGCGATCGTCACAAAAGGCCCCGCCGCGCTCGTAGAGCGGAAGATCTGGAACCCGGTCTCATTGTTGCTGTTATCCTGCCAGGTCAGGTTGATCTTTTTGGCGGAAGCGGCAACGGCCGTCAGCGAAGAAGGAGCGGCAGGCGCCGTACCTCCCGGTGTGAAAGTTTGAGCAAAGGCGCTATTGGGAATGGCTACGAACGCGCCCCCTGTCTGAGGGGTCTTCCAGTTCACCGCCATATTATAGCCACCACCCGCCTGGAAATAGGTCGCCACAAAGGTATGGACGCCTGCCGTTAAGGTCAGGGCAGCGCTGGTCACCGTGTTCGTACCATGCAGTCCATCATTATTGACGGTCGGGGTAGTCGAAGCGCTGTACGGAATATCGATATACAACTTGCTTCCGTCATCCGAAGCGGTCTGGAAATAGTAGGTACCCGTGACCGGTATATTAATGTAACCCGTCCACGTAAATCCGAAATTGACCGTGCTTAACGCAGGGCTCAACGTAACGTTAGGCACGTTGCCCGTCGCTACCGGCGTAAGCGTATTGAAGTCCGGCAGCGTACTCCAGGAACCAGAGTAATAATTATAGGTCAGCCCGTTGAACGCTGCCGTAGCGGCGAGCTGGTTACTGAATGGAGAGACATTGCCCGCAAAATCCCTTGCCTTCACGGTAAAGGTGTAGGTCTGCCCATTCACCAGGTTATATACGGTGAAAGTGTTGACATTACCTACCGAGTAGGCTTTATTGCCATTGATATAAATATCGTAAGCGGTAACGCCCACATTATCCGTAGCCGGATCCCAGATCAATTGCACGGAGGTCTGGCTTATAATGCCGGCCCGCAGGTTCGCGGCCGCCGTAGGGGGCGTAACATCCGATTGGGTCTGCGCGCTGGAAGGGCCCGCCGTGGCCGATGCAGCCGTAGTATCGATGGCCCTTACCAGGTAGAAATAAGTCGTCTTCGGATTGAGGTTACCCGCCACGAAAGAATCGACGAGGGCGGGCGAGTACCCGATCAGCTTGAAAGGCCCGGTCGCAGCAGCGCCCTGGTAAATTTCAAATTGTGTTTCGGGGTTGGGAGGGTTGGCAACTTCGTTCCAGGTCAGCTTGATCTGGGTCTGGGAAATGGCCGTCGCCAACAGATTGGTGGGCGCGGAAGGCGGATTGGGGCCATTGGCCCGGATCACCGTGAAGGGATTCGAGAAGCTGCTGGAACAACCGAACTGCTCCGTCACTTTGACTGCATATTGTCCCGGCGTAGCGCCATTTAATATATTGGTCTTGCTGGATAAAATGGCCGGATTGCCGGCAGGGGAATCCACCCGCTCCCAGGTATAGGTAGCATAATTGGCAGGCACCATCAGGGATACAGAGGTACTGCCATCCGGGGCCGGCACCACATCGCTGATCAGGCCGTTTAGCTGGATATTCGGGGACACCGTCGGCGCTTTAATGCCGATCACCACTGGTATAGGTGACCAGACTGACCAGGTGGATCCGCGTAGGATACTACAATCATAAGTGCCTACGGAGGTCACCTGTAACGTATTCGAAGTGGCTCCGGGAATGACCGTGCCATTCTTTCTCCATTGGTAGCCGGTAAAACCTGCCGTCACCCCCAGGGTGGCATTGATACTATCCGGAGAGCAGAACTGGGTCCTTCCGGTAAGCGCCCAGGGATTGGCCTTATGGGCCCTCAGCATAAAAGGAAAATAATCGGGCTCCTTCCAGGTAGAATCCCAGGTATTATGCCCCAGGGTGGGGAATACCGTATATCTCAGGTCGCTTCCGACAGCATTGTAAGCATTTACGACCTGTATGGTCGTAGATGGATCGGGAGACTTATCCAGCCCTCCCTGCAACAGCCAGATGGGGGTAAATTTTAAAATGTTGGCATAATTTTCATCCGAGATATTGGCAGAGCTCATCGGTATAAAGTCACCTGCGATGGTGGGGTGCGTTTCCGCAAACTGCCAAACCGCATCGCCGCCGCCGGACAGCCCGTTCACGGAGATCCGGTTGATATCCACCCTCTGTTCGGGAACCAGGTAATTGGTGATGATAGCGGCGATGGCATCGATCTGCTGCTGGTTCCAGCCACCGGAAGTATTGGCGCTTTGCGGATACAGCAGAAATCCATCGTATTTGCCGCTGTTCACGGCTGCCTGATGGACATCTCCGCCATGGTACATCTGGAACTCATTATCATACCAGGTTCCTTTTTCTCCCACCCCATGAAAGAAAAGATAGAGGGGATAAGTGGTCCCGGGAGGGTCCGTAGCAAAAGTCTTCGGCCATTTCAGCCGGAACTGAACGTAATTATAAAAATAACATTTGAAATCATCCGTGTTGTAACTAAGACGGTTTGTTTTTACCCATTTCGCCATCGTATTGGCAGGGGGGAGGGGCGGGGGATTGGCCGAATTATAAAGAACAATCGGGTCATTGGGATTCAGCACCCCGGTCTGTCCCAGGGCATCACGGCCTGAAAAAACCATAGCGAAGACCAGAACAATCGTTAGAAGTTGGGTAAATCTTATTTTCATAATCTTAGGCTTGAAAATGTATATGCAATTGTTAGCAACTACTATGTAATAGGGAGGGAATCCAATAGTTTTGAGATAGGAACTGGCAAGACAATATCAAGGATCCAGGTAGGAAAATGGACTACTGTGGCGTAAACGACCACTTGGGAAGAAAATTGGAAATTAAGGCGATCAGTGGAAATTCAGGGGATAAAGGGCAATAAGTACCTGCTTGAGAATAGCAATTGAATAGGCAGCGTACCAGGGGTTAATTCAAGTTGAGCTTAAAATACAGCCAATTTTTAGCCTATGCAAGCTTTTTGTCAGGTATTTGTTACCAGGTAGGGAATTACCCAGAAGCCAGTACCCTAAAAGTGGCATACCTTAAAACAAAGAAGACCACCGGTCTCCGGCCCAAATGAAGAAGCCGCCTCAATTACTTTTGAGACGGCCCTTTATTCAGGTTGCTTAAATACTGATCGTTCCCTGTTATTTCACTTTCACCAGTTTGATCGATTGTGCTTTTTTACCCGGTAATCCATACAGTTGGATAAAGTAGACACCGCGTGTCAGGTTACCCAGGTTCAATGTTTGCTGCCACTGACCGGCCACCGCATTGTTGAACTCCTGTTTCTGAACGACCCTTCCGGCATCATCCGTGACCACGAGCGTGAACCTGCCAACATTTTGCCGGAAGCCAAACTTCACGGTCACATTATCCACGAATGGATTCGGATAGGCGGCTAAACTGGTATTCAGACGTTGGCTGGCAGAAGAATCCAGTGCATTGACGGCGCTGGCATCCAGTAAATTGGCTCCTGTCACGGTCACAAGGCGCCGGGTCACGCTGCTGGATATTACCCCGGCCGTTCCGGCAGAATCGGCAGCGATCACATCCGGCGAAGGCATGCCCTGGATGGTAAGGCTGGTCCACATAGCGTAGGGAGTCGTGGCATCCGTATAGAAAGTGATGAAGACGCTACCGTTCGAATCGGGTTTCACCCCACTGATAAAGACCATATTCGTGGTATTGTTGTACGCATTCAACGAAACGATCTGGTTGCCGATCTGGTAAACGCCCACCGTCGGGGCATTGTTGAAGATGGTGCCTGCATAGAATCCGAAATTGAAGATGCCCGTGCGACTCAGACCGTCGATACGGATCCTGGCCGTGTCTCCCTGGGAATTGTAGTAGAAGGTCTTCATGACCGTATCCGGCACCACGCCGCTGTTATTCCCCGTAGTAACGCCCAGCTGATCGTTAAAGCTGGTGAAAGGAGTGACCAAATTGAAATTAATGCCCGTCGGCTGGAAGTTCATGTTCATCAGGTTATTGTCGCTGAACCCTGCAGTGATCAGGGCATTCAGGTCATTCCAGGGGGCCCTCTCGGAAAGAGAAGGCTGGGAATTCAGGCTCAGGTTGACCGTATACTGGACCACAGATCCGCCGGCAATATTGCTGAACGCCGAATATTGATTACCCGCTACCACTTCCCTCACTTCATAGAAGTAAGTGGAATTGGCCGGCAGGGAAGCATCCGTATAGGTAGTCACCGTCGCTCCCACTGTCGTCAGCAGGCTGAAGGTACCACCCGGATTAGTGCCGCGCCAGATCTGGTAGCCCGTCTTGGTATCGGGGGAAGAGACCCAATTCAACTGGATCGAGCTGCCGCTGAGTCCATTGGCCACCAGGTTGGAAGGCGGTATCAGCGCGGCAACAGAAGCCGGTGCGTCATAAGCCAGGATCTGTAGGTCATTCAGCAGGCAATAGGCCGACCCCACAGGTTTACTCACCGTCACCGTGATATTTCCGCTCGCATCCGGGGAGAGCCCGGCCAGTTGAACGGTATTGCTGATATTATTGGCGACATTCAGGCTGACGGTTTGCGAACCGACAGCATAGTTCGTGATCAGGTTGCCATAGGTAGTCTGGTCGCTGGCGGTCCAGGGATACCCTGCATAGAACACCAGGGCATATTTCTTACCGCTGTTCAATCCTGTCACTTTGAAAGTATAGGGATTAAACGTAGATCCGAAATAGAAATTCCTCAACACATTGTCCGGATAGATCCCGCTGTTGTTGCCGGTATTCATACCCGTGGCATACGCTCCGTCCCAGCCGCTCACCAGGTTAATTCCGTCTGTCGTGGTATTGCCATTGACATCTTTAAAGTTACTTACGCTCACCCCTGCATTACCAGCGGAGTTCATCCCATTCCAGTTGGGCACCGTAACAGGGTAATTGTTGGTATTGAAGGTAACCTGGACAGTCGTCATGTTCCTGCCGCTGACCGTGACGTTAAAGGTATCGCTGGTAGCGCCTCCATAGGTGTCGGTAGCCGTAAGGATCAGGCCATTATAGTTTCCTATTTGCGTGCTCTTGGGTTGGAAGGTAAGGGAGGCCGTACCGTTATGATTGTCCGTCAGGCTGGCGAAAGCCGGCAGGCCGGTGGCCGTAAAGGTGATAGCGGCTCCCACACTGCTGCTGCTGGCACTCACCGGTAGCACGATCGTGGTGTCATTGACCATCGCCTGGTTAGGAATAGCCGTCAGCGTTACCGTAGTCACGGCCGCACTGCTGGTCGTAACGGAGATCTCGTTGCTGTAGTTGGAAGGCCCGCCCTCGTTGAAGGCTCTCACCTTATAGAAATAGAGGGTATTGTTCGTGAGATTGCTGTCCACATAAGCCGTGGCTACCGGCAGGGTGGCGGCTAATACATAGTTGGAATTCGTCGTGGGCGAACGCCATACTTCGAAGCCGGTAGCATTCACCGCATTATTGGTCCAGCTCAGACTGGTATGGGTTGGGCCCTGTGAAACACCTGCCAGACCGGAAGGATCGGACGGCAGGGCTGGTGGAGCCTGCGTCGTAGCGCCGGCTACAGGCGTACTGAAGGCGCTGGAACCGGATTGGTTGATCGCCTGCATCTCATAATAGTAGGTAGTGGAGGGAGTCAGTGAAGAATCCCCATAGCTGGTCCTGCCAGGCTTCAGGGTCGCGATCGTCACGAAAGGCCCGGTCGCGCCGGTCGAACGGAAGATCTGCAGACCTGTCTCATTGCCGGTGCCGTTATCCTGCCAGCTCAGATTGATTTTTTTGGCAGAAACAGCAGTGGCCGTCACCAGGGAAGGAGCAGCCGGCGGCGTCCCAGTAATGGATACTTTTTGGATGAAGACGCTATCCGGTATCGTCACAAACGTATTGTTCGATTGCGGAGTTTTCCATTTCACGGTCAGACTAGGGAAGGTGCTGGTGTTGCCCTTGAAGAAGACAGCCGTAAAAGTATGAATGCCTGCCGTTAAGGTCATGGCGCTGCTGGTCGCCGTTGCTCCCCGCCGGTGCACGCCATCATTGTTGACGGTGGGTGTAGCCGAAGGGGTATAGGGAACATCGATATACAATTTGCTTCCGTCAATCGAGTAGAGCTGGAAAGTATAGGTGCCCGTCACCGGTACATTGATAATACCCGTCCAGAGGGAACCAAAATTAAGAGTGCTTTGTGTATTAAGATTGACATTGGGGGCAGTTCCGCTCGTAGTCGGTACCAGGGAATAGAAATAAGGAAGAACTGTCCAGGATCCTGTATAATAATTGTAATTCAAAGCGGTAATTGCAGGCACGGCCGCCAATTGGTTGCTGAATGGAGAGATATTTCCTGCAAAATCCCTTGCCTTTACTGCAAACGTATAGGTCTGTCCGTTCATCAGGTTATATACCGTGAACTGGTTTACATTACCTACCGTGTAGGCCTTATTCCCATTGACATAAATATCATAGGCGGTGACCCCCACATCGTCCGTAGCCGGGTCCCAGATCAACTGAATGGAAGTCTGGCCGATTACTCCGCTCCGCAGGTTCACAGGAGCAGTAGGGGGCGTAATATCCGAAAGGGTCTGGGCGCTGGAAGGGCCCGTAGTGCCCGAGGCGGCCGTGGTATTGATGGCCCGCACCCGATAGAAATAGGTCGACTTCGGGTTTAGGTTACCTGCCATGAACGTATCGACCTGGGCCGGTGAGTACCCGACCAGTTTGAAAGGCCCGGTGGCAGAAGCGCCCTGGTAGATTTCAAATTGTGTTTCGAGGTTGGGTGGGTTGGCAACTTCGTTCCAGGTCAGCTTGATCTGGGTCTGGGAAACGGTCGTCGCCAAAAGATTGGCAGGCGCAGACGGCGGATTGGGGCCATTGGCATTGACCACCGTGAACGGATTGGAGAAGCTGCTGGAGCAACCGAACTTTTCCGTCACTTTCACCGCATATTGCCCCGGCGTAGCGCCATTTAATATATTGGTCGTGCTGGATAAAATAGCAGGATTGCCCGCAGGGGAATCCACTCTCTCCCAGGTATAGGTAACATAATTGGGAGGCACCATTAACGAAACCGTAGTACTGCCATCGGGGGCCGGCACCAGATCGCTGATTAGGCCGTTTAACTGGATATTCGGGGACACCGTAGGCGCTTTAATGCTGATCACTACCGGAACAGGCGACCAGACAGACCAGGTGGACCCCCGCAGGATCCGGCAATCATAGGTACCCAGGGCGGTCACCACTAAGGTATCGGAAGTGGCCCCGGGAATGACCGTGCCATTCATTCTCCATTGGTAACCATCAAAACCCGCCGTCACCCCCAGGGTGGCTTTGATAGCATCACCGGGGCAGAACTGGCTCCTTCCTGTGAGCGGCCAGGGATTGGCCTTATGATCCCTCATCATAAAGGGAAAATAATCGGGCTCTCTCCAGGCAGCATCCCAGGTATTATGCCCCATGTTGGGGTAGAGCGTATATTTCAGGTCTCCACCCGCATTATTATAGGCATTTACCACCTGGATGGTGGTAGAAGGGTCGGGGGATTTATCCAAACCTCCCTGGAAAAGCCAGATCGGAGTAAATCTCAGGGAGTTCACATATTGCATATCCGAGATATTGGCAGCGCTCATCGGCAACACTCCACCCGCGATGGTCGGATGCGTTTCCGCAAACGCCCAGGTCGCATCGCCACCACCTGACAATCCGTTCACGGAAATCCGGTTGGGGTCCACTCTTTGTTCGGGGATCAGGTATTTGGTGATCAGGTCGGCCATGGCATCGAGCTGAGCCTGGCTGAAACCACCGGAGGCAGCGGCACTTTGCGGATACAACAGAAATCCATTGTATTTGCCACTGTTCACGGCTGCCTGATGAACATCGCCTCCATGGAACATCTGAAACTCATTATCATAAATGGAGCCCTTTTCTCCCACCCCATGAAAGAAAAGATAAAGGGGATAGGTGGTCCCCGCAGGGTCCGTAGCAAAGGTCTTCGGCCATTTCAGCCGGAACTGCACGTTATTATAGAAATAACATTTGAAATCATCCGTGTTGTAACTGAGGCGGGTTGTTTTTACCCATTTCACCAGAGTATTGGCAGGTGGATAAGCCGGGGGGTTGGCCGAATTATACAAGACGATCGGGTCGTTGGGGTTCAAAACGCCCGTTTGAGCCAGGACATCCCTACCAAAAAATCCCATTACTAAAACCAGGACAGTGGTTAAAAACTGGGTAAATCTTGTTTTCATAATCTTAGGCTTGATGAAGTAACAGTATATAATGATTATTAGCAATTACTATGTAATAGGTAGTGGACATCCAATAGTTTTTGAGATAGGAAATGGCAAGACAGAATCAATGATCCGGAAAGGAAAATGGACTAACGTGGCGTAAGCGACCACTTGGGGATAAAATTGGAAATTAAGATGATCAGGGGAGATTCAGGGGATAAATGGCAAGCATGTACCTGCTCGATAATAGAAGTTGAGTATGCAGCGTACCAGGGGCTAATTCAGGTTCAACGTAAAGTACAGTCATTTTTTAACCTATGCAAGTTTTTTGTCAAGTATTTGTGGGTATATAAAAAAAGAGGGGCCGTCTCAGATTTTGAGACGGCCCCTCTTTTTTCTATAAATCCTTTCCTGCTATTTCGTTTTCACCAGTTTGATCGATTGTGCTTTTTCACCCGGTAATCCAACCAGTTGGATAAAGTAGACACCGCGTGTCAGGTTACCCAGGTTCAATGTTTGCTGCCACTGACCGGCCACCGCATTGTTGAACTCCTGTTTCTGAACGATCCTTCCGGCATCATCCGTAACCACGAGCGTGAACCTGCCAACATTTTGCCGGAAGCCAAACTTCACGGTCACATTATCCACGAATGGATTCGGATAGGCGGCTAAACGGGTATTCAGGCGT
The DNA here is from genome assembly GCA_036394375.1 of Puia sp. Lineage (GTDB taxonomy): Bacteria > Bacteroidota > Bacteroidia > Chitinophagales > Chitinophagaceae > Puia. Next base: position 81,473 of record DASWFF010000074.1, read on the forward strand.
TGGCTGGCAGAAGAATCCAGTGCATTGACCGCGCTGGCATCCAACAGATTGGCGCCTGTCACCGATATGATATTACGGGTCACGCTGCTGGCAATCACTCCGGCCGTTCCGGCAGAATCGGCAGCGATCACATCCGGTGAAGGCATACCCTGGATCGTAAGGCTGGTCCACATAGCGTAGGCTGTCGTTGCCCCCGTATAGAAAGTGATCAGCACGCTGCCATTCGAATCCGGCTTGATACCATTGATGAAGACCATATTCGTGGTATTGTTATACGCATTCAGCGAAACGATCTGGCTGCCGATCTGGTACATACCGATCGTCGGAGCATTGCTGAAGGACGTTCCTGCATAGAACCCGAAGTTGAAGACTCCGGTGCGGGGCAGGCCGTCAATGCGCACCCGGGCCGTATCTCCCTGGGAGTTGTAATAGAAGGTCTTCATGACCGTATCCGGCACCACGCCACTGTTATTACCGGTAGTAACGCCCAGTTGACTGTTAAAGCTGGTGAAAGGAGTCACCAGGTTGAAGTTAATACCCGTTGGCTGGCTGTTCATGTTCATCATATTCGGCAACTTAAAGCCAGTAGTCATCAGGGTATTCAGGTCATTCCACGGAGCGCGTTGCGCACCGGTGGACTGGGAGTTCAGGCTCAGGTTGACCGTATACTGGACCGTAGATCCGCCGGCAATATTGCTGAACGCCGAATATTGATTACCCGCTACCACTTCCCGCACTTCATAGAAGTAAGTGGAGTTGGCCGGTAAAGAAGCATCCGTATAAGTGTACACAGAACCGCCGACCGCCGTCAGCAGGCTGAAAGTGCCGCCGGGGTTGGTGCTGCGCCAGATCTCGAAGCCCGTGCGGGTATCGGCGGATCCGACCCAGTTCAGCTGGATCGAAGTACCGCTAAACCCATTGGCCACCAGGCCGGAAGGCGGGATCAAGGCGGCAACGGAAGCCGGTGCGTCATAAGACAGGATCTGCATATCGCTGAGCAGGCAATAAGCCGTACCAGCCGGTTTGCTCACCGTCACCGTGATATTCCCGCTGGCATCCGGGGAAAGACCGGAAAGCTGAACGGCATTGCTGATATTGTTAGCGACATCCAGGCTCACCGTCTGCGAACCGATGGTATAGTTCGTGATCATATTGCCATAAGTGGCCCTGTCACTGGCAGTCCAGGGATAGCCGGCAAAGAATACCAGGGCATATTTCTTACTGCTGCTGAGGCCCGTCACTTTGAACGTATAGGGGTTGAAGGTAGATCCGAAATAGAAATTCTTCAACACATTGTCCGGATAGATCCCGCTGTTGTTGCCGGTATTCATACCCGTCGCATAGGCTCCGTCCCAGGCGCTCACCAGGTTAATTCCGTCTGTCGTTGTATTGCCATTGACATCTTTAAAGCTCGTCACGCTCACCCCGGCATTGGCCGCGGCATTCATCCCGTTCCAGTTGGCCACGGTCACAGGATAGTTGTTGGTATTGAAGGTGACCTGGACCGTCGTCATATTCCGGCCGTTGACGCTGAGGTTAAAGGTGTCACTGCTGGCGCCGCCATAACTGTCGGTGGCCGTTAGGATAAGACCCTTATATACGCCTATCTGCGCGCTGTTGGGATGGAAGGTAAGGGAGGCCGTACCGTCATGATTATCCACCAGGGCTGCAAAAGCCGGCAAACCGGTAGCGGTATACGTGATCGCGGAACCCACGCTGCTGCTGCTGGCGCTCACCGGTAGCACGATCGTGGTGTCGTTGACCATCGCCTGGTTGGGGATAGCCGTCAGCGTGACCGTGGTCACCGCAGCGCTGCTGGTCGTAAGACTGATCTCATTGCAGTAATTGGAATTCCCTCCTTCATTGAAGGCCCTCACCTTATAGAAATAGAGCGTATTGTTCGTCAGATTGCTGTCCACATAAGCCGTGGCCGCAGGCAGGGAAGCGGCTAATACATAGTTCGTATTCGTAGCGGGCGAACGCCATACTTCAAATCCTGTTGCGTTCACTGCATTATTAGTCCAGCTCAGGCTGACATGGCTCGGCCCCTGTGCCGCACCGGTCAGACCGGAAGGATCGGACGGCAGCGGCGGCAATGCCTGGGTAGTGGCGTTGGCAGGCGGTACGCCCAATACGCTGGCAGGTATCGCCTGTTTGCTGATCCCGAGGGCCGCATAGGAGACCGTCAGGGATTGCCCTCCACCCTGCTGGAAATAGTTCGTCTGGATTGGGTGGCTTCCGGCCGTCAGCGTGACGGTGCCGGATTTCTCCTGCGTGGCATGGATACCGTCATTATTGACAAGTAGCGTGCCATCCAGGTAGAGATTACTGCCATCGTCGCTGCTGGTATAGAAAGTATAAGTCCCTGCGGTCGCGATATTGATATACCCATTGAACTGCAGGGCAAAATTAGCCGTAGCCGTGGTCACCCCGAGCGTAAAAGTCGTGCTGGAGCCTGTGCTGGCGGGGGTAGAGGTAGCGATAGCCGCCAGGTTATTGGCCGTATAGGGGCTATAGAAGTTATACGTCAGGGAGCTGCTATCCTGTAAATTGAATTTAGAGGAGCCATACTGGTTGATCGCCTGTATCTTATAATAGTACGTGGTGGAAGGAGAAAGCGAGGAATCCCCATAGCTGGTTCGGTTGGGCTTCACCGTGGCGATCGTCACAAAAGGCCCCGCCGCGCTCGTGGAGCGGAACAGCTGGAACCCGGTCTCATTGTTGCTGTTATCCTGCCAGGTCAGGTTGATCTTTTTGGCGGAAGCGGCAACGGCCGTCAGCGAAGAAGGAGCGGCAGGTGCCGTACCGGCAGCCACAAATCCCTGCGTGAAGGCGCTATTGGGAATGGCTACGAACGCCCCCCCTGTCTGAGGGGTCTTCCAGTTCACCGCCATATTATATCCGCCACCCCCCTGGAAATAGGTAGCCACAAAGGTATGGACGCCTGCCGTTAAGGTCAGGGCAGCGCTGGTCACCGTGATCGTGCCATGCGATCCATCATTATTGACGGTCGGGGTAGCCGAAGCGCTGTACGGAATATCGATATACAACTTGCTTCCGTCATCCGAAGCGGTCTGGAAATAGTAGGTACCCGTCACCGGTATGTTAATGTAACCGGTCCACGTAAATCCGAAATTGACCGTGCTTAACGCAGGGCTCAACGTAACGTTAGGCACATTGCCCGTCGTCAGTGGCGTAAGCGTATTGAAGTCCGGCAGGGTGCTCCAGCTGCCTGAATAATAATTATAGGTCAGCCCGTTGAACGCTGCCGTAGCGGCGAGCTGGTTACTGAACGGAGAGACATTGCCCGCAAAATCCCTTGCCTTCACGGTGAAGGTATAAGCCTGTCCATTCACCAGGTTATACACGGTGAAGGTGTCGACATTACCTACCGAGTAGGCTTTATTCCCATTGATATAGATATCATAAGCGGTAACGCCCACATTATCCGTAGCCGGATCCCAGATCAGTTGCACGGAGGTCTGGCTTATAATGCCGGCCCGCAGGTTCGCGGCCGCCGTAGGGGGCGTAACATCCGATTGGGTCTGCGCACCGGAGGGGCCTGCCGTAGCGGAAGCAGCCGTAGTATCGATGGCCCTTACCAGGTAGTAATAATTCGTTTTCGGGTTGAGATTACCGGCCACGAAAGAATCGACGAGGGCGGGCGAATAGCCGATCAGTTTGAAAGGCCCGGTCGCAGCAACGCCCTGATAAATCTCAAATTGTGTTTCGGGGTTGGGAGGGTTGGCAACTTCGTTCCAGGTCAGCTTGATCTGGGTCTGGGAAATGGCCGTCGCCAACAGATTGGTGGGCACGGAAGGCGCATTAGGGCCATTGGCCTTTATCACGGTGAATGAATTGGAGAAGCTGCTGGAACAACCATATTGCTCCGTCACTTTGACCGCATATTTCCCAGGAGTAGCGCCATTGAGGATGTTGGTCGTGCTCGAGAGGATCGCGGGATTATTGACCGGAGAATCCACTCTTTCCCAGGTATAGCTGGCATAGCCGGTGGGTACCATCAGGGATACAGAAGTACTGCCATCCGGAGCCGGCACCACATCGCTGGCCAGGCCATTCACCTGGATATTGGGAGACACCGTCGGCGCTTTGATGCTGATCACTACGGGAACAGGCGACCAGACCGACCAGGTGGATCCACGCAGGATACTACAATCATAGGTACCTACAGATGTAACGGCCAGGGTATTGGAAGTGGCCCCGGGAATGACCGTGCCATTCTTTCTCCATTGGTAGCCGTCAAAACCTGCCGTCACCCCCAGGGTGGCGCTGATATTATCGGTAGGACAGAACTGGGTCCTTCCGGTAAGCGCCCAGGGATTGGCCTTATGGGCCCTCAGCATGAAAGGAAAATAATCCGTTTGTCTCCAGGTATCGTCCCAGGTATTATGTCCATCATTCGGAAAAATCGTATACTTCAGGTTGCTGCCGACAGCATTGTAAGCATTTACGATCTGAATAGTCGTAGAAGGATCGGGAGCTTTATCCAATCCTCCCTGGAACAGCCAGATAGGGGTAAATTTTAAGGAGTTGGCATAATTTTCATCCGATATATTGGCAGCGCTCATCGGCAGGAAGGTGGCCGCAAGGGTCGGATGCGTCTCGGCAAACTGCCAGGTGGCATCACCCCCACCGGAAAGTCCGTTCACGCAGATCCGGTTGATATCGACTCTTTGTTCGGGGACCAGGTAGTTGGTGATGATAGCGGCGATGGCATCGAGCTGCTGCTGGTTCCAGCCGCCGGAGGAATTGGCGCTTTGCGGGTATAATAGAAACCCGTCAAACGTGCCATTATTCGCGTAATACTGATGGACATCGCCTCCATGGGCGAGCTGGAATTCATTGTCAGTAAAAGTGCCGCCTTCCCCTACCCCATGAAAGAAAAGATAGAGGGGATAAGTGGTCCCGACAGGGTCCGTAGCAAAAGTCTTCGGCCATTTCAGCCGGAACTGAACGTTATTGTATAAATAACATTTGAAATCGTTGGTGTTGTAACTCATCCGGGTCGTCTTTACCCATTTCACCATGGTGTTGGCAGGTGGGAAGGTCGGGGGGGCTGCCGAATTGTAAAGGACAATAGGGTCATTGGGGTTCAATACGCCCGTCTGTCCCATGACCGCCTGGCCGCACAATGCAGTCACGACGATCAGCAAAACATTTAGTAATAACCGGGTAAATCTTCTTTTCATGATTTTAGGGTTCTATGATAAAAATTGGGGTCCTGTGAGAAAAAATATATCGCGCATACGGCCATTAATTAACTACAGTGCATAGGATGGACTATCCATATAGTTTTAAGATAGGAGCTTGGTAAAAAGCCTATTGAATTAATTGGGAAGGAAAATGGACTATAATATGTAAAGTGATACCAGAAAAGGAACTGGAAATTCAGGGGATAAAAGGAGACGATGGATCTTGTTTCGAGTTAGGTTTAAATCAGGGGCCATGAATAGGAAGATCTCGAAACTAGATGCAAATAACTATAAAATTTTCTTACTTAACAAGTATTTTACGTTTAATTACAAATTATTAACCAATTTACCCAAAGACCATCCCTACACGTATTTTTTTAGTTTCCACATCGGTACTTCCACTTTCTTATGCAGGAAATAAACGACAGGTACCGTGATCAGGAAAGCGATCCCTACACAGGCCAGTTTAGCCAGGCTCTCGTTGCCCATATGTTCCTGGAAATAACCCAGGAAATTTTCACTAACCAATACGTGTATAGGATGATGGAAAATATAGATACAATAAGACATAATACCTAATTGCTTGAGTACAGGATGGTTAAGCAGTTTCTTTAAGTTCAGCAGCTCATTTTTACACATAGTCATCACAATGATGCCTGCAAAAAAGAGGTCTACCAGGGTATAGTTAATGATATAATTAGCGGAGTAATCCATATGCATGGTTCGTGCATACAAAAAAACCGCTACTGACAGAGAACCTGCAATCAAGGTTACAGGATACGAAAATTTCTCCAGTATGGATTTATTGGTGCGTGCTAAAACGGCGATAATGGCTCCCAGCACGATCCCTTCCATCCTGCCTAAAGTAGCTACATAAGGGAAGGGATTGACAAACCCGATATACATACCGGTATTTCTGAAGATGAAACTGAAAAAGAAGAGGAAGATACAGAAGCGGACCAGGCCCTTTGGTGAGAACATCCATACGACCAGTGGCCAGACGATATAGAACTGTTCTTCAATAGCCAAAGACCAGAAATGGCGCAGGGCCTTTCCGGGAGGCCATCCTTCCACGGAGAACAGCCAGTTTTCCATGTAGGTCCAGAACCACACCTGGTGATGACGATAGTAAGACAATTGCATCCAGGAGGCAGGGATGAGGAAAAACAAGATGATCAGTGCGAGATAATATAAAGGGAATACCCGGAGGACCCTGCGGAGAATGAAGTTTTTGTAATATTTGGGCTTGGATTTGGAGTCCATCAGGATGCCCGTGATGAGAAAGCCGCTCATGACGAAGAACATTTCCATAAATACCCAGGAACCGATAAAGTAAACGGGGAAATAGTGCGCCAGGACTACAAAACAGATCCCGAGCCCCCGCCAGCCGTCGAACTCTTTTACATAGGTTCCCGGCACGTAATCCAGATGGAGCGGCTTGCCCCAGGCTAGTAAGGGTCTTTTGAGATCGAATAATTTCATTGATGATTTTTATATTTAATTTCCTTCGTCCCGGGTTATTCTATCGGGTCTTCGGCCCTCGTTATCCTTAGCGGGCCTTCGGCCCTCGTTATCCTTAGCGGGTCACTGCTTGATTATTGTCGCTCAGAGCGGGCCTTCGGCCCGGTGGGCCTCAGTTCCGGGTCTAATGATGGGGCCTTCGGCCCAAGACGCCTACGGCGTCTTTTCCCACACACTAACAAAACCTCCGGTCAACTGGTAGGGTAATAGCTCGGCAAGGGCGCAGTCCCATTTCTGCAATACCTTGATCTTTTTTGTCACAAACGAAAAAGGGAAGACATCTTCTATAAAATTGGTTTTACCGAACTGCACGATCCGGAAGCGGTTGGTCGAAGCCAGTTGCTCCAGGGAGGATTTGGTAAAGAACTGGATATGCGTCAGATCTTCCGCATCACTCTGCACAGTCGTTCCTTTATAGCCGAAAGCGCTTTTCACTTTCAGCAGCAGCTTCCATTTCCAGTCATTCTTCTTCTGCATACTGATAAAGGGCCTTGTCACCAGGCTTTCCCGGGGACCTTTCCCGTTAGGTACCGTTACGATCAGCACTCCCTCCGGATGGAGAGATTGATTTAACACCTTTAACAGGTTGCCCGGCTCCTGCAGATGTTCCAGCACCTCGCTGCAGATCACCGCATAATAACGGCTGCCTTCCGCCACCAGCTGCTCGGCGCTGACGACTTCAAACCGTACATTGGGGTAAGTATTCAGGGTTTTAGCCTTGGCAATGGCCTTTTCGCTCACATCGACCCCCCTGACGGAGAATCCCTGAGCTCCCAGGCTGCGGGAGATCACACCATTACCGCATCCCACGTCCAGCACTTCCGCCCCTGCAGGCAGCTTCTTGCGCAGCACTTCAATGATGAAGTTCAGGCGTTTTATATCGGCTATTCTTTCAAATTCCTGCATAATTCGCTTTTATAAAATGAAAGGCGGGCGGCCCCGCTCCTTTCGCTTTTTATGATTTTTTAAGTACGTTCGTATACACTTCTTCTATTTCCCTTGTCATGCCCGATGCATCATATTTCTGGTGGACGGTCTCCAGGGCCCTGAGGCCGAATTCCCGCCGCCAGGCCGAATTCCGTCCCAGGCTTACCAGGGCATTGGTCAGAGCGGGGATATCACCGGCCTCTATCAGCAGGCCATTCTCCTTGTCCTGCACCACTTCTTTCGTGCCATCCACATTCGTTGCGATCACGGCTTTACCCATGGCCATGGCTTCCAGCAGTCCTATCGGCAGTCCTTCCCATAAGGAAGGCAGCACAAAAATATCCGCCGCAGCCAGTATATCCGGGACATCCTGCCGGAAGGACAGGAAGGTTATTTTATCATTCAATCCCGCCGATTCCACGACCTCCTTCGCCTCGGCCTTCTGATCGCCGTCCCCTACCAATAGCAGGTGCATGTCCGGTATCTGCGGCAGTGCCTGCCGGAAAGCGCTGATGAGAGCTAAGGGTTGTTTATGGGAAGTAAATCTTGCGATAAAGAGTACCAGCAGGGCTTCGGCAGGAATGGAAAGTTCGGCCCTTATATCCTTGAAGGTCCTGTCCGGGCTGAACTTATTACGATCGATCCCATTATTGATCACGAGGGCGTTAAAGTTCCGGATCCGGTCCCGGCCTGTCTGCCGGTTGGAGGACGAGACAGCGATATTGACGGCTGCCCGGGAAGTAAGGTATCTCTCCCCCATTATTCTCATGGTCCGGGTCAGCAGGGGCTGATCCGCATGAAAAGACCAGCCGTGGACGGTATAGATGACCGGTATGCCCAGCGACTGGGCAGCCCGCATAACATTAGAGCAGGCTCTTGTGCCATGGGCGTGTACCAGTTCCACCTGCTGTTCTTTCAGGAATTCCTTTACTTCGCTCCATTTGGACAGGTCGAAGGGTTTTTCCGTGTAGATCACACGGGTGTCTACGCCCATTGTCCTCAACTGATCAATCATCGGGCCATCTGTAAAAGAAAGAACTATCGGGTCAAATCTTGTTCGGTCGAGGTTCTTAACGAGACTTAGCAGATGCGATTCTCCTCCTCCGATCTGACCCTGCCGGATGCACTCCAGCAATTTTATTGGTTTTGCCATTCGTTTAGAAAATAGTTATAGGACGGGCTGCTTCTTTATACCCCATCCGTCGGGCAATTTTTCGGTAATTTCGATGTTGCCAAATTCCTGGCTCTGGCGGGAGCCTACTTTCTTGGCCCAGGCAGCCATACGGGCAAGGCCTTCTTTCAGGTCGATGCCGGTAGGAGCGCCGAATATGCGGTGGGCTTTCGAATGGTCTGAATAAGCATGCAATACTTCATTTCTCGCACTGAGGTAGGTAATAGAAGGCTTGACACCGAACTCCTCTCCTACCACATTGACCAGATCGTTGACGGCATAGGGTTTATCGGCGCCGATGTTGAAGACCTGGTTGTAAGCGGCGGGAATGTTCACGGATTTGGCGATAGGGATCGCGACATCGTCGATATAGCTGAACGCCCGGGTCTGGGTGCCGTCGCCAAAGATGGTGAGTGATTTCCCCTGCATGATCTGGTTCATGAAGATGCCGATCACGTTCCGGTATTTATCCCCGATATTCTGGTTCTCGCCATAGACGTTATGGGGGCGAAAAACGACATAGTTTAAGCCGAACATTTCGTGTGCCGACCGAAGGTCCAGTTCCACTGCATATTTCGAAACGCCATACGGGTCTTCAGGTTCGGGGGTCATCTCCTCCGACATGGGCAACTGCCCCTTACCATATACGGCAATGGAAGAGGTGAAGACGAAACATTTGACCTTATGCTTGATCGATTCGTTGATCAGGTTGATGCTTCCGACCAGGTTGTTATTATAATTGAACCTGCGGATAAAATGCGATAACCCTTCTGCTGCATAGGCAGCCAGGTGGTATACATAGTCGAACCGGTGCTCCTCAAAAAGTTCAGTCACCAGTTCATGGTCTACCACACTCCCCTGAACGAACAGGGCTCCTTCGGGAATATGATCTTCAAACCCTCCGCTCAGATCATCCAGCACGACCACTTCATGGCCCAACGCTAAACAATGTTTTACAACATGGGATCCGATAAATCCGGCTCCGCCGGTAATTAATGATTTTGGCATGGCGAATTTTTTAAAGAGTTAAATTATTAGTTATACAGCCGAATATTTCGAAGCGCTCAGATTCCAGGTCAGTCCTTTCAGAAACGACTTCAGGTGTTTAAATTGTCTTTTTACAACATACGTAAAAACGGCTTTCGGAGCCGAAAACAAGATAAAAAAACTTATGAAAACCGCAAACTGTCCAAAACTCGTATTTCGGCGCATGTACAGGATCCGGTTCCGGGTATGATAATATACTTTTATAGCGCTCTGCTTACCCATGGTGATGGACTCCTTATGGAAGATAAGACCCTTGGCCTGGTAATAAATATGGTAGCCGGCTTTCAGGATCCGGGCGCTCCAGTCCCATTCCTCATAATAAATGAAGAAATTTTCGGGGAACATCCCTATTTTTTCGATTACTTCCCGGCTGACCAGCATGGCGCATCCGTGGGCTCCATGGGTATAACCGGAGGTGTCGCATTGCCCCTTGTCGATCTCCTTGCTACCAACGGCCGTGGTCCTTCCTGTAAGTACGTTAATGGGGTTAAAACCAGCGTATTGGATCATATCCGGTTGCTGATAGAAGCGGATCTTGGGACAGGTAACGCCAATGGTGGGATCCTGGAAAAAAGGTTCTACCAGCACGTCCAGCAGTTCAGGGGTGACTTCGGTATCGTTGTTGACAATAAAGACAAAATCTCCTTTTGCCTGCCGCATGCCCCAGTTATTTCCCCCGGTAAAACCAAGGTTCTTTTCACTTCTTAAGACACGGGTATGGGGGTAGCTTTCGGCGTTGATACGAGCGGTAGGGTCTATGTCGGATCCCATATCACAAACTAATATCTCGTAATTTTTGTAAGTAAGGCTCCTGGTGGATTCCAGGAACTGGCAGGTAACCTCGGTTTGATTCCAGGTAAGCGTAACAATAGAGATTAAAGGCTGTTCCTTTAACATAAAGGGTTATTGAGGTAAGTGGTTATATAAAAATAGGGAAAAGGTCAGCTTATACATTTTCTTTCTGCAATAACGCAGAAGGAGTGTTAGCTATTATCCAGAGATCCGTGGCAAAGTTACAACTGGAGGCGTAAGCTATGTCTATATTGATCCTTTCTTCCACAGACATGTCCTTATTACCTCTCTTTTTGATCTGCCAGAGGCCGGTGATACCAGCCGGCGCCATGAAGCGGGCGGCATAGTCATCCGTTGTAAGGGTCTGGGCTTCATAAAGTGGCAAAGGCCTGTTACCTACCAGGGACATATCTCCCAGGAAAACGTTGACGAGCTGGGGAAGCTCATCGAGGCTGGTATTTCTTAAGAAAGTCCCTATCCGGGTGATCCGGGGGTCATTATTGATCTTAAAAAATACGGGGCCTTTGGCTTCGGCATTGTATTGATTCAAATGTGTCAGTTCGCTCATTTTTTTATCAGATCCCACCTGCATGGTCCGGAACTTATAAAAATCAAATATTTTGTATCCTCTGCCCGCTCTTTTGGCAACATAGAAAATAGAACCACGGGACTCTATGCGGATAGCCAGGGCTATCAGCAGAAAGAGAGGGCTTAAAAGCAACAGCGCAATGGCCGCTACCAGCATGTCGAAAGCTCTTTTGAAAAACCGGCCGACATTCAGGTCTCTTTGCAGGCTCTCTTCGATCCGGGGAGTGGGGGCATTGTGGCCACCGGTCTTAACCTTACGAAGGAACTGAATCTTTAATTTGAGGCTCCTGTCGTCGCAGTCCTGCAGGAACAGGATCTCATCGGGCCTGGTATTTTTCTTATAGAGCAATAATTCCTCACCGGAAAGGCCGGATCCATCTAATATGAAAGGAATGGAATTAAGAACGGGATGTTGGCGAAGGAACCGGCTGAAAGCCTGGATGGCGACAAAATCAAAGCGGGCTTCGCAGAGAATGACTTCGGGCAGCATATTCTTCTCCTGCTGTAAGCTTCTCAGCAACTCCGCTTTTACATTGTCCAAACCTTCCGAGGCATAGCCTCTTTTGTATACGCCTACCAGCTTCTCGATATGAGAAGTGTTCTTTCCAATATAGTAAAAACCACTATATTGAAGGTTAGCCACCTTGGGCATATTGCCCGCCTTTGGCATCTGGTAGAAACGGAAAGCGATACGGGGAGCAGTTCGTTGGTCCTTCTTTTCAGCTTGGGGTAAAAATAATAAATCCATACAAAAGGTTTAGAGTTTCATACATACGGTGGTCCAGGTATAGCTACAAGCTCTAATAGGAGCAAGTTCTGCGCTAAAAGGTTTAAAAAATATCCTTTATATCCACTCTCAGGCATCATTCTTGTGGAATGTTAATATCATATCAATTAATCCGCTATGGCCGAAAGATCTTTGTTCAGCTCTTTACTTTTAACCTGTTCCTGAATGGCGGACAACAATTCCACCGGGTTAAAAGGCTTTAAAAAATACTTCGCGACTCCATATTCCAGGCATTTTGTCTCGGTTTCCTTCTTATCCAGACCTGATAATACCAGGACCGGAATATCTCCATACATACCGCTGGAAGAAAGCTGCTGCACTAATTCCCAATTTTCCATATCAGGTAACTGGGGGTCCACAATGATCAGGTCAGGCGCTGTTCTGTGGGAAAGATAATACATCGCGGAATAACCATCAGGTACTGTGATGACCTGGTATTCTTTTCCCAAAACAGTTTGCAGCAAGAACCGGATAGCCTTACTATCATCGATAGCCAAAATTTGCTTTTTCATTACCAAAATTCATTTTAAGGGTTTTAAGTAGAAACTTGACCTTTCTAGGATGGCAATGGAAACGACCGGCTAACACGAGGTATTGGCTTGAACGACATTGCTTCTGACGGCAGAAACAGGCTTTACTAAATAGTGATGTGGATTATTGCGCCTATTAATTCAAATCATTTTACTAGACTCCGAGGAATTTCAAGGATTTGTGGGTCAGTCAAAAGATATACATGAAAGAGTTAAATCGCCGTATATTCAGAGGATTTGAACATGGCAGGCATTAATAGTGACATAAAAGTAAGGGTTGTTTTTCTATTATTCAAATTATTCATCTATTTTTTTTTGATCCTGGTGCAAATTGGGAATTTTTCCCGTAATAAAAAATACCCATTAAATGGTATTTTTTATATTAAGGAAACTTTAGCCACAAAAGGCACATATAGTAAAATCTACGAATAAATAATATCTATAGATGAGGATCGTAATAATTAACAGGAAGCACACTACGTAATGTATCCATCTCACCGTCCGTAAGCTGGAGAGCGCCCACCGCGCCCACCGCATCCTCCAGTTGTTCAATGGTTCTCAGACCAGTAACAGCACTGGTGATAGCAGGATTTTTTAACACGAATTGAAGAGCCGTATGAGCGGAATTCCGGTTTGTCTCGGAAAGGGAAAGAATAGCGCCGGCAGCCCGGGCCACGTCTGCTGGCCCATAATTCAGATAGGGAGCAGCCGGCTTGTCCACCAACAGTCCTTTTGCCAGCGCTCCCCGGGCCAGTACGCCAATACCTTTCTCCAGCAAGAAAGGCAACACGCTCTCTTCCGCCCTGCGGTCCAGCAGGCTGTACTGCAGCATCACACTGACGATGCCGGATTTGCCATCGGAATTTCCGGACGTCGCACGCGACTTCATCAGGAATTCCCGGATCACTTTGGGGCGGATCGAGGAGATGCCATAGCAGCGTATCTTTCCCTGTTGCTGCAATAATTCAAAAGCTTCGATCGTCTCAAGGACCGGATCCTCCAGGGTACCCCCATGCAGTTGATAGAGATCGATATAATCGGTCTGTAATCGCGAGAGGCTCGCCTCCACGGCCCGGATGATATATTCCTTACGGGGATTCCAGTCCCAGCCGCTGCCGTCGGCGCGCCATTGATTGCCCACCTTGGTCGCCAGCACCACCTGGTCCCTTTTGGACCGGAGGATCTTTCCTACGATCTGCTCATTAAGTCCTTTGTCATAGAGATCGGCCGTGTCGAAGAAATTGATGCCCAGCTCCAGGGCACGATGGATCAGTCGGGTATTTTCCGCTTCTCCTTTTCCCAGGGACATACAACCGAAGCCGATGGCGCTTATCCGTAATGGTGAGGTGCCGAGTGCGTGGTAGTTCATAAGTGTGTGACTCAAAGATACTACTAAAGCGCGGGACGCGCTGAGCTAAAGCACCAACGGGTTCAGCTCGGACGCAGCTAAGCGGCCCGGTGGGAGCGCCATCAGCCAGGTATTCCAGTCATTGATCTGCGCCTTATTCGCGGGTTGCGTGATCCGGGCCCCGTCAGCCATATAGATAACGGTCATTACCTCACGCATCCGGTCTGAATCATTGGCGGGTGCCTGATGCACCGTATTCCCGTAATGCCAGGTGGCATCGCCGGCCTGCATGCCGGCAGCACGGGTGACGGGAAATTGATGATCCTTTACATATTTACGGTAATTGCTTTCCGATTCATCGGAGATTTTTTGATCCATCGCCACTCCGTTCTTATGCGAACCGGTGGCGAAGGTGAGCATACCCATGTCCACCGTGATATCCACGAGCGGCATCCAGAGCGTCACCGTATTACTCGTATCCAACGGCCAGTAATACTGATCCTGGTGCCAGGGCGTCGGCCCTCCTCCCGGCTCCTTGAACAAGGCCTGATCATGATAGATCCTTACCCCGCTCACGCCAAGAAGATCCGCCGCTACCCGGGCCAGACGCCGGGATAGCACAAACGGCTTCACCCCCTCATCCAGTTTCCATAAGTTCATCACCTGCAGAAAAGCCTTCCCATAAGTATCTCTTTCCGACAGGCGACGCCTCTCCGTCCGGTATTTTTTCACGGCCTCCCCAATCAAAGGACGGTAAACAGCTATTTCCTCCGGACTCAGAAGCCCCCTCATCAGGATATGACCATTTTCCCTGAAATCATCCCGTTGCATGGGCGTAATTTCACGGACATCGTTCAGAAGAGGTAGGCTCTTTGTGTTCATCATCCGAATGAGATTTATTACCGATACGAAGTAAGCGATTCGCCTGGCCAAAAAAAATGGCAGGATTTGCCAAATACTGGGGTATTTTACCCTTCCGCCAATAAATTTCACTATTTTACACTAAAATGCACCATGCTGAAAGCGTCCTATGAAGTGCTGCAGCTTCCTGCCGGCCATTCTTTCCTGCTCAAGGTCTTCGACGAACTGGCCTTCACAGCCCCCTATCATTTTCACCCCGAATACGAACTCACGCTGATCACGGAAGGAAGGGGCAAACGTTATACAGGACATCATATGGCCGATTTCAGCGCCGGCGACCTGGTATTGATTGGTCCCCACCTCCCTCATTGCTGGAAACTAGAAGAGAGCGGCCATCCCGCCGGGGCCATCGTTATCCAGTTCGCCCCCGATTTCCTGGGTAGTGAGTTCTTTTCAAAGGCCGGATTCAGCCTTATCCGTAAACTTCTGCAGAACAGCGCCTGCGGCATACAGTTCCCCCAGGAAGGTAGAGGAACCCCGGAAGAGCGGATAAAATCGCTCGCCACCGAAAAAAATGACTTCAGAAAATTGATCGGGCTGCTGGAGATCCTGCAGGAGCTAGCCCTGGCCAGCAATGCCATCCTGCTCGATACCGGGCGGATCACGGGAGAACTCTCCCCTATCGACCAGGAAAGGATCCATCCCATTTTTGCCTACCTCGTGGAGAACTTCCGGGGGGAAGTGTCGCTGGACAATGCTTCCGCCGCGATCGGCATGACCCCAAACGCTTTTTGCCGGTATTTCAAGAAGATCACCCGCAAGACCTTCATGGAAACAGTGATCGAATACCGCCTGAATTATGCCACCCAGCAACTCCTTCAGACGAACAAACCCATCTCCGCTATTTGCTTTGACAGCGGCTTCGGAGATATCTCCCATTTTTATAAAATGTTCCGGTCCCGGATGCAGCTGAGCCCCTCAAATTACCGAAGGCAATTCGTTCTGGAAACTACAAAAAAATAAGTATTTACACTTATATTTATCGGATAACCAGGCTGTTAAATGCATTGGTTGGCTGGAGGAGCGAATCTCATATATTTTTTTTTCTATTTGTTCGTTATATAACCAGATATTATTACTAATTGAAATGTTTTCATTAACGAACCCTTAAACCCCTTTTACCTCTCTGTTAGTATATCTCTTTTTCAGCTAAAACCTAATAAATCCCATACTATGAAGAAGAATTGTACACCCTTCCTGTCAGGGGCATTCCTCCTTGTATTTTCCATTGCCGCATCTGCGCAGAACACGGCTATCAGCACAGATGGCTCGGCCGCCAATTATGTGGTCATGCCGCAGAATGTGATCCCGGACTTTTCAAATTTCACCGTTGAATTATGGGCCTATATTCCCTCTTATGCCACCGGTCAGCATTACTTTATGTCCCAGGGTGATTTTGGGACCGGGTTCTATATTGGCTACGACGGAAACAACTCAACGCATCCCATACTAGCCGGCGAAAGCTGGGTCACCGCCGGCGCTGCCGGGGCTACCGGTTCTACAGGCATAACGATGCCTATAAACCAGTGGGTACATATCGCCGTTATATGCAACAGCGGCACCCAGGTGGGCTACCTTTATGTGAATGGCATACTGGCGGCACAAACGACGAACCCGGCAACAACCCCCTATTATCTCTCTTCGACTAATAACCCACTTGAGTTTGGACTTCAGTTTTCGCCTGGAAATACGCCCCCCGTGTATATCAATGGTAAAATGGACCAGGTAAGGATCTGGAAAACTTTGCGAACGGGTCCACAACTGAGAAGCGGCATGTACGGTACGGTCGATCCTGCTACGGCAGGCCTCCTCGCCTATTATTCCATGAATGACGTTGTTACCGGCAACACCGTCAAGAACAACAGTACCAGTGTCGATTCCTGGGGCAGCGCCGCGGACGGCACCTGGTCAGGTACCCCCAATTGGGTGGCTTCCCCCATCCAATCCGCCAGCAATGCGCTGACTTTTGGCGGAGGCGTAACGACCTTCCCCCAGGTAAATATCAACGGAAAGCCTTCGTATGACCTCAGTTCCGGCGGGACCGTCGAATTATGGGTATATCCCGCCAGCCTCTCGAGCACCAACAAGAGTACGCTGATCAGCAACCATGGATCGGGAGCCACGCGCTATATCTTCCAGGCCACCGATAGCAAGATCTATTTAGACAACGGTACCAGCAGCACATCCATTAGCTTTACCCTTCCCCTTACTACCTGGTCCCACCTGGCCTTTGTTTATGATGGCGCCAGTACGACCACCGTATACTATAACAATGTCGTCGCACCCATCGGTACCCTGTCCTTAGCCTATGGTTCAGCCAGCACCCAGCCCCTGGCCGTGGGCGTAACCAACAATTCACCCAGCGCTGACACCGATCCATTCCTGGGAGCCCTGGACGAAGTTCGTATCTGGACCTCGCAACAAACACAGGCAGCTATAGCGGCTAATATCATCGCCCCCCTGACGGGAACCGAGCCGGGACTGGCAGGCTTATTCACCTTCGACCAGGGCGATCCGGGCAAGGACAATACGGGCCTCACTACCGTCCTCGACAATACGCCGAACTATAACGATGCCAGCCTCGCCCATTTTGCCCTGACAACGGCTTCTGCCTCTAATTATACCGGGCATACCTTGGTCCCCCTGCCGGTGAACTTCACCGCGTTCACCGCTATCGCTCAGAAAAATCAGTCCTTGTTGCAATGGCAGACGGCCCAGGAGCAGAACAGCCGGGATTTCGTCATCGAAAGAAGTGTCGATGGAATGAGTTACAGCGCGATCGGTAGTGTCGGGGCAGCCGGGAATTCCAGTTCCCCCAGCAATTATTCCTTTGTGGATGCCGCACCGGTAAATGGAAGGAATTACTACCGCCTGAAAGAGACCGACCTGGATAATAAGTTCATGTACAGCGATGTCAGAATAGTCAATTTTGCTGCAACGGCCGACGACCCAAAACTGGTCTGGTTCCAGACAGGGGACCAGGCCGTGGAAGTGGACCTCAAGCCGGGCAACAACGAAGCGTATACCGTGACGGACATCAGCGGTCGTACGATACGGCAGGGACAGCTCTCCTCCGGCAGGCTATCTATCAGCCAGGTACCCGGTGGCATGTATTTCGTAAAAGTGATCAGCATTACGGGAAAACAACTGAACACTCCTGTGATCGTGAAATAAATTATTTTTAAAAGAAGAGGCTTCGCTGCTTACGTCGCCTGCAACACCTGGTCCCAATCTTTCCAGACCGCTTCATAGCCCTGGGCCCGGATCATACCGGCAATAGCAGCCGGGCTTCGCTCATCATGGATCTCGAATTGCTCCAGGGATCCCGGGTCTGCTGCATAACCGCCGGGGTTGGTCCGGGAGCCGGCGCTCAGCGCCGTGATGCCCAGCCGGATCGCATGGTCCCGGAATACAGGACTCTCCCGGGTGGAGAGAGATAATTCCACTTCTTCGTCGAGAAGGCGATAGGCGCATATCAGCTGGATCAGCTCACGGTCCGTCATTTCGACCTTCGGCGTCAGCCCGCCGGAAAAGGGTCGCAGGCGGGGAAAGGAAATGGAATATTTGGTCTTCCAGTATGTTTTCTCCAGGTAGCGTAAATGCAGGGCCGTGAAAAAGCTGTCCGTCCGCCAATCTTCCAGGCCAATCAATACTCCTAATCCCATTTTATGGATGCCAGCCTTTCCCAACCGGTCAGGCGTATCGAGGCGATAATTAAAATTCGATTTCTTCCCCCTCGGATGGTGCAATTTATAATCCTCCCGGTGGTAGGTCTCCTGGTATACCAGCACCGTATTGAGCCCATGCTGAATTAATGATTCGTATTCCTCCTGATCCAGGGGCTGTACTTCCATGGAAATATGCGCGAAATGAGGGCGCACCACTTCCAGGGCTTTTATAAAATAATCCGTTCCCACCGTCTGGTTAGCTTCCCCGCTCACCAGTAATACATGCTCATATCCCATTTGCCGGATAGCGGCCACTTCCATCAGCAGTTCCCCTGCATTCAAGGTCTTCCGCGGGATCTTATTCTCATAGCTGAATCCACAGTAGGTGCAGATATTCTGGCATTCATTGGATAGATACAGCGGAATATAAAGCTGGATCACTTTTCCAAAACGCTGCTGGGTGAGCCGGTTGCTGATTCTTGCCATCTCTTCCAGGTAGGGCGCCGCAGCAGGGGAGATCAGAGCCATGAAATCTTCCAGCCCACGCCGGTCCCGGCCCAGGGCCTTTTCTACATCCCCAGCCGTCTTGCTGTAAATATCCTGCTTCACCACCGACCAATCATAATGATCGAATATTTTAGAGAACATATCATAGTTTTTAAGTTACCCATCAGGTTGCACCTAATCCAAAAATGCCGTCAGGGGACTGCTGGCCACCGCATACGGGGACTCCACGGCCAGCCTCGCCTCATAGGCCAGCCGGCCACTCTCCACGGCCAGCTTAAAGGCCTGCCCCATCTGCACAGGATGGGCGCTGGCAGCGATCGCAGTATTCACCAGCACGGCATCGGCGCCCATCTCCAGGGCCTTGGCTGCATCGGAAGGAGCGCCGATGCCTGCGTCCACTACCACCGGTACCCGGCTCTGCGCGATAATGATCTCCAGGAAGTCGAAGGTCCTCAGTCCTTTATTGCTCCCAATCGGTGCACCCAGGGGCATCACGGCCGCGACACCTACTTCTTCCAGCCGCTTGCACAGGACCGGGTCGGCATGAATATACGGCAGGACCACAAATCCTCTTCTCACCAATTCCTCCGCTGCCAGCAGCGTCTCTACCGGATCCGGCAACAGCCACCGGGGATCGGGATGTATTTCCAGCTTCAGCCAGTTGGTTCCCAGGGCCTCCCGGGCCAGCTCAGCCGCAAATACGGCTTCTTTCGCACTCCTCACCCCGGAAGTATTCGGCAGCAGATGAATATGCGGATGCCGCAGATATTGCAGCAGGTCGTCCTCTTGCCCGGGCAGGCCCGCCCTGGATCCCTCCGCTTTCCCCCGGCCCGGCAATTCAACACGTTTGAGCGCAACGGTCACCAGCTCCGAAGCGCTGGCCAGGATCGCGGCTTCCATAATAGCGGCAGACCCAAACTTGCCGGTCCCCGTAAATAGCCTGGAATTAAATGTTTTGTCAGCAATGGTCAACATAGTGAATTATTTATAGTACTTCGATTCTTCATCGCCAATACACTCGTTCATAGGATTCCGGAATACCGGATCTTTTGAATTTCCTCCTTCAATAGCCTCACGGTAGTTGCCCTGTCTCCGGCATGCACCAATAATCCGGAGAAGGCGATCCCCTGCACCCCGGTCAGTAGCAGGGAGGGTATATCCGCTGTCCCGATGCCCCCTATGGCAATGACGGGAATTTCTATTGACTCCTGCCGTAACTCGTCCATGATCTGCCGGTACCCTTCCAATCCCAGTATCGGGCTCAGATTCTTTTTAGTGGTAGTAAACCGGTAAGGGCCCAGCCCGACATAATCTGCTCCCGCCTGGTAGTGCTGGCGGATATCCTCCGCGGTATTCGCCGTAGCGCCTATGATAAAGTTCTCTCCCAGCAAGCGTCTTGCTTCTGCCGGCGGCATATCGGATTTGCCCAGGTGTACTCCATGCGCCTTCACCCGGGCTGCCACTTCCACCCGGTCATTGATGATCAAAGCGCAGTCCGACGCATCGCATATTTTTTTTGCCGCTATGGCAGTGTCCAGGAATTCCTCCGCTCCTGCCTGCTTCATACGCAGCTGGATCCACCGGATACCCACTTCGCAGGCAGCCTCTACCTGTTGCAGATGGTCCAGCGGCCCATCGTCCATGGTTAAGAAATACAGGCTTGATGCCATCCTAATAATGTTTTATTGCTTGTTAAAAATTGACTGATATATTGTTTGGCCCTCGCAGCAGCAAGCCGTAACGGATAACCCAGCGCGAGGTTAGCTGTCAGGGAGGAGGACAGCACACATCCCGATCCATGTTTGGGGTAAACGATCCCCCCTTCCATAGCCGGTTCGAGCACCTCCACTTCACCATGACTCCACAGGTAGTCCCGTCCCGGATGATCGGGATTATGCCCTCCCTTGAGATACAGATTACAGGAAGCCGACAGCGACAGGATCCGGCAGCAGTCCTGGATATCCTGTCCCGGATAGAGCCATCCGATCTCCTCCCAATTAGGTGTAAGAAGCCAGGTTTGGCTGGCTACGGATTCGAATCCCTCCCTGTCGATCCCTTCCCAGAAATCCAACCCGCTGCTGGCTCTGATCACGGGGTCCAGTATTATTTTAATGGCCGGGTTGTGTTCCCGCAGATGACGCAGGACAGAGCCGATCATCGTCACGGAGCGGCAGATACCGATTTTTACCCAATCGAACCGGGCCGACTGACAACAAAGGTCGATCTGCTCGAAGATCTCTTTCTCCGTAAACCATTGGACCCTGGTGATGAGCCGTTCATTCTGAAAGGTCATCCCGGTACATACCGCATATCCATATACGCCATGCGCCTCCAGGGTCTTACTGTCGGCCAGGACGCCGGCTCCTCCGCTCTGGTCATAACCGGCAATGACCAAAACATTGGGGCGCCCGGCCGGTTGGTTCATTTCCGGAGATCCCGGCTTTATCATTATGGGTTGCGTCATGGGCAATGATGAGTTATCATTTTTTTCAATTGTTCATATCGTTTGACCGCATCGTCGGGATCCTCCCATATATAGCCCAATACAGCCGCTCCCTCCCATCCTTCCCGGAGCAGTTCGACGAGGGTATCCTTGTCAACCCCACCTAGTCCGATCACCTTCACCTTGCAGGGATAGGGACCGGCCGGCCGGTGCAGCAGGCCCGGACTGGCCGGGTAACCGGGTTTGGAGATGCTATCGAATACAGGGCTCATAAAAACATAGGTCAATCCTCTCCCTTCAATCTCTTTCATTGCTGACCAGGAATGCAGGGAAGCGGAAACCGCGATCGGCGCCTCCGGACCTGGTGCCTCCGGATCTGGCTCTGCCGCCTCCGGTTCTACTGCGTCTGGCTCTCCGGCGCCCACTTCTTTCAACGAGCGGTGGATCTGCGGGATCCCATACCGGGCTGCCAGGCGAACTAATTCCCGGCTGCTGCCGGCGCTGCCGGAATGGTGGTGCAGGACCAGCCGCGAACGCCAGCGGGGAGCTATCTGTTGCAACAAGGCTTCCATCTCTTCCTGGCTTGCCCCGGGCTTGCGCAGGTGGAGCTTCTCCAGGCCTGCCGCCAGCAATCCTTCCAAACAGGCCGCCTCGCCCGGAAAAAAGGCAGGAGCCGTGATGACCACCAGCAGGAACGGATCGTTCCCCTCAACCCTCCGGGAGAAATTCTGGCCCTCCATCAGAGATAAATTTCCGATCCGGCTTCTTTGAAAGCGGAAGCTTTTTCTTTCATCCCTTCTTCCAGAGCTATCTCTTCTTCCATGCCTTTCTCCGCCGCAAAGCGACGTACTTCCTGTGTGATCTTCATCGAGCAGAAATGAGGACCGCACATCGAGCAGAAATGAGCAATCTTCGCGCCCTCCGCCGGCAGGGTCTCATCATGGAAGGACCGGGCCGTATCCGGGTCCAGGGAAAGATTGAACTGGTCCTGCCACCTGAACTCAAAGCGGGCCTTACTGAGAGCGTTGTCTCTGTACTGCGCGCCGGGATGGCCTTTCGCCAGGTCTGCCGCATGCGCTGCGATCTTATATGTGATCACCCCGTCCTTCACATCTTTCTTATTGGGTAAGCCCAGGTGTTCCTTGGGAGTGACATAACAAAGCATGGCCGTGCCATACCAGCCGATCATAGCCGCTCCGATAGCAGACGTGATATGATCATAACCCGGTGCAATATCCATCGTCAGGGGCCCCAGGGTATAGAACGGAGCTTCCTGGCATTCTTTCAGCTGTTTGTCCATATTCTCTTTGATCAGGTGCATGGGGATATGGCCTGGGCCTTCGATGATGGTCTGACAATCATGCCGCCATGCGATCTTCGTCAGCTCGCCCAAGGTCTCCAGCTCTGCAAACTGGGCTGCATCGTTGGCATCCGCTATCGAGCCGGGACGCAGTCCGTCTCCCAGGGAGAAAGACACATCATAGGCTTTCATGATCTCACAGATCTCTTCGAAGTGGGTATAGAGGAAGCTTTCCCGATGATGGGCCAGGCACCATTTAGCCATGATGGAGCCACCGCGGGATACGATCCCCGTCATCCTGGATGCCGTCAGGCGAATATAACGCAAAAGGACACCCGCATGAATGGTAAAATAATCGACACCCTGTTCGGCCTGTTCGATCAGCGTATCGCGGAAGATATCCCAACTGAGGTCTTCCGCCTTGCCGCCTACTTTTTCCAGCGCCTGGTAGATGGGCACCGTACCCACCGGAACAGGCGTATTGCGCAGGATCCATTCCCTGGTCTCATGAATATTCTTCCCTGTCGAGAGGTCCATGATGGTATCCGCTCCCCAACGGCAGGCCCATACGGCTTTTTCCACTTCTTCTTCTATGCTGGAACTGATCGCGGAATTGCCGATATTGGCGTTGATCTTGACCAGGAAATTGCGGCCGATGATCATCGGCTCGGATTCAGGGTGATTGATATTGGAGGGGATCACCGCTCTGCCCAAAGCCACTTCCTCGCGGACAAATCCGGGGGTTATAAAACGGGAAGGCGTGCGGGCGCCGAAACTATTTCCGGGATGTTGATGTAGCATACCCATGCCCCCGGTATGCTCCTGGATCCGCTGGTTCTCCCGGATCGCGATGTATTCCATTTCCGGCGTGATAATGCCTTTCCGGGCATAATGCAATTGAGTGACATTGCCTCCGGATTTGGCTCTCCGGGGAGCCTGTATATGTCCGAACCGGAGAGCAGTGAGGGATTCATCCTCCAGTCTCCGCCTCCCATAGGCCGAGCTGACAGAAGACAACTGTTCTGTATCCCCTCTTTCAAGGATCCATTTTTCCCGAATACGGGGAATACCTTCCCGCACATCGATATCGACCGAGGGGTCCGTGTAGGGACCGCTGGTATCATAGACTGTCACCGGTGCATTGGGCGTCACGGTATGGTTGAAAGTGTCCTGGGTGTCATGCAGCATGATCTCGCGCATCGCAACGCGGATATCATGCAATTCCCCTTTGACGAATATTTTACGCGAGGCAGGAAAAGGTTCCCGGCTGATCACATGCTGGCCGGGGCTAACGTCTTTCTTCATATGTATAGAATTTTGTTCTTATAGTATACCCCGGGCGCGCCCCGTGGAGCGCATCCTCCCGGTCGGGGGGTGATCCCCCCCAGGTAGCGCGGATCACCCCCCCTGTGTTGCGCGGATCACGAATATTTTATCCTGCGCCTTCAGCGTATATCGTTCCCATTCGCCTTTTGGAATGACATCATTGTTAACGGCAATGGCTATCCCATCCGGTTGACGGATCTGTAATAAGGGAAGGATATCGGCCAATGTGCCGGATTCGGGGATCTGAAAATTTTCCTGATTAATGGATACCTCTACCATGATTTGCCGGATTGTCGGTTGACCAGAATATTCTGGAACTAAAGACGCGACCCGCATTGGGTAAACATAGAGGCGCTGTGCAATACAGCCATAAGAGAGAGTCTCTTTTCCCTTCGCCGGTATTATCCGGATCAGGTTCTGAGGGTATTATCTCAGCCCGTATGAACGAGCACCCCTAAAGTTCGTGTTAAAGGTAAAGAATAAAAATTGAAAGGGCCAAATTATTGGCGGAGCGATTTATTGAAGCAATGGCTATTGAGGCGTGAGCCGGATCAATGCAGCGCCATGCGGAGGAATTTTTTGTGCATATTGTTTTTTAAAGAAACCTTTGTCCCGGTGTTGCCACAGATCCCTTACCGCCAGTCTTCCCTTGTATCCAAGTTGCGCAAAATCGATCGCTAGTTCCTGCTCTGTTTCGCCGATATTAAAAAGGCCCACATACCAGCCGCCGCCGGAAGCGGCATCGCCGATGTCCGATACCCATACCATGCGGCCATCCTTTTTATACAATTGCCGGGGGTTCCGCCCATGCTGATTTACACCCAATACTTCGGAATTGGTGAACAATCTTTTTTCCAGTTCCCTGTTATCCGGCAGATTCCCGCCTAACATCAGCGGTGAACGATAAATACACCAGAAGCTCATATGCGTCTGTAACTCCTCGTCTGTAAAACGGCTATAGCGTTCCGGGCCAACCGGCCCTCTTTTAGAGATCTTTCCGATCTGGATCATGTCGCAATCGGGCCAATGACTGGGACCGCCGATTCCCTGCCAGCTTCGGGCATAGTCGAACATCTTCAGCAACTCTTTCCAGTCGTCCCAGAAATCATCCGCCATCCGCCACATATTCGCATATTGCTGAACGTGTGTAGAGTCTTTGAGCGGCGTCTCGCCGGGAGAGAGGCTTAATACTACCGGTCGTCCGCAAAGATCGATTGCTTTTTTGTAGCCTTCTATTTCCGGGGCGCTGTAAGGGCGGGCGATATCGTCCACTTTTATAAAATCCACTCCCCAGCCTGCATAGAGAGCAAGCAGGGAATTCAGGTATTCCTGTGCGCCGGGCTTACGCATGTCCAACCCATACATATGATTCATCCAGGGACAGGTAGAATTCGTATCTGCTATCTGATCCGCCGTGATCCCCTTCGTTCCCCATACGGGGCTTCGGGCCCAGACAGCCTGACGGGGAATTCCTCTCATGACATGGATGCCGAATTGTAATCCCAGCGAATGGACATAATCCGATAAGGGTCGGAATCCCTTGCCGCCAAAGGCAGAAGGGAATTTATCCGTATTCGGCAGCAATCGGCCCCATTCATCCATGGCCAGCCAGGGAATATAGGCTCCATCCTGTAATCTCATTTGAAAAGGATTGCCGATGACACTGCCGGGAGGATTGGCATAAGCCCAGAGGAAATCTACTACGATCATAGACCAGCCATATTGTCGCAGGTTTTGGGCCATATAATCCGCATTGGCCTTTACCTCATCTTCATGAACGGCCGAGCCGAAGCTATTATAGCTGTTCCAGCCCATGGGGGGGCGGGCCGCCGGGGAAGTTTCCACGGAAACGGCCATGCGCGGGGAGGCGTCCTGCGCGAACAAACACGCAAATAAGCTATTGGAAAAAATTGTTGCTGCTAACAGAAGCCGACGAATGCTCATCATCGATATTTTTATCCGGGAGCGGCCTGATTCCATCAGGCCGCTCCCGAACTACTTATTTTAATTCCAACACCACGACTGACTGGGCCGGTAATTCTACTACGAGGTCATTGCCGACCTTCTTTGCCCCGGAGAAAGCAGTAGGTTTGACTTTTGATGGCTGATCGAAAGTATTGATATCCGTAAATTTTGCGGAAGTGAGGATCTGACCCTGGATCGTTTTAAAAGTTATGCCCTCCAGGCTGGTCCGGACCGTTACCTTTTTCGAAGGATCGATATTCACCAGTGAAATATGTACGGCTCCGGCAGAGTCGCGGGAGGCAGAAGCATTGACGGCCGGTATCTTTTCTCCGCCATAGGCATAATCCGGGCTGCTGAACTGCAGGGACAGCGAACGGGCGTCCTGATGTACTTTATACAGGTCGAATACATGGTAGGTCGGCGTGAGCAGCATCTTGTCTTTATCGGTGAGGATCAGGGCCTGCAGCACATTGACCGTCTGGGCCAGGTTGGCCATTTTCACCCGGTCTGCATGATTATTGAAGATGTTCAGCGTAGAGGCGGCGATCAGGGCATCCCGCAGGCTGTTCTGCTGATAGAGGAAAGCTCGGTTCGTTCCAGGTTCGGCATCCGTCCATATTCCCCATTCATCCACGACGAGCGCCACCTTCTTTGCGGGATCATATTTATCCATGATGACGCCATGCTTATTAATGAGCTCTTCTATCCTCAGGCATGAAGCCATTCCTTTGAAATAATCAGCTTCCCCGAATTGCGTAGCAGAGCCTTTATGATTCCAATCCCCCACCAGCGTATAGTAATGCATGGAGATGCCCCAGGTATTATACAGGGAAATATTTTTCATGACTACGTCCGTCCAGTTGTAATCATCGCTATTGGCGCCACTGGCTATCAATCTTAAAGGAGGAGCGCCGGGGTAATGTTTGCAAAATTCTGCATATCTTCTATATTGTCCTGCATAGAATTCCGGTGTCATATCGCCGCCGCAACCCCAGCTCTCATTACCTACTCCCCAGAAAGAGACGTTCCAGGGTTGATCCCGGCCATTCTGCCGGCGCAGGTCTGCCAGAGAGCTCTTTCCATTAAAGTTGAGATATTCCAGCCAGTTAGCCATTTCTTCCGGAGTACCCGTGCCTACATTACCGGCGATATAAGGCTGACAGCCCAGCAGGCTGCAAAGCTCCAGGAATTCATGCGTACCGAAACTATTATCTTCTGTGACCATACCCCAGGTCGTATTGATGGTCCTTTTACGCTGCTCCCTGGGGCCGATAGCATCCTTCCAATGGTATTGATCGGCATAACATCCTCCCGGCCAGCGCAATATGGGCACTTTTATCTTTTTCAACGCATCTACTATGTCCATCCGTATTTTATCTCCCGTCCAGAATCCGTCATAGATACATCTCCCCAGGTCTTCAGAGAAATGGCCATATATATTGCGGCTGATCACAGGTCCGGAAGTATCTCTGACCGAAAGACTTATTGTCGTCTGCGCGGCAGAGAACAGGCAAATACCCAGCAGGAACGACAGAAAGAGGATGCTTCTGCGTATGCCGTCAATTTTCAGTTTCATGAGCATTTAATCGTTTTTTCTATTATTAAATGTCATGAAGATAATTATTATTGGTTAAATAAAAAGATTTTCTCACAGTTTAATCATTTTCTTTCTGTCGCTCCAGGTCCCTATCTGCACCCGGATGAAATAGGTGCCTGCAGGAAGATCTCCCGAAGATAAATTCAGTAGGATAGAGGATTGGTTCTTATTGAATTGGTAGATATGTCTTACGGCGCCGAATACATCGATCACCTGGACCGTCATATTACCCATGTATCCATTATTAAGCTGCAGCCTGAATTCATTTTTGACAGGATTGGGGTAAAGGGTGAAGGCGGCAGGGAGCGCTTGGGATATAGCTGCTGAAGAATCGACAGAAAGCTTTTTACTGTTCATCACGGATTCCCCCTCCTCATCTCCTGAAGAAGTAAACTGCATCCAGTTAATATTCCAATTAGGATCGGCAGCAGAGTATAACCGGAGTGTCTGATAGCCTGCCGGTAAATCAACGACGGCGCTCACCGTTCTCCATTTCTGGAAACCACCCGTCGGGCGTGGCGATACCGTAGCCAATACGGCTCCATCGGCCGCTCTTAATTGAAAGCTGGAGTGATAATAAGGTGTTGCGATCCGGAAGCCTACCATATAGATTCCGGCAGCGGTGACGTTTACCGCGTAATCCATCCAATCGCCCTGGTTGATCCATCCGACATTCCTGCCGCCCCCGATATCGGTAGTGGTCTGCGTGCCAATGCCGCTCATAGCTTTGTAGTTCTCCGCTTCGATCTTCCCCGGGATGGGAAAGGCAACAGAGCCGCTGTCGACCGGAACAGGGGAGCCGTTTGAATATTGAAGCGCCCATTGATAAATATTCATGCCATCTTGCTTAAAAGAGGGGTTATAGAACTGCCCCCAACAACAATGACCGCCGGCATAACTGGTTTGCAACCCGTAATCGGGCTTTAATCTATTGATCCAATCAATCAATTCAAGCGTATTACCCCCATGTGTATCCGTAGGTGAACCAAATCCCCAGATATGAACGCCGCCGTTTATAATATTAGTGGCCGTTGAAAGACGCTCCCTGGCATTCATGACCGCACTCATGGGGATAACGGCAGCGATTTTATGGGTAGCGTTAAAAGGTGTCCCTGTCCACAACAATTTCGAGGTATATTCCATGATACCTTCGCCGCCTGCCGAAAGCCCGGTCAGGTATACCCTTGATAGGTCTACCCGGTAAGTCTGATAAAGCCAGGTCAGGATATAGTCTAATTGCGGAGCGCTGGTAGACCATCCCTCAGAACTCTGAGGAGACACCACGATAAATTTATACGATTTTCCATCTGCCGGGTTTATAAAACTTGCAGGAAATTTTCCGTGTGCAATAAAATAGGCGGGACCGCCGGCAGAAGCGCTATTATAGATGGAGGCTGGCTTTTCGCCGCCTTCTCCTACCCCATGCAGGAATACCATCAGTGGATATCTCGTTGAAGTTCTGGCATAATCATCCGGCAAATGCAGGATAGCCGACTCTTCAGTCCCGTATCTATCCAACGGTACCCTAATGATAGCCTGGCCTCCCTTCCCATCCCTGTCGCCTTTATCATTCTGGTCGCCCTGACCATAGCAAAAAACAGGAAGCAGAAAAATAAGTAATAAATGTTTCATGTTAGTTGTTTAAAATGCTCTGGAATGAAATAGCCTGATCACGCCACAGGCATCCGGCCCGGCCGGGGAACGAGCGAAGCCCGGACGAAGGTTGCGGGCATGGATTTGGGAAGGGTTAGCGACTTGTTTTTAGCTAAATAGATTCAATACCGGCCCGTGAAAAGATCCTGAAACGAACGGGTGGTCTCAGAGGAGGAACAAAGAGGGGAACAAAAACCATGCTAATTTATCGGATCTGCCCGTTACCCCGGATCAGCCATTTTTCCGTGACCAGCTTTTCCAGGGCGAAGGGTCCCCGGGCATGTAGCTTCTGAGTGGATATACCTATTTCGGCTCCCAGTCCCAACTCCTCTCCATCGGTAAACCGCGTGGAAGCATTGGTATAGACAGCCGCAGCATCCACCTCCGCCAGAAATCTTTCGCATTGACGCTTATTACGGGATACGATCGCTTCCGAATGTTTGGTGGAATATTGCTGGATATGGTCAAGGGCTTCGTCTATATTTTTCACCACTTTGACGGCGCATTTGAGGCTGAGGAATTCCCGGGCAAAGTCCCCCGCTTCCGCTTTCTGTAAAAAAGGGTAGCCTTTGAGCAAACGCCAGGAAGAGAGGTCGGCGAAGATCTCCACGCCATATTTCTCAAAAGGGGCTTGCAGCCGCTGGAGCAAGGCCGGGGCCACAGCGGAATCTACCAGTAAAGTGTCCATAGAATTGCAGACGGAAGGGCGGGATACCTTGGCATTGACGACGATCTTCACGGCCTTGTCCAGGTCTGCTTCTTTTTCCACGTATACATGACAAACGCCTGCTCCTGTCTCGATCACCGGCACCCGGCTGTTCTCCCGGACATAGCGGATCAAAGAATCCGAACCCCTTGGGATAAGCACATCCACCCACCGGGTAGCCGTGAACAATTCCTGTACGGTCTCCCGTTCCGAAGGCAATAGGGTGACACAGTCGGGATGGATGCCGTTGCTCTTCAAGGCTTTTTTGATCAGTCCGATAGCTGCCCTATTGGTGTTTTCCGCTTCCTGGCTTCCCTTGAGCAGGGAGGCATTCCGGCTGCGCAGGCATAAGGCGGCGATATCGAAAGTGACATTGGGTCTCGATTCATAAATAGCGCCCACTACTCCTAAAGGGACGGCTATCTTTTCGATGAGCAATCCATTTTTCAAAGTACGTTTCTCCAATACCTTACCCGAAGGATCGGGAAGGCGTCCTATTTTCCGGATACTGCCTGCAATCGAACGGATCCTGTCTTCGTTCAGCATCAGCCGGTCGTTCCGGGGGTTCCCCGGGTCCTGCCTTTCCAGGTCCTTAGCATTGGCCCTGAGCAGTACAGCCTTCTGCGCCTCCAGGGAGTCCGCCAGCATTTTCAGAGCGGCTTTTATCTGCCGGTCGCTGGCGCGGCGTAAGTCGGCAGCCGCTTTGTGCGTTCTCCGGATGAGGGGCTCTATCGTTTGCATTTGTTTTGTTTTGTTTAAAAAATGACAATA
Source organism: Puia sp. (assembly GCA_036394375.1). GTDB lineage: Bacteria > Bacteroidota > Bacteroidia > Chitinophagales > Chitinophagaceae > Puia. The sequence goes on from DASWFF010000074.1 coordinate 112,254, forward strand.
TCGTCTGCATGAGCGGCCACCACATTCTTTTGGAAAAGGCTGGCCGTTACTTCAGCAGCTCCCAATTTTACTTTTGCCACGCCGATAATATTTTCCTCCTCATCCATCAACTGCACCACTTCCCCTCCGAGAAATTTTCCCTGTACCTTACGAATGCCCACGCTGAGCAGGCTCCTGCGCTGGAGCAGGGCTTTGGCGGCCCCTTTGTCTACAAAGATACTTCCGAAAGTGATGGAGCCGCTGGCCAACCATTTTTGCCTTGCCTTCAGGTTAGAAGCCTGAGGCCTGAAGCTGGTGCCTGTAGTGCCTGCCAGGGCGGAGGCAAAAGGAGCTTTACCGCCCAGCCCGCAAATGATCACTTTTATTCCCAGGGAATTAGCCAGCCGGGTGAAGGTGAGTTTAGACAGCATTCCGCCCAGCCCGAGGCTGCTCTTTTCCGTTCTTACATAACCCAGGATCCGGCTATCTACTTTTTCTACCAGGGGGATGATCTTTCTTTCCGGATCCATGAACCCGCCCACCGAGGTGCAGATGATCAGGGTCTCGGCATCGAAGCCGATAGCCGTTAAAGTAGCCAGTTCATCGTTGTCGGAAAATTTCAGCTCTACATTGCTGACCAGGTCATTCTCATTCATGACCGGCAGGATGCCATTCTTCCAGAATTCGGTGAAAGTCTCTTTTAACTGGAGGAAGCTGGAACGGCCGGAAAAATGGTGCCGTTCGCAAAGGGCCTGTGCCACAGGAATACCGTAGGCGGAGAAATGTCGCTGATAATGGCGGATAAGGATAGGGTTACCCACGGCGGCGGCGGCCTTCCGCTCGGTAAGGGTTCCCTTGTATTGCCCGAAAAAAGATCGTCCGCTGCCTACTGCTCCGCTCGACACCAGGACGATACGGTATTTATCCGCGAGGGCGGCGATCTCCGCCGCTACTTTTTTAATGATAGACTGAACGATCACCCCCTTGTCATCGGTAATAACGGCTGTACCCAGTTTAATGACTAATACCGGCTTTTGCATTCCGCAAAAATATCAGATTATTCTGATAAGCGCAGGGATCGGAGCCTATTTCTGCGAGACCATTACCCCGTTCATAACGAAGGTCGTTCCTCCGCCGGCCACGATATTATATACCCGCTGCATTCCACCCGCCGTCTCTGTCTTGTACCAGACAGTATAACTCCTGTACGTTCCCGTATGGTCGTCCCGGCAGACCAGCCCGTCACCTTCCGTCAGCTCGCCGGCCTTTTTATTCCCTTCCCGGGTGACCATGGGATGATTAGGAGTAGCTTCCAGCCATTTGGAATGGAGTTGCACTTCCCGGTCACCGGCGCCCCGGACCTCTGCAGCCAGCAATAATACCCGTGTGATGGCATAATTTTTCACTTCATGTACGGTCAGCTCCTTTACCCGAACCCGGGTCGTCGCCAGGGTGACAGGATCCACGGTGACGATCTCATCGCCGGCCTTCACCCCGCTGAGGTCCCTGGCAGAACCATCCGCCATGGTGACCTGCATGTTCCCGGGGAAACAAATATCATTTCCGTAGGTACCGGCTTCTCTTTCCTTATTCGCGTCCTTGCCCTGGCCCGCCGCTGTCGCCCGATAGAGTTGAAAACCCAGTTCCTTCGACAATACATAAGACAGCTTCAATACAAAGTTGGGCTCCTCCTTCTCGATGGCATGGATATCCCCGAAATATTTTTCCCAGATCTTCGGATCAGCCTTATAACCCGGCAGGCAAGCCGTATAACGCTTACCCTTCTCCGTTGTATAATAAATGACGGTGCCCAGATCCACCCTGCCGTCCTTTAAGATCAGCTTATACAGGTCGATCCTTTTTTTCTGTCCGTCGTCTCCCGTAATAAAATAGGGCTTGCCGAAATCATGATGGTCGAGGATGTAGGCATTTTCAAATTTGACATAGGTTTCCTTATCCAGGTCGCCGATGGCAAAGGTCTTTACTTTCTCATATTCGGCTAAGCTGAGGGCCCGGTTGCTGGCCGTATCCTGTGAACGGGCCGCAAAAATACCCGCAGACAGCAATAAAGCCATCATAAAAATTCTCTTCATGGAATGCTGTAATTAGTTTAGTCGCTCGATGATATTTTAATCTAAAAAAACTTTTGCCCGGACTTACTTCACTCAGGACAACTCTTTAAAGGCGGCCGCAAAAGCCTCCATTTCATCCATCCTGCCAATGCTCACCCGGCAATAATCCTTATTATCGAGTTTCCAGTGACGGACTCCCACGCCCCGTTTCATCATTTCGTCGGCAAATTGCACCCCATCCATTTTAATGGGAAACAGGACGAAGTTAGCGTTGGAGGGAATATAGCTATAGCCTTCTTTTTTCAGTACCTCGTATAAATAATCCCGGGAAGCGAGGGTCTTTTTCAGAGCGCCCTGGAGGAATTCCTTGTCCTGGTAGCTGGCGATGGCAGCTTGCAGGGAGGTAGCCGAAATAGACATGGGTCCTTCGGTGTAATCAGACAGTTTTTTGACCATGTCCGGTTGCGCTACGACATAGCCCACCCGCAAACCGGCAAAGCCATATAATTTAGAGAAGGTCCTCGCCACGATAAGGTTCTGACCTGCTTTTATTCCGCTGATCAGGGTCGTGCCTGCGGGATCGTCCAGGTAGTCGATATAGGCTTCGTCGACAAATACCGTCACCCGTTTGGAGACGCGTTCGCAAAAAGCTTTGAGTTTGTCGGTGTCCACGACGGTGGCCGTGGGGTTATTGGGATTGCAGATATACACCAGCCCCGTATTGCCGTCGATGCTCTTTTCCATGGCGTCCAGGTCTAATTTATAATCCGCCGTCAAAGGTACTTTTATCCATTTTTCGCTGAACCGGGCCGCTTTGGAAGGCAGGTCTTCGTAAGAAGGGTCGCCGGTGATAATGTTACCGCCGGGTTTGCTGAAGCAAATGGCGGCAGCCATCAACAGGGGAGAAGAGCCGGAAGCCATCAGGATATTTTCTTCTTTGATCCCTTCGTGATCGGCAATCTTGCCGGACAGGTCCTTGAGGAACATAAAAGGATATTGATAACTTTTGGGCAGGGCCTCCATAATAGCTTTTTTAGCTTTGTCGGAGGGGCCGAAAGGATTTTCATTGGCGAAGAGGCGGGCCTTCAGCTCTACGGGCGCATTCAGCGCGATGTCTCTTTCCGTCAGCAAACTTCCCTGGGAAATAAGGCCGTCCACCCGGCTGGTATTTACCGGGCTGGCCTGGGCCTGATCCAGGAGACTGGCGGCAAAAGGCAGGCCCCCGGCTAATAAGGCACCTGCCTTGAGCAGATGACGACGACTGATTGTGTTGGACATAAGCGACTATTTTGGTGGTTAAAAAAATCAAAAGTCCTGCAAGCAATCGAAGAATTCCATACAGCGGGCTCGAAGAATTCAGCGGCGGGTCCAGTCAGGAACCTCCAGCCGGATAGCTGATCGTCTGCCCCGTAGCTCTTGCATGCAGCGATGTAACTACGCTGCGGGCCGACTCCAGCGCACCTGCCATCCATGCATTCAGATAAGTGAGATGCTCTCCTGCGAAATATACCTGCTTATCCGGCTGCAATAATGCTTTATAAAGGGTCTGTCTTTCTTCTGCGGAATACAAAGCCCATCCCCCGAGATTATATTTTGTCTTATGCCAGCTGACTGAAAAGGAAGTCTCAAACTCCCGGCCATACTGGGGATGGATCAGGCTGCCTTTCTCCAATGCCAATTGTTCCCTTTGCTGATAGGATAGCTCGCCCGTAACTCTTGCCTTCTCATTAAAGTTATAATATCCTATCAATATTCCCTTACCGCTCAAATAATCATAAGAGGGGTAAAAGATCTGGGTGAGCTGGTTGTTGGTATGGGTGATCCCTCCGTAAATATGCTCATCTTCTTCCCAGAACCTGCGCCTGAACTGCAGGCCGATCTTGCCCGTCTGCATATAAGTGATCGAGTCGATAGCCCGGCTCGCATCGGAGGAGAAATTATGGTCGATATTGCTCAGCACCGGCAAAGGGATCGTGCAGATGCAGAAATCCGCCTTCAGCCGCTGTTCCCCGCTCTTGTCCTTATAGACGACCTGTACGCCTTGTTCCAGGTTGTGAATGGAGGTCACTTCCGCATTGAGCCGGATGAGGCCGGTAAGCTTTTTCTCAAAGGCGGCTGCAATCCTGTCCATTCCCCCCACAGCCTGGAACAGCGTCATCTGCAATTCATAGGTATATTCCGCTACATTGTAGAAATCGGGATCCATCAACCCTGAAGCGATGATCTCAGATAGTTTATAAGGGTCTGCGATCCGTCCGGGCGACTCCCCTGCACCCGGCGGCTCCATATACCCTCTCCTGGCTGAAGCCTTATAAAGCTTGTCGATGTCCAACCCTCCTTCCGCCCGCAGATATTCGATGACCTTCTGCGCATCTTCCCGGCTCATAGAGGCATCTATCTTTCCAGCGTCCATTCCCTTGGCCAGCAGTTCGCATAACCAGCCTCTCACATCATTATGGATTTCCCGGACCCGGACCTTTTTATTGGACAGAGGGCCCTTGCCTTCGCTGAAATAATAAGTGCTCTCATTCACATTATTATAAACCTGGATCGGCACATTCAATTCCTTACAATAATGCAGGGTAAGCGCATGATTATGCGGAATACGGGAAGGGCCGGCGTTGAAATACTGGCCTTCGTCAAAATCAGCCTTGTGCTCCCCCTGTCCCGTCTCGGTATGGACGGATCCTTTCCGGACACTCCAGCAACGTCCGCCCACTCTTTCCCTCGCTTCCAGGATCGTACAGCGATAGCCTATTTTACCCAGTTCATAAGCAGCCGCCATCCCCGAAAGGCCGGCCCCTAAAATAAGGACCTCTTTCCCATTTCCATCTCCTTCCAGGGAAAAGGGATGAGCAGGGGCCGAAGGAAGCAAGCCCATGGCCATCATAGCAGGATAGGCGCCTCCGGCCAATATTCCGGACCGGGTCAAAAATTCTCTACGGGATAAATTTTTCAAATGTGTAATCTATATAATATCAAAAATGTCTCTTAAAATTAACGTTTAATAGCCAATTAAGCTCGAAGATTAAATATATAAAAAAACTGAATATTATTCGTCAGGGGAGAAGATCATCCGAAGTGACAAACAACCCGTTTTTCCATAAAGGCCTCATAGCCGGTAAAGGCGGCTTTGACCGGCTTCCGTCCCAGGGGCCTGAAAAGATCGATCATAACAGCAATATGGTCTTTATGAATAGTTCGTTGCCAGACGCCCACGATCTGCCCTCCACAGAGAAGGATGGGTTTAAAGATCCCATTGCCGCTCCGGATCGCATGTTTCGGAGAGAGTACCAGGTCCCTGTCCTTATAAGCAACGGTATATTCATCGAAGGCGGGCAGGACATGAAGGGCCGGGAAGTTGGGATTGTCCGCAGGCGCCGGAGTCGATGGAGAGTGCGAATAAATCCAATAGCTTTGTCCCTCCACTACTTCATTTATAAATTGAGAGCGCAGCGCCTCCACCCCTTTCTTACCATCCGCCACCGTCAATCCCGACCACCAGGCAAAATCGGCCAGGGTAGCAGGTCCCCGGCTTTTGAAATAACGCAGGGCCAGTTCCGCCACCGCTTCCTCCGGTTGTAACAGCTTTCCCCCGGGAGCCCTTTCTTCCATCAGGGCATAGGTGAACTGTTTGCCGCTCATGGCGCCGCTACAGATAACTCCATCCAGTTCCGCCTGCATTAAAAGGTGGGCAAGCCGCAGCTCATCGGTCCGGATCTTCGCCCGCTGGAATACCGGCAATAATTCTTTGCGCGTCAATTGTCCGCCTCCTGCCAGCGCTTTTTGTAAAAGGACATTGCTGCGTCTGAAAACAGCCTGGTCCAATTCCAGCTGTCGATGCATTCCCGCGCAGAATGTCTTGATCCGGGGGGCCGTCAGGGCAAGCATCCAACGAATATCCGCCGGCGCCACAAAATGCCAGGTAGGCCGCAGGATATGCGTCCGCAGGATCTTCCCCTCGTTGAAAGCCTGCTGAACACCGGCATCGGTCCAGGCCACCGCCTTCCCGGTCCGGGGCGCTGCGCCCCCGGACTTACTGCCCCCCACCGGACTTTCGAGGCCCTCTGGATTTTCTTTATCCGCGGCTCCCTTCAGGCGGCTCCCGATCGCCCATTTTGCCGCGGCAAAATCCTGCGCCTGCACACAGCCCAGCCAGGCTACCAGGCTTTCCGGCCTCATGAACCCCGCGGCGCTGACCTGTTGGTTATCCAGGCGCCGACGGGTAATATTTTCCCGGGTCATCGTTAAAGTTGTTTGCATATAACAAATCTATAATCCCTTAGTGTCAACCCTATGACAGTAGGAATTTACTTATATTTAAGCTTCATCCTAACGATAAAATACGTTTAATGAGACCCAGATCCTTCCTGTTCCTGCCCTTCGCCCTGCTGATCCTTCATGCAAACGCACAGACCTATATCATCCATACCAATCTCCTGGATGTAAATGCCCAAAGAACGCTCCCCGATTACACCATCGTTCTAAGGAACGATACCATCGAGCAGACAGGCCCTTCTGACAGGATCAGGGTTCCATCCGGAGCCCGGGTGATCGATGGAACCGGTAAATGGGTAATGCCGGGAATGGTGGACGCCCATGTTCATTTTTTCCAGACGGGAGGGCTCTATACCCGGCCTGACGCCATCGACCTGCGCAAATATTACCCTTATGAGAAGGAAATAGAATGGTATAAACAAAATATGGACGACCAGTTGAGGAGATACCTTTCCTGCGGGATCACCACCGTCATCGATGATGGTGCCACGCTGGGCCTGTTAAAGCAAAGGGATAGTTTCTCCACGAAAAATTATGCGCCACGTATCCTGATGGCCGGGCCCCTTATCTCCACCGCCTATTCACCCAAACCCTTCAATATCATACCGGATCCGGACCAGCCTTTCTACACGGTCAATACCCCGGAAGAAGCGGTTAAAATGACGCAAAAGGAATACAGCCACGGGCCGGATTTTATAAAGATCTGGTATATCATCCTTGACCCGAATACAACAGCCGGCGCAGAGAAGAACCTCCCCCTTGTAAAAGCCACCATCGAAGAGGCGCATCAGCATCAGTATAAAGTAGCGGTGCATGCCACCCAGCGAATAGCGGCGCAGTTAGCCGTGGAAGCAGGCGCCGATTTCCTGGTACACGATATAGAAGATGAGCTCATCGATGAAGCCTTCATCAGATTATTGAAAGATCATAACGTCGTGCTCTGTCCCACCCTGGTAGTGGAGTCCGGTTATTTTGACACTTTTGCCCAGGATTATTTACCCACCCCCGAAGACATTACCAAAGGCAATCCCGTACAACTGGGCTCCCTGCAGGAACTGCAATACCTGCCCGATAGTCTTCCGGCCCTTCGATATCGCACCCTGGCAAAAATGAGGGCAAAAAAGAACGACCAGGAGGATTCCATCCGCCGGGTCAACCTGAAAAAAATGGCTGATGGAGGCGTCATTATTGCGACGGGAACCGATGCGGGAAATATCGGCACCTTACACGCCTCCTCTTTCTTTAAAGAGTTACGCGCCATGCAGCAAGCCGGGCTCAGCAACTGGCAGGTCCTTACGGCTTCTACCCTCAACGGAGCAAAGACACTGGGAAAAGAAAATGAATTTGGCAGCATCCGGAAAGGCAGCTCCGCGGACCTGCTCATTCTTCGCGCCGATCCGCTGGCCGACATGGGTAACCTGGGAAAGATCGACCTAATCATCCACCGGGGCACGATCTTCCACCCCGACTCCCTGATCGATGAGACACCCCTCAACATCGTACAACGGCAGGTCAACGCCTATAATGCACATGACCTGGAGACCTTCCTCTCCTTTTATTCCGATACGGCCGTGATCTACAATTTCCCGGACAAGCCCATGGCCAAAGGAAAAGAGCAGATCAGGCAACTCTATACTTTTTTAAGCAAGGACACCGGCCTGCACGTAAGCATTACCAACCGTACCATCGTGAACAATAAAGTGTTCGACCATGAGAGCGCCACTATGTCCGGACACAAACTGGGAGAAGGGGAAGTCATTTATTATATCGACGACCGCAAGATCACAAAGGTGTATCTTATCGAGTAAGGGGCCGGGCCCACAGATAGAAGAATGTCCTTTTTTTCCAATTTCAACCCACCCGGCCATGCCTTATCTCATCATTAAGGATGCCTACCGGTTCCTGGAATTCGCCTCTCTGACGAATCCCTGGCTAACACCGGTTAATAGGAACGGCGAATCACTCCTGGTGATTCGCCGTTCGAAAAGTATGGATATTGGAATCCCGGGGTGTAGCCCCGGCGCGACGCATATAATTTAATACCCCGAATTCTGGTACATTCTTACCGGATCGAGAATGGTCTCGAAATAAGGGATGGGGAAATATTCATCTTTCGTACTGAAATTGGCGATCTGCGCCAGTCCCCAATCGGCCTGGTTCTTGGAATGGATATAAGTCACGAGGTCATTGATGGGGAAGGTACGCAGCAGGTCAAACCAGCGATGATGCTCAAAGGCCAGTTCCACGCGCCGCTCATGCAGGATGGCCAGCTTCAGGGTTGAGAACTTGCTCATATAGGACGCATCGGTCGTACTGGATATCTCGTAGCTGGGCATTCCGGCCCGGGTCCGCACCATGTCCAGGTATTGGATGGCGGCCGTTGTATTTCCCTGGTACATATTCACTTCCGCCAGCATTAGAATTACATCCGCATACCGCATCAGGATCCAGTCATTACCGCCATAGCCATTCGGTCCGGCAGCTCCGCTGGCATCGCGGAATTTGGAAATATACCAATCCTGCACGCTGGGAGAGCTGGAATAAGTGATGGAAAAAGCCTTTCTCGGATCATTCATCTCATACTCGTTCACCAGGTCATGCGTCACATTGTATCCAACTCCCGTACCCGGTTTCAGGGAATTGGTGGTCCCACCCTTTGCCTGCGCATCGGCAGCAATATGGGAGTAATAATTGATATCTCCCTGCAGGTAGACGATCTGCCAGATCAGCTCGGGGCAGGAAGCCTTTTTAGTGACGTCGAACACATCCGTATAGGGTATGGAAGCAAGGTTGGTAAAGTTGCGCATGCCGTAACAGGCCGACAGGTAATAGCTGGCGCTGTCCAGGTCCGTGCCGTTATTACCGGCATTCAGGGTAGTGGCCCTTGTCAGGTATACCTGCCCCAGAAAGGCATTGGCAGTCTGCAAGGACACCCGGCCCCGGGTAGCCGAAGGCTGCACGATGGGCAAAGGGCTCTTTGCCGCATCCGTCATATCGGCAATGATCTGGGCATAGACCACAGGCGCCTTCACCCGGAACGTAGCTGCCGTTACCTGGGCAGGCGTAGTCAGCGCCTGGGTCACCATCGGCACATCCCCCCATTTCCGCACCAGGTGGAAATAGATCAGGGCCCGGATGAATTTTGCTTCCGCCTTATATTGCTGCTTCGTGGAATCCGACGCGAATGTCACGTTGTCGATATTGCTCAGCAAGAGGTTACACCGGCTGATGGTCGTATATAAGGCCAGCCAATGCGACTTAAGATAAGAGTTCGTGGCCAGGATCGAAAAATTATTAAATTGAAAAGGTTCTCCGGCATTCGATTGATTATCGTTGGTGCCGGTATCGTCGGAACGTTGGTCCGTGTAGAGGTCGCTCTCCTCTCCCAGGCAGGAATTGCTTTTCAGGGCAAGGTAACAGCCATTAAGGGCCAGCAAGACATCCGTCTCCGAAGTAAAGAACTGAGGAACCGTCACCGCTTCCGGATTGGATTGCTCCAGGAAACTTTTTTTGCAGGAACAGAACAGGATGCTCATCAAACATACCGCCTGTAAAAATTTATTTCTCATCGTATTGATTTTTAAATTGCTTTGATCCAAAAATGTCTTCATCAGAATGTCACATGTACACCCATATTGTAAGCCCTCACCAGCGGATAGACGCCGTAATCGACTCCCGGAGTAAGATTGGCGGCGCTGCTATTCGTGCTGTAGTTATAATCCACCTCGGGGTTGTAGCCTTTATACTTCGTGATCGTGAAGGCATTGTTCAGGCCCGCATAGATCCGGATACCGCTGATGCCTGTCTTGTGTAATCCTGCAATATCCGGCAAGCTGTAGCCGATCGAGATATTGGTGCACCGCAAAAAGCTGCCGTCCTGCAGATAGAAAGTAGAAAGACGGGTGCTGTTGCTCTGGGTGCCGGCCCGGGAAGCCCGGAATACATGCCCATTCCCCGGCTGCGCTTCCGAACGGTACCTGTTCACCACATCCGCATACTGGTTGCCGGACCCCTCCATATTATACAGGTAATAATCCTGGCCATCCAATACCTGGTTGCCATAGGAGCCGGTAAAGGCCGCGTTGAAATCGATATTCCTGTAGTTCATCGACAAGACAAATCCATACGTGAATTTCGGATAGGGGCTGCCGATAATACCCAGATCTTTGGAGTTCACCACCCCGTCACCGTTAATATCCTTGAAATACAGGTCCCCCGGCCTCAGCGGGTTGGTCTGTGCCGTGGAGCGGGGAGGTCCTTTCAGAACATAATCCTTGGGGAAGGACTGGGTGGCTTTGTTGTAATTAGCATCGTCGATGGCAATATTGGCCATATCGCTTTGCCGCACCATGCCGCCCACCTGGTATCCATAGAACATGCCTACTGGCTGTCCGGCTTCCGTAATATGCGTCAGGTAGGATCTTTCCGCACCATTAGTAATGATGGTGCTGGCGCCTCCCAGGTTCAACACTTTATTCCGGTTGATGGAAATATTACCGCTCAGGTTCAGATTGAAATTATGGGTCTGCACTACTTTGCCGTCAAGCTGAATATCGAATCCCTTATTCTGGATCTTTGAATTCCGCAGGTTAGTAAGTATAGTAGCATTGGTATTCCCGGAAATGGCGGAAATATTATTATTGAATAGAAGGTTATAGGTCCGGCTATCATAATAGTTGGCGATCACGAAGAGCCGGTCATGAAAAAGCCCCAGGTCCAACCCGAAATTATACTGCGAGGTGGATTCCCAGCCCAGCTTGTTATCAGCCACATTGCCCGCATAGTAAGCCGTAGAAGGCGAATTGTTCCCGAAGGGTATTCCGGAAGGATTGGCGAAAGTCTGGATAGCATTGTAATTCCCGATACTGTTGTTCCCGCTCAGTCCCCAGCTCGCCCGGAGCCGCAAGGTGGAATTCTCGCTAAGCCAGCCTCTGTAAAAAGATTCTTTGGAAATATTCCACCCCGCAGATACGGAAGGGAAAACCGCCCAACGATTATCGGGACCAAAACGGGAAGAACCGTCGGTACGAATGGAACCCGTCAGGTAATACTTACCCTCATAAGAATACTGTACCCGGCCCAGGTAAGAGATAAGGGTATTGACCGATTTGCCGGTAAGGTCTGCTCCTGCTCCTCCCGTAGGGACCCCGGCAGCAACAGTAGCCGGCGTATTGACGGTCACCTGGCCCTGTGCACCCGACGTGATATCGGGTATCAGGTCGTTCTGGAAACCACGGGCCGTAACATTGAGCACATTAATGTCCGTCTTCTGCACGGTATATCCGCCCAGCAAGTTGAGGCTATGTTTTCCAAACTGTCGGTTATAGTTTAGCGTGAATTCAGCCAACTGGTCCTTCATGGTCTTGGTCATACTGGTTGCATAGGCAGCCGCTACGGCCTGCGGGGAGAAGGGAGGATAAATGCCGGCGCTCAGGCTGCTGGGAAGATAATATTGATATTGTTCATTGTAGGTCTGTAATCCCAGGTTGGCCTTGAATACGAGATGGCTCAGCAGTTCATAACTGGCGAACGCATTGTACGTGTTCCGGTTACCCTTCCGGGTGATCTGCGTACGCTCCGCCGTAGCTACGGGATTCTCGATAGACTGATAGCCGTATGCGGCGGATTGTGCGGCGGCAAGGTTGGTCGCCAGGCTTCCATCTGCATTGTACACGGGGAAGATGGGCATGTAGATCAGTGCCCCGAAGGCAGGACTATGATCCCAACGTCCCTCTTGCGTCTCCTGGTTGGTATTGCCGGTAAAGGAAAGATTGGCGCCTACCTTCAATTTGTCGCTGATGTCCCCGTCAACATTCGCCCGGAAATTGACCCGTTGCTGGCCTGTATTTACCATGATACCGTCCTGGCTCTGGTATGCCCCACTGAGAGCATAACGGATGGTCTTGGTCCCGCCGGAGAAGGAAAGATTGTGCCGTACAAAAGCCGCATTCCTGTACAGGGCATCCTGCCAGTCCGTATTGTATTTAGGAGGGATCACCGTTCCGTTGGCGAAATCGTATAATTCCGTGGGAATGCTGATAGAACCTGCATTTCCTGGTATTTTGGCATTCCGGGTCGTATTGTCATCCTTAAACATGTTATCATTCCAGGGGAGGCCGGCATTCTGCACCAGGTCCCTATAGCTGTCATTCCTGCCGTCTACCACCAGTTGTGCGAACTGGGGGCCATTGAGCAGCTTTACTTTTTTAGCCAGTTGATCCACGCCGTATTGGAAATCGTATTCCAGTTTACCTTTTCCATCTTTCCCTCTCTTGGTGGTGATCAGCACCACACCGCCGGAAGCCCTGGATCCGTAGATGGCGGCAGAAGCCGCATCTTTCAGGATATCGATGGACTCGATATCATTCGGGTTGATATAAAGGTCATTTCCCACGGGGTAGCCGTCGATCACATACAAGGGATCCGATCCGGCATTGATGGAGCCCACACCCCGCACCCTGATCTTGGTACTGGCATAAGGAGAGCCATCCGTCTGCGACACCACGACACCGGCTACTTTACCTACCAGCGCCTGCCCCAGGGTAGGAGCCGATACATTCAGCTCTTTGGCCTTGACGCTCGCGACAGCTCCGGTGAAATCGCTTTTCCGCATTTTCTGGTAGCCAACGAAGACGACTTCATTCAGCACATTCGCTCCTTCTTTGAGCCGCACATCCAGCGACGAGCCATCTTTTACCAGGACTTCCCGGGTGCTGAATCCCACAGAGGAGATTTCCAGCCGGGAGCCGGCAGCCGCTTCAATAGAATAATGTCCGTTCTCATCCGTAGGCACGGTGTTTCCCGATCCTTTGACATGCACGGTAGCCCCTTTCAGCGGCTGACCGTTCTCATCGCTGACGGTTCCCTCTATCCGGTGCCCTTCCGTTGCCCGGGGCGCCGGGGGTGCCGCTACCGGCACATATTTCAAGGTCACGTTATTCCCATCCATCAGGTAATGCAAGCCATATCTTTTTTGCAGGATCTCCAACGCATCCTGCAACCGGCCCGCCTTCACCTGTACCCGATCGAGGCGTACCTTCTCCAGCGATTCCTGGCTATAGGAAAAATTGATGCTGGGCGCCTGCTGCTGTAAGGCTGTCACCACTTTCGCAAGATCCGTCCCAGGCAGATCCAGTCGTATGGTTTGTGCAGAAGCTCCTTTGCTCAATAGCAAAAGAAAGACAAGATGCACCGTAAAAATCCGTTGTAATTTTTTAATCATACCTTAAAATTTTATTGTTGTTAGCTACTGGTTACCTTACATGCAGGGTATCATTCTGCCGGCTAAAATGCAGGTCCCATCCGAAGGACAGGTGTTCCAGCACTTTCTCCAGGGCAGTATTTTCAAACCTTGCAGTTATGGTCTGGTTTTTCAATACATCATCGTAGATAATATGCAGCCCATACCTGGCCTCTATTTGAGCCAGCGCCTCTTTCAGGGGTGTCTTATAGAACACCAGGCGGCCCACAGTCCACACATCCATTTCCCCGGGCGATTGCTGCTCGATCTCACCGGTGCCACTCTCTTTATCATAGATCAGCAACTGTCCCGGGCTCAGCATTTTTTCGGTTTTTCCCGTTTTGCTGTCATAGCGTACTCCGATCCTGCCGCTCTGCAACGATATTCTCAACTGGCCGGCAGCCGGATAAGCAGAGATATTAAAGGCGGTCCCAAAGACTACAGTGGAAGCATTGCCTGCCTGCACGACAAAAGGGTGATTGGCATCATGCCGCACTTCGAAGAAGGCTTCTCCTTTCAGCTTCAGTTCCCGGTGCCGGGCAAAGTCCGGATGAACGGACAAATGAGTGGCTGAATTAAGCCATACCACAGAGCTATCCGGCAGTATAATTTTCCTCAGTTGCTCATAACCCGTCGTTATTTCATTAAAGGCGACCTGTTGCGGGTCAGGCGAACGCTGGCTGCGTTTGTGCAATTGGATAAAAGACCATCCGCCCAGAACGATCAGACCGATCCATACGGCCGCAGAACGCCAGGAAGGACGCAGGAGAAAAGGGCGGCGCGCCGCGCGGAAATCCCTCGCAGGTTGGGCATCGATGACCATCCGCAGGGCTCCTGCCAGCCGGTCTTCATCGGATGCGCTCAGTATGCCGGCAGTATCCTGATCACCCTCTTCCTCTTTTCCGATTATCCGTTCATACCATTTCTCCAGCAAGGCTATCTCCTGCGGAGAAGCTTGTCCCCGCTTGTAGCGTTCCAGTATTTCCCTGATTTGTTCTTCCGGCTGCATATATTTATTGAGTGGCAGAATAAGGTTGCCATACAATAGTCTCCCGGTCAAAAAAAAGAACTACCCGGAAAAATCGAATTAATATTCTGGTAATATTGCGCGGAGGGCTTTAGAAATTTAGCCCCTCCGCGCAATATTACTTATGATGGGACTTCGTCCAGAAGGCCTGTGGCCTTCTTTTGATTAGAAGAAAAAAGAAGACATCCGTACAGCGGCATTACGCAGGCGCTTACGGATTTTCTGCAGATGATTTTTTACGGTGTAGGGAGATACCAGCAACTCCTCCGAGATCTCGCGGATGCTTTTACCCTGCTCTGCGCTCAGCAGGTATACTCTTTTCATTTGTGCGGGCAGTTGCGCCAGTTCAGAAGACACGAGGACTTCCTTTTTTTCCAACTCGTCTTCCCGAAAGGCTACCGTTAATACCGCAGCCTCGCCGGAAATGCTATGCCAGGCCTGAAGTTGCCGGTCGGAGAGCTTTTTTTCCCGCAGGCGATCGAATATTTTATAGCGGGTAATACTATATAGGTAGGGGAAAATTTCGTTCTTTAGCGTTATCTGCCTTCTCTTCTCCCACAGATCGAGAAAGACCTCCTGCAGGATATCTTCTGCTTCCGCGCTGTCTTCTGTCCATTTATAGATAGCAGCCATCAATACATGCATATACCGCCTGTACAATTGTTCAAAAGCGGGCGCATCGTCCTCCTGTGTAATGAGCCGCCAAAGCTCCCTATCACTGCCTGCTTTATCAGATTGCATGTTGCCTTACCAGTTTATATCCATAAAATTGACATTGTCCCTGCGGGAAGAAGTGACGGCCACCCCTTTCTTCCGGGAAGCCAGAAAAGAGAATCCTTCCAACTCATCTCCCCTGTCAATATCCACTACCTTGATAATCTCCTGTTTGCCCGATTCAATGGACTTTGCCAGATCCAGGTAAGTAAACCTCCATTTCCTTCCTTCCGTTTGATTTTGTATGAGCAGCAAAATATTCTTCTCCGGAAGCCACTGCATATTCTGTACCCAGGGGCCGCAGGTGAACTTCTTAAACAGCACTCCTTTCTCACTGGTCTTCGAGGCATGCCGCAGAACGGCAGGATCGTAGAGCCTTACTTCATTAGCCCGGTTGCCATAGTCCGCCGTCGCCACATACCATTTATTATTAACCTTCACGTATTCCGGTCTTGTCCCCTGTATGCAGGCATCATCTTCGATGACGTTGAGAAGGTTGCCCCCGTCGAGAGTGCCTGTTCGTTGCAGGCCTTCCCAGTCGATACAATAAATAATGGCTTTCCAAATATTCTTTTCCTTGTTGAGCACGACACTGTTCCCCATGAACACAGGGTCTTTGCCATGGTAAGCGATGCCGGTAGGATGATTGATCACATCCGTGTCATTCAAGGTCAGCCTGCATTCATGACCTGTATACAAAAGGGAATCTCCTTTCAGCGTAAATTCCCGGATCATGCCTACTTCCCGGTCTCCATATAAATAGGCTTTCCCATGTAACCAGGATATTCCCTGGCAGGCCCCTAAAGAATCAACCGTAAAAGATTTTGACAAATGCATATCAGGCTTCTCCGGATCGAAGGATGTCAATCCTGCAGTGAGCCCAGCCAATAGAAGGTAAAGTAAGGGTCGCATATAAAATGCAAGATTAAGATGTTTCGCATTCCTTATTCTCCTCCTCCACGTTACCGAATTATTAATTCAGCTTTCCCGGGTAGTTCTTTTTTTAAATTTCCGGACTATTGAAGTAAGACATTCGCCTCATTATCAGATTTATCAAACGAAAAAGAAGATGCAACTCAAAAAATATTTTCTCTTAGTCCTGCCTATTTTTATTTTGACAAGACCAGCCGCCGCTCAACCCGGTGCAGGTTATCAAAAAGAATATAATTTTTTGCATTCCGGTAACCTGGTAGCGGATAAAAACTTTTACCTCATTACCGTATTCGATCAGACACCCTCTCTCAGAGGTCTTTTAATAAAGGAGCAACATCTGGCAGCTATCGGGGAACAACGATTGGCCGTTCTGAAGGATCATGTCACGGATTCCTGTTCCTGGCCTGCTTCTTTGCTGAGCGGATTTAGTTTCTCCAACGCCGATTCACTGGAAGTGATCACCGGCCTTAGAACGCTCTATAAAAACAATAAATCCCTGTTCGATGAAATGATCGATCAGCATCTTCGCCCTTCCGGTTATTATCAGCGATTTATAATGTTGAGCAATGAAGATCTTTTACTGCATGCCTGGGGACAGTATGTGACTGGGATCAATTATATCATCGACCAGTTCGGGCTGGGGAAAAAAATGCGGTATCCCCGGATAGACTCGGCCAGTTACCCGGTAACTTCCCGGTATTACCGCACTGCCTTAAAAGATATGTTTGCCTATCTGAGCGAACAGATGGAAAATAAAAAGATATTCTATGGGCCGTCTCTGGCCGTCGCCCTGCAATTGATGGATCTGAATGACCGGGATGAGCCGGCAAGATTCGAGCCGATGGAATCGGGGGAAAATAAAAAAGCGGTCCAGGCTATTATGAATACGGACTGGTCAAAATATTCCTATGCCACTATTTTAATTCCGGGTAATGGCCCCGAGCTGAGAACCACCCCGATAAGTCCTATCAATAAAATGCATTGCGCCATCGCAGCCGCGCGCTATCAAAAAGGATGGGCTCCGTTCATCATTGTAAGCGGCGGATATTGCTATCCCTTTCAGGGGCCTTATTGCGAAGCGATAGAAATGAAAAAATATCTAATGGAAAAATTCGCCATTCCGGAAGCAGCCATTCTCATCGACCCGCATGCCAGGCATACCACTACCAATATACGCAATGCCGACAGGCTGATGATCCGCTATGGCATCCCGCTTACAAAGCCATCCGTCTTCATCACCACAAAGTCCCAGACCGATTATGCAGCCGCTGCATTATTTGATCAACGTAATCTGTATGAACTGGGATACCTGCCTTATAAAGACAAAAACCGGATCGCCCTGCACGATATTGTATTTTATCCTGTTATGGAATCCCTGCACATGGACCCCTATGATCCGCTGGATCCTTAGAGAGCTGCACGGCCTGCATGGATCACGCGGGTGATTTCGACGTTAGTGTTTATTTGTATACACAGCTTAGTGTTAACTGTTCCGGGCCGGAGAGTTTTGTCTTTTGTTTATGGTTAATTTTAAAGATTAAACTTTCCATATGAGAAAAATAATCGTAAACACACTCCTATTCATTCCGCTCCTCTTTGCCGGATGCAGCAAGTATGACAATCAGCAATCCAATCCGCTCAAACAGAACGTCGGCAATCCGGGGCAAACGCCGATGTCGGTAGCAGCCCCGGCAGGTACTCCGCTGACGACGCCTTTCACGACTGCCTATGTAGAAGTAAATTCTAACAGTTTCAAAAATCCCGGCTGTTATACCTATGGCAGTACAGCCAAACAGCTTTTTAGTTTTGCCGTCATTTTTGCCGCCAATATCAATTACACGAACGGGCAGCCCACCTTGTATTTCAACCCCCAGGTTCAAAGCACCCTGACCTCCGGCAATGTCGCCTATCTAAAGTCCTTAGGCATAAAAGTATTGCTCGACGTGCTGGGCAACCATGAAAATGCCGGATGGGGCTGTTTCACCACGTACGCCGGAGCCGATGCTTTCGCCATCCAATGTGCTAATGCGGTCACTCAATACGGATTGGATGGGATCGATATCGATGATGAATATTCCACCTGTACGACGAATACCAATTCCCTGGTATTGGCAGTCTCAGCCCTGAGAAGCCGTCTGGGAACCACTAAATACATCACCAAAGCGCTCTTTAACGACATCCAGTATTTCAGCGCCGTCTACAATGGACTGAAAGCCGGAGACATTCTCGATTATGGCTGGGAAATGACCTACGGCAATACCAACTATTCCGGGAGGTTGCAGCCTTATGTAACTGCAGGCATGGCAAAAACCAAGCTGAACATAGGAGTGGACGTTAATGGCACTGACCAGACGACTGCATCACAGTTCATTAAGAGCAATGGTTATGCCGGGGTAATGGTGTACAATGTCGCGAACAATTCTCAAACCAATCTTTCAAAGGTTAGCAAGGCATTATACGGCAGCACTACCAGCGTAAAAGCGAATTGCCTTCAATGATTGAGATAGCCGGCCTGTTTACCCGCACCCCGACTGGTTTGTTAAATAAAAGTTATGCCAGGCCGGCAGGCCGGATGGGCGGGACCGATTTTTATAGTAAGTTTATATCATGAAATATAAGCCTACCCGGTTTCTTATAGTATCGTTCCTTTTGCTCCTGGCAGAAGGCGCTGTTTATTCCCAGGCCGGCTCATCACCCCGCGCTAAAAAATACGTCACCAGTACCCCGACCAACGAGATCGGGCTCTCCGCTATCCGGGAAAAGGATATCCGGGCCGATCTGTTCGCCATGGCCGACGACCATTTCCGGGGAAGGGAAGCCGGCACCCTCGACGAATTAAAAGTTTCCGTATGGCTGGCCAACCAGGCCCGTATGGCCGGACTCCAACCTGCCGGCGATGACGGAACTTATTTCCAGTTCTTTTCGATGTGGAGAAATCGTATCGCCGCCAACAGCAGCATCAGCATCGGGGACCATGACTTTTCATTATGGACCGAGGCCCTGGTACCCCAGACGGCCCCTGCTATGGTGAATGCGCCCATCCTGTTCATCGAGAAAGGTGATACCAGCCGGACAGATTTCAAAGGGAAGGCGGTCGCGCTCGTAGCATCCACGGAAGGCATCAACTTACAGGTCTCCTTGCCTTTAAGGCGATACCCCACCCTGATAGCGCGGAAATATGCCGCCGGATTGTTCGCCAAAGGGGCCGTCGCCGTCCTGTTCATCGCGGACTCCCTGGCAGAAGCCGGGTGGACGCTCAATGCCTCTTATTTTGACCATGGCACTTATGACATAGCAGGAGGTCCCGCTGAAAGGGTCAGTCCCAAAGAGCCGGTGATCTGGCTGCACAAGGACGCCCTGAATATGGTGCAACGGCCCGGCCAGGAACTTCATGTTACCCTACAAGTCGAACGGTTCGAATACCCCTCGGTAAATATAGTAGGCGTACTAAAAGGGAAAGATCCTATCCTGTCAAAGGAATATGTATTATTCAGCGGCCACCAGGATCATGATGGCATAAGGAAGGCGCCCGGTCCCGATTCTATTTATAATGGAGCCGATGATAATGCCAGTGTCAGCGTTGCCTTACTGGCGATCGCCCGGGCTTTCCACAAGCAACCCGGCCGGCGTTCAGCTCTCTTCGTATGGCATGGCGCAGAGGAAAGGGGATTATTAGGCTCCCGCTGGTATGCCTCCCATCCTACCGTGCCTAAATCCTCCATCGTAGCCGTCCTCAACGGAGATATGATCGGAAGGAACAGTCCCGACAGTGCGGCCTTATTGGGAGTCCAGCCTCCCCACCGGAATTCTTCCGGCCTGGTAGCGACCGCACTCGCTGCCAACGAGGAAGGTCCCCGCTTCCTCCTGGATACGACCTATGATAAAGCTTCGCATATAGAAGGCTGGTATTTTCGCAGCGATCATCTTCCCTATGCCCGTGCCGGTATTCCGGCCCTGTTCTTCACTTCGCTGCTGCACCCGGATTATCATACCCCCCGGGATGAATCCGCCCGGATCGACACCAAAAAGATCACCCGCATAGCAGAATGGATGTATCGTACGGGATGGAAACTGGCTAATAATCCGGAACGCCCGGCCCTGGAAGCCAATTTTAAGCTGGAACGATGAATGGCCAATCATTCCTCCCCCGGATGATATTCTTTTTCTTTATGACTTAGAACGTCTTCTTTATAGAATAATATGTCTTTGAACCGGCCGTCCAGATACATCGACGCCTGATCAGAAAAATGTGGGGAAGCCGGATCGCTGCTTTCTCCACCTGTCACGATCGTCCGGGCGGTCACTTTTTTGCCGAATTCCACGGCGGCGATAAAGCTGTTGCCGGAATAACCATATCTTTTTTTTGTATCCTTCATCACCTTGCTTTGTACGGAAGGCAGAGCGCCGAAAGCCGAGGAGACTAGTCCGACCGGCAGGCTGGGAAGCCGGTCATCATAGGTCTCCGTAATTTTTCCCGTCAGACGCTGATACCGGCATAATTCTCCCCATTCCATCTTCCAGGTGCCCCAGCGCTGTTGCAGATCCGCCAGTACCGCTGCCAGCTCATTGAGTTTCTGTGCAGCCGTGGCATGGGCGATCTCTCCTTTGACATTCGCTACAGCATTGGTAGCTTCTTCGGAGCTCCTGGGCTTGGGAGCATATTGAGCCATCCGCGTCCCCCATTCGATCGCCAGGGTCGTGGCAATGGAATGGATGGCCGATCTCTTATCCCATTGCCGTAATAAGGTCACCGGTTCCTGCAATACTCTTTTAACGGAATCATCCGATCCGTCATAGGCTTCGAATAAGGAGGGCAGCAGCAGGTCAAAAGCAGTGAGGTAATGATCATATCCTTTCGCGATCAGGCTGTCCAGGGTAAGATGATCCGCAGCCTGTAATAATCGAACGGCATTCAGGGCCCTGAAGTTCTCACCATCCGGGGCCATATAGGAAGGATATTTATTTCTGTCGGGGCTACTGCTGCCGGAAAGGCTGAAAGGGGTCGAATTGCAGTTTTGTATCCACCCTGTAGAGGGGTTGTAGACATGTACGATCTCATCCAATTCATGCAGTCCCTTCCATTCCGTAGCAGCCACCGTCCCATCCACGGGCAATGACCAATGATAAGCCGTATCCCGCCTGGGCATGAAATTACCATGCCAGTAAGCGATATTTCCCTGGTCGTCCCCATATACGGTATTATTGGTGGTGTTGGCCCGGATATCCATTGCTTTCTTATAGGCGTCGAAAGTAGTTGCCTTTGTGATCAGCCAGGCTTCCAGGAGGGCGTTGAGGGAACGATTGTATTCTTTCAGGCTAATCCATCTCCCATTACGGTTACCCATTACCGGTCCATGATGCGTATAATATCCCGTAACGGGCAGGGACAACAGCTGACCGTCTTTCCGGTAATAAACCGTAAAAGGTTTGCTGGTGACAGGTCTTTCCTTTCCTTCATATTCATATTCCCAGCCCCTGTCATTCCAACGGGTCTTTTCTTCGTACAGGTCTGCCACATCCGCGTAGCTGGAAGTGTGCATCCATCCGCAATGGGCATTGAAACCCTGGTAGACGAAGAACTGTCCCCAGGTGACGGCGCCATAGACATTGAGTCCTTCTTCGCTCACCAGCTGCACTTCCATCCGGAAATAATAAGGCACATGCGGATTAATGTACAGCAGAGTATTGCCCGAAGCCGTCCGTGACGGGGCGATGGCAAATCCATTGGAACCCCGTTCCTGTCCATCAGGAATCGGGTCTGCCAGCGGGGGGGCCGGCGCCGAAATCCCCCGGTCAGCCAGGATCATCTTTTCCATTGCCGACGGATCGGCTGTCTGCTTTACTGTCGCGGCTTCATGCTTCGTTATGATCCGGGTTTGCGGGGGCTGGGCATAGAAATTCCGGATCTCCTCCGGCCGGATCCCGCCCGTGCTGGTAGCGGACACGCTGCCATCCGTGAACATAAGGGCATACCAGGGCTCCCAGCGTTTCAACAGGATCGGTTTGGTTTCCGGGTGTTTATAGAGATAGTAGTTGATCCCATCCGCAAAAGCATCCAACAGCTTATGCATCCAGGGTGGGCTATCCTGGTAATCTTTTACGGCCTGGGCGCTGTCATAGATCAGCCGCATCATCACATCATTGTAGAGATAGCCTTCCCCATAGGCTTCCGCCTGTCTGCCCAGCATCTCCAGGTAGTTCTTCTCCACCCGGCTGAAATCGTTCTGGCATTCGGCATACATCAGTCCGAATACAGCCGCCGCATCCGTCTTTCCATAAATATGCGGAATGCCCCACCGGTCGCGGACGATACTCACCTGGCGGGCTTCGCCTTCATACCGGCGCCGTTCGGCCGGAGAAATAGAAACCAGTTCTTTCCCCGGGCTGGGAGTTGATTGAGCGGCCGGAACGGAAGTCGATTGTGCAAAAGAAAAGGAAGGACCTTGTAGCCCCAGAAAGATCAATAGTCCCAAAGGTCCCCGCAGCAGTCGGACTGGCAGTTGTTTCATGCCCTAATTTAATTCATAAATCCATAACTCAAACTTTACGAAGGCAATTATAATTATATTTTGCCCCCCTTGGTAGATTAAGGGCAAAAACTGCCCTCGTTCAATTTTCAGAACTGCCAGAAAAATTATGCAACGGCTATTTCACTTCTTTAGCAGATCAAAAAGCGCTGTATTAATATATAATGTTTCCTTCCAAATCTTTTTGGATTGCAGTATCCCCAATTTTTCCAATTCTCTTAAATATTTTGATGCGGTGATTCTTGAAATTTTAATCCTGTCAGTCAGATAATCGGTTTTACAGTATGGGTGTTCAAACAAAAGTTCCACCAATTCTTTATTGTATGATTTTTCTATCGCGCTCTTTATTTTTTCTTGTGTTTGGATAAATAGTTTATTTATCTCCTGAATCTGGCCAATTGTTCTTTTTGCAGTTTGTTCAACTCCATTCAAAACATATAATACCCAACCTTCCCAATTTCCTTTTAATCGCACTTCCTGTAAAAGCCGGTAATAATCGGGTTTATTGTCAATGATAAAGGCGCTTAAATAAAGAATAGGGCTTTCCAATAAGCCATGAAGAATCAGGTAAAGAACGTTTATAATTCTTCCAGTTCGCCCATTGCCATCATAAAATGGATGAATGCTTTCAAACTGATAGTGCTGAACTGCCAGCTTAATAAGTGGTGAAAGATCATCCTCTTCATTCAAATAGTCTTCCAAATTCTTCATAAGCGCCAGAATGGTATCATAATCATCCGGCGGTGTATAGATCACCTTTCCGTTTGCAGCATTTCTTAACGCGGTGCCAGGTAATTTTCTGATTCCGGCATTATTCTCTTCCAATGCTTTTTGAATTTTGATTATAGCATTCGTATTCAAAAAGCCCTTTTTTTGAATAAAGGAAAAACCAAATAATGCAGCTTCCCGGTAGCGAAGTACTTCTTTGGTAGCGGCATCTACCTGAATGCCCTTTGCGGATAATGCCTGATACAATTTGTCTTGTGTGGTTATGACATTCTCAATTTCAGAACTTGCGCTTGCTTCTTTGAGAATAATTGCATTTAATAGAATGTTCGGATTAGGTAATGTTTTGACAAGTCCTTTTAATTCTGCTAAAGCAACGGATGACTTGACTACCTGACGCAATACCTTCATTGTTTCAATCTTTTCTCTTGGGGGTGGCAATAAGGGCAAATCATTGAATGCTACCTCATTCCGCATCGTATTTTCATTTTTCGTCATATAAATCATTTTTAAATGAAGATGCTATCATGTAAAAATAACTCATTTTTTTATACATGATAGAGGTCTCATGTATAATTTCTATACATGAGAAAAAGTCACCAATGGTTCTGCCCTCGTTCCCTATTTAAGGGCAATAAACGCCCTCATTCTCCTTTTTCGTAAATTTGGTATATGTTCCATTCAACCATCACCGACACGCCGGCCATTGCCCGGATGCCGGTCCAAAAGATAAAGGCCTCCAGCCTGCTGGAGACCGATGATTCCGTGGCAGTGGAAGAGCCCCTGGAAATCCGGCTGCAGTACGGTCCCTCCGGAAAACGTGTCGAACAGGGTATCTCTGTCACGATGCGCACCCCGGGCCATGACGCGGAACTGGCTACGGGATTTTTGTTCACGGAGGGGATCATTTCAGATGCCTCCGCGATCATCTCGATCGAATCGGCCTCCAACAGCATCCGCATCGGCCTGCATGAGCAGGTCGCGCTTGACCTCGGACGGCTCCAGCGTCATTTCTATACCAGCTCCAGTTGCGGGGTCTGCGGGAAGTCTTCCATCGACTCCCTGAGGACCGTATGCCCGGCGCCCGCACCCACGGAAGACTGGCTGATCGACCGGGAATTGCTGTATTCCCTGCCCGCCCTGCTCCGGCAGCAGCAGGAGCTATTCGATTTCACCGGCGGCCTGCATGCCTCCGCCCTCTTCGATCAAAAAGGAAATTTATTATTCCTCCGGGAAGATATCGGGCGGCACAATGCCCTGGATAAAACCATCGGGTACGCCCTGCAACAGGGACGGCTCCCCCTTTCGGCGGACATCCTCCTGCTCAGCGGCAGGGCCTGCTTCGAGTTGATCCAGAAAGCGGCGATGGCTGGCATAAGAATGGTAGCGGCTATAGGACCGCCCTCCAGTCTCGCCGTACAACTGGCGGAAGAACAGGGGATGACCCTGATCGGCTTCCTTCGTGAAGAAAGATTTAACGTATACGCCGGGTCGCAGCGCGTCCGGTAACATAAAACAGGTATCCATGAGTGAAGAACAACGAAAAGAACCAGCCGGGCAAAACCCTTCAGCCGAAAACCCCGACGCCCTCACCGGCCTCCACACCGGGAAAATAAAAAAAGATGCTGTCGGCATTCCCGCCATCGTCTCCAGTTTGCGGCACGTTCTCTCAGAAGCCGGCCTCGGCCGGGGAATGAAGGCCCTCGCCCATGTCAACCAGAAAGGAGGCTTCGACTGCCCCAGCTGCGCGTGGCCCGATCCGGATGACGAGCGCTCTGGCATCGCCGAATATTGTGAGAATGGAGCCAAGGCCATCGCCGAAGAAGCCACTACTAAAAAAGTTACCCCTGAATTTTTCGCGTTGCATTCCGTGGCCGGGCTGGCCACGCTTACCGACTACGAGATCGGGAGGAAAGG
Source organism: Puia sp. (assembly GCA_036394375.1). Classification (GTDB taxonomy): domain Bacteria; phylum Bacteroidota; class Bacteroidia; order Chitinophagales; family Chitinophagaceae; genus Puia. The sequence continues at coordinate 137,667 of DASWFF010000074.1, forward strand.
CCGGCTGGCCCATCCCATGTATCTTCCTAAAGGAGCTACCCATTACCAGCCTATTTCCTGGGACGATGCCTTTTCCCATATCGCCCGTACGCTGAATGGGCTTCCTTCCCCGGATCAGGCGGTCTTTTATACATCCGGCCGCACCAGTAATGAAGCGGCCTTCCTCTACCAGCTCTTTGCCCGCGAATACGGTACCAACAACCTGCCCGACTGCTCCAATATGTGTCATGAATCCAGCGGCGTAGCATTAACCGAATCCCTGGGACTCGGAAAAGGTTCCGTCAAACTGGACGATCTCTACCTGGCGGAAGTGATCATCATCATGGGTCAAAACCCTGGCACCAACGCACCCCGAATGCTCTCCGCCCTGCAAAAGGCCAAAAACAATGGCGCCAGGATCATTTCCATCAATCCCCTGCCGGAGACCGGCCTTATGGCTTTTAACAATCCGCAGCAGGTAAAGGGCATACTGGGTCTCGCCACCACCCTGACAGATCTTTATCTACCCGTGAAACTCAACGGCGATATGGCCCTGCTGCAGGCTATCGAACTGTTGCTCTGGCTGGAAGAGGACAGGGCTCCCGGCACCGTCTTCGACAGGGATTTTATAAGAGATCATACTACAGGATATGGAACCTTCCTCGAATATATTCAACAGGGTTCGCTACCCGATCTTTCGGAGGCCTGCGGCATTTCCATTCAGCAGATCGGGGAGGCAGCCGAAATGCTGAAAGACAAAAAGAAGATCATCGTCTGCTGGGCCATGGGGCTCACGCAACATAAGAATGCCGTGGACACGATCAAAGAAGTCGTCAACCTGCTGCTGCTCAAGGGCAGCATCGGCAAACCCGGCGCCGGCACCTGTCCCGTGCGTGGACATAGTAACGTGCAAGGCGATCGTACCATGGGTATTTATGAACAACCCTCCGAAAAATTCCTGGATTCGATCGAAAAGGTATTCGGTTTCCAGCCGCCCCGGCAGCACGGCTACGATGTAGTCAACGCCATCCGTGCGCTGCATGAAGGGAAAGCCTCGGTTTTCTTTGCCATGGGCGGCAATTTCCTCTCCGCCACACCCGACACCGACTATACCGCTGAAGCGCTGCGCCGCTGCCGCCTCACGGTGCATGTCTCTACCAAACTCAACCGGAGCCACCTCGTACACGGAGAAGAAGCCCTGATCCTCCCTTGTCTGGCCCGCAGCGACCGCGACAGCATCAACGGCACAGACCAATTTGTTTCCTGCGAGAACTCTATGGGAGTCGTACAATCTTCCAAAGGAATACTTACACCTGTGTCCGATGACCTGCTGAGTGAACCCGTTATTGTCAGCCGCCTGGCGAAAGCCACACTCAGTGCCCGTCCGCAGGGCAGCAAAGTCGATTGGGACCGCTATATGCAAAATTATGACGCTATCCGGGACGATATCCAGCAAGCTATTCCCGGCTTCGAACAATATAATGTCCGTGTGCGGGAACCCGGCGGCTTCTACCTCCCCAATGGACCCCGGGAAGGCCAATTCCTTACGCCCGATAGAAAAGCGCAATTCAATGTCGCCGTACCTGCCCGCACTGAGTTGGCGGACGGAGAGCTGATGATGATGACGATCCGCAGCCATGACCAGTTCAACACGACGATCTATGGACTGAATGACCGCTACCGGGGCGTCTATAACGAGCGGAGGGTCATTTTTATGAACGAGGAGGATATATGGCAGCAAGGCCTGCAGGATGGCGATATCGTCGATCTGTATAATGAGCAGGGAGGAATTCAACGGGTTGCGCACCGTTTCATCGTGGTCCCTTATCCCATTCCCCGTGGCTGCGCCGCCACCTATTATCCCGAAACTAATGTACTGGTCCCCATCGGCAGTGTGGCCGACAAAAGCAATACGCCCGTTTCCAAATTAGTGGTGATCCGCTTGCAGAAGCATGGCTCCTGAAGGAGCCGGGCGCTCATAAAAAAGGCCGGCGAAATACGCCGGCCTTCGATCATTTAACAGGACCTCGCAGATCTGACGGGTCGTTCAAACCTAAGGCCCATTCCATTCGACAGGTTTTTCAGAGCGGATAACCCGGGTCGGATCATCTAATAGAATGATCGCCCGAACCTAATATTTTGCCGGCTCTCCGGGTTTGGGGAGGGAAGCTTTGATAAATTTACGGAGATTTTCGTTGGCTTCCGCAAGATCCGGTTTACGCAGGTACATCATATGCCCGCTGCGGTATCCTTCCCAATGAAGACGGTCCTTCAATTTACCGCTGGGATCCAGTTGCCAGAGACTGTATTTCGCATTGAAATAATCACAGGCCCCATCATAATAACCGGACTGGATCAGCAGATGCAGGTAAGGATTCTGGGCAATCGCCTGGCGGAGGTTCTCCCCCGTATGATCATTCTGGTTATTCCAGGGATGCACGGGCCCGAACATATTATATTTCAAATCGGTCTTATAATGCAGGTCTTCCCTGAGATAAATATTAATAGCGGGCGTAAAAGAATGGAGCCAGGAAGTCAGCTCGGCATTATAATCCGGGTTGTCTCCGGCATCCTGCTCATCGATACCCCGGTAGCGGGAATCCAGTCGTCCTACGGTAAACCCTTTATCCCTCAGGAGCTCTTTCCAGAAAAAATTAGCAGGGATGATCAGGTTGCATTGCAGGACCGCTTTTTCCGACAGGCCGGTATAGCGGGCCAATTTGACGGCTAATTCTTTTTTCTTGGCGTCTTCCAGAAACCCTCCTTTGGCAAGGGCCGGGATCAGTTCATTCACCGTAAAATCTTCCACTTCCGGCAATAGTTCGGTCAGGTCTTTTTTCTGTAGTTCCGGGCTCAACGCTTTCTGATACCAGGCCGTGGACGCATAATAAGGCACGCGAAGAGATGCTTTCACAAACTCGCTGCGGTCGATCCCCAGTTCGGTGGGAGAGACCAGGATCACCCCGTTGAGGTACATCCATTGCGCATCCTGCAGTTCCAGGGCGAGACCCGAAGCGCGGGTCGTGCCATAGCTTTCGCCGATAAGGAATTTAGGAGAAGCCCAGCGATTCTTACGGGTGACGAAAGTAGCGATCCATTCGGCCAGGTACTTGATATCTTCATTCACTCCGAAAAAGCGGGATGTAGGGATATCCTTACTGACGGCACGGGAGAAGCCGGTATTAACCGGATCGAGATAAACGATATCCGCAATATCCAGGATCGAAGAATTGTTTTCCTTCAGGCCATAAGGTTGAACGGGATACCCTTCATCATCCACGTTCAGACGGCGGGGACCGGTATAGCCGATCTCCATCCACACAGAAGGAGTGCCGGGGCCTCCGTTAAAGGAAATCACCAGGGGGCGGGAAGCCCGGTCCTTTACATCCGTTCTTTCATAATAGGTATAGAAGACTCCTGCGATAGGTTTGCCTTCCTCATCCCAGACAGGGATCGTTCCTGCTGTGGCTTCATAAGGCACCAGTTGCCCCTTGATCGTCACTTCAGATTTGGTTGTAACGGAGGAATCGATATTCAGCACCCGGCTGCCTGAAGGCAGTTTCTCAGCGGGAAGTGTGGGAGGAGCAGTGGGAGCAGCATTCCGCGATCCGCCATTTCTTTGAGCATAAGCGCCGGCCATAGTGACCAGTGTCAGGAGTAGTAGAAAATGTTTTCTCATATATGTTCGTTGATTCCTGCGAATATAAGGAGGAAGGGGAAAGTATACTCCGGAACTTTGCCGGCGGCAATTAACGGGGCTAACCGGAGCAGCCCGGAAAAAAGTTTGCAGGAATTAACCGGTTATCCCCGGATTTTCGCCCCCTACCCCATTGCCGGATCGCTAAAGCTCTCCTTGCCGGTCTCCACGCGGCCGGCATATCTTTTTTCAACGGGCTCATGCCCTCCATAGACAATGGTAAAATCATACCATCCGAAATGACTCGCAGGATCCAGCAGGATTACCCCGGGACGAAGCGTTTTGCCGCCAGCCGCTTTGGAGTAGTTGTCCCGGACCTCCACCGCTATGGAAGAGGGAGTATTGTCCCTATTCGTTATATACAATTCAATACGGCCGCTCAGTTTTTGCGGACGTGCCAGGGTCGCAGCAGACGAATCGGCCGAAATAGACTGCTCATAGCCAACACTTACCGTCACAGCCGGGTCATTCCTATTCCCTGTAAAAGCCCTGAAGAACCCATTCGGCCCATATACCCGCAGGTCATACTTCCCATCCGCAAAATCCTCCAGGGGAAAATGATCCGTCAGCTGGTCTCCCGCCACCAGGGCATAGTTCCTTACTTTCAATTCCTTCCCATAAACATAGACAGCAAAAGGAGATCCGGCCGCATCGGCGCCGAAGACATCCTTTCCAACCTTTAATTTTATTTCGAAGCTCTTTTTATCATCGCTCAACCTGCCATCCGCATATAACTCATAGGGCAATGCGCAGGAAGGGCGCACTCCTCTTTCCTGTTCCGGTTTGAACAGCGGGGAGCCCGGACGGTGCCGCGCAGCTTCCTGCTCGGCCGGCGTCAGTTGCTTATAAGCAGCCGGCAGTTCTTTGAACTGGGCCTTGTGGACACTCTCTATGAATTCATTTTTTTGTACGAAGGCCGGCAGTTCGCCCTTTTCTCCGTGGTAGGGCCTGAATACGGAACTCAGATCCCCGCATACAGCCCGGCGCCAGGCGCTGATATTCGTTTCTTCTATCTTCTCTCCCGTCTTATGCCGTAGGAATTTCTCCAGGAATTGTAAGATGGACGTATGATCGAACACCTGGGAGTTGACATATCCCCCCCGGCTCCAGGGCGAAGCGATCAGTAACGGCACCCTATAACCGAGCCCAATGGGCCCGCCACGCGCTTCCTGCTCCGTAGTTCGCAGCAGGTCCTGTTCCCGGGTGACATATTCCACACCGGCATCTATCCCTGCCGATACAAGCCCCGTCTCCGGCCGTGAGGGATCCGGAGCTACGAAGGGAGGCAGATGGTCGAAGTACCCGTCATTTTCATCATAACAAAGGATAAAGATCGTCTTCTTCCACACTTCCGGATTCTGCGTAAGGATATCCATTACCTCGGAGACATACCAGGCCCCATACCAGGGCGCCCCGGGATGATCGGAAAAATTCTCAGGGGGGACCAGCCAGGATACAACAGGCAATTTGCCTTCTTTCACATCTTCCCGGAACTGGTGTAGTACATCTCCTTTCGGTACCTGCATTTCCCTTTGCGTATCTCCATCCTGGTAATGCAGGCTGGTCAATTCACGAAAAGAAGGGTCTCCCATATTCGTAGTAAAGGCCTTCCGGTGGAGGTTCTTTGCCCGCTGCGAAAGCTTCTCATAATTCTCAGGAGTGATCGTCTGCCGGTCCTCTTTCAGGAATTGCAGGATAGCCTGCTTTTCCGACAACTGATCTTTCACCTTTACATGCTCTGCGCCGTCAGCGGGCAGGGTAGCGAGTTGTTGCTCCAATCCCCCCACCTCTTTGGTAAGGGCATCGATCATGGCCGGCAAATAAGGCATATAGGAAGCCGAGAACCGGACATTGTATTGGGAGAACCATTCGATGGGGTTATCCGTGAAATTCGACAGCCAGGCATCCTCTTCACCCTTGAATCCCAGGTGCAGGCTGATCTCATTCTGGTAGATCCTCCAGTCGATCCCATTATCCTCCAATCGCTCGGGGAAGGTGGGCCAGGCCGCCTCGACACGGTAATCGGTATCCTCATTGCGGACTCTTGCCCGGGTATGCGCATTCTGTTCATCCCGGAGGGTGCCGGTCCAAAAATAAAGCCGGTTGGGAGTAGTGCCCGTCAGAGAAGAACAGAAATTCTGGTCACAGATCGTGAAGGCATCCGCCAGCGAATAATAAAATGGAATATCTCTCCTGTCATAATACCCCATGGTAAGCGGCATCTGTGCGTAAGGTTTATGGCCGGAAGGTTTGGCAGGCAGCCATTTATCATATTGACCTCCGTTGCGGGCATCTACCTGGTTGCTCCAGGAATGGGGAAGAGAACCCATCCAGGTAGCTTTTGTACCCTTGATATCCAGACGGAAAGGAGCATAGGTCTCTCCGGCCTCATTGGTCTGAAGCCAGACCGGGTTACCATTCGGAAGGGTAATGGCCCTTGGGTCCCTATAACCCCGCACGCCCTTAAGATTCCCGAAACAGTGATCAAAAGAGCGGTTCTCCTGCATGAGGATCACCACATGCTCCGCATCGAGCCAACTGCTCCCTGAAGCGGGATTAATAGCCAACGCTCTTTGGATGGACGAAGGTAATACACCCAAAATACCCGTAGCCCCAGCTAAAATGGCCGCTTTTTTGATAAATTCTCTTCTGCTATCCATTAGTGAATTGATAAAAAAATGTAAAATACCCTCAATACCCTATACCCTAACCCTTTTAATATTAAGCAAATGTAAATTATCTTACTCCACCCCCTTCACCCGCATGGGCACTATATAAATGCCTTCACTGGCGGTAATGAAGAGGTCCTTCTTATTCCTGCCGCCAAAACAAAGATTGGCAGTCCATTTCTCCGGAATAGGGATATGAGCGATCTTTTTGCCGGCGGGATTATACACGGTAACGCCATTCCCTGTCAGGTAGAGGTTGCCCCGCTCGTCGAGCGTCATGCCGTCCGAACCCTGTTCAATAATTACCTGCGGATCGGAGAGCTGGCCTTCCCCGCTAATCCGGTATTTATAGGTCTTGCCACCCCCCGCATCGGCTACATATAAATAGTTGCCATCCGGGGTACCCACGATGCCATTGGGCTTTACCAGGTTGTCGATCACGGCCAGCGGGGTCATTGACCCTTTTGCCAGATAATACACTTTCTCTCCTTCGATATCAGGGTGGGTGCGGTCCCAGTAAGGACGCTGATAATAGGGGTCGGTAAAATAAAGGCCACCCCGGGGTTCTATCCACAGGTCATTCGGTCCGTTCAACCGCTGCCCCTGGAAGTCCTTCACCAGGACCTTGATCTTCTTACGAGGGCTGATAGACCATAGCTGATCGTGTTCATCGGCGCAGGTCACCAGGTTGCCCTTGCCGTCGAAATACATACCGTTCGAGCGGCCGGCGCTGTCAAGGAACAGCGTCAGTTGCCCCTTTATAGTATATTCCCAGATTTTGTTATTGGGCTGGTCCGTGAAGAGCACATTTCCTTTTTTGTCCACGGTAGCTCCTTCGGTGAAGCTGAATTGCCGGGAGATCAGTCGCGGCGTTCCGGGCGAGGCAATAAGAGAATCGGTATCCAGATCAGGGCCCTGCACGGGGGCCTGGGTTTGGGCTTCCGCTTCAAGAACCCGGAAGGAAATGAACAGGACAATGGCAAGAACCTTCTTCATATCGACGTTGATTTGCCTGCAATTTCCGGGATTGTTGGCATTTTCCACTAACCTGGACAACTAAATATATCCTTATTGGGGGTACACCCCGGCCGACGGGATCGGCTCCCGCCAATCCTGTTATTTTAATTTTACCAATTCACATTTTTATAAGGAGTATAGCGGTTACCCCCTATATTTGAAATACAAAGCCCCAGGTATATGCAATGGTATGAAAATGAGGTCCAGCGACTGGAGAAGGAGAAGGAAGCCCTGAAATTCGAGCCGAAGATGATCTTCTACGGGAGTTCGTCGATCCGGCTATGGGAGAGCCTCGACCAGGACTTCTCCGCTTACCAGCCCGTCAACCTGGGATTCGGGGGCTCCACACTGGCAGCCTGCGTATGGTTCTTCGATCGCCTCCTCACCCCCTATCGTCCCGAGTCCATCATCGTCTATGCCGGGGACAACGACCTGGGGGATGGCAGAAACCCCGAAGAAGTCTTCATTTTTTTCCGGCAGTTGGTCGCCAGCACAAGGCAGCGCTTTGGAAATATTCCTTTGGCTTTTATTTCCATCAAGCCCAGCATCTCCCGCTGGAACATCGTGGACAGCATCCGCTATACCAATAAGATCATCGAAGAAGAAATAAAGAAAGAGGGGAACAATCTCCATTTCATTAACGTTTATAACAGGATGACCGATAACTCCGGTTATCCGAAAAGAGAATTCCTGGACCCGGACGGGCTCCATATCAACGAAAAAGGCTATGCCCTATGGAAAGAGATTTTGCTGCCCTATGTATCGGCCTTTAGCAAATGAACAGAGAATATCATACATGGTTTAGTCCCAGCCTGCAGCGGGATATGGAATTATTGGTCTTCGGACATGCCGGAGAGCCGGTATTGTTCTTCCCCACCCGTACCGCCCATTTCTATGATTATGAAGACTGGCTCGTGATCGAGGCCCTCCGGCATAAGATCGAAGCAGGTAACCTGCAGGTCTATTGTTTGGACAGCATCGATAAGGAGAGTTTTTATGCCAGGGATATCCCTCCTTCAGCCAGGATCGCCCGGCATTTGCAATACGAGCGATACGTGTTGAAGGAAGTGCTGGACCTGGTGCGAAAGAGAACCTCTTACCGGACCTTTGTCGCCGCCGGCTGCAGCCTGGGCGCCTATCATGCCGCTAACCTCGCCTTCAAATACCCGGCCCTGTTCCACAAAATGGTAGGATTGAGCGGCCGGTATGACCTGACCACTTCCATGCCACATTTCGAAGACCTGTTCGAAGGGTACCGCGACGAGGATGTTTATTACAATATGCCCGGCCTGTACATCCCCAATCTGCGCGACGAATATTTTATCAGTCTGATGAAAAAAATGGAAATCATCTTTGTAGTGGGTGAAAATGATGTTTTTTTGGAGAACAACCGCCTCCTCAGCAACGCCCTCTGGGAAAAAGGTATCTGGAATGCCCTGCATCTCTGGGATGGGGAGTCCCACAAGGCTAAGTACTGGCGGCATATGGTACAGCTGTATTTATGAGGCGGCGGTGGCCGGCCGGACTATGGCTTACTCACTTCCACGCTCCAGTCGTTCCCGCTGCCGATCTTATAGACCGCGGCAAAACTATCCTGGTTCAGCGCGAACGACAATTGCAGCAGGCTGTTCAGGTAAGCCAGTGGTTTGCCGACAGGCACGGCGCCGAACGTAGCGCTATAAGGCATATCTCCTTCGTATACACGAACACCGTTATGAGAGAGGACGACGTGCAGCGGCTCTCCAAATGCCGGATGTAATTGCTGAAAAAGGTCCCCGGGAATATTGGTCCAGATATTACCATACTGGACGTCGAGGATGGCAATGGTGCCTTTGATCTTTTTTCCTTCCGCGACAGCTTTCTGATAGGGAATGGAAACGACCTGTTTGGGCAGCAGGGGACCCACCTGTTCGAAGCCGATCACTCCTGCCGCGAGACGGGCGCCCGTATAAGCATAGACATCCCGTCCATGAAAAGTATAGGATTTCTGAGAGTCTTTTCTGCGATTGATGACCTCATCGATCTGACGGATCTCCGCGATCCCCAATGATTCTGCGATCAGGGTCAGGGTGCCATTATCCGGGGTTACGATATACTGCCCCGTTCCTGTTTTTAAAACAACGGACTTACGTTCGGTGCCTACGCCGGGGTCTACTACGGAGACGAATACGGTGCCGGCCGGCCAGTAAGGCACGGTCTGCTGCAGACGGTAAGCGGCTTCCCAGATATTATAGGCTGGTATCTCATGCGTAAGATCGAATAATTTCAGCTCCGGGGACACACCCATCGCCACGCCCTTCATAGCGGACACCGCTCCATCCTTCAATCCGAAGTCCGATTGGAATACGACTATTTTATTCTGGGCCGGAGAAAGCAGAGAAAGACAGCAGATTCCGGCAACCAGGAGGAAAAGACGAAAATACCGGGACAACGGAAAAGAAGCGATATACATAAATAAGCAGTTTTTGACTGGCCTAAAAATAAGGCATAATCCATCAGGTCCCAAATCGCCCTGGTCTTACTGCTTTTTAATTACGATCCGCTGCAGGTTGTCCTGTAGAACGGCATCAAAGAAATTTTTGATCTCCGTATAATTCTTTACAGGTATTTTATGCCGCAGCAAGTCGATCTTTGCCGTTGAATAAACCCGTCCATTCTTTTCATCATACCAATACCGGGCACTATAGTTGGCCAGATCACACCGGAGGTCCTTTGATTCCGGCAAGGCGTCCGGCTTGTACCCTGCCGGCAGTTTGATACAAGTCGTGTCCGTCTTTTCAAAAGGACAATTAAAATAAAAATCCTGGCGTCGCCGCTCAGACTTGGGGAGCTTACGCGACCAAAGCCGATATACCCTGGGGGAAAGGAACATTTTAGTCCCGGTCTTCAACTCCGGAAGGGCCTCTATCTCCTGATCGACCGTCACCCCGAAATTATCAGAAGCCTCTTCTTGCTTAAAAATGATCTGTTGCGGGTCTTTAAACCCCATTCCATTTATAAAATAAGCTTTCTGCGCATCCGGCTTTTCATTGGCGTAATCCATCATATCCTGCTTGTAGTCACCCGTAGTCCTCAGCCGGGTAGTCACCCTGCCCGAACCATCTTCCCTCAGATCGATGTACGTGACGGAGGTAAAAGTATTGTCCCGGGCCTTGCTTGCCGGAGTGGTCACCAGCACACCGCCGTCTTCCGTGATCAGCAGCGCATTCCTGTTTTCCGTAAAACTTCCCAGAGACCCGAAATCATTTGTCCGGCTGGTACATTCCAGCCAGATACTGTCTTTGGGCTGCGGCACACATACAATGACATGATTGAACTGATTACAAGGGAAGTCAGGATTAACGGGCTCTTTATTATATGTAGCATTGACCAGGGCCTGATAACTTTTTATTCCTATCACCTGTAATACCGCCTGCATATAGTTGCTTAATGCCTTACAATCGCCATATTTCTTTTTATCCGTAAAATCAGCGGAGAAAGGCCTGAAACCTCCAATTCCCAGCTGGATACTTACATACCGGAAGTTCTTTTGCAGATAGGTATAGATTATCCTCGTCTTTTCCCTGTCATCTTTAGCATTCTTAACTAATCCCAGGAAGAAGGCCTTCCGGTCTTCCGGCAGCAAGTCCATATCTTTCTTGAGATCTCCATACCATCTTCCGAAATTCTTCCAGCTTGTCATATCTCCTTCATAATCGTCCAGTTTGAACCGGTTGGGCGCCAGCAAAATGGAGGGATAGCGGCTTTCATAACTTACAGCCCCTTCCTCTTCCTCTAAAGGGCTCAGGTCCTTTACCGACCAGCTATAGGTTTTATATTTCCCATCCTCCCCCACTGTGGGAGAGAGCGCGATATTCTTTGCCTCGTACCTCAGGTCCATGTCCTGCCGGATCCGGGCAGTATAGCTGGATCGCTCTACACCTTCTCCCGGACGAAGTATCTCATACCGGGGATAAGAAAGAATGCCTTTATAGCGCAGTTCATATTTATATTCTACGGTCACGGGGAAAGTGGAAGCGGGTATCTGCAAATAATACATTTTAGAATCGTCGATAAGCCCATCTGCAATGGCCAGGCTGCTCAAATCCTTCTGTTTGTATTTCGTCACGGTCTTCCCTGCGGCATCGAAAACTCTTATTTCCACCTCTTCCAGGGAAATGAACTTGTCCGTCTCTTCTGTAAAGAACAAGGCCGATTTCCCGCTCTCATTCATGACCGTGACCACCCTATCAACATTCAGCCGGGCCCGGTCAATGGCCGATACCTCGAACTCTATTTTTTCGGATCGTTTGACCTGTGAGGCATTCTTCTTCACCATCTCCGGTATGCCGGCGGTATCATATCCCGGCATTTGCGCACCGGATGGTCGTCCAAAGATCAGGGAAATGAGCAGCAGCCAGCTATTTCTTTTCATCGACGGGGTTTCTCTTAATGACGACCTGTTCGTTCAAAAGGTCAAAAAGTTTCTTATAAAATTCGTGGAAGTTGTCATACTCTTCTATGGAGAATACCGGCTTGTTGAACTGGAGGGTGATCCGCGCGGAAAAACGGTCCTTATCCGCCTCGACCATCCGGGTAAAAACGATACTGGAATCAGGCATCCGCATCCGGATATTCTTTGGAAGCTCATCGAATGAGAATCCATCGGGGATATAGTAATTTCCCACCATCGAGCACTCCTGGTTAGCTCCGAAGAAAACATCCGAGAAGCGGGTGTCCGCAACAAAAGGGTTCTTTTCCAGGCCCGAAAAAAGATTAAGTGAAAAATATTTATACCCGCCGGAAGAGCTTAGCGCCTGGCTGAATTGAAAATCCTGGACCAGCGGCAAAGTATCCGTATCCTCATTTTTCACCGAAAAACTATCTACCCGAACGCCCGGATTGACGTCCGTGAAGTATCTTTCCACAAACTTCTCCTTTCCATTCTTCAGGTCCGGCATTCGCTTCGCCCGCGAGTAATCGCTGTTACTCACATGGGCAGTCCCATTCATATTTCCCTTTTCATCGATCGTCGCATTCACTACGACAAGGTCTTTGAACATCCGGCTGTCTTCCCATAAACTAAGCCAGCCCCATTGATGGGTCTCAATTTTTTCGATGACCAATCCTTCGCTATCCATCACTTCCCAGGGGATCAGCTCAGGCGATCCGTATTTATCCGTAGCGTCGAGGATAAAGGGCCTGCCTTTGATCTTAACGAAAGCCATCACTTTATCAAACTGGTTATATCCCGGCTTCATCGTATTGATCCGGCCGTTCTCCCGGGTGCTGACCAGGATAGGATGAGCCTCCAGGCCCGCATCTTTCAATAAATTGATAAGGATAAGATTGATCTCCCCCGTCGTGCCCTTTTTTTCCTTCCAGGCGCTCTTCACGCCATTGAAGGCCCATATGTTGGAATAACCATTCCATTCCATGTTCTTACGCACATACCGGTAAATAATATTCATTTTCTGATAGGGGTCCTCCACTTTCTTTAAGGACGCTTCCAGATCATCCGTACGCGGGATGTTTTTCGTGAGCTGGATCCCGAAATCCTCATCCTTCATCATATCGTCGACAATCTCCCGCCAGGTACTGAGCAGGTTGATCCTTCGCTGTGGAGTATTCAATGCCACCACCCTGGACTCGACCCGCTGCACATAGTCGCTTTCGCAGGTGATGAAAGGCTCATCCCGCAGGGCAGGAATATCCTTCATGGTAAAAACCCTTATCAAGCGGCCTTTCTCTGCTCTGGTTTGTTTTGTCACCGGCAAAACAGCTACAGCATTCGAAGAGACTTCTATTTCAGAAGGAAAATCGATGGTATACCGACTCAGTTTAACAGGAACGGACTTCTGGAAATTCCAGTTCCGCAGCCCTCTGCTGACCGATCCATCTATCGTATAAGCATATTCAATAACGCTGCCTGCCCTGACTTCCGGAAAAGTGAATATCTTTTCCGACATTACTTTATTGATCTTCTTATTAAAGACCCCTTTTTTTTCCAGCCGGGAGACAACAATATTTCCGGTAGCGTCGAGATTATAGGTCTGCGCAGTTATATTGCCGATATCGTCGCCCCCGGCATACCCCAAATAAGGTATTTTAATATTTGCCTGGTCCAGGCCTTTATCATTTAAGATCTTCAGGCGTATATGTCTTTTGAGCCTGGCATATACCGAAGCGGGATATACATGACATTGTACTTCCTCCACATCGAACAGGACCAGGGCTTCCGCATTTTTATCAAAATCACATCCTGTGATCATCAGATCCGCTTTATCAATTTTTCCGAAATCCGGAATATCATCGCTTTTTTGACTGTACAACAGAGGAGCGTAGAGGAATACCAGGATCAGGGTTAACCATTTCATGAACCATTTTATTGATGCATGTCAAGTATAAAGAATATTTTTGTTTAATGCAAGAAAGGAGTCTCTTTTCTCAAACGGCCGGATATCAGGCTCCCGCCGTCCATCTTCATTCCTGGCCGTTGGATCATAACCCATAATCCCATTCTGCCAATTTGCACGTACTTTAGATTCTCTATTATTTTAAGTCACCATTAGCCATTCAATTGTATGCTCATGCGTAAAATCATGTTATCCTTTGCAGGTGCGATCGCCCTGGCCATTCCGTCCATGGCCCAGATCAATGCCGCCTTGTTCCGGTTCCCGGATGTCTCCCGGACCCAGATCGTATTTGTCTATGCGAATGATCTGTGGGTCGTCCCCAAAGAAGGGGGGAGGGCATCGCATCTCAGCTCGCCCGCCGGCACAGAGATCTTCCCTAAATTCTCCCCGGATGGTAAGACCATCGCTTATACAGCCGATTATGACGGCAACAACTCCGTCTATACCATTCCTTCCGGAGGAGGCGTCCCTGCACGCCTTACCTGGCATGGATCTACCGAAAGAGTAGTGGATTGGTATCCCGACGGGCAGCATCTTTTATTTGCTTCCGGACGGGAGAGCGGGCGCGAACGGTTCGATCAATTCTTTAAGATCGGCATAGCCGGTGGAGCGCCCGAAAAACTACCCCTCCCCTATGCTGAATTCGGTACCCTCTCCCCCGATGGCAGCCAGATCGCCTTCGTATTCAAATCACAGGTATTTCGCAACTGGAAGCGTTATCGCGGAGGCTGGAACGCACAGATCCACCTGTTCAACCTGGCCAGTTATGCCGACCAGAATATCTCGACCGGCACCGACGCCGACGACGAGTTACCGATGTGGCACGGCAACAGCATTTTCTTTCTGTCAGATCGCGGTCCGGAAAAGAGGATGAACCTCTGGCAATATGATATACCATCCAAAACATTCACCCAGCTCACCAGCTTTAAAGATTATGACGCCCACTACCCTTCCCTGGGCCCGGAGGACATCGTATTCGAGAATGGGGGCAAGCTGTACCTCTACAATCTTGCCGGGAAAAATTATAAGGAGGTCCCCATAGAAGTAGTCTCCGATGAGAACGCCCTGCGGCCGACATTACAGCCGACAGAGCGACTCATCACCAGCGCCTTTATCTCCCCCGATGGCAAAAGGGTGCTGGTCGAAGCCCGGGGAGACGTCTTCACCCTGCCTGCTGAGAACGGAGCGGTAAAAGATCTTACCCGATCTTCGGATGTGGCGGAAAGATATCCTGCCTGGTCCCCCGATGGCAAGTACATCGCCTATTGGAGCGACCGGTCCGGCGAATATGAACTGACCCTGCGTGAAGCCGGTCAGGAAAACACAGAAAAAAAATTGACGGCCTACGGCCCCGGATACCGGTACAACCTCTATTGGTCCCCTGACAGCAAGAAGCTGGCCTTTATCGACAAGGCCATGAAGATACAGATCTATGACCGGGTTACGGGTCAGACTACCGGGGTCGACAAGGGTCTTCGGATGATGGACGGGGCCCTGCAGGGTTTTGCGCCCAGCTGGTCTCCCGACAGCCGCTGGCTGGCTTATGACCGCGATCTGCCCAATACGCACCGGGCTGTATTCCTCTACGACTACGCGAACAAAGAGCTTCATATGGCTACAAGCGGTTATTATAACTGTGCGAATCCCGCTTTCGACCCTTCAGGAAAATACCTGTTCGTAACAACCAATCAGTCTTTCAATCCCCTGTACAGCGATCTGGACAATACCTTCATTTATCCGAATTCGACGAAGCTGGCTGCCATCGTCCTGAAAAAGAACACGCCTTCTCCCCTGTATCCCCAGAATGATACGGTGGCGCTCAAACAGGAAAACAAGCCGGAGGAGGCGGCGGGTAATGGCAAGAATGCCAAACCGCCGGTAGTCAAAAAAGACGATAAGGAAAAAGAGCCAAAGGTCTCTCCTACAGGCATCGACGTAGATGGATTGGAGTACCGCCTGGTCCTCTTACCGGTGGAAGCCGGCAACTACAATGGGCTGACAGCCACAGAAGGGAAGCTGATCTACCAGCAGTTACCTAATACCGGATCTGACGACAAGGAGCAGCCGATCCTGTTCTTCGATCTGGCCAAACGCAAGAAAAAGACCATCCTCGAAGATGCCGGCGGTTACCAGCTCTCAGCCGATGGCAAACACCTGCTGGTGGTTAAGGAGGGAAGTTGGTATATCATCGCTGCGGACGAAGGCCAGAAGCTGGAGAAAAGATTACGCACCAACGAAATGCAAATGTGGGTGAATCCCCGCGTGGAATGGAAGCAGATCCTCGTGGATGCCTGGCGGCTGGAACGCGACTACTTCTATGACCCGAATATGCATGGAGTAGATTGGAATAAAGTAAAAGAGCAATACCTGAAAATGCTGGAAGGGGCCGTCACCAGGGAAGAAGTCAACTTCATCATAGGGGAAATGATCGGGGAGCTGAATGCCTCCCACACCTATCATGGCGGCGGCGTAGAGGAAGTGACCAAACATGCCTCCGTGGGTTACCTGGGTGTAGACTGGGCTGCGGAAGGAGAACATTATAAGATAAAAAAGATCATCCATGCCGCACCCTGGGATGCCGAATCGCGCTCGCCGCTGGATCAGCCGGGAGTGCCGGTAAAGGAAGGGGATTATATCCTGGCTGTCAACGGGGTGGAGCTGACGACGAAGACAGAGCCTTATGCTCCCTTCGGCAACCTGGCCGGCAAGCCCGTCGAGCTGACCTATAACAGTACGGCTTCCTGGACTGGAGCGAAGACCGTGCTCGTACAGGCGATGCCGGAGGAAAGCAGGCTGCGTCACCTGGCCTGGATTGAACAGAACAGGCGGCGGGTGGAAGAAGCCACCGGCGGCAATGCCGGTTATATCTATGTACGCAGCACGGGTACCGACGGGCAGAATGAATTGATCCGTCAGTTCACGGCGCAGCTGGATAAAAAGGCATTGGTGATCGATGAACGGTTCAATAGCGGGGGGCAGATCCCGGACCGGTTTATCGAACTGCTCGATCGCAAGCCCCTGGCCTTCTGGGCTACCCGCGACGGCGCCACCTGGAACTGGCCCCCGGCCGGTAATTTCGGGCCCAAAGTGATGCTGATCAATGGCTGGAGCGGATCCGGCGGGGATGCCTTCCCGGATTATTTCCGCAAAGCAGGTCTGGGTCCCCTTATCGGAAGCAGGACCTGGGGCGGGCTGATCGGTATCAGTGGCGCACCACAGCTGATCGATGGCGGCAACATCACCGTGCCGACCTTTCGTATGTTCAATCCCGATGGCACCTGGTTTAAAGAAGGGCATGGCGTAGACCCCGATATTACCGTAACGGAAGACCTCACCCAGGCGGCGCAGGGAAAAGACAATCAGCTGGAAAGGGCCATCCTCGAAATCAACGATCAGTTGAAGAAGGCTTACACACCACCGGCCAGGCCAGCGGGCGAGGTGAGGTAATGATTAAATGCTATGGATCCGACAAAACGGAGCAAAGGGGAATACTTCCCGTTTGCCCCGTTTTCAATCGCCCGCTCACTCCGACCAGAGGGCGCACGCGGGTGCGACCGAACTTAGAAGGGCCAGCTAATGCGGGCGGTTATTCCGACCGCAAGCTCTTCACCGGATTCGACAACGCCGCTTTGATCGCCTGGAAACTCACCGTGAACAAGGCAATGGCGACGGACAGGACGGCGGCCAGCGCAAAGACCTTCCAGCTGATATCCACGCGGTAGGCGAAATCCTGCAACCAGCTATGCATCGCCCACCAGGCAAGAGGAAAGGCAAACAGTACGGCAATCAGCACCAGTTTCAGAAAGTTCATGGACAGCAGCCCGATAACATTGGTGACGGTAGCGCCCAGGACCTTACGAATGCCAATCTCTCGGGTACGCTGCTCCGCCGCATAGGCTGCCAGCCCGAATAGCCCCAGGCAGGCAATACAGATGGCCAGCAGGGAGAAAGAAAGGGAGATCTCTCCCATGCGTTGCTCCGATTTATACAAGGCGTTGAAATCATCGTCCATGAAGGAGTAGCTGAAAGGCTGGCCCGGCGCCATCGCCCTCCATTTATTCTGTATCTGTTCAATCAGCCGGGGGATATTACCGCTACTGATGCGCAGGGCCATGTTGCCCCTGTTCTCCTGCATGAAAAGTCCCATCGGGGTCACCACCTCTCTTAAAGAATTGAAATTAAAATCATGTACGACCCCTACGACAAGCCATACTTTCGTCTCTTTAGTCTTCACATCCCTGAGTTCATATATTTTTTGCCCGATGGGATCGGCAACGCCCATCATCCTGGCCGCGGCGCCATTGATCACCACCCCATCCGAGTCCGTAGGAAAGGAGGGCGAGAAGTTGCGACCGGCCTGCATTTGCATGCCCAACACAGGTATATACTGATCATCCACCTGCCAGTTCTGCATAGAGATCGCCTTTTTAGTGTCCAGGTCGGGGCTCAGGAAGAAGGCATTGTCATTCCGGGAATCCGAGGTCGGTAAAAATCCTGTCATCGTAGCTCCCTGCACGCCGGGCATCCTGAGCAGGTCTTCTTTAAAAGATTTTACGCCCTCGCCCAATGGGTAGACGTTCTGTATGATCAATACATGGTCCCGGTTAAAACCTAATTTTTTCGACCGGATATAGTTGAGCTGGTTATAGATCACTACGGTGCCTACCATAAGGAAAATGGAGATGCCGAACTGGAATACCACGAGGATATTACGAAGCAGGCCGGTCTTGAAGCCCGCCGCCAGATTGCCTTTTAGGACGGCTATCGGACGGAAAGCCGAAAGGAAAAAGGCCGGATAGCTGCCTGCCAATAACCCCACCAGCACCACCAGGATCAGGAGACCCGGCGCCAGCCAGGGCCGGGAGAAAAGTCCGATGCTCATCTCTTTGGCCGCCATCTGATTGAAATAGGGTAATAGAAGCCAGGCGATACCCAGGGCCAGCAACATAGAAATAAAACTGACCAGGATGGATTCCGCCATGAATTGGGTAATGAGATGTCCCCGCAAGGAGCCCAGCACTTTGCGCACCCCCACTTCTTTGGCGCGGTTGGAAGAGCGGGCCGTGGAGAGGTTCATGAAATTCACACAGGCGATCAGCAGGATAAAAATGGCGATGGCTGAGAAGATATATACGTACTGGATATTGCCATTGGCGTCCAGTTCCGCCACCTTATTGCTGTGCAGGTGGATAGAGGTCAGCGGCGTGACGAAAAAAGATATATGGTTGCCGGTCTTCTCAAAGTCCGCCATACTCTGGTTGACGGCAGCCCGGACCAGCGGGGCGACATATTTGGTGACCATGCTCCCAAGTTTGGCTTCGAATTTCTTCGGGTCGACACCCTTCTTCAGCACTACATAGGTATTAAAATTATTGCTCAGCCATTCGTCCGTGGCGCGGCTGTCCGACAGTTCCGACATAGGCCGGAAGAAATCGAAGTTAAAATGGGACTGGGACGGAATATCTTTGATCACGCCCGTCACCTTATAGTTGAGACTATCATTCACCACCAGGGTGCGCCCGATGACGTCGGTGCCATTAAAATATTTCCGGGCCATCTTTTCCGTGATCACGATGGTACGGGGAGCCGTCAAAGCCGTCCGGGGATCTCCGGCGATCATTGGCAGAGTAAAGACGTCGAAGAGGGTCGAGTCAGCAAAGATCACCCTGTCTTCCCGGATATTCTGGTTGCCTTTCTTCACCAGCAGGCCACCCGTGCCGCGAAACCGGGTCTGCTGCTCCACTTCCGGGTAATCCTGCAGCATGGAAGGCCCCGCAAGGGGAGGCGCTACCGCGAGGATGAAATGGTTACCCCCGAATTTAATATCTCCGTCCACCCGGCAGATACGATCGGCCTTTTCATTATAGCGATCATAGCTCAGCTCGTCCATCACATAGATAATGATGAGCAGGCAGGTGGCCAGGCCAACAGCCAGACCTACGATATTAATTGCGGAGAAACCCTTGTTCCTCCAGAGATTACGCAGCGCAGTCTTGAGATAATTTTTGAACATGGGAGTTGGTTATGAGCCTTAGACGCACATCCCCCTATAAATGTTACAGCAACTGGCAAAGATCGCCGGCGGGGCATCGCCCCCCGCCTCCCTATTTTCCCGGCAGCGGCACCACCCCAGGACTCTCATTCCCCGTCTCCGACACGGATTGCACGGCAAAGAAATAATTGTCCTTCGAATAAGGCAATTCGATCTCCGTCCGGGTGGTGAAGATCTTTTTCTGCCAGACGGAGCTGGTCGTCTCCCGCATCAGGATATAATACCCTTTGACCCGGCCGGTAGCAGGGGCCGCCCAGTTCAGTTCAGTGCTGTTGGTAAGGTTTTTTACCTCCACCTTTACCGACTCCGGCGCCGCAGGGGACTTAGCGAGATTGGCGAGATTCGCCAGGTTCAGGGCCGTATTCTTGCGCAGGTATTCGAAATCCATAAATTCCAGGAGATCGCCGTATACCACCCCTTTCTCGGTCCGCACATCCTGGTGCTGGTGATTAAAATTTTCGTTCATTTCCGTGATCCGGACGGCCGTATAGCCATTCTCCACATAAGGGGTATGATCGCCTCCGCGGAGGAACCGGTCATTGCGGTACACCATTACCACCTGCAGATTATCCACGTATCGCTCGCCGGTCTCCTTTACATAGCGGGCCAGTTGCCGGGCCTTGCCATCGTTCTCCAGTCCCAGCTGACGGATCGTCTTTGCCTGCTTGTCCAGGTCATAAAAGGGGAGGCCTTCACTGAAGACACGCACCTGCGTATTATTGATGATATTGGTCTGGTTGCTGTTATTGCTGCCCATGATATCGTTGTTCAGGACAGCTTCGATATCCCAGTTGGCGGCTTTTGCTTTTTTAGCCATATAGGTAGAGCCGAGCAGTCCCTGCTCCTCCCCGCTCACCGTCACAAAAATAATGGTGGCGGGAAAAGAATGCCGGCTAAGGATCCGGGCGCATTCCAGTACAGCCGCACTGCCACTGCCATCGTCATTGGCGCCGGGCGCGTCTGCTGTTCCGTCCATGACATCCGTACGCCGGCTATCCAGGTGACCGCTGATAATAAAGAGGCGGTTGTCCTTCGGGTCCGTACCCTTCAGGGTAGCCACGGTATTTCCCAGGTTAATATTGTTCTTCACCCGTTTCCCGTCACCCGCATACGTGGAAGTATCCACGAAAGCCGTGAGACGCCCTCCCGAGACGGCGGCAAATTGATTGAATTTATACAGGACCCAGTTCCTGGCGGCGCCGATCCCTTTTTTAGGATCCGTCGTCGAGCTCACGGTACTACGGGTCCCAAAAGATACCATCGACTTAATGTAAGACTGGAGCGAGTCCGCATTCACTTCTTTTACCATGTCCGCGATCTCAGGATCTCTGTCGATAGTCGTTTGTGCATTAAGGAGGGTGACTGATCCGATCAAAGCCAATACCAGGAGGAAACCTTTCATTATTTTCTGTTTTATTCCCATAATATAGAGAATATATAATTACAAGCAACCAATTCGTCCAACTAAGAAAAAGGAAAGCCGCCTTCAAATAAATTTGAAGACGGCTTTCTGGTTATGTTGGCCCGAACGAGGCGAAGTATCTTTATTTAAAGCTCAGGCTGATCCTTCCGCCACTGTTGTCTACCTTGACCGGTAATCCTCCCCCATTAATGGCTCCGTCAATATGTTTACCGTCCAGCTGGCCTTTGAAATTATCCAGGGAGCTGGCCTTCACTTCCTCTCCGTACAACTGCAGGTCCATTCCCTTGCCCTGTGGTAGCAGCAGGGAGATATTCCCGCCGGAGGTGGAGAGACTCAGGTACTTGCCCGCATCGTTCATCTCCACATCTATATTGCCGGCGCTGGTGGAGGCGGACAGGCTGCAGGACATATCCCTCATCCGGATATTGCCGCCCGAAGTGCGCGTCTGCAGTTCGCCCGTGATCGCTTCCCCGACCACCGACCCCCCGGAAGTGGTGGCCCGGACATTGCCTTTCAAAAGGCGCAAAGTCAGGTTGCCCCCGGAAGTACCCAGTTTAATACTGCCCTGACAGTTGACAGCCTGTATATTCCCGCCACTGGTCTGCAGGTCGATATCGTCTTTTGAATCCGTCAGAGAGATATTGCCGCCGGAAGTCCTGCCGGTCAGTTTGCCGCTAACCAGGTCGACATCCAGGTTCCCCCCGCTGGTATGGAACTCCTGGGTGGCTCCGCTGAGATTCTTCAGACTGATATTGCCGCCGCTGGTCCGCAGATCGGAAGAGACAGCCTGGGGAACATACGCTTTAAAGCTAATGCTTAAGCCTCTCCGCCAGTTCATATTCCTCGACTTACCCTTGGCAATAGCGGTCAGCTTATGGTCATTCACCGAAATATTCAGATCATATTGCTCGTTCAGCCTTTTTTCGATCTCTTCTTTGGAAAGCTCGCCTTCTCCATCATGATTGCCCCGGACATAGACTTCCAGCCTGGCTTCGGCAGCGGGAACCCCGTACACGGAAATATTGCCTCCCGACGTCTCCAGTTCTACCCGCTGCAGGGATTCGCCGGACAGGGATTTCTGCAAATAAGGCGGATGCCCTGAAAATTGTGCTTCTGCCGCCCGGATCTGTAAACCAGCTAATAAGAGTAAAAGTATCTTTCGCATAATGGAATCTTTTATTTCCATTATAGACACCGGGACGGGGAAAATGTTGCATGCCGGGGGCTGGATTACCTAATCCTTGCTATAAGAAATGTGGGAGCCGTCCTTTATCCTGACATTTTCCATGATTTTCTTTTTCGTAGCTTCGGATTGCTGTTTGCCATTGATGATAAATCCGTCTTCGTCCAGCGAGAGGGAATGCAGGCTTTTTTCATCGGGCACCAGCCCTTCCCTGATGATCTCGCTGATCAGCTTTTTCAGGATCGCCCGGTCTTCCGCAGCCTGTTTCCGATCTATATCGGCTTGCTTCCTGTCCTCCATGGCCTGTACCCGGTCTCTATCCGCCTGTTTCCTGTCTTCCACTGCCTGCACCCGGTCCCTCACGGCCTGCTCCCTGTCCTCGGCCATTACTTTGGCTTCCCTCTCTTTTTCTTTTTCCGCCTCTACCTTTTCGATCCTGGCTAGTACCTGATCCCTCTCGGCTTGCTGTTTATCCCGGATCTCCTGCTCCACATCCAGCTTTTCCTGCAGCCGGTCTCTATCCGCCTGCCCCCGATCCTCTTTCGCCTGCAGCTCGTCCTTCCCGGCCTGGATCTCGTCTCTCTCCGCCTGCTCCTTATCCAGTTTTGCCTGGGCCTTATCCGCTTTTATCTGCAAAGCCAGTTTTTTTGTCAGGTTATCATACACATAAAAACTGTCGGCCGGTATTTTGCGATCATTCACAGACAGCTCGATCACCTTATCACCCGTCATCCGGATATGATACACGGGCCCGTTCTTATAAGTGATGATAGTCTGTACAGGGCTGACCGTAGAATCTTCCTCCGACTGCAGGTAGCTATTCGCTGAATACGTTGCGGTGTAGTGGGAGGAAGTCGCGGAACGGGATGGGGTCGTCTGCTTTGACGCCGGCGCTGTCTGTGCGCAGGCAGTTGCCGACAGGGCGCAGCATATCCCTCCCATAAGGGCTGTGTTCAAAAAGCTCTTTTTCATTTTTCTTTTTTTTCTGATTAAATAATAGGCAATGCGATCCCCACTCACGAAATCGTGATCTTTTTACGCCGCAATGGCCATTACGGCTAATTACCGGGGATGAGCCATTCTATCCTTTCCGGACCGGGTTACTATAGTCCGGGTTTCCGTAGTCCGGGCTATTGCTATGCTTACCTGTATCCTGTCTTTCTCTGCCTGTACTTTATTTTTTTCCGCCTGCTTGCGCTGCAGGGTAGCCTCCACGGTTTCTATTTCCGCTTGCTCCCGTCCCACCTGTGTCAGCAAGGCCTCTCTGTCTGCCTGCATTTTATCGAGCCGCTCCTGTTCCTGGTCCTTCTCCTCCTGCAGCTTGTCGAGCCGGGCTTGCTCCCGGTCCTGCGTGGCCTGCCGGTGGTCTTCTACTGCCTGTACCCGGTCTTTTTCGGCTTGTGCCCTATCTTTCTCCGCCTGCTCTGCTTCTTCGATGGCTCGCATCTCCGGGTGAGCCTCTCCATCCTCCTGCCTGTTGCGGAGCGCCTGTGATCTATTGGTTCTCTCCTCGCCGACAATCTTATACCTGCTATCGGCCGGTCTTACCGCCTGGCGGGTGGAAGCGGCCAGCAACAGCGAGATGATAAAAAAACTGGCAATAAAAAAGATTCTCTCCGCCCTGTTTAATGACTTATTCTTATTATCGACAATACGCCTGACCCGATGCAGCAACTGATGTTTGCCGGCGGGGAAGCCAACGGCTACGCCAGCCATCCGTGCATCATATTCCCTGAAGTGGATGAGGGCCCGGACGAATTCCATTTTATTTTTTGTCCGGTCGATAGCCATGTCGTCACAACAGTTCTCCCGCTCTTCCCGTAGTAAGGAGGAAACCCATAACAGACCGGGGTTGAAGAAAAAGATACTCTCCCCGATGTTCTGCAGGAAATTCATGAAAACATCGTTGCGCCGGATATGAGCCAGTTCATGCAATAACACCGCTTCTATTTCGCCTTCCGGTAATTTCGTCAGCAGTCCCAAAGGAATGAAGATCACCGGCTTCCAGTGGCCGGTAACCAACGGCATTTTCACCAGTTTGGATTCCAGCAGCAGAACCTTCTTTTTTATTTGGAGTGTCCCGCAGAAAGCATGCAGCTTCTCTTTCCAATAGACCGGAGGCTCGGCCACACCGTAATTCCGAACCTTTTGCGTATATACGAT
The DNA here is from genome assembly GCA_036394375.1 of Puia sp. Taxonomy (GTDB): domain Bacteria; phylum Bacteroidota; class Bacteroidia; order Chitinophagales; family Chitinophagaceae; genus Puia. The sequence goes on from DASWFF010000074.1 coordinate 162,245, forward strand.
GGCGGCTGTCATCCGCACACATTTAAGCAGAAAAATAAAACACCAACCCATCACGATCAGCGGCGCCTGCTCCGACAAATAATCATTCAAGGTTCCGACAAAAGACGAAAACCCGTTTTCCGAAAAGGCCGCCATTCCATTCAGCCCGGCTCCCCCCCACCCGGGATGATTCCATTCCCGGATAAAAGTAAGGGCGCAACCCGCCAGGAACAGGAAGAATAACCCGCTTAACAGGTTATACCGCAAGGCAGCGGGAGACCTCTTCGTATATGCCAGGACGATGCCCGTAAGGAGCGTCAGGAGCAATCCCTGCCAGAGGGAATGGATCAGCATCCAGCAAATGGCTTGTATCATACTAGCTTTTTTTGTCCATCTTGTCCAATAGTTCCTTCACCTTCTGCAGGTCTTCTGCAGATGTCTTTTCATTACCCAGCAAGGCGACCATCATATTGCTGACAGAACCGTGGTACATAGAGTCGATGAATTTATTCAACAGGGATCCCTTGGTTGTCCGCTCCTCCATAGCCGCGCTGTAAATATGCTTCATGTTCGTCTCATCCCTGGTCAGCATTCCTTTCTCCGCCATTACCTGCATCAGCTTAAGGGTAGAGGTATATTGTACCGTTTCTTTCGTCTCATTCAGCGTATCGTGCACGAATCTTACCGTGGAAGGACCATGCTGCCATAATACCTGTAATATGGCCAGCTCTGTTCGGGTGGGTTCCGCGTCCCCTTTGCCGGTGCCTTTAAATCGCTTCATACACCTAAGGTACGAATAAAAACGTACGTTCAAAATATTAGGCAAACTTTTTTTTGGGCTGGTATTTTTCAGCCAGGCCGGACATTTTGGCCAGGTGCATAAACGGAAATGTTATTTTAGCGTCCGAATGAACAGAAGGCTGCCAGAACTGGACATATTACGATGCATAGCGATCCTCCTCATAATGTTTCGCCATTACTATATATTTCCGTCTTTATCAAAAGGCGCATGGATTGGAGTGGATCTCTTTTTTGTACTGAGCGGGTTCCTGGTATCGGGGCTGCTCTTCCAGGAATACCGGCAAACAGGAAAGATAAATCCCCGCCGATTCTTTATCCGCCGGGGGTTTAAGATCTATCCCGTCTTTTGGGTCGCGCTATTATTCTATTTAGGTTACTATTATTATAAACATTATACCTATGGGGCCGGGCGGGTTTGGGCGGAGCTCCTCTTTGTACAGAATTTCACCCCCGGCATCATGGGTATCAGCTGGTCACTGGCAATCGAAGAGCATTTCTACCTGATCCTGGTGTTATTCACCGTATGGGCCCTTAAAAAGGATTGGATCCGAAGGCAACGGATAGCGACCTATTGTTTTATCAGCATTGCCCTGATCTGCCTGGGACTAAGGACCTGGCTGAGCTATTCCCGGCCTTTTGATTCATACACTCACTTTTTCCCCACTTATCTCCGGCTGGATGCCCTCTTTGCCGGGGTATTGCTCTCCTGGTTCTACCAATTCAGGCCGGCCTTATTCAACGACTTTTTTATACGGTACCGCGTCCCGCTATTATTGTGTATGCTGGCCGGACTGTCCATCCCTTTTTTATTGGATATTGAAAATCCTTTGCTGCTTAGCATCGGGCTAACGATTATTTACTCCTCTTTTACCGTGGGGATCGGTGTTTTACTGGCAGCCAACCGGCGTTGGGACCATCCGGCCTGGCGGCCTGTTATCTATATCGGAAAATGCTCCTATTCCATTTATCTCGTGCATTTGCTGGTAGGCCCGGCCGTAGCCCATTTCTGCACGAACCATTTTTTTCCCGGTTCCTCTCCTTATGTCTATGCCATCATTTATGTGTTGGCCAATATTGCCAGCGGCATCCTGCTCTCTTTGGGGGTGGAACAGTTCTTCCTCCGGCTGAGGGACCGCTGGTTCCCGAAATTCATCACAATAACGATCACTTTATTTTGTGTGCTGCCCGGTGGTCAGGCATCTCCCCTGCATGCAGGAGACTCCGTAGTCACTTCCAGCAAACAAGAAGCGCTGCTCTTTTTAGAAAAGATACAAAACCTTGACTCCAGCATATACTGGCCCAATGTGAGACCCCGGTGGTTTATGGAGAACCTCCAAACGAACATCAATACGCCGCTGGCCATGTACCAGGGCAGTAATACCAATTTCTGTGGCTATGCGGCCCTATCCTACCTGCCCTTACACGAGGATCCGCTCGGTTATGTAAAATTTATGCTGGAACTATACCGGGAAGGACATGCCCGCTGGGGGAAAATAACATTCGACCCCTCTCCCGCTGTCAAACTGGCGGCGGGCACGCTGCATTTTAAGGGGATCCTGGATATACGGCCTGCCGACCAGATGTGGTTCCTGATCCTGGCCGATCAATTTAAAGGATACCTGAACTTCTTCTTTCCCCATTATCATCCCGGCTCCGAAAATACTTTTTGGGCGTCGGTCAATTTTGGAAAGTTCAATCGTATCATCGAACATCTCCTGGGCTATGAAGTGCGATCGGTCGGATCCGACCTGATCCGTCCCCATTTCCACGATCTCTTCGATTACCTGAGCCAGTCCGTGAAGACAGGCACCACTTTTCTTTATGTCAACAATAACTATCTGCATAAAAAAAACCACAATAAGTCAAGGGCCAGTTTCCCCACTCATTTTATCGTATTGACGGATATATGGAAGACGGGGGAGGATTTCACCATCGTCTATTGGGATTATGGAGGCAGGACGCTGCGCCAGGTGAGGCCCTCCTTTCTGAAAAAAATACTTTTCGGGGTCTCCCGGTGTACAAAAAAAGCTTATGATGAATAAATTACGATACCAGGCCCTTTCTTTTCTGGCGCTGCTGTATACCTGTGCCGTCGCTATCTCCTGTACAAGCCTGAACATCACCAACTACTATCATAAACATCAGTCCACCCTGGACAGCATCGAGTCGGGTTTTAAGAAGGCTTACCAGGAAAAACCTTTTTCCATCGAATTCACCGACAGGCCCTTTAAGCATGTATCCCTGGAACTGATGACGGATAGCCTGACTTATATTTATGAGTTTGCGGTGAGTGAACGACGGATGGACGATTCCCTGAGAAAATATGGATTCGATGCCCCTGCCATCAATGCGCTTATCACCAAAATGCGCTCCGCCGAATGTACCTGGGTGAACAACCTGGATTATTATAACGATGAGAAGAAACAGTCCCTTATTTATATCTCCTTATGGCCCCGGATCTTCAATTCTCCTTTCGTCAATAAAAAATATTATATCCTTACCTATTTTTCCCTGCCGCAGTATTTCGACAGCGAAGGCAACCTACTGGTCCGCCGCAGGCTGAAAAGGATCCGCAAAATAAACGGGGAGACCTTTAAGAAGATCAATGACAAAGTTTGTTACACACTGTCGGACCGGTTCCGCTAAGTCAATTTTCGGGAACCGGTTTCGACCGGTTTACATTAGTCAGTCTTCAAACTTTTTACCGGGTTAGCCATTGCCGCTTTAATACTTTGCAGGCTGATGGTGATCAAAGAAATAGCAAGCAACAGTAAGGGAGGTATTACAAATATCAGCCAGCTCAAATGAATATGAAAAGCATAATTGTTCAGCCAGCGGCTGGCCATAAAATAGATGACCGGTATGGCTATGACCGTTGCGATACAAACCAGCTTGACAAAGTCCCTGGTAAATAAGATCAGTAAACTATATAGGGTAGCGCCCAGAACTTTCCGGATACCTATTTCCTTAGTACGCAATTTGACGACAAAGCTGGATAGTCCCAATAACCCAAGACAGGCAACAAAAATGGCAAGGACGGTAAATAAACCGAAGACTTTCCCGAATCGCTGATCGGACTGGTACTGCCGGTCGAAGTACTCATTGAGGAAAAAATATTCGAAGGGATTGCCGGAGAAAACGCTTTTATACAGATCTTTAATGGAGGCCAGGTTCTGCGGAAGATGATGGGTATTGACATTTATGGAAAAATAACTCCATTTGTTATAGCTAGGATAATAATAAAGAATGGGATCATAGGCCTCTTTCAGTGATCGCTGATGATAGTTTCTGAGCACCCCGATTATTTCTCCTTTAATTTCACCCGGTCCGTAACTAAAAACAATGTTCTGATGAATAGCCGCTTCATTACTGTTATATCCAAGAGCCTTAACGATCCTCTCATTGACGAGTACCCGGGTCTTGTTTCCCACACTATAAATATCGGAAGTGTCCGCACGTACAAAGTTTCTGCCGGCAGCCAATTCCATCTGATAAGCCTTCGTAAAATGTTCATCTACTTCTGTGATATAGGTTATAAAATTATGCGTTTTATTCTCGCTGGCCTTTCGCACGCTGTTTCTTCCAATCACTGTCTTTCCCGGTATGTCGGAAGAGGTCGCGACATCCGCAATAGAAGGATTGTTAAGAAGCTGTGTTTTGAAGGAATTGACTTTATAAGCCAAAGTTGAATCGAAGATCGGAGGCGCTTTGACGACTACTATTTGATCTTTATTATAACCCAGCGCCTCGTTTCGCATAAAGGAAAGTTGCCGATAGACCGTAATGGTCCCGGCAATTAGCAGGAGGGATAAAACAAACTGAAAGGAAACGAGCATCTTTCTCAAAAAGATCCCTTTATCAGAACGAAAGAAATTTCCTTTTAATACGAGAGAGGGCTTGTAGGCGGAAAGCACCAATGCGGGATAAGCGCCCACCAGGAATGCCCCGGCCAGGAAACTTGCGACCAAAGCCAGCCAGAACCCCGGTGCATGCCGGAGCCCTGAAGATAAAGAACCCTGGCTTACGTTTTTACCTATGAATGGACCGAAATAAGGGACACAGACGGTGACGATGATCATAGCAAGCAAGAGGGCAAGTAGGTTTATAAAGACCGACTCCATAATAAATTGCGCCGTTATTTGAATTCTCATGGCCCCCACCACTTTTCTCAGTCCGACTTCTTTAGCACGCTCAACGGATTTAGCCGTTGATAAATTTATATAGTTGATCCAGGCAATTACAAGAATAAATATCCCGATAATGGATAAGAAATAAATCTCTCTCTCACTTCCATTGGCCTCCGGCCCTTTGATCGTATCGGATTTAAGATGAATATCCGTTATAGGCTGCAAGTGAAAAAAAGTACGGAAGTTTAATTCTCTCATTTTGTCCGCCAGGTATTTATCAATAAAGGACGGGAATTTCGCTTCCACTTTTTTGGGATCGGTTCCCGGCGCCAATAAAACATAGGTGTAAAACTCCGGCCAACCCCAGTTATCATAACCAAAATTGTCTCCCATCGTCTTAAACGAAACAAGCATATCAAACTTAATATGCGAATTCTCCGGTACATCCCGGAATACGCCAGTCACCTTCAAAGGCAATTGGCGATTGAGATACAGCGTCTTACCCAGGGGGTTTCCCTTTCCAAAATATTTATGGGCCATCGTCCCGGAAATAACGATTGTTTTGCCCTCGGCCAATGCCTGGGCAGGGTCTCCTGCCAAAAAGGGAAAAGAGAACACGGTAAGAAAGGATGGATCGGCTATATAGAGTTTCTCCTGATTAAAGGTGACCGTATTCGCTTTGGAGTCCGTATAGGACACCGTCGCAGCAGGCATAAAAATGGAGGGACTGACCACCCGCGCAAAATCGACCACTTCCGGAAAATCCGCCTTCATGGCAGGGCCTACTGCAGGGTGATTGGTGCTCATGGCGGCGTTGTTAGCAAAACTCCCGGCAAAAGAGATATTGACCCGATAAATATTCGCCGCATTCTTATGGAAGCGATCATAGCTTGATTCAAAATGCACATACTCGTAAATAAAAAAACAGGCCGCCATACCAATAGCAAGCCCAAAAATATTCACGACCGAAAAAACTTTGTTTTTCAACAGGTTCCTGTATGCGATCTTAAAATAGTTTTTCAGCATAGATTTAGTGTTTATCGCAAGGTAGTGCAGGTTCGATTCCTGTTCCGGGCACTTGAAAATCAAACAGTTACGAAGGGTGGCAAATACTACGGCCCTTTTTATTTTTCAAAATTTGGCAGCAATTTGCCAGTAAAACGGAGATGGGTATCCCATAACCGTTTTTTCCCATTTACACGCAGCCAGCGGTAAGGGTCGAGAAATAAAGTTTTGTGATTTTCAAGGCATCGGAAACTCCTTTTCGAAATTACCGGACAAATTCCCCTTTAAAAAAAAATTTTGCGAAGTCGATCGGTTGCGCGTATATTTGCAGCCGATCAGCTTCATAATTATTATTCATGAGACGCGACATTTTTCAAGCCATTGCGGACCCCACCCGACGAGCGATCCTCGTCCTGGTCGCCGTGCAGGCAATGACCCCCAACGCCATTGCGGAGCACTTCGACATCACCCGCCAGTCCATATCCAAACATTTGCGCATCCTGTCCGAATGCGACCTCCTGGCCCAAAAGCATGAAGGCAGGGAAATCTTTTATGAACTAAAAATCGATAAAATGGAAGAAATCGATAGTTGGCTAGCCCAGTTCCGGAAGATCATGGAAGAAAGGTTCCAGCAACTCGATCAAGTATTATACACACTAAAAAATAAGAAAAAATGAACCTGCTGTTTGATTTCACCGTAGACAAAGCAGCGAAAACGGTATTCATAACAAGAGAATTTGATGCTGACCTTTCGCTGGTATGGGATGCTTTTACCAAAGCAGAAATCCTTGACCAATGGGTAGCGCCTAAACCCTGGATATCAAAAACAAAATTTATGGATTTTAAAGTTGGCGGGCGAAGATTTTATGCTATGGTAAGTCCGGAAGGACATGAGCGTTGGGCAATTCAGAAATACACTTCCATTAGCCCAAAAACCAACTTCAAAATGTTTAATGCTTTTGCAGACAAAGATGAAAACCCTGAATTGCCGGGTTCTGATTGGGATTACACTTTCAGCGAACAAAACGGAAAGACAAAAGTCAGTATTATTATTTATAATGAATCGCTTGCCCGTATGGAGAAAATGATTGAAATGGGCTTCACAGAAGGATTTAAAATGTCAATGAACAATTTGGAAAAATTATTGGCAACTTTATCGCAACGACAGTAGAAAGAAAATTTACAATCACATTGGGTAAAAAAAATAAAGCGAGATTTGAAAAGGCAAAGTAAGCAACCCGAAGTTTTATATTTATATGAACGTGCAAGAACAAATCAAAAAGTATATTACTAGCCAACCTGAACCAAAACGTAGTGACATGCAAGAGTTGCACCGCATCATTCTGCAAGTAATGCCAGCATGTAAATTATGGTTCCTGGATGGTAAAAACAGTGAAAATAAAACTGTTTCTAATCCTAATATAGGTTATGGATTTTACACCTTGAAATATGCTGATGGAACAACCAGAGAGTTTTATCAAATTGGTTTGAGCGCAAACAATACCGGAATCTCTGTCTATATCCTTGGCATAAAAGATAAGACATACTTAGCCCAAACGTATGGAAAAAAACTAGGCAAGGCGAGCGTGACCGGGTATTGCATAAGGTTCAAAACTATAAAAGATATAAACATTGAGATACTTCAAGCGGCAATACGGTCTGGGGTTGAGGCGACAAACAATAACAAACAAACCACATGAGAAAAGTAAAATTGCAAATGCAAATGACCATCAACGGATATGTTGGCGGATTAAATGGAGAAAATGCCTGGATGACCTTTAACCCTGATAACGAGTATATGGAATTTCTCAATTCCAATTTTGATTCTTCAGACACGATCTTGCTTGGCAGAAAAGCGGCAGAAGGTTTTATAAATTATTGGCAGAATACGTTTGACAAAAATCCTGATACCCCATTGGCCAAAAAAATAGTTGATACTCCAAAAGTTGTTTTTACCAAAACACTTGACAAATCAACCTGGAACAACACCACTTTGGCAAAAGGAGATCTTGCCGAAGAAATTGGCAACTTAAAAAAGTCCCGCAATGGCGGGAGTAAAGACATTCTTGTGCTTGGCGGTGCAGAATTTGTTTCATCGCTAATAAAAGAAGGGCTTATTGACGAGTATCATCTTATTGTAAATCCAACGGCCATCAGTAATGGTATGACCATTTTTAAATCACTTGATAGAATACAGAAATTTTCACCCGTGCAAGCAAAACTATATACAGGCGGAAAAATTGTTTTGAGTTACAAACCAAATAATGATTGACAGAACATTGAAGAATAAGTAAGCATAACGGCCAACGAAAATGTAGGGTAGTATAAATAGTAATTCGTTAAGAATGGTTGAAGCGTTTAAAACAAATGTTCAGAAAAAAACACAAAGCAAAATGCTGCATTGTGTTTTGTCTGAAGCATTCCCATCGGTTAAAATAAATTTTGATCTTTCAGATTGTGATAAGGTGCTTAGAGTTGAGGGAGACGATATGGA
>DASWFF010000075.1:0-56770 GCA_036394375.1 Puia sp.
GATAAGATCATTGCCAATCCCAACTGTTCGACGATCCAGATGGTTGTGGCTTTGAATCTCCTCCATAAACAATACCAGGTAAAGAGGATTGTGGTCTCTACCTACCAGAGTGTGACGGGCACAGGCGTTAAAGCCGTGACCCAGTTAATGAATGAAAGGAAGGGAGTGCAGGGAGAAATGGCGTATAAATATCCCATCGATCTGAATGCTATTCCCCAGATCGATGTATTTCTCGATAATGGATATACGAAGGAAGAAATGAAGATGGTGAATGAGACCAGGAAGATCATGCGGGATGATTCGATCCGGGTAACGGCAACGACCGTGCGCATACCGGTAATGGGAGGGCACAGCGAATCCGTGAATGTAGAGTTTGAAAAAGAGTTCGACCTGGAAGAGGTGAAAGCGCTGTTGCGTAAGACGCCGGGAGTGATCGTAACGGACGATCCCGCCAAACAGCAATATCCCATGCCCAGGGATGCCCATGAGAAAGACGAAGTATTCGTAGGAAGGTTGAGAAGGGATGAGACCCAGGCCAGGACCTTGAACATGTGGGTGGTAAGCGACAATCTCCGGAAAGGAGCGGCTACCAATGCTGTACAGATCGCGGAATACCTTCTGAAGCAGGGTCTTCTTTGACGAAATAAGCCCGGCCCCACCAGGCCGGGCTTATTTCGTTATTCCATGGAACGATTGAGAAAGTCAATAAAAGGTTTCATCGTTTCAAAAGTCTTCAATACTTCTTTGAGGAGGGATTTGGATTGTAGCTCCGCGTCGGTGAACGGGCGGCTGACAATGAAACTTTTCATTTTCAGAAATTCAATGGCCGGATTCTCCGCTTCATAGCCTTTGGGCGGCCTTGCCAGGATATCGACCCCTTCCACACCTGCAGCAAAGATCTTTTTAAAATTACGATGGCCGACGATCTTCTTCCATTCTTCAAAATTATAGTCGATTTCCTGCCGGACCTTATTTAGTTCAGGAGACAGGGGCATCCATAAGCCGCCGCCTGCCATGTTCTGACCGGGTTCGCAATGAAAATAGTAGCCCGCTGTCGGAACTTTTTTGCCTCCTTTATTAAAGGAAGCGCCCATATTAGTTTTGTAAGGCGTCTTATCCTTGGAGAACCTTACATCCCGATAGATACGGAAAAGGCAATCCCTGGGGGTAAGAGATGCAATGTCTGCATCTATTTTTCCCAATCCATCGATCACCTGTTGCGTAAATTGATCTATGTCTTCTTTTGCATCCAGGTAAGCGGCTTTGTTCTTTTCAAACCAGGGCTTATTGTTATTCTTTTTGAGGTCTTTGAGAAACTTGATCGTAGTGCCTTGCAACATAACTATGTTTTCCTTTCTGATTATTCATTTCTCCATTGATAGGAGACAGGGCTTATTTGATCCTTCCCCAATTTTCGCCGCTCTTGATGCGATACATCGTCATCTCGCTGACATTGTATTTCTCTGCCAGCTTCTTGATGGTAAGCTGCCTGTTCTTGCTGGAAAGCGTTTTCTTAATGGTCTTTACCTGCGATGCCGTCAGTTTCAGTCCAACGGTGCGGTTGGCCTGCACTTTTTTGTAAGCGATCTTCGCAGGGCTCTTCTGTTGATGATCGATCATCTCTTCGAGCGTAGCCCATTTTAAGTTTTTGGATGCATTGTCAAGCTTGTTGTGATTCACATGGATCACGTACTTGTGTTTCGTAGAAGCTTTAGCCAGGAACAGACGGGCGATCTCACGATGAATGTAGAGCGTGCCATTGTTGCCGGGACGATGCAGGTTGAGGGTCTTATAGCCGGTTGTAAGACTACCGTTGAGCAATTTGCCATCGGTCAAAACATCATCTGAGTAACTGGCTACACGACCCAGTGATGAAAGTGCATATTTTTTTCGGAGTTGTTTCCAGCCGGGAAACTGCAAAGGTTTCCACACTTCGCCGGTGAGTTTTCTAATCATGCCTACAATTTTCTTAAAGTTACGGAAAAGATTTTCGATTTACCAGTAACGTAAGAAAATATTCTTATATGTTTAGGAGCTTAATAAACTCGTCTTCTGTGAGTATTCGGACCGAGGGGATTTTTTTGGCCTTTTCCAGTTTACTACCGGCATCCTCCCCTACCACCAGGTAGTTGAGCTTGCTGCTTACCCCGCCCAGTAGCTTTCCCCCGTTCTTTTCCACCGTCTCTTCGGCATCGGATCTTTTCAGCCGGCTTAGGGTGCCCGTGAATAAGAACGTTTGGCCATCCAGGTTGCCGCCCGGCGTTCCGGTCGATTTGAGGCTTTTCAGGTTAAGCCCCAGGGATTCCAGTTGCTGCAGGGTCTCCAGGTTGGCGGCGTTATGAAAAAACTCATGCACGCTGGTGGCTACTTTGGGGCCTACATCTTCCAGGTTCAGCAGGTCCTCCAGGGAGCGGCCGGCAAGGTCGGTCAGATGGCTGACCGAAGCCGCCAGGATCTTCGCCGTGGTCTCGCCGACATAACGGATACCCAGTCCGAAGATAAGCCGGTGAAGCGGCTGCTTTTTGGACGCTTCGATGGCCGATTGCAGGTTGTTTACTTTTTTTTCCCCGAAGCCCTTCAGCTCACGGATCTCCTCATAGGGGAGCCGGTAGATGCCCGGTATGCTCTTCAGGTATCCCAGTTTGAATAATTCCCGGACGATGGCATCCCCGAGACTGCGGATATCCATGGCGTCCTTGCTGGCAAAATGGATGATGCGTTCTACTACCTGGGCCGGGCAGTATATATTCGGGCAGCGCCATACGGCTTCCCCTTCCGGCTTTTCCAGCTTGGTATGGCAGACAGGGCAGTGGGTGGGGAAAATGATCGGCTTTTCGGTCCCGGTTCGCAGGTCTGTCAATGGCTTTACGATATAGGGTATAACGTCTCCAGCCCGTTCTACCAATACCCGGTCCCCGATCCGCAGGTCTTTTTCCCGGACCACCTCTTCATTGAATAAGGAAGCAGAGCTAACGGTTACCCCACTGAGGGGTACGGGTTCGATCTTGGCCACCGGAGTGATACTGCCGGTACGACCTACCTGGAATTCCACATCTAATAAGATACTGGTGGCCTGCCGGGCAGTGAATTTAAATGCGATGGCCCAACGGGGATGGTGGGTCGTCATGCCCATCTGATCCTGCAGGGCGATGGAATTTACCTTGATCACCATGCCGTCGATCTCATAAGGCAGCTCATCCCGCTGCTTTTCGAACTCATGGCAATAGTCGATGACGGCCTGGATCCCTTTTACGAGCCGTTTTTCCTTTTGAGGGCTCCGGAAACCCAGGTCCCAAAGCATTTTCAGGCAGCCGCTATGGGTCTTTAAGGCCTGGTGTACCGGAGCTTCGATCCTCCCGGAAGAGGTCTTGACCGGAGGGGGCTGGCCTTCCGGACCGGTAAGATGCCCGTCTACCATCTGCCAACCCTCGATCGTGGTGAAATAGCTCACATGGTAGAGGAAGGCTTCCAGGTTGCGGCGGCTTACTTCCCTGGGGTCTTTTATTCTCAGGGAGCCGGCGGCCGCATTACGGGGATTGGCCAGGGGGGGGATATTCTGCTCGGCCAGCTGCTCGTTATATTTCTTAAAATTGTCCTTGTTCATCAGCACCTCCCCACGGATCTCGATCTGCTGCAAGCCATAGCGGGAAAAAGCCGCCGAGAGGGGAACGGAACGGATCTGCCGGATATTGGTGGTAATCTCATCCCCCGCGACCCCGTCACCCCGGGTTACTCCGCGAAGCAGGAGGTCGTTTTCATAGATCAGGGAAATACTGGCGCCGTCAAATTTTGGTTCGACACAATATTCCAGCTCCTCCAGACCGGTAAGTTCCCGGGCCTTCCGGTCCCAATCCAGCAGGTCTTCCTCATTATAGGAGTTTTCCAGGGAGAGCATGGGTACGAGGTGCTGAACATTGGGAAATTCCTTCGTGAGACTTTTGGCTACCCGTTGGGTAGGGGAGTCCTGGGTTATCAATCCCGGGTTATCGGCCTCTATCTTCTCCAGCGCCTTGTATAAGGTGTCATATTCAAAATCCGAGATCAGGGGCTCGTTTAGGATGGCATACCGGTATTCGTGGAAGCGCAGACTCTCTCTCAGCTCTTCCAGCTTGCCCTTTTCCAGGATATGCCCCTGGGCTGCCGCTAACAAGGCTGTAGTCTGTTTTTGTAGTTGATGGGTCTGTTCGGAGGAATACATACAAGGAATTTGAGGACGTAAATTTAAGTGAATCGGATGGCTAAAGATTAATTTTCGGCGGGGGAAAAAGAGGCATATTGGAAAAGGGACTAAATTCGTAGTTCTATGAGCACCACAACGCCTCCTAACCAAGCTTCCGAATCGACTGCCAGTGCCAGCCAAATGAATACTAAGACCATTCTGAAGCAACTGGAAAGCGATGGTATCATTGGCATTTCCGTGGATTGTGTAATTTTTGGCTTTGACGATAATGAACTTAAAGTATTGCTGATCAAATCCGATTTTGAAAGATTTGACAATAAATGGTCGCTGCTGGGCGACCTGGTGCATAATCATGAAGACCTGGACCAGGCGGCTTACCGGATCTTACAGGCACGTACCGGGATGGACGATGTATACCTGGAGCAGGTCAAGGCATTTGGTCAGGTAGGCCGGCACCCTGCCGCGAGGGTAGTCACGATCGCCTATTGTTCCCTGATCAATATCGAACACCATAAATTGAAGATCCTCGACAACGAGCTGCATTGGCACCGGGTCACGACCTTGTCCGAAATGGCTTTCGACCACCAGCTGATCCTGAATGTCTGTTATGAATGGCTGCAGAAAAGGATACAGGAGCATCCGTTGGGCTTCAGTCTTTTGCCCAAGCAGTTTTCATTGAGGGAGCTGCAGAATCTCTATGAGGCCATCCTGGATGTCAAGCTTGACCGGCGTAATTTCCGGAAGAAGTTTTTTTCCATGGGGTTGCTGGAAGACACCGGTGAGCTGGAGTCGGATGTCCCCCACCGTCCCGGCAAATTGTATAAGTTCGACTACGATAAATACCAGAAAAAAGAGCGGAAAAAGTGGTTTGGCATTGATTTTTAGCCTTTCGGCGCCAGGTATCATTGTATGTCCTTCTGGTGATCGATAATAAACTGAATAATCTCTTCCAGGGGGCGATCGATGCGGGAAATAGCGTCATTGATATCGTCCCGGTTCACCTGGGCGGCGAAAGAAGCGGTCTTTAATTTCTTTAATATGCCTTTTACATCCATGCCTTCATAGCGGGTGGGGCGGATCAGGGCGGCGGCATGAATGAAGCCGGACAACTCGTCGAATACGTAGACCATTTTATCCATGGTATTCTCCGGCTCTACCCCGAAATACCTCGGACCGTGCGAAGCGATGCAATGAATGACCTCCGGGTCGATATTCCATTCTTCCAGCTTTTCGATGATGATCCGGCAATGCGCTTCGGGATATTTTTCCCAGTCGGCGTCGTGGAGGAGGCCGGCAAGTTCCCATTTGAGGGCTGTTTGTTCGTCAGCGCCCTCTTTTTCCAGGGCCCAGGCTTTCATGACGGCGCCGACCTGGCGCATATGCAGGCGGAGGCGTTCATTGGGCACCCATTCGTTGAGCAGGGCGTGGGCTTCTTCCAGGGGTAATAAATTGCCTTTATTGGCGGGGTTGCCGAAGGCGCTGCGGCCGAGATTGAGAATGGGAGAGGTCATGAGGCTGTTTTCGTTATTTCCCGTGAAGTTATTTGTTAAGGGCGAAATTTGTAGGCCGGGGTGTATTTTTTATATGAGCGGATGTTTCTACTCCAGAGAATATTCTTTGGTCAGTGCTTCCACCGGGATGCGTAATAGTTTACTGAACTTCCGGATCATTGTCAGGGAAAGGGCTTGTTTATAGTTTAGTACTTTGCTTATAGTCCCTTTATCGCCATATTCCCTGGCCAGGTCAGCCGGTTTATAGCCAAATTCTTCCATCCGGATCTTGATGAGCTCAATGGGATCTATAGCCGGCATTTCCCATAACTGCTCTTCGTAATGATTGATGAGGAAAGCAAGCAATTGCTTTTCTTTATATTCATTGGATCCTTTGGGTGCTTCACGGACTGCTTCGTAGCTGGCGACAGCTTTTTGGTAGTCTCTTTCATTTTCTATTAAAAACCATTTTTGCATAATCTTTAGTCTTGTGTCTTTCTATATAATTGTCGGATCGATCTTGTCATATTCATTATGGGTTCCTATAAATCTGATTTCGACTATTTTTTCTTCATAGTAAATATGTGCGATCAGCCGGAATGTATTGTGTACGATCTCAAATCGGGCACGGTTATTTTGTATCATTTTTGCTTTGGGAAAATCTGCCAGGACATCCTGCATTTTTTTCCAGTCAGCTTGTTCAACCACCAGTTTCCAGGCTGCTAAAGGTTTTCTGGTATTCGCATGTTTTTGGCCGAAATCGTTCAGTTTTTTTAAATAGATAATAAGCATAGTTGCTTTTTAACTGGGTTAAAAATGTTTTTTGTGTCATTTGTGATGATTTTTTTGGGTACGCCAAATCTGCCTAAAAGTTGGCAAATAGCCAACTTTTTTCTTCTCTAAGCTTGATATCTCCTGCATTTTTTTCCGGTACCTTTCTAATAATGCAATATTTTTATTGAAAACCAACACATTACAAAGGGTGCTCCCAAAATACTTCCTCTTTTTCTTGGAACTTGACCTGCATTCGGCCTACCTTTGCGGTCCAATTTTAAAAGCGAACCATTGGTTAAAAGCGAACCACGGATTCGAAAAACAATTTTAGTGTCGCTGGGATAGCAGCGGCTTCAATTAAAAAAACAAGACAATGAGCAAATTACATTTCACCACCAAACATGCGAACGAGGCTACCGTTAAACGCGACTGGTATGTTGTGGACGGTACTAATCAAACCGTTGGGCGCGTGTGTTCCAAGATTGCCGCTATTTTACGCGGTAAGAACAAAGCGTATTATACTCCGCACGTAGATTGCGGCGATTTCATCGTATTTATCAATGCCGATAAGGTAGTGTTCTCCGGGGACAAGCTGGAGGATAAGATCTACATCAATTTCTCCGGATATCCCGGCGGTAAAAAAGAAGAATCTGCGAAGAGCCTTCTGAAACGCCGTCCGGATGCCGTGATCGAAAGGGCTGTCAAAGGCATGTTGCCGAAGAATCGCCTGGGCCGTAAGATGTACAAGAAATTATTCGTGTATGCCGGTGCCCAGCATCCGCACGCTGCACAGCAACCTAAAACATTAACCTTCTAATTTTTCTGATAAATGGAAAAGCAAAAAAATGCAGTTGGTCGCCGTAAACAGGCTGTAACCCGGGTGTTCCTGAGCAAGGGTGAGGGCAAGATCATCATCAACAATAAGGATTACAAACAATATTTCTCCCTGATATATCTGCAGAACCAGGTCGAGCTGCCCTTGAAAACGGTGGAACTGACTGACAAGTATGATGTGAAGATCAACGCTACCGGCGGGGGTATGAAAGGACAGGCTGAAGCTGCCAAGCTGGGGATTGCACGTGCGTTGCTGGAAGTAAATGCTGAATTTCGTCCGGCCCTCAAAGCTGCCGGTCTCTTACGCCGTGATCCAAGATCGGTTGAGCGTAAAAAACCAGGTCGTAAGAAAGCAAGAAGAGGCTTCCAGTTCAGTAAACGTTAACAGTAATCCTACAAAAATTATTAAAATAATACAATGGAAAATAACACTTCATTACAGCAACAACTACTTGAAGCCGGTGTCCACTTCGGTCACCTGCGTAAGAAGTGGAACCCCAAGATGCTGCCTTACATCTTTGCTGAAAAGAAAGGCATCCATATCATCGACCTGAACAAGACTACCGAGAGCCTGCAGGAAGCGGCTGCGGCGCTGAAGCAGATCGCCAAGAGCGGTAAAAAGATCATGTTTGTAGGCACTAAGAAGCAGGCGAAAGAGATCGTTACCGAATGCGCTAAAAAAGTCAACATGCCTTTCGTAACCGAGCGTTGGCTGGGTGGCATGCTCACGAATTTCAATACCGTCCGTAAGAGCGTCAAGAAAATGCAGAATATCGACAAGATGCTGAATGACGGCTCTTTCGACAGCATTACGAAAAAAGAAAGGCTGACCCTTTCCCGGGATAAGGACAAAAAAGAGAAAGTGCTGGGTGGTATTGCACAGCTGGGTCGTGTACCTGCCGCTCTTTTCATCGTGGATATTGGTCATGAACATATTGCACTGGCTGAAGCCAAACGCCTGGGAGTTACCACTTTCGGCATGGTAGATACCAATTGCGACCCCAATAAAGTGGATTTTGCGATCCCTTCCAATGATGATGCTACCAAATCCATTGCAATCATAGCCAACTATGTCACTGCTGCCATCGCCGAAGGTCTGGCAGAAAGACAAGCTGCTAAGGAAGATGACGTAGAAGATGCGGGCGCTGATGAGAATGAAAAGAAAGCAGCCCGTTTGCAGGCTGAGGCCGAGGGTGAAGCAGCACGCTCCCGTGGAGATAAGGTGAAGGGGACCAGCCAGCCCAAACGTCGCGTACCGAATTCCGGACCCAGACGTCCCGGAGGTCCGCGCTAGAGGATAGCACGGCTGGACCGTATTTTTGAATATTCAAAACTTCAATTTATATTTTATGTCAACTGCAACTATAACAGCAGCCGATATTAATAAGCTGCGCCAGAGCACTGGCGCCGGTATGATGGACTGCCGGAAGGCGTTAGTGGAGAGTGATGGGGATTTCGAAAAAGCAATCGACTACCTGCGCAAAAAGGGCCAGAAAGTTGCTGCCCTGCGTAGTGACCGTGAAGCTAAGGAAGGGGTGATCATCGCGATCACCACCCCCGACAACAAGACGGGTTTTATTGTTACCGTAGCCTGTGAGACGGATTTTGTGGCCAAGAACGCGGATTTCGTTGCTTTTGCCCAAAGCATCGCGAACATAGCGCTTGCCGGGAATGTGAAAAGCCAGGAAGAACTGCTGGCTGCCCCTCTGGATGGAGCTACCGTGTCCGATAAGATCAATGACCAGGTCGCCAGGATCGGGGAAAAGATTCAGCTGGCCCGGTTTGAAAGATTGGATGCCGAAGGGGTCTCTGCTTATATCCATGGCGCCTACCGTATGGGTGTCCTGGTGGGTCTCAGCAAGAATACTCCGGCCGTATTGGAAGCCGGTAAGGACCTGGCCATGCAGATTGCTGCTATGAACCCGGTAGCCGTTGATCCTGATGCTGTTCCTGCTGAAGTAGTGGCAAGGGAAAAGGCGATCGTTACCGAACAGATCAAGAATGACCCCAAGATGGCCGGTAAGCCCGATGAGATGATCGATAAGATCGCCGTCGGTAAGCTGAATGCCTTCTTTAAAGAAAATACACTGACAGCACAGGCCTATGTGAAAGACCCTTCCAAGACAGTAGGGGACTACCTGAAGAGCGTGGATGCGGCCGCGAAAGTGACGCAATTCAAACGCGTGCAATTAGGATAAAAAACTCAAAAAAAACAGGTGAATCAATCACCTGTTTTTTTTTACCTTCGCCCAGCTAATTCGCCCAACTAACAAGAATCATATATCTGAACATGGTGCCTAAGTACAAACGCGTTTTACTCAAATTGTCCGGTGAGGCTTTGATGGGAGATAAAAGTTTCGGTTTTGACAATGCCGTTATTGCCCAATACGCGAAAGATATCAAGAGTATCGCGGAGTTAGGGGTACAAGTAGCGATCGTTATCGGAGGCGGTAATATTTACCGCGGTATGAATGAGGCGGAGACCGGCATAGAAAGGGCCCATGGCGACTATATGGGTATGCTGGCCACCGTGATCAATGGCATGGCCATGCAGGCCGGATTGGAAAAGATCGGAGTGTATACCCGGCTGCAAAGCGCCATCAAGATGGAACAGATCGCAGAGCCCTATATCCGCCGCAGGGCTATCCGGCATGTGGAAAAAGGCCGGGTGGTCATTTTTGGGGCGGGGACCGGAAACCCTTATTTTACTACGGATACTGCCGGTTCTTTGCGGGCTATCGAGATCAATGCGGAAGTAATTCTGAAAGGCACCCGGGTAGATGGTATCTATACGGCGGATCCGGAAAAAGACCCTACGGCCAAAAAATTCGAGACGATCACTTTCCAGGAATGTATCTCCAAGAACCTCCGGGTAATGGATATGACCGCTTTCACCCTCTGTATGGAAAATCAGCTGCCTATCATTGTTTTCGACATGAATAAACCGGGCAATCTGTTGCGGGTAGTAAGGGGAGAAAAGGTCGGCACACTGGTAAGAGATTGATTATATGTGACTTATATTAGAAGTGCGAAACAATTTGTATATCTGCCCAAAGCATAGTAATTTACTGGCCTGAGTAGCCAAACACCTTTCGGTGTTTTTTTGTTGCTTCCTCCCACCTATCAATATTCCCTTGAAAAACGGCGTTTCTAGTTGATCATCCCTGAAAGCCTAAATACATATAAAATAGTATTTAGTTGTAGTTAGTTTGATAACCATTAGCTCCGAACCGTTATGAACACCTTAAATAACCTGGACGTAATATTAGGATTTCAGTTGGTCATGGGCCTTCCCGAGATCATCATCTGTGAGCTGGGAGCGCTTATTCTCGGCTTCACGATCCATTTTTTCTGGAACTCTAAAAAGAGTCTGCGCATCAGCGATCCCAGCGTTTCGACCGGTATCAGTGAAAATGATAACTGGAAGTTGAAGTATTATAATGATATGGATATGCAGGAACGGGCGCAGCAACAACTGCGTGACCGGCTGAGCCAGGCGCAGGAAAGCGAACAGATCCTGACCATCGAACTGGAAGAGACCCGCCGGGAACTGGAAGAGGTCCAAAAGGAACTCGAAAATACGCGACTGGACCTGCAAGACGCCGGCTACAAGCTCACCGCCTCTGCTACTCTCTCCGTACCGGAAGGGGAACCCTCCCCGGCCTTTTCTGCTCCGCTCCAGGCCGAACCGGCCTCCGATTACCTTTCCCAGTTAAAGGCGGCACAGGAAAAATTAGTCGAGCACAACAACAGCATTTATCGTCTGCTGGAACATACCCAATTATTGGGAGAGGCCGAGAAGAAGAACCAGGACCTGCAACGGCAGAATGAGCATTTGAATGAAGAGCTTCGAAGCTCCGGCCAATTGCTCGTGGAAAAAGAAAACGAGGTCAGCTATCTGCGGCATCAGCAGAAATTGGCTGAAGAAATGAGCCTGCGTCTGGATAAAGCCTACGAAGAATACAATTCCCTGCAGGAGAAATTGCAAAAACTACAGGGCTATCTGACCCAACCCCATAAGAAAAGCGCCGATTACGAGGAATTAAAAGAATCCTATTTCAAGTTGGGAAAAGAACATGATGAAATGAAATTGCGGCATATCTCTCTGCGGGAGGAGAAC
Source organism: Puia sp. (assembly GCA_036394375.1). GTDB lineage: Bacteria > Bacteroidota > Bacteroidia > Chitinophagales > Chitinophagaceae > Puia. The sequence goes on from DASWFF010000075.1 coordinate 11,399, forward strand.
CAACGCCTGGCACGGATATTAGCGGATACGGAAGAGAAGCTGAAAGAGTCGAATTTCCAGCGTCAGCAATTTCAGAAAAGATCTGTATTCCTGGAAGAGCTGAATCATGATCTGCAGGAAATATCCGAACATAATAAAAAAATCGAGAGCCAATTGCGCAGGGTGAGCGATATGGAAACCCTTCTGGCGAAGATCACCGGATCCGCCAATGAAGATATGCATAACGGGTAATCGCGTTTTTGGTAATTTTGTCTCATGGACACTATCCGTGATATCCGTAAAGATTACAAACTGCAATCCTTCTCTGAGAAGGAAGCGCTGAAAGACCCTTTTGGCCAATTCGGAAAATGGTGGAAGGAAGCTCTCGACGCTGGCACCGATGAGGTGAATGCCATGACCCTGGCCACGTCTTCTGCGGATGGAATGCCCGATGCGCGGATCGTTCTGCTAAAAGGATTCGATGAAAGAGGATTCACATTCTTTACCAATTATCATAGCTCCAAAGGACAGGAATTGCTGGAAAACCCCCGGGCCTGCCTGGTATTTTTCTGGAAAGAGCTGGAACGGCAGGTTCGTATCAGTGGCCTGGTGACACTGGTCAGTGAGCAGGAGAGTGATGAGTACTTCGATAGCCGCCCGGAAGGTAGCCGCATAGGAGCCTGGGCTTCGCCCCAGAGCGAAGTGATCGATGACCGCGCCTGGCTGGAACAAAATGAGCAAAAAGTCCGGGAGGAATTTTCTGCCGGTAAGATAAGCCGCCCGCCTCATTGGGGTGGCTACCGTGTTAAACCCACTCGTATCGAGTTTTGGCAGGGAAGACCAAGCCGGTTACACGATAGGATCCTGTATAGCTTACAGGGAAGTGGAAGCTGGAAGATCGAGCGCCTTGCGCCCTAAAATACAAGTTTCTGGTTTTGGATTTCCAAAACCAGAAACTCCGGATTTACTTACTTTCCTTCTTATCTGCTGCCGGTCCTGCTGCTGGTCCTGATTTTTTAGCAGGTCTGGCAGGACGGCTTTTGCCGAAAGAAGCCTTGAATATTTTCCCTTTTTTGGTTTTTTTATCTCCTCGTCCCATATAGATTGCTTTTGATGTTCTTTGGTATGTAGTTGTAAAAGCTCCGGTACCTATGCACGAATGCCCGGTAGCGGAGCCTTGGAAACCCGCATCGGGCTTTTCACAAACTTAGCCCGATACGGGTTCCTTCTAATGATTTGCCGACGGCGTTTCTGCCGTTTGGTGCAGCATTATAATTTTGCAGACAGTTCTTTACCTGCTTTGAACTTAGCTACTTTCTTGGCTTTGATCTTGATAACAGCACCTGTCTGAGGATTGCGTCCGTTACGGGCGGCTCTCTTAGATACAGAAAAAGTACCGAAGCCAACCAGAGTAACTTTACCGCCACCTTTCAGTGTTTTGGTAACCGCTTCAACAAAAGAATCCAGGGAAGTATTTGCCTGCGTTTTTGTAATGCCAGCATCGTCGGCAATCTTTGCGATTAATTCAGCTTTGTTCATAGTGTAATTTTTTTTTATTAGCTGCAACAAATATACCCGCTTTTTGAATCCAACAAAACTTTTTTAGTTTTTTAACGCGCTGTTGTAAGTTGCTCTAAACCGCATTGGGCAAGGATTAGACGAACTATTTATTCGTAAATATCCGATGCAAAACTTACGTGATGTGGCTGAAAGGCAATCCAGCACAGTGTTTCACGCGATGTGGCCTGAAATGCTTGCCAGTGAAGGCTTTGGAAAGAATTTACAACAAAATTTAATTCGATTAATTTTTTTTAATTCTTTTCCACAATTAGTGCACAAGTTGCAAAACCGCCATGACAACCGAGGTAACCGAGAAAAAGCGAGGAACGAAGCTTTGACGAAGGTTACGAGCGAAGCTCTGCGAGGAACGAAGCTTCGACGAAGGTTGTGGGTGAAGCCCTTGCCGGCTCCCTCATCGATCTGTCTCCACCAGGCTCATCAATGTACGGAAAGCGATGGATCCATCCCCCCATTTATTCCGGCCATTCTCCTGTAAGACCGGGGCGAATTCTATAATATATTTCTGATAGTTTTCCAGGGAGCTGGTAAAATACTGGACGACAAAAGTAGGCCCTTCCGTTTCGTCCTGTTCCAGCAGGCGAAAGAATTTATAGGCGTCGAATAATCCGGTAGCCAGGACGGCGGGGATGTCTTCGTCTAACTCCCAGGCAAGCCATTCTTCCAGGATATTCCAACTAACCTTAACCGTAACGTTATAGACGATCATGTTTATTTTGTTTATAAGACACCGGAGGTGTCTTGTCCATAACCGAGCAAAGCGAAGGTTACGAACGAGGAAAAGCGAGGAACGAAGCTTTGACGAAGTTCTACCGACATTAGATCTTTGCAGTAGATCCGCTATATTTCTAGAAAGCGGATCTACTGCACATTCAGCTCCAGGTAGATAGGGCAGTGGTCACTGTGTTTGACGTCAGGATATATTTCTGCCTTCAGCAAGTTGCCTTTCAGGGGATCCGTTACATTGATATAATCGATCCGCCATCCCTTATTCTCCAGCCGGACCGAGGGAAAACGCTGGCTCCACCAGCTATAATGGTGAGGTTCCTCATGAAATTGGCGGAAGCTGTCGATCCAGCCGCCTGTGATGAACTTGTCCATCCAGGCTCTTTCTTCGGGCAGGAAGCCGGATGATTTTTTATTGCCCTTCGGATCATGGATATCGATCTCTTTGTGGGCGATATTATAATCCCCGCAAAGAATAAGTCTGGGATGCGTCTTTCTTAGCTTTTGCAAATAAGTGAAAAATTCATCCAGCCATTGGTATTTGAAACCCTGTCTTTCGTCTCCCGAAGTACCGGAAGGGAAATAGGCATTGATCAGCCTTATATCTCCGAAATCCAATTGAAGGACCCGGCCCTCGTCGTCGCTGACCTTGTGCCCGGTGCCATATTCCACCTTATCGGGCAGGATCTTCGTGAATACGGCCACTCCGCTATAGCCTTTCTTCTGTGCGGAGAACCAGTAGTCATGAAAGCCCAGGTCGGTAAATGATTTATGATTTACATTGTCTTTCAGGGCCTTTGTCTCCTGTATGCAAATGATATCGGCCGGATCTGTCTTAAGCCATTCGACAAGACCTTTATTCATGGCAGCCCGGATGCCGTTAACATTATAACTGATAATTCGGAGTGATGACATAGGGATGTTTGTATTAAATTAGCACTGCAAATTATGGAAAATTTAGAAAGGATCATCCCCGCCAAAGAGTCAGTATTTCTGGAAGGCCCCAAAAGCCGTACCTATGAGCTGGGCTTTGCCTGGAAGGTATTCAGGGAGTTCATCAAAGGATTCCGGACCCTGCATTTTGTGGGGCCCTGTATTACGGTGTTCGGTTCGGCCCGGTTTGCCGAAGATCATCCGCATTATCAGTCCGCCCGGGAATTTGGCAGGCAGATCGCGGGGACGGGCTTTACCACGCTGACAGGCGGCGGCCCTGGCGCTATGGAAGCGGCTAACCGCGGGGCTTTCGAACAGGGTGGACGTTCCGTCGGGTGTAATATCAAATTACCTTTCGAGCAAAAGCCGAACCCCTATGTGCAGACCTCGATCACGTTTGACCATTTTTTTGTGCGCAAAGTGATCATGGTAAAATACTCCTATGCCTTTGTCATTATGCCGGGAGGATTCGGGACGATGGATGAATTTTTTGAGACGCTTACCCTGGTACAGACTAAAACGCTCGTGCAATTCCCCATCGTGCTTTTCGGTAAGGAATATTACCGGGAATTGTGGGATTATATGGAATACATGGGGCAACAGGGCACCATCTCAAAAGAGGACCTTTCTCTTGTCTTGTTAACGGACAGCATCGGCGAGGCGATGCTGCATATCGACAATTTTATCAAGAAGAACTACCGGACCAAACCCCGCAAGCGTCTTTGGTGGTTATTCGAAAAAAGAAAAGAGTAGGATATCCGGAGGGGAGTCCAGTTGCTCGGTCTCTTTGCCGTTAAAGACCAGGAAGGTCCGGCTAAATCGATATCGATAGGGATCATCGTTTCCTTGATATCGGGTCTTCGCAATGCCAAAGAAGCGGAGGATCTGAAAAAGGCGTTCGGGAAGGACTCCTGATGGCCAGGGATCTTTCTTCTTACCTGTACTTCTTCGCTGTGGGAATATTGAAGCCCAGGCTCAGGATCATCTCGTAAGTGCCGAAGGCCTGTTTGGCTTTGCCTTCATATACCTTCAGGCCGGAATACCGGGCATAGTCGATCTTATTGGCATATTCCAGGTATACGTATTTGAAGAAGGTAGCGCGAAGAGCGCCTTCAGCCCCTGTATTCCAGCCTCCGAATTGAAAGCCGGGATTATTGCTCTTCCCGAAAAAGGCGTTGTCCACATGGGGGATAACAGGGCCCACTCCGAATTTACCAAAGAAATCCACTTTTACTTTTTCATCATAGGTTTTCAGGAGATGCCAGCGCCTGGTGATATTAAAGAGTAGAAAATTAGCGCCATTGTTCAGGTAATAGTAGAACCCGTTGGCTGCATTGAAGGCAACGGTGCTATCGACCGGATGATTATTCAGGGTCCCTTTAATATGGGCATTCTGATCGGCAAAAATGAATTTCGTATGATCGAAATTAATTTCGAATCCCCATCCTTTTTCTTCATCCAGGATAAATCCCAATCGGTAATTATATTGTGGAATGCTGAGTGCCTTGTTGAATATTCCATCATTCCAGCCCGGGTGATCATGGCCTTTGATGTTCTCGAAAGTATAATTATTCCCCAGGGAAGGTTGCGAGACATGCACATTGCTATGCGTATACCATTCCCCATTATATCCCCAGGAAACATAAACTTCCTTGATAAAAGGTTTTTTTTTCTTTGGTTTCTCTTGTGCGAAGCTAAAGAAGGGTAGTGCGGCTGTCAATAAAAACGCCACTGTACGAAGGCCGATCATTTTTTTCCTCATAACTCTCAAAGGTGCCAATTCTGTAAATTAAACCTGTTTGCGTGTGCAAAGCTACATAAAATCGAATAAACCGGTGGTTCTTAACAATTGATTATCTTCCAGCTTGCGGGGGGATGGGCCTTCAGCCAAGATGCTGTGCGCATACCAGGCTTTTCTGCCTTTCCGTCAGGCATCGTACTCCAGAACGGGTCTTAGCCACCTTTCAATTTCTTCTATCGGCATCCCCTTACGGGCCGTATAGTCTTCTACCTGATCTTTTTCGATCTTACCTACTCCGAAATATTTGCTTTCCGGATGGGCAAAATACCAGCCGCTTACAGAGGAGGCCGGGTACATAGCCAGGGATTCCGTCAGGATAATACCGGTTTGCCGGGTTGCGTCGAGCATTTCGAACAACTTGCGTTTTTCCGTATGATCGGGGCAGGCGGGATAGCCGGGCGCCGGGCGGATGCCCATATATTCTTCCTGGATAAGCTGTTCGTTGCTGAGATGTTCTTCGGTAACATAACCCCAGAACTCTTTGCGTACTTTTTCATGCAGCAGTTCCGTAAAGGCTTCGGCCAGTCTGTCGGCCAGGGCTTGCAGGATTATCTTGTTATAATCGTCGTACGCGGCTTCAAAACGTTTGATATGGGGCTCGATGCCTTCGATCGTGACGGCGAAAGCGCCGATATGATCCGTTGCTCCGGCGGCGGCCGGTTTTATAAAATCAGCTAAGGAGATATTGGGTTGACCGGGAGCTTTTTTGATCTGCTGGCGAAGGAATTCGAGCGATACGGGTCCCTGGGGCGTCTGCACCGCTACGGTGTCCTTGCCGTCCGAACCCGCCGGCCAGAACCCGAGTACGCCCCGGGCTTTCAGCCATTTTTCTTCTACGATCTGTTTGAGCAGGGCCCGGGCATCATTATATAATTTCGTGGCTTCGACGCCTACTTTTTCATCTTGGAGGATTTGGGGGAATTTTCCATGTAATTCCCAGGCGATAAAGAAAGGACCCCAGTCAATATAGGGTACGATCTCACCCAGGTCATACCCGTCAAAGGCTTTGGTACCTGTGAAAGTGGGAGTGACCGGTGTAAATTTATCCCAGTCGATCTTTACTTTATTTTGCTGCGCTGCTGCGAAGGGCAGGTATTGTTTCGCCGATTTTTTATTGCCGAAATCTTCTTTGAGCTTACGGTATTCCTCTGCGATCGACTGGAGAAAGCCAGGCTTTTGCTCCTTACTTAGCAGCGCCCCTGCCACTGTTACACTCCGGGAAGCGTCCAGCACGTGAATGACGCCCTTGTCAAATTCCGGGGCGATCTTCACCGCCGTATGCATGCGCGAGGTGGTAGCTCCCCCGATCATCAGGGGCAGATCGATGCCCTGCCTTTTCATTTCCCGGGCCACATGCACCATCTCATCCAGGGAAGGCGTGATCAGTCCGCTCAGGCCGATGATATCCACCCTTTCTTTTTTGGCCGTATCCAGGATCTTATCGGTAGGCACCATAACGCCCAGGTCGATGATATCATAGCCATTACAGCCCAATACGACCCCTACGATATTCTTCCCGATATCATGTACGTCCCCTTTTACGGTGGCCAGTAATATTTTGGCAGCCCCCGCACCCTCTTCATTTTTGGTGCCTGCCTTTTCATGAGCAAGACGCCGTAGTTCCTTCTCCGCTTCAATATAAGGAGTGAGTACGGCTACTGATTTTTTCATCACGCGGGCGCTCTTCACCACCTGCGGCAGGAACATCTTACCACTGCCGAATAAGTCGCCGACCACGTTCATGCCAGCCATCAGGGGACCTTCGATGACGTCCAGGGGTTTGGGGTACTTTTGCCGGGCCTCTTCTGTGTCCGCATCTATATAATCCGTGATGCCGTTTACAAGGGCATGTTTCAACCGTTCTTCCACCGGATTTCTTCTCCAGGCCTCATCTTTTACTTCAACCTTTCCCTTTGCCTTGACCGTCTCCGCAAAAGCGAGCAGTTTATCCGTTCCTTCCGGATCGCGGTTGAGGATCACGTCCTCGCATAAGTTTCTGAAATCCGGTTCGATCTCATCGTATACGACCAATTGCCCGGCATTCACAATGCCCATGTCCATGCCGGCTTTGATGGCATAGTAGAGGAATACGCTGTGCATGGCTTCCCGGACCGTATCGTTGCCCCGGAAAGAGAAGGACATATTGCTGACTCCTCCGCTGATCCGTGTCAGGGGCATTTTTTGTTTGATCTCTTTGATGGATTCGATGAAATCCACCGCATAATTATTGTGCTCTTCGATGCCGGTGGCTATCGCGAATATATTAGGATCGAAAATGATGTCCTGGGGATCATAACCGACTCTTTCCGTCAGTATCTTATAAGCTCTTTCGCTAATGTCTACTTTTTTACGAAGGGTATCCGCCTGTCCGTTCTCATCGAAGGCCATCACGATCACGGCGGCGCCATAGCTTTTACAAATGATAGCCTGTTCGATGAATTTTTCTTCCCCTTCTTTCAGGGAGATGGAGTTGACGATGCATTTGCCCTGGACGCATTTCAGTCCTGCCTCGATGATAGCGAACTTCGACGAGTCGATCATGATGGGGATCTTCGCAATGTCCGGCTCGGCCTGAAGGAGGTTCAGGAAAGTCTGCATAGCTTTTTCCCCGTCCAGCAGGGCGTCATCCATATTTACGTCCAGTACTTGTGCGCCGCTTTCCACCTGTTGGCGTGCCACGCTCAGGGCTTCTTCGTATTTGTTTTCCCGGATAAGCCGGGCGAATTTTTTCGAGCCGGTCACATTGGTGCGCTCCCCGACGTTGACGAAGTTCGTTTCCGGGCGGATGATCAACGGTTCGAGCCCAGATAATCGTAAAAAGGGTTTTATGGTAGTACTTGCTGACATCTTTGGTAGATAGCTCTTTAAATTTGTTATACGAGTTCTTTTTCTACGACGGGCAACTGCCTGGGCACTATTGTGGCGACCTGTTCCGCAATATGCCGGATATGATCGGGTGTGGTGCCGCAGCATCCCCCTACGATATTCACCCAACCGTTGGCGGCCCATTCTTCGATGAAATGAGCGGTCTGTTCGGGCTGCTCATCATACTCTCCCATGGCATTCGGCAGGCCGGCATTGGGATAGGCGGACGTAAAACAGGCGGAGATCTGGCTCAGCTCCTCGATATGTGAGCGCATTTCCTGGGCCCCCAGTGCACAATTCAAGCCGATGCTCAAAGGGCGGGCGTGCATGACGGAAACATAGAAGGCTTCCAGGGTCTGTCCGCTGAGCGTCCGTCCGCTGGCGTCGGTGATGGTGCCGCTGATCAGGATGGGCAGCTCGTTTTGCCGGCTATCCCGGAAATATTTTTTGATGGCGAAGATGGCTGCTTTGGCATTCAGGGTATCGAAGATGGTCTCGATCAGCAGCAGGTCTACGCCGCCTTCCACCAGCGCCTGTACCTGTTCATAATAGGCGGAGGACACTTCGTCAAAACTGACGGCCCTGAACCCGGGGTTGTTCACATCCGGGGAAAGGGAGAGCGTCTTACTCATCGGGCCAATGGCGCCGGCTACGAAGCGTGGCTTGTCCGGATTGCGGCTGGTAAAATCAGCGGCCGCTGACTTAGCAATTTTTGCTGCAGCCACATTGATCTCAAAAGCCAGTTCCTCCATATGGTAATCCGCCATGCTGATCCGCTGGGAATTGAAAGTATTGGTCTCGATGATATCGGCTCCTGCTTCCAGGTATTCCCGGTGGATACCTTCGATGACTTCCGGTTTGGTAAGACATAACAGGTCATTATTACCCTTGACATCTATGGGCCAGCCGGCAAATCGCTGCCCGCGATAATCTTTTTCTTCCAGCTTATGCCGCTGGATCATGGTGCCCATTGCCCCATCGATGATGAGTATGCGTTCTTTCAGGCAGTCTTGTATGGTCTTCATGTTACCCCCTTCCCCGTTTGAGGAATTTAGTTTTTACTAATATCTTTTGAATCCTTGCCAGGATTACAGTAACGCCGATGGGTGAAATAAATTTTCTGAAGGAATAATAACGAGGGAAATAACCGATAGGAGTCGTAGGAAGAAGATTATTTCAAACGTTTATTAGTTCAGTTTTTATTTCCATCCCGAAGACGCGAGTTGGCCGGTACAGGCTGAACAATAAACAAATCCGCCTATATCCGGATTGCAAATATACATAAAAATATCAGATTGACAATCATCGATAGCTTTCTACCGGGAGACGGTTGGTAATGGAGCGGGCCAGGGTCATCTCGTCAGCATATTCCAGCTCGCCGCCAAAGGCGATGCCCCGGGCGATGGTCGTTATCCTGACTCCCGAGCCCTGCAATTTCTTTTGGATATAATAGATGGTGGTGTCACCCTGAATGGTGGGGTTAAGGGCAAAGATCAGTTCCTGTGTATGTTCTTTCTGGACACGGCCGATCAGGGCTTCAATGTTCAATTGATCGGGGCCGATTCCATCGAGCGGGGAGATGTTCCCTCCCAGGACATGATAGGTGCCATTATATTGCTGGGTGCTCTCGATGGCGATCACTTCGCGGATGCTTTCCACCACACAGATCAGTTCCTGCTTGCGAAGGGAGTTGGAGCAGATGGAGCAGATATCGGCATCGGCTATATTATAACAACGCTGGCAGAATTTGATCTCCTGCCGCATCCTGATCAGGGTCTCTCCAAAGCCCTGTACGTTGGAGGTATCCGTTTTCAGCAGGTGTAATACCAGTCGGAGAGCCGTCTTTTTTCCAATACCCGGCAGTTTGGCGAATTCATTGACGGCGCTCTCTAATAAGGCAGAGGAGAATTGCATGGTACAAATATAACAATTCAGCGGCAGTTGCCGGCTAACCGGGGAAGGGCAAGGGCTATCCGGGAAGGTTACAGGGAGTAATCCGTCTCATTGTCCCAGTTGGCCTTTACGATGAATTTCTTCCTGGAAGAGCCGAGGGGTACGACTTTTTCAGGCTGCCGGCGTTTCCCGAAGAATTGCCCCGCATCCCATTTGCCGTTCTTATTGTCATCATACAGGAGCCGCAGCTCATATTCGCCGGGCGGGAACAGTTGGGCCTTGAACACTTTTCTATTGCCGAACGGATAAGAGAATTTTACCGCATCCCCTTGTATAAACTGCAGGACAGGGTTTTTAGAAAGGTTCAGGTTGGGGATCCGGATACGCACTTCGCCATATTCTATATCCTTTTTGGTCCGGAAAGAGATCGTGTCGATCTTCAGTAGTTTTCTTCCTGCCGAATCCTGGGCGAAATCCTTGGCGGCGATCAGGTGATATTTGGTGTCTGTGGGCCAGTGATAGAACAAAGAGAAAATTTTATTGGTGGAATCCCTCACGAAATGGTAATCCTTCGAAGGGATCGTGACGAACTTTTCATCCGTAAATCTTATTTTGGAAGTATCGAAGACCTTCAGGGCGTTGGCAAACTGGAGGCGGAAGGTATCCAGTACATCGAATACTCCATTGCTGGTATTAGTCTGGAATTGCAGTCTTTTGTCCTTTTCTTTTTCTTTCGCTGATGGTTTGGGGGCGGCGGTCTTCGCTCCCCCCGAGGTGCTTTTGGAGGCGGGTTTGGCATCGGCCTCTTCGGCATAGGCATACAGGTTCACCGGAGGCGTATTCCCGCCGACGACGACGGGAGAATCGGCAAAAGCAAACAACTGGGATTTCGACAGGTATTTATGGGAGCCGCTTTCATCTTTCATGGCATACAGGGCATAAGAGCCGGGTTGAATATACCGGAAGACGAACCGGCCGGTGCTGTCCACCCTGGCTATATAACGGGGACGGTTCTTGATGACGGACGAATCATCGAATCTCAGGTGCAGCATAGCGATCAGGGTCGTATCGATCTTGCCGGTGACGGCCACGTATATATTCCCGGACAATTCCCCGGCGTCGATATGATCTCCGGTGGAAAAGACATAGGTGAAGTTTTTCAGGATATTGCCTTCGTTGACATCGCGGATGGCCCTACCGAAATTGAGGGAATAGGTGGTATTGGGCTCCAGGGTGTCTTTCAGCCTTACGGTCAGGAGACGGAGCTTGGCGTCCACGATAGGTTCTATCTTGGGAACGGGGGAGACGATGAGCTCCGTCCTCACATCTTTCGGATCGATGTATTCATCAAAATTGAATACGATCTTATTGGTATTGAACTGTTTGCTGGAATCATGGGGGGTGGCGGATACCAGCCTGGGGGGGATGGTATCCCTTGGGCCGCCCAGGGGCGGAACAATATTGGCGCAGCCAGGACTGCTCAGTATGCCTGCAATAACGAGGGAAGGGATAATGAAAAATAAAAGGCCGTTCTTGATCTTCATGCTATGGGCTTATCGAAGCTTTTTCAAATTATTGGCAAACTTAGGCGGTTTTGGGTGAGGACGACCGGGGGATCTCCTAATAATCCCTTAAATCTCATTCTATCTCCTCCTCTTCATTTATTTCATGCAGGGCGATGGCCAGATTATTGGTTTTTACAAAATTGCACCAATGGCAGTCTGCCTTGCCGCAACCGGTGTAAAATTCCCGGTTCTGTATCTTTTCCCAGGTCGTAGTGATCTGGTGAATGACCGTCGTAATATCCTCGGGAGTGATGAGGACCTTTACTTTTCGGTACTCCTTTTTTTTATCGGGTTCGACGAAGTCGAATTCCGTACTGGCGACCTTCCAGCCTTTTTGCTCATAGTTGTCCACTAATATTTTGTAGAAGACGGCCTGTCTCCAATAATCTCCTCCATTCGGGTCTTTGGCGCCGGGAGGAGCTAACTTATCCTTTGCTTTTTCCACGTCGCCGGTCTTGTAGTCCACTACATTGACCTCATTTCCCTGGAATTCCAGCTTGTCCAGCTTGCCTTTAATAGGCACTCCTCTTACGATCACATTGCGGATATTCCTTTCTACGGCGACGATCTTACTCCATTGGTGCAGGTATTTATCATAGTAATTTCCCAGGACCTCCAGGCCGTATTCCATCCGGCGGGCGAAGGCCTCTTTAATGAAACTTTCCCGGTGGCGATGCATATACCAGTTAAAATCCTGCAACAGCTCTTCTTTCGAAGGGAATTGTTCGGCGGTATGGATTTTCATTTTTTCGAATAGCCTTTGCAGGGCAAAATGGATGGCGCTCCCGAACTCGGTAGCTTCATTTTTCGGGGAAGGGATGCGGACCAGGTTTTTATAATAGAACTCCAGGGGGCATTTAAGGTAGTTGTTCAGGGCCGTGACGTTCATCACGAATTTTTCCAGCATACGGCTGATGAAACCTTCCTCTGCCGTTTCTATTTCCGGGGCGACGGTCTCGCTGAAGGGGAGCGCCTCGAATTCCGCCAGCGTTTCTTCCGGGATCAGGATCTTTTCGATGGGCAGCGGATGCTGATCCAGTATTTCAGCAATGAATACGGAAGGCTCCAGCTCTTTACCGTCGGGACGGTAGCGGGCATAGGAAATGGACAAATGCTGCTCGACCCGGGTAAGGGCCACATAGAAGAGACGACGTAATTCCTCTTCTTCCCTTGACCCGGAACGGGTGGAGGATTCCCCTTCGGAGCGGGAGGCGAACAGGGTATCGGGATATTTATAGCCGCTGCCGGGTTTGCGTTTCTTTTCCCAGGTAGAGGCATTACAGCCGGCAAAGAACACGTATTCGAATTCCAGGCCCTTGGAGCCGTGGGCGGTGAGCAGATTGACCGCCTTGTCGCTGCCGGCGACCTTTACCAGGGGCAGGTGGATGCCATTGTCCTTCATCAGATCGATCACCTGTACCAGTCTTTCCAGGCCCAGGTCCGGATCGCGGCGGGCCTCCTCTTTTACGAAATCGAACAGGGCGGTGATTACCTGCATCAGCCAGATCTTATCCGGGCTTTTCATGACGGCGCCCAGGATGCCTGTATCCCGTATACAATTTTCGAAAAGGGCCGGCAGAGTCACGTTCGGAGTGTCGCCGATTAGTTTTTCCAGGACCCGGCTTGCTTTCTTCAGATTTTCCGGCAGGCCGTTGTCGAAAAGGTCCCGGGGGGCCCGGTTGGCCTTTTCATACAGCAGTCGCCGGATGGAAGTCCGTTGATCGCCGAATTGCCGCTCGGCCACTTCCACGGACAGCTTCGCGATCTCGATGGGGGGGATGGAAAAGAAATCGAAATGCAGGATCTCGAATAACATTTCATCTCCGCCATAGGGAGTGTCGTGTTCGGCAGCCAGGTAGCGAAGGAGCAGAATGATCTTTTGTGCAAAAGGGATCTCGAACAAATTCAAGCTGCGCTTGCTGAATACGGGGATCTTTTTCAACCGGAGGAAAAGAGCCAGTTCCTCCCCGTATTTATTTTCTTTATAGATAACGGCAATCCTTCCGGGGGGGACCCCGCCGAGAACCAGTTTCTCTATCTGCAGGGTAATATCCGTCATTTCCTGCCGGGGGCTTTCATATTCCAGGAGGCGGGGAGGGTATTTGAACTGGCTGATGACCGGGTGGCTGGACACCAGGTTTTTTGAAAGCCCGGGCATTTGCCGGACCAGTCTTTCTTCGTTCCGGCCGATCAGGGTCATGGAGATGTCCAGGATGGGCTGGGTAGAGCGATAGTTATGGGTCAGTACGACGGTCAGCAGGTCCTTTTGGTAGCTGTCGGCGAATTCGCGCATATTCTCCACGTTGGCTCCCTGGAACCGATAGATGCTCTGGTCGTCGTCACCTACTACAAAGACATTGGGCTGGTCCCAATAGCTGATGAGCAGGCTGACCAGCCTGTTCTGGGTGCCGCTGGTATCCTGGTATTCGTCGACCAGGATATATTGATACCGTTCCTGGTAGCCGGCCAGGAGTTGTTTGTTCTCTTCAAAGGCCCGAATTACCCAATTGATCATATCGTCAAAATCATAGCGGTTATGCTGGCGCATCAACTCCTGGAAATGGGCAAATTCGTTCACGGCGGCCCGTAGCTTATTCATCTTTTCCGTCTCCTCTTCGATCTTGTCGGTGCGGAGGTCTCCTTTCTTAAATTCTTTGGTGGCCCTTTTCGCTGTATATTCTTCCCGGAGGGGGAGGCTGGCCAGGTATTCGTCTATTTTCCCGTTGATAAAGGCGGGAGGCCATCCTTCCCGTTTCATGGTGGAGAAAAGGTTTTGCAGGTTGCCCATCTCGAAATAAACATCTCCCCGGTATCTTTTAAGGGGATGGTTTTTAGGAAATTGATCGATCAGGATCTTGAAGAACTGGATCCTTTCCAGATCGGAAATAGGGTCGAGGGAGGTCTTTTCGAAAAGGGAGAGATTCTCCTGGATAATATCATTGCAAAAGGAGTGGAAAGTATGGATATGGACCTTATAGGCATCGGGACCGATAAAGGACAATAGCCGGCGGCGCATGGCGATGGCCCCTGCATCCGTATAAGTGAGACAAAGGATGTTTTCGGGAAACACGTCCGTCTCCAGGAGTATTTTCCCGATCCGGGCTGCCAGGATCTGGGTTTTGCCGGTGCCGGGCCCTGCGATCACCATGACGGGGCCTTCTGTGGTATCTACGGCCAATCGTTGCTGTTCATTCAATTTCCGGTATTCTTCGCGGAAATGCTGTTGGAGTTTCTCCCGGTTAATGGACATGACATAAAGGTAAGTCAGAGTCGGCAAGCTGCAAGGGAGGGTGGGGAGGGGGGGTAGGGAATTGTTAACCCTAATAGATTTATAGATGTAAACACTTATTTTATACACGGGATAAATCTCTATTTTGGAAAAAGACGGGGGTTAAATTGGAAAATGTCTTAATATGGGAATAAATTAGCTGATTCGACGTTAGAATCTTATCCATCCTATATAAACGTAATTATGAAAAACCATCATTCCTTTAAAGTCTTTATCGTCGAAGATGATGTTTGGTATGGCTCCATGCTGCAACATTATCTCTCGCTCAACCCGGAATACGAAGTCAAACGATTCGAATCTCCCCGCGATTTTTTCGCCGCGCTTCATGAAAATCCCGATGTGGTGACCCTGGATTACTCCTTGCCGGATTGTGATGGGACAGAGGTCCTGAAGAAGATAAAAGAACATAACCCGGATATTCGGGTTATCGTGATCTCCGGCCAGGAAGACGTTGCAACGGCTATCAATTTATTGAAGAACGGGGCTTTCGATTACATTGTAAAAGATGATGACACCAAGGATCGTCTCTGGAACAGCATTCTGCATTTACGGGAGATCAGCAATCTTAAGCAGGAAGTCGAGACCCTGAAAAGCCAGGTAAGCCGCCGTTACGACTTTTCTCAAATGATCCTTGGCAAGAGCGAGTCTATACAAAAGGTGTTCTCTCTTATCGAAAAAGCAGCGAAGACCAATATTACCGTGTCTGTGACAGGGGAGACGGGTTCGGGAAAAGAAATGATCGCCAAGGCCATTCATTATAATTCAGAACGGCATAAACAGCCCTTTGTAGCCGTGAACGTGGCGGCTATTCCCAGGGAGCTGATCGAAAGCGAGTTATTCGGACATGAGAAAGGGGCTTTTACGGGGGCTGTTACCCGGCGCATCGGGAAATTTGAAGAGGCGGACAAAGGCACTCTTTTTCTGGATGAGATCGGGGAGCTGGATATCAATCTCCAGGCAAAGCTGCTCCGGGTATTGCAGGAAAAGGAGATCACCCGTATCGGCGCCAATGGGGTGACCAAGATTGACGCACGTATCGTGGTGGCCACCCATAAGAATTTGCTGGAAGAGGTGAAAAATAAAACTTTCCGGGAGGATCTTTATTACAGGTTGATCGGTCTGCCGATTTTTTTACCGCCGCTACGTGAAAGAGGGAATGATATCCTGATCCTCAGCAAGCATTTTATCGATGGTTTTTGTAAGGAAAACAAACTGGACAAAAAGACGCTCTCTCCGGAGGCCCAGCAGAAACTGCTGCAATATCCATTTCCGGGGAATGTGCGGGAGTTGAAATCGGTCGTGGAGCTGGCCGTCGTTATGGCGGATGAAGAGTTGATCCAATCCGAACATATTACGCTTAACACTACGGCCAGTATTGCGGACCTTCTTAATAAAGAAATGACCCTTAAAGAATTCGAAATACAAATCCTGCAGCATTATCTGGACAAATACGAAAAGGACGTTCTGCTCGTGGCGAAGAAACTGGATGTTGGCAAATCCACTCTCTATCGCATGATCCAGAACGGGGAATTGAAGATGAAGTAAACCCTATTCCGGAACATCTTATAACCACTGTCTGCATGAACTTGTCAGAAGAGTTGGCCTCGTTGAAGGAACAGCTGGAAGCCGAGAGGGCTGCCCGGGGCCGTGCTGAGGGGCAAAGTAAATTTTTTGAAGAGATCCTGAATAAGATTCCGGCAGAGATCATTGTCGCCGATAAGGATTACCGTTACCTGTACGTGAATCCGAGCGCCGTACCGGATGCGCACCTGAGGGAGTGGATGATCGGCAAGACCAGTGAGGAGTTCTGTCAGCATGCCGGCCGGTCGGAAGGAGTCGCGAGGGCCCGGAGACAGGTATTTGGAAAGGTATTGCGCACGCATCAAATGATAGAATGGAGGGAAGAGACCAGGGATGAAACGGGAGCCGTTCAGCATATCCTTCAGCAGGTCTATCCGGTGCCGGATGAGAGGGGGGAAGTGCAATGCGTGATCATTTATGCCGTAAGGATCACGGAAAGAAAAGAATTCGAGGAGCAGATCCGCCGGAGTGAAAAAAGGTACAGGGATCTGTTCAATTATAGCCAGGCCCTGATCTGTACGCACGATATGACCGGGAGGGTGCTGTCAATCAATCCGGAAGTCAGCCGGGTGCTGGGGTATACGGAGGAAGAGATGATCGGACGGAAGATCCAGGATTTCATCCCCAATGAACATAAAAGGAAGTTTGAAGAAGAGTATATAGATGCCATCCGAAGTAATGCGAATGCGGCGAGCGGGGTATTCTGTGCGCTCAGTAAAAACAAGGATAAGATCTACCTTTTGTACAAGAATTACCGGATGGAGGAGCCGGGGCTGGAACCCTATGTAATAGGATTCTCCCAGGATATTACGGAGAGGATCAAGATGGAGAAGGAACTTCGTTTTGCCAAGGAAGTGACGGATGAGGGCGCCAGGGCCAAGGAATCTTTCCTGGCCCATATGAGCCATGAGATCCGTACTCCCATGAGCGGTATCATGGGGATCGCCAGCCTGCTACGAAAGACAAAGCTGGACAATCAGCAACGGAACTATCTGCAGTTGATCCAGGAGGCGGCGAGTAGTCTGCTGGTGATCGTCAACGATATATTGGACCTGGAAAAGATCATAGCCGGCAAATTACAGCTCGAAAAGATCGCTTTTAAGCTCGTGGACAAAATAGCAACGACGATTCAGTCGTTTATCTATAAGGCAGAAGAGAAGGAGTTAGGGTTGGTCTTCCAGAATTCCATTCCGGCGGACATGGTGGTGAAAGGGGATCCGTATCGCCTGAGCCAGGTATTGAATAATATTTTGAGCAATGCGTTGAAATTCACGAACGCAGGGCATATTACAATAGCAACAAGGGTCTCCGAACGAAATGGGGATTGGGTGGTCATAGAGGTAACGATCAGCGATACCGGGATTGGTATCAGCAAGGACAGGATCCGGATGATTTTTGAGCCTTTTGAGCAGGCCGATGCCGCGACTTCCCGGAAATATGGGGGAACAGGGCTGGGGCTGACCATCTGTAAAAATATGATCGAAATGCAGGATGGGGAATTACTGGTCCGGAGTGAGGAAGGCAAGGGGTCGGCCTTTACTATCCGGATCCCATATCACTTAAGTATTGAAGCTATGCAGGAAAATGAAACCAATCAGGAAATAGATTATAAGAGCCTGGGACGTAAGAAGGTGCTGGTGGCAGAAGATGTTGAACTCAATCAATATCTTGCCAAACATATATTGGAATCCTGGGATTTTGAAGTCGTTATCGCAGGAAATGGTAAGGAAGCCCTGGATGTGCTGAAGCGGGAGTCGTTCGATTGCATTCTCATGGATGTGCAGATGCCCGAGATGGATGGTATAGAAGCGACCCAGCATATCCGGAAATTACCCGACCCGGTGAAGGCCGGGATCCCCATTATCGCTTTAACGGCGAACGCCCTGAAAGGGGACAGCGAGAAATATCTGGCGGCCGGGATGAACGACTATCTGGCCAAGCCCTTTGACGAAGAAAGACTGTTCCGGGTGATATCCAGGAACCTGGCGAAATATTCCTCTCCCGTAGGAACATCCAGCATGGCCGCCGGTTCCGTGTCGGCCGGAACCCCCCTGTTACATCCGGCTGCCACCACAGACGCTGATTTACCCTTAAAAAACCATACAAGCATGTTACACGTAAATACCAGGCTATATGACCTCTCCATGGTACAATCCGTATCGGGGGGAGACGAAGGTTTTATTAAAAAAATGGTAGCTCTTTTTATTGAGACGGTGCCGCAAAATGTAGAGGAGCTGAGCAAAGCTACCCAATCGGAGAATTGGGAGCAGGTGGGTAAGACGTCCCATAAATTAAAATCTACCGTAGACTCGATGGGTATTAAATCCATCCGGCAGGAGATCCGGGCGGTAGAGGCCAATGCCAAGCAGAAACAAGCTTTGGAAGAGATACCCGGGTTAGTGGCAAAAATATCTGCTGTAATCAACGAATGCATCGAACAATTGCGCGAGGAGATCATAAAATAGCCCGGATCTTCGGCACATTTTATTCCCAAATTAAAGGGCCGAATTCCCAAACAGGGAGTGGGCCTCTGCCAGAACCGCCCTTTAATTGTTGATAGTCAGACAATTAAATCGATTTCATTTCTGGCACCATTTTCCGGGCTTAGTGTTGCACTACTAGCACACACTATGGAATTTACTGAACAGCCCGTCATTTTTGTGGTCGAGGATAACTTGATCTATCAAAACCTTATCGCTAAAGAGCTTGAATCTATTAGCCGGAACATTCATTTTTATACGACAGGAGAAGCCTGTGTAAGTGAGCTGGATAAGCAGCCTTCCGTTATCGTACTGGATTATAACCTGGATGGTCAGATGAATGGTCTGGATACCCTGCAACAGGTAAGGGACATCAACCCTCAGGTCTATGTGATCCTGTTCTCCAGTCAGAAAGGATTGAATACGAAAGAGATCTTTTTGCGATACGGCAATTTTGATTTCCTGGAAAAGAATAGTTTGTCTTTACGGACCCTGCGCCGGATGGTCAGTTGTGTTATTACCAGCGACAAATCCCTCGGCAATTAAGAACGGTTTTGCTTCTCCCGGCAAGACTATACCCCCCACCCTGTAACGGAGCGTTTAAGCCAACGATAGCGTTGGCCAGTTCTGCACCAAAGAATAAGAGATCTTTAAACCCTAACCCGGGATACGGGAAATATATTTTTCGATTTGTTTGATCTGGTCGATGATCTGCGGGGTGGTAGGCTTTAGTGCTTTGGCTTTCCGGAAGAAATCCTTGGCAGCGCGGAATTCCCTTTTAGTCATCATAATGGAGCAGAGCTGGAGGAAGGCTGCTGCCTGATTTTCCTTATCGGGAAGCCCTTTACGGAGAGCCTGGCGGATATAGCTTTCTGCTTGGCGGATATCGTTCTTCTGCATGGACAGCATTCCCATTTGCAGCAGGCTGGCGCCTTCTGCCTCTTTCATAGGCATTCCCAGGTCCAGGCCCTTTTTCATATTCTTTTCAGCTCCGTCGAAATCCTGTTTCATCATGGCGATATTGCCTTTCAGGGTATAGAAGACGGAACGAATGGGCTTGTATAGCAGGTTGGGGTATTTGACGGAGGCCAGCACTTTTTCGGCAGCTTCCAGGTCGCCGCTCTCCATATGTTCCTGGATAAGGCGCAAGGGGCCGAAGAAGAAATAGCCGAACAGCAGGATGACGGCGATCAGGTAGGGCAAAAAGGCAGGCCAGAAACCTGAGTATACGTTCACGATAATGCCGAGGGCCAGTAAACCGATGGCTATATAGAGACGGTATTTGATGACGATATTATAAAACTTCATAGTCCTGCTTTTGTTTGTCCATGCCGGCAGACCGGGGTCTGCCTAAAATATGGATTGCAAATATAGGTCTATGTGCTGAATTACCGGTGCAGATTTGTAGAAGGGCCCGCCTCCTCTCCCCGGCGAGACTAGCTATCCGGCAGCGCCGCCAGGCAGTTCCGTGGCCGGACAGGCTTTGATCAGGTTCCCGGACCCCTGGATTTCCCGGATCAGTAGGTGTCGTCGTTGATCTCGATCCAGTAGCCGTCCGGATCCTGCAGGTAAACCTGTTTGACCTTGTCAGGCCTGATCTGGGGGGTGGTGCTGTTCTGGGCCCAGTTGCCATATTTGACATGGGCCTGGTCCAGGTGCTTCAGAAAAGGCTCGATGACAGGAACGCTAAAGGCCAGATGGATGTTAATGTCATGGGGGATATCCTCTTTGGCGCCCGAGACCACATGTAGCTGGCTATGTTCGGCGACCTGGAACCAGACATGTTTGCCGTCATGGAAGGGCTCGGCTATTTTCTTCAGTTGCAGGACATTCTCGTAGAAACTGGCGCTTTTCTCCAGGTCCACCACAAATATGGTGGTATGGCTGAGGTGGATGCTTTGGGAGCGGACGGAAAGGGCTACCAGGAGGGGGGCGGCCAAGACGATAAGATAACGGCGTATCAGGCCGGGCGAGATCAATCGGTTCATAATGAATATTTTCAGCAACCAAAGTACGCAATTGGGAACAGCTAAAAAACAGAAATCGCTGGTAGCAGCGGCCGGGCGGCACAAATTATATTATTAGCAGGTATTTAATGGCGTAAAAAGGCAGGAATGTATTATTTTTGCGCCCCAAACTAGAGGTCCCGTAGTTCAATGGATAGAATAGAAGTTTCCTAAACTTTAGATACAGGTTCGATTCCTGTCGGGACCACCAAAATCAAGGATCGCCGACCGCGATCCTTTTTCCGTCTTACACGGACTAACTCTACAGGTGCTGATTTTCAGTATTTTATAACAAGGGCTCGAAATTTCTTACTCGTACCTTTATTCAGGTAAACATTATTTAGATCGACAAAAAAATCGACAAAATCATGTTTTTGCCTATCAAACCAATCTGTGATCGCCGACCCCGGCGTGACGGAACCTGCGTAATTTCTATTCAATATTGTTACTCCTCCGACAAACGTACTTTATTGTTCATCGGCCTCTCCGTTCCGCCTCGCTATTGGAATAAAAAGCTCATGCGGATCTCTTCCGATCTGCCGGCTGAATTCGGGAAGGCGGATCAGATGAATCGCCAGTTGCAGCAAATGCTCCGGGTCGCGGAGGACATCGTTTCTTTTTCTCTTCAACAGCAAGTAGAGGATCCGGTGGATTTCCTGAAGCAGTTATTCAAGCCTGATTTCGATCTTGCCACCTTGCCAGAGAAGGTGAAGAAGATGACCATTCCAAGGTCGTCCCGGTTAATGCCGGAAGACCTGGACCTTTTCGTTCAGCTGGATGATTATATTAAAACCAAGTCCAGGAAGGTCAGTCCGGCGATGCTGAAGGTGTATAAGATCCTGAAAAACCGGCTCCTGGCTTTTCAGAAGTTCCGGAAGAAGAAGATCACCTTTGCCTGTTTTGATTTCAACTTCTATGAGGCCTTTGTTAGTTTCCTGACCTATGACTATGTGCAGATGAGGAAGAAGACGGTGGTTCGGGGACTTAAACTGAGTTCGATGGGGAGTTGCATCAAACAGCTCCGCATTTTTGTCCGCGACCGGATGCGCCGAAAGATAATTCTCCCATCGACCTCAGCGATTTTAAGATATTGGATGAAGAGACGGATGCTATCTACCTGACGGTGCAGGAGATCCGCACCATGTATAATTTGGATTTGTCGGAGCATCCCCATCTAAAGCGCTTCCGGGATCTATTCGTATTAGGAAGTTTCACCGGCCTACGGTTTTCCGATTTCAGCAATATCAAGCCGGAGGATATCCGCGAGGGCATGTTGTATAAGAAGCAGGGCAAGTCCGATCACTGGGTCGTCATTCCCCTGCGTCCCGAGGCCGCTGAAATATTGATCAACCGATTTAAGAGTAAAGTACCGAGGGTGACCAACCCGGAATTAAACCGGCACATAAAGCAAGTCGGCCGACTGGCTGGTATTACCGTTCCCATCAAGACCTCCTATAAGAAGGGCAACAGAGACATAGAAGTGACCAAGCCCAAGTATGCCTGGATCACTACCCACACCTGCCGGCGTTCATTTTGCACGAATGAATTCCTGGCAGGCACCCCGCCGGAGTTGATTATGAAGATCAGCGGGCATAAGAGCCTGAAGGATTTTTATAAGTATATACGGATTACGCCGGAAGAGGCAGGGAAGAAGATTCAGGAGATTTGGGAGAAGAGAGGGGAGATGGGCGCTGCGGTAGGGGCATAAAAAAACCCGGATGCATGCAGAGCAGCGGCAAACCGGGAATAACATTGCAAAAGTAAATATATTTTTCAAAAAATCGTAAAGGTAATATTCTTGGTGGCAATGCAAACTATTGCGAATCAAATACTTGAAGTATATTCTATTGTTTGTTAGACAAATGATTTTTGTCAAACCGTACTGTTTTAATTTTGTAAATTTGAGTTCAAATAATGATGTATGGATTACAAAGACTATATAGAATCCCACTCCGATGTAATGTTGGGCAAACCCGTGGTAAAGGGCACGAGAATTACTGTAGGTTTGGTGTTGAAAAAACTATCCGAAGGGGCTTCTCCTGAAGATTTAATTGTAGCCTATCCAAGTCTTACACATACTTCTATCAGCGCTGTCTTAGCCTATGCTTCGGATGTCATATCTAATGAAACGATAATAGCAGCTGCATGATATTAGCTGATGAAAATGTTCATGGCTTTATCATTGAGACTTTACGCGAAGCCGGCTTCGAGGTCATTTCTGTGGGAGAAACTGCCAGCGGAATTAAGGATGAGAATGTAATTCAGCTCGCATTACAATTTGGCTATTTACTATTGACAGAAGATAAGGATTTTGGCGAGTGGGTTTTCGCTCATCATGTAAAGGACCTGAGCGTTTTATTCTTGCGTTACTCATTTCATGAATTTCAGGATATAGCCCAAACGGTTGTTAACTTATTGAAAACGCAAACATTGGAGCGACCTTTTTTCGCTACCATTACAACCCAAAAAATCAGGATAAGAAAATTATAGAATAGCTCTGTCGGTTTGCGATAGCTCCTCCCGGGAAAGCCCTTACATCCGCCAACTTCAGGTAAAGAGGCATTGCAAGATCCGTGAAGATTGGCCGCCCCGAGCCCAATGCGACTGGATGGATAGCCAGGGTATATTCATCGATGAGACCCGTTGCTATGAGGTTCTGCATAAATCCCGCGCCGCCAATTGCTACGATTGGTTTCCCCGGCTTGGCTTTAAGCTCCCTTTTCTCCAGTTACAATTATCCTTTATATTTTGGGTCAAATTCCACAATCCATTCAATACCGTATTTGTCTCTAAAACAACCAAAATATGAACCCCAAGGACTATCACCAATAGGCCCTTCTATTTGTCCTCCCACTGAAAGCCCATTAAATAATTTGTCTGCTTCTTCTTTACTTTCTGCACTTATTGCAATTTTACTTCTGTTCTCGTTTTCGTTTGTTTTTCCCATAATTTCCGGAACATCATTTGCCATCAACATATTACTTTTACCGATGGGCAAAGCAATATGCATAATTTTATTTTCTTCTTTTTCCGAAACCCGGAATTCAGGACTTGCAAGGTCTTTGAAACGAATAATCTTTGCAAACTCTCCGCCAAATACTGATTTGTAAAAGGTAAATGCTTCTTCGGCATTTCCGTTGAAGTTAATGTGAGGATTGATTAGTGCCATAATTTTTATTTTTTAGGTTGTTAAATTCGTTACCTTTTTATTTGTTTGACTGCCGTTTTGAAAACGAAAATCATTTTTGCGATAAACTCGCCAACAGATTTTCCAAATTGTTCATTGACATCTTAAATCCTTCTGTGAAGCCCATTTCAATCATCTTCTCCATACGGGCAAGAGATTCATTATAAATAGTAATACGCACTGTTGTCTTTTCGTTCTGTTCGCTAAAAGTGTAATCCCAATCAGAACCCGGCAATTCAGGGTTTTCATCTTTGTCTGCAAAAGCATTAAACATTTTGAAATTGGTTTTTGGGCTAATGGAAGTGTATTTCTGAATTGCCCAACGCTCTTGTCCTTCGGGGCTTACCATCGCATAAAATCTTCGTCCACCAACCTTGAAGTCCATAAATTTTGTTTTTGATATCCAAGGTTTAGGTGCTACCCATTGGTCAAGGATTTCTGCTTTGGTAAATGCATCCCATACCAGCGATAGGTCAGCATCAAATTCTCTCGTTATGAATACCGTTTTCGCTGCTTTGTCAACGGTAAAATCAAATAGCAAGTTCATTTTTTCTTATTTTTTATGGTGTACAATACTTCATCGAGTCGTTTGAAACTTTCTTGCATGATCTTCCGGAACTGGTCGAGCCAGGTATCGATCTCTTTCATTTTATCGATTTTTAGTTCGTAGAAGATTTCCCTGCCTTCTTGCTTTTGGGCCAGGAGGTCGCATTCGGACAAAATGCGCAAATGTCTGGATATCGACTGGCGGGTGATATCGAAGTGCTCCGCAATGGCGTTGGGAGTCATTGCCTGAACGGCAACCAGAACGAGGATCGCTCGTCGGGTGGGGTCTGCAATAGCTTGAAAAATGTCGCGTCTCATGAATGGTAATATGAAGCCGATCGTCTTCGCAAATTTTTTTTTAACGGGAATTTGTCAGGTGATTTTGCTTCATTGCCAAAAGTTACTGGCAACAACAAAAAAGGCCGCCTAAGCGACCTTTTAAATGATTGACTATCTGCTCCCCTGCTAGACTTGAACCAAAGTTATAACGCCGTTGCAGGTTGAGGCTATATCTCTGCTGCACCGGCCAAAGGATTGTAATACGAGCCCTCGTGCCTGTTCTTGCAGCAGTTGGTTTATAATAAATCCAAATTAAGTACTAATAGTACCTTAATCGTACTTGTTTCAAACCAAAGCCCCCATTTTTTCGGCCTACTATTCTCAACAAAAATGACTTTTGGTTGAATTGACCTTTCTTTTTGGCCAAAAGTGCCTAAATCCAGGTAGATATGGCTGAAAGGTCTCTCTCCGGTGCCCCTCGGCAAGAACTACGCCAGGCCGGTGCAGAACATGCAAGGGGTCTATTTGTCCATTTTGGCCTTGCAAGATCTGCACCGCCGAGCCGCCGCGTGGAGCTTCGCTGGCGCTAGCTCCACACTGGCGGGCCTGTCATAGTTCTTGCGCTCGGGACGCCTCCGTTCGGGTAGCTCCTGTGTCCTGCAGACATCTGCACTCATGCCGCCTCACTCACATCATATTTGTCAATACAGGGTTGGTGTTCATTCGTTGGCATTTTATGCAGACGTCTGCCGTCCACCCGCTACCTCATTACGTCCGCCACCCGCAAGTGCCCGGCCGCCTGTCTTTTTTATTTGGCCTCCTGGCGTCGGCCTTCCTCCGCGCAGCACGGCCGGGCACGTGGCTGAGGTGGCGGCGCTCGCTACATCCGTTCGTCGTACCTCCTCACTCCTGTAGCTTCATGGCCACGACACTGGTAATCCCAATAAGATGAATGTAAGAAACAGCTTTACAGACGATTCGAACTGTCGCTGCATAAGATCATTATTTTTAAGCATAGCCCCTTTCTCCCATCTTTGTAAGGACAAATTTACCTGCGTAAATCCGGGTAAGAAATATCAAAGTTCTTTGTTGCTGATCGACAAAACGACCGACAAACGTATAGAGGAATTGATTACCAACAGCATACGATTGTCCTGTCTGGGCCAGGATAAATTCAACCCGCTGCCCTCCAGCGGGTTTTTGCTTGCTTCAGGCCTTGGAAGTTGTATGACTTTGAAGGTGGAAAAGGACTGGGATATGATTTTCCCTGTATATGATTTTTATCAAGGGAAAATTGACTAATGAGCCGGCGAACTACCTCACTGCACTTCGATCGGCGCAGTCCACCTGAACGAGCCCCATTCGAATACAAGTGTACCGTGCCGATTGTCGCCGGGTATGATAGATATAGTGAATTCTTCCACTGTTGCCGTAGCAGCCTCGCTGATAATCCCTGCTCTACCCAGGTTAAGTGCGGGATTGTACTCCGTGCCCCATTGTCCGGTCTGCTTGTTCACAATCAGATCAACTCCATTTTTATGCGGCGCGGTAAACAGTGTGTAAGTGGCCGCAGGGACCTGTATCCCGGCAAGCCTTATCGGGGTTGACGTTGTAAACTGAGTAGCTGCATTGGCTCCGGTTCTCCATACATAGTCGAAAGGTATCACATTACCCAGCAGGGTTCGTCCTCGCAATAGCGGCCTGCCATAATCAACGGTGAAGATTGTATTACCAATTCGTGCCCGGACGGTATCACGAACGCTTAGCGACTTTACGAAACCACCTTCTTTTTCCTTTGCCTCAAAACGGTCAGCGATGCCTTTTACGTCTGGTGGCGTAGCCAATCGTTTTACCCGCACATCGTATGTAGTTCGGACGCCAGAATAACCGAGCATATTATTGGCAGAGTCCATCATTGCCTCGCCGGTTCCGGAAAGCCAGTCATGTGTAATCTCTATTTTGGCGCCGTCAAGCGGTTTTACAATGGCCTCCCCTAAAGGAAACCGGTCGAATTCCCGGTCAATATAAAACTGCCGCATCTTTACAGGACTGCCTGCCGCCAGCTTTGACGCCGTTGCCTGCTTCAATGCCGCGACAAAGTAAAGCTCATAAAGACTATACATCTGCGGTACGTGGGCTACTACAATGCTGCCACCTGTTGGAAAATCACGATTCACCGTACCGGTGCTATCTGTTTTAGAAAGGCGTACTTTATTATTAGCGACATCGGCATCTACTTTTCGATGCCGCTGGCCAGATGGTTCACTGGGTGTGTAAATGTTCATTACAAGATGCCGAATGCTGCCGTCGTCATTAAGATTAACCACGGTATGGCGGATCCGCACAGTTGGAAAGCGATCGACTTCTTCGCTTGTTAAAGTATTACCTTGGCGGGTTATACCCTCTATTGAAATCGTATCATGCCCAAGCATAGTAAGAAAACCGTATCGTTTTACTGTTGGTGCGTTACAGGAAAACAGCGAAACCACAACACTAAAAAAAAGGCAAATAGCAGTCGGCTTAATGGGATAAGAACATTGTGATTGTGCGGTTCTACTATACATGGGAAAGATATTCCTTGTTAAATTACTGAATCACTTCCTATTATTCCCAGACAAATTGAACCGCAACATCTATCTTTATTTAAATGGTTTATTGCAGGGCACAAGCGGCATGTTTCGACCCGCATTTGGGGTTCGTATATTATGGAAAGGGTAAAATCGTGGCACATGTGTAGACCCCTTTCTCCTATCTTTGTAAAGACAAATTTATCTGGGTAAATCCGGGTAAGAAATGCCAAAGTTCTTTGTCGAAGATCGACAAAACGATCGACAAACGTATAAAAAGGCTGATTATCAGAAGGATACAGTTGTCCTGTCGGGACCACAAACGAGCATTATTATTCACGGGTTCTTCCATTCCTCCGCGCTAATGACCCAAAAGTTGGTGCGCATCAACTTTTCTCGCTGGGCTTGGAGGACTGCCGGATTTCCCAGCCGGCTTATTCAACATCTGTTCATTACATCGGTCTACTGCTGGCCCGTTATTTTATTAAGCAAACAACTTTTTCTTATATTTGAGCTTAACCCCAAACGAATGAAACGTATTATTTACGCTTTACTTTTTCTGACAATTGCCTTTCCGTGTTTTTCCCAGTTCAAGCATCTTGCCGAGAGTGCCGCTTTCGAAGAACCGGAAGCCGGATTTGCGAAGCTGCTCCAGATGAAAAATGGCAACACGTTCTACCTGCACATTAACATTAAAGAAGGAATTGAAATAAAAATATTCGATTCCCTGCACCGGTCGAAGGTCAGTAAGATGATTGAACCAAAATACAATCGAAGCAAATACAAATCCATAGAGTCCGTATTCGAGATCAACGGGAATGTGGTGCTGATGGTGAGCGAAGCTGACGATAGGATTCCCGTATTATACCGGGTCATCATCGATGGCACAACCGGCAGCATCCTGCAGGATGATAAAATAGCCGAACTGAAAAAAGTTACCATGGGGCAGGGATATGCGATGGTATTCGGCCGTGTTCCCAAACCGGATTTCTTTGTCCGGAAGGATCCTAACTCCGATTATTATGGACTCATATTGCTGAACAGCTTTGAGAGCGACCGCAACAAGCGTTTAGAAGTCGTATGGTATGGCCCGGATAATAAAGAGATCAACCGCGCCTTTTATCTTTCACCCGATGATAGATATAAATATCTCAACTATCTCGATATGGCTGTGATCGGCAATCAAAAGATCAGTGTCCTTGCTTATGCCTATAATACGGCTGCCAGCGGTGGCAAAGAGAGCGAGCTCGTGATTGGCAACCTGGATGCGGGCGCCAAGGCGGTGACACTGAATGAATTACCGTTCAGCGTAGATCTTATTTTCAATTACGGACGCATCCGGTATAATCCTGTCACTAAAAACATACTTCTGTTGGCAGCGGTACAGGTTGGGAAAAAAACAAATCAATATGGTACGATACTCGCTTTCATCGATCCTGTCGAAAGGAAAGTAACCCGTAGCCGTAGCATTTTCCCGGAAAGAGTGAATACGGAAAGTGAAGAGCTGTTCGGACGTAAAAAAGGATACAGCGGCGTCCCGCAAAATATCTTTGTAAATGCCGATGGCAGCTTCTCCATTGTATACGAGGAGATTGTAAATGTAACACAGTCGGGGTCTGACTATTCCATGTCCTACAATGAACTCGGGAATATTGCCGTTTGCAAGTATGATCCGGAGGGCAAGGAGCTACAGAGCTACCTGGTCCCCAAGAACCATCGCGTATACGGATATCACCTGCAGCCATTCTATCATTCCGCACGCGAAGGATCGGCTACGCAGCTGTTATCAGGCAACCAATACAAGTCATTCGCTTACCTGGACGGCAAGAAGGATAGCTACCTGCTTTTTAATGATATTGAAAAGAATGGAGAGACGATGCAAAAAGGTAGGATAACAACCATACAGAGCGTCAAAGATTGCGACGGGTTTTATTTTCCATTGAATGGGAAGGATATCCTTCCCGAGAGAAAATTTGTTTTTGGCAAGCCGGATAACAAAAGAGAACATGAACTGGCCTTGTTCGCCATATCCGACTATGACCGGGAACGGAACCTATACAGCACGATCGAGCTCGATAAAGAAGGTCGGTCGAAGGAGGTGAAGTTGGTCTGGCTTCGGCCGGAGTAAGTCTAATTCCGGTTCTCCCGTTCCGGCCACACGGACTATGACTCTGCTAAATAAAACCCGCGCTGGTCGCGGGTTTTGCTATTTGGAGGAGTTTAGTCGAATTTTTAGTCGAAGTCCATTTTTTTGGCTGGGTGAAAATTGCAAATTGCAATATAATCTCTGAAAAACACGGTTGGATTAAAAAATAGCAATTTTGGATAAATGAAATTTTAATTAATACCTGTTCTTCGCGTAAACAATTTTAAACGCAAAAGACGTTGAATGCCCTTGTAATTTCAAAAATTATCGAGAAATATGAAAACAATATTTGACAAAACAACAAGAGAGGAATTGATTAATAGAATCAATACGCTTAATGAAAATAGCACAGCTCAATGGGGCAAAATGAATACCTTCCAGATGCTGAAACATTGTATCCTATATGAAGAAATGTTATTGGGAAAGAAAAAGTTTAATCGAATATTCCTTGGCCGCCTGTTTGGTAAAATAGCTTTGAAGGATTTAATAGGAAACGAAAGCCCCATCAAACGAAATCTGCCTACTATTCCGGAAATTAAGGTTAAAGAAGACAAGGGCAATATAGCAGATGAAAAGCAGCATTGGATTGCACTGATTAATGAACATGCATATTGTTCAAACCCTGAATTTATACACGCTTTTATAGGGAAAGTAACAAGGGAACAAAGCGGATACTTAGCTTATAAACATACCGATCATCACCTGCGGCAATTTAATAGATAGATGATTTTATTGGTGGTGTGGGCGGGGATTGAAATTAAAAGAGATACTACGATATGAAACCGGCGCTGGTATCTACGGTTATGCTGCCATGGAAGGTCACATCTTTTCCATTGATAGTGGCTGTACAAGTGGGTGGATTTTTTTATATTTTTTTTAATAGGTCTAAGCGTATCCGTTAGATCCATTATTATCATTCGTTGTAAACTTCTGAGAAAACTTAGCCCCCGGATTGCAAGCAAAGTGTGAGCCCTGTCGGAATCACTTAGGGCATCTGCAAAGACGCCCTTTCCACAGAAGGATAATCCTAAGTGGTGCAATAGGGCCATAAAGTTATACCTGTTCAATCTGTCAAAAGCACCGGAACATTCCGGATTGTTTTCGACTTATTCCGGAAAAGCACTCTCTATATATTCCCATGTAGTCTTTTCGGTTGCCTTCACCTGTATCGTTCCATTGGAGGTCACCTCTACATTCTTAAGGTCATAAAGTCCCGACTTGTAAGTAGAAGGTACGCTTAGCCCTTCTATTTTGGCCTGCATGGGAATACTGTTTCCATCTCCTTCTGCAATAACTTTCAGAACCTCAAGGGTCCGCATAGGACAAAAATACATCACCACTTCGCCATGATCCATGTCCAGACGGACAGGTGATAAGTTTGCCGTGATTGTCCCACCGTGAGATAGCTTTTCTTCCTTCATTCTATGCTGCAGGACGTGCGGTTGCGAAAAGGAAGTAGTAGTTACTGGCGAGGATTGGGGTTGGATGGAAGGCTCATAAACCTTTCCCCCACCAAAAAGATCTTCGAAGGCTGCATATATCTTTTTCATACAAAAAAATTTTTGAGTTATGAATTTCAAGCAACTTTAATGGATGATAACCAGAGCTTAGAACTGAATTAGACTATCGATATTTGACCATCTCGGAAATGAAGATATCCCTTAAGAAAGACATGCAATTGGCGGGCCTAGTTGCATTAAAAGAAGCAATATTTGATTTTTTTGTTTGCGATAAATTTTGTAAATTCTTTACTTCGTACGCACGAAAGATGTATCGTAAGAAAGTATTAACTAATTAATTAAAGATTCAGTTATGATCATTATTCACGACATTTTTATTTGTAAACCGGGTAACGCTTCGAAACTGGCAAAAAAGTTCAAAGAAGCGATGACCGGCAACAACGAACTGGTTAATATTATGACAGATATGACCGGTTCCTACAACAAAGTAGTAATGGTAAGCCAGTATGAAAGTCTCGCTGCCTACGAGCAAAGCTGGGAGAAATACAAAGGGGACTCCGAAGTCATGAAGAAAATGAACGAAACCATGGCTGGCTACCAGGATATGTACCTCACCGGATCACGGGAAATATACCAGGTCTGGTAATCCCCGATAAGATGCTCAGCCTGTTATTTTTCATAATGCAACGCCCCGTCCCGTTTAATTGTCAGAAGAAAAAAACGCATGATGAGACCTATCCTGCTGGCAATGGTCGTGGGCATTTCGGTAACCTTTCTGGGAAGCTGCAAGAAGAATACGGGCGACAGCGCCGCAACGCTTACCGGCTATTGGGAATTGCGATTTGTAGAAGGGGGTTACCGGGTGAGCGGGATCAGCGGGAGTTTTCCCCCGGGGAATGGGAGCCTGCTGAAATTTAAAGGGGCCAGCTACTGGTCTTATTCGGGTGGTCAGGCCCGGGACAGCGGACAATACCAGATAACGAAAGATACCTTGACGATGTTCCATACAACCTATAAAATGGACTACTTTTTTCAGCTCTCGAATAACACCCTTACTCTGTCTTTCGGCACGATCGCTGCCGACGGTACCATATCAACCTATGCAAGACTGAATACCTCCCAGATCGATCCGGCCTTGCAGTAGCCTTGTCCTATGTCTTGCAGTAACCTTGCCCTATTTATTGAAAAGGGTATAATCAAAAATGCCCTATATTTGGGGCAAAAGTTATTGCTAATTAGTAAAAAGACTTTAACTTCTTGCTTCCCATCGATTGCCATAATGAAAAAGAGTTAGCCTGCCGTCTCATCAAAGGGGACATCGTAGCTTTCAATGAAATTTACCACAAATATTTTCATCCTGTTTATTGTAATGCCCTGAAGATCACCCGGGAAGTGCCCGCCGCCGAGGATGTGCTACAGGAAGTCTTTATCGCCCTTTGGGAAAAAAGGCACACGATCGATCCCGAAAAATCGCTGGCAGGATGGCTCTTCATTCTGTGTTACCATAAATCCATTAACCTGCTCCGGAAGAAACTGCGGGAATCTCTCCTGTATAAAGAATTACAGGCCCCCGAAGGTGACACCCTGGAAGAAGAGATAAAATACGGGACCCAGTGGAAAATATTGGAGAACGCCCTATCCTGCCTTTCTCCTCAGCGGCGGAGAGTTTTTGAGCTTTGTAAGCTACAAGGCAAAACATATGAAGAAGCCGCGATAGAACTCCGGATCTCTAAATATACCGTGAAAGAATATTTGTCTGCCGCCATCGCCGCCATAAAAGAATATAGCCTTCATCATTCCGGATCTACGGTCGCCCTCATCCCTGTTGTCTTCCTCTGCCAGGAAATCCCTCAACTTTTTCAATAAGCCATCCCCCCCTTTCGGAATTCAGT
Organism: Puia sp.; assembly: GCA_036394375.1. Classification (GTDB taxonomy): domain Bacteria; phylum Bacteroidota; class Bacteroidia; order Chitinophagales; family Chitinophagaceae; genus Puia. The sequence goes on from DASWFF010000075.1 coordinate 44,172, forward strand.
TTGTATTTATTAGGTACAGGTTCGCCTTCATACTATAAAATACAAACTTGGAAAGCTCCAACAATAACAAAGAAAGGGTGAGGAATCTTTTTGAGAGCGGGCAATGGTCGGAAGAAGACCGCCGTTGGCTGCTGGAATACCTGGAAGGCCAGGACCAGGAAGAAATGCGTCAGTTGATGGAAGCCCATTTCCGGGCCGAAACGACGACTCCCCGGGCCCATCCCGAGGAAGGCCGCCTGCTGGCTTTGATCCATGAGAAGATAACACCGGAAAAAGCCATGCCGCGTCTCTTTTCCTTAAGAGGAAGAGACTGGAAAAAATGGGCAGTGGCAGCCATGGTCCTGCTTGTAGCCGGGAAAGCCGTACTTTTCTTTCTCCCTTCGAACCCGGCGACAAAAAAACCTGTGGCCTCCGGCCTGCAAGCCCCTGATACCCATGACCTTCCCCCCGGCAGGAATAATGCCATCCTCACCCTGGCAGACGGCCACACCATTACCCTCGATAGCGCCGCCAACGGAGGATTGGCTCAGCAGGGGCATACGAAGGTGATAAAGCTCAACGGACAGATTGCCTATAGGAATACCGGAAGCCCGCAGGGAGAGGAGGCTATTCTGCTCAATACCATTTCAACGGCCAGAGGCAATCAATACCAGCTTATATTATCCGATGGTTCCAAAGTCTGGCTGAACGCGGCCTCTTCTCTACGGTTCCCCACTTCTTTTAAAGGAAAGGAACGGAGGGTGGAGGTCACCGGGGAAGCCTATTTTGAAATAGCGAAGAATCCGTCGATGCCTTTTAAGGTAATCATTGCCCCCACCCCCCGGCCCCCTGAAGGGGGAGAAGGAGAAGGCCGGGGTGAGATCGACGTACTGGGTACTCATTTTAACATAAATGCCTATGCGGACGAATCTTCTGTGAAAACAACCCTGCTGGAAGGAGCAGTGGCAGTAAAAAAAGAAAAGGGGTCGCAACTCCTTTCGCCGGGACAGCAGGCTGAGTTCACTCCCAAAGGAGCAATCACTCTCTCCAAAAATGTGGATGTTACCCAGGAGACAGCTTGGAAAGACGGGTTCTTCTGGTTCAATAACACGGATATCCATACCCTTATGCGGCAGGTATCGAGATGGTATGACGTGGAAATAGAGTTTAAAGGAAAAATAGCGGATGATGGATTTACCGGGAAAGTGTCCCGCAACGTGCCCTTATCAAAACTATTAAACGTTCTCGAGCAATATGAAATACATTTTAAAGTAGAAGGGAAAAAGATTACTGTACTGCCATGATCTAAAAAAAGCCAGTAGTGCGGCAACACTGCTGGCTGGTAATTTAGGTCCTTTTCTGCCTGTTACCAGGCATTTACAAACAAGCGGGTAACTACTGCTTATTATTTAACCTAAACGTAACAAAGTTATGCATTTACGACTGCTTTCCAAAGCCCCTTCTTTTAGAAGGAATGGCCTGGTCAAAACCATGCTGATTATGAAGCTCACAACGATTCTCCTGTTTGCCACCTGCCTGCAGGTTGCCGCCAAAGAAGGGTATTCGCAAAAGATCACCCTTTCACAGAACAACGTCTCTTTAAAAGCTATTTTTAAGGAGATAGAAAAGCAAAGCGACTATCAGTTCTTCTATAAGGAAAAGTTGCTGAAGCAAACAAAGAATGTGAATATAAGGGTCGCCAATGCTTCTATCGAAGAAGTGCTGGCTATCTGCCTGAATGATCAGCCGTTAACCTATTCGCTGATCGATAAAATTGTGGTGATAAAGAAACAGCCTGTTGCTGTGAACAGGCCGGTAGAGATCCCTTCCCCGCCGGTATTCGCCGAAATCCGGGGCACCGTTGTTTCGGACAGCACCGGCCAGGCTTTGCAGGGCGCTTCCGTGAAGTTGAAGGGAACCAATATCGGCGCTTCTACTGATGCAGATGGAAATTTCGTATTACAGGTTCCCGATGCCGGCGGGACCCTGATCGTTTCGTCCGTAGGATATGAAACACAGGAAATCAGACTCACAAAGGCCGGAACGATACGCGTCGGCTTAAAAGTGCAGATCTCCAAACTGTCTGAAGTCGTGATCGTAGGGTATTCCACACAGGAAAAAAGGAAGCTTACCAGCGCCGTCGTCACTGTGTCCGGGGAAGAAATAAACAAACGGGTGGCCACCGATCCCTCCTCCCTCCTGCAAGGCCAATTGCCGGGCCTTTCCGTGGTGCAGAATTCGGCTGAGCCCGGAAATGAATCCCTGAAACTACGTATCCGCGGCATAGGGACCTTCAGCGGCGCAGGCACCGACCCCTTCATCATCGTGGACGGGATCCCGGGCAGCATTGCGGCGCTTAATCCCAATGACATCGAATCCGTCACCGTACTGAAAGATGCCGCCTCCGCAGCCATCTTCGGCTCACGGGGCGCCAATGGCGTCATCGTCGTCAAGACCAAAAAAGGGAAAACTGGTGGCTTTACGTTGACCTATAATTATAATGTCGGTATCGCCAAGGCTACCCGTCTGCCAAAGCTGATCACCAATTCAGCTGAGTATATGCAGTTGTTGAACGAGGCCGATAGCAATTCCACTGGCGCCACCATTTACACACCGGCACAAATTGACCTGTACAAAAATGCCACAGACAGGGTGAAATATCCCAATCACGATTGGCTGGCTGACATGTTCCGCACCGTGGCCGTTCAAAATCATTATCTGAATCTCAGCGGTGGAAAAGAAGGCACCACTTATAGCCTGGGCCTGGGCTATACCGACCAGCCGGGCACCATGTTGGGTTTCAGTTACAAAAAATATACAATGGATTTCGGCCTCTCTTCCAGGGTCAATAAGCGGGTTACCCTCGGTACGAATATCCAGCTGCGCTATGGGGATAGGACCTATACCGGCAGCAGTACCGATCTGTATATCTCCGCCATGTCCCAGTCGCCATTGTTCCCCGCGCGCACACCAGACGGACAATGGCTTGCCAAAGCATACCAGAAAGAGCTGGGTAATAAAAACCCTATACTGGTAGCAACCCAGATACCGATAAAAAATCCCGATTATTACGGACAGGGAAATATGAGCCTGGACGTCGATCTCATCAAAGGGCTCAAATGGGAGAACCGGGCAGGCATCAGCTTTGACGTGAACAAAAGCAAAGTCTTCGTCCCCACCATCCCGCTGTATTACTATAATGACATGTCTTCTGCAGGTAATTATAATGGAAATATAGGACTTACCCAGGGAGAAAATGACGACATCCATACCACTTTCTACAGCCAACTGAATTATAAACACAGCTTCGGCAGCCACAACTTGTCGTTGCTGGGTGGTGCGCAACAGGAGGTGGACAATTATAGCCAGTTGAATGCATTCCGCAACGGATATCCCACCAATTCGTTGGCTGAGCTGGATGCAGGATCACCCAGTGGCCAGAGCAACAATGGCACGTCATCACAATGGGTCATCCGCTCCTACTACGGCAGCCTGAACTACGACTACGACGACAAATACCTATTTGGCAGTAGTGTCCGGTATGATGGTACTTCCCGCCTTCCCAAAGATTCCCGCTGGGGCTTGTTCTACGCTTTTTCCGGCGCCTGGCGTATTTCCAGGGAGGCATTCCTGAAAGATGTAGTATGGCTAAATGACCTGAAGATCCGGGGCTCCTGGGGCAAATTGGGTAACCAGAACATAGGCAATTACCCTTACCAGTTTATTTTACAGCCGAATAGTTATGCTTTCGCCGGAAATGTCGTGCCCGGGGCCACCGCCAATACACCGGTAGATCCCAACCTTACCTGGGAGACCACCCGTGTTGGGGATCTGGGGGTAGACTTTTCAATCTTTAATAACAAGCTCAGCTTCTCGGCCGATTGGTTTAACAAGTATACCTATAACATCCTGAGAGGATCTCAGGTACCTCTCTGGCTGGGTTTGCAGCCTCCCACTATCAACAACGGCGCCGTAAGGAATAAAGGTTTTGAATTCAGCGCCCGTTATCAGGACAGGATCGGGAAGGACTTCAATTTCTACGTCGTCGGCAATTTCCAGGCTTACCGTAATAAGCTGGAGTCATTCGGCAAGGACGAGATCACAGGCCCCGATGGACAGACCATCATGCGCAATGGAGAGCCCATTAACTCTTTTTATTTATATGTTGCGGACGGCATTTTTCAGAGCCAGGATCAGATCAATAAATCACCTGATCAGTCTTCCCTGGGCGGAGTACCCACGCCAGGCGATATAAAGTACAAGGATGTGAACGGGGACGGTAAGGTGGACGCAAATGACCGGCAGGTGTTCAATGGACAATATCCGAAATTCGAATACTCCCTGACCATGGGCGGCAACTGGAAAGGTTTCGACGCCAGTATCCAGTTGTATGGCTCACAAGGCAATAAGCTGTACCTCTATAAATGGGGTACCGATCCCTTTGCACAAGGCGCACCACCCACCGTGGACTGGAGAGATCGCTGGACACCGGACCATCCTTCCACCACTATGCCGAAGATATACATGGGATTTTATGGATATCCAAAGATTACGAATTTTCAATCCACCTTCCACCTTTATGACGGCAGCTTTATGCGCATCAAGAACATCCAGCTGGGCTATACCTTCACCGGCAAGTTCATACGCGAGCTGAAGAACCTCCGCTTCTATGTCTCCATCGACAATGTAGCGCTCTTTACTCCGCTGAAGCAGGGCACCGATCCCGAAAGGCTGGATATCAGCAATAAGCCGGATGCCTGGTATGGCTTCGCCAATTATCCTCAGAACAGGACCTTCACCTTCGGAGCCTCCGTTCAATTCTAACCTTAAAAAACAATTACCAATGAATGCAACTACTAAAAATATAATGCAATTACTGCTGGTAGCGTCTGTTTCCCTTACGTCCTGCAAAAAGCTGGACGTAGCCCCGCCGGACAAGATCTCCAGCTCCATCTTCTGGAAGTCGGAAAGCGATGCCGATCTGGCCCTTACAGGCATCTATAACAGGTTCTACGCTCCCTCTACGGAAGGCTATATTCCTCAGTATATGCCTTTCTGGTGGGATAATTACAGCGACAATTCCTACACACGGCATAATATAGCAGGCGCTCAACAGGCATTAACTGCAGGAATCACGCCCAATAGCAGCGGTTTTGTCGCCAGCTACTACAACAATGGTTATATAGCCATTGCCGCCGCCAATTATTTTTTAGCCAACGTAGAAAAGGTATTGACGGGTGATAAGCTGAAGCAATATAAAGGGGAAGGCTTCTTCTTACGAGGCTTCAATTACTTTGAGCTCGCCGAATTATACGGCAATGTTCCCCTGGTGACGGAAGATCCTTTCACCATCAATTATAAAAGTACACGAGCCAAATCACCCCGAGCGGATATTTTAAAATTGGTGGAAAATGATCTCGATAGCGCCATCGCCTACCTGCCGGATGTAAAATATAGTACAGGACACGCCGTAAAGGCTACTGCCCAGGGATATAAAGTGAGAATGCTCCTGTTTGAAAAGCGTTGGGCCGAGGCCGCTACGCTGGCCCAGGAGGTGATCACGGGCAATTTATTCTCACTGAACGCTAAATATCCGTCTAACTTTTATAAACCCGACCAGAAATCCAGCCCCGAGATCATGTTCTCCGTCCAGTTCCAGGCTCCGACCCGTACGCATGGGGATAAATCATTGGCAGCCCTTCTCAGCGGACCTGGATGGTGGGACGTTCAGGGTACCCAGGACATGATCGACGAGTATGAGACAGGCGACCCCCGCAAAACGATGACCTTTTTCATGCCGGGAGACGGTCCCGCCCAAGGCTGGCCTTACCCCGGCACTGTGGGAAATCCCGGTACCGGCGAATGGGAGAAAGGCTTTTACACCGCCAAAAAATGGCTGGACCCCACGGTGACAAATCCTACCGATGCGCTGCCGGACGACCAGGATTACGTACTGCTACGCTATGCAGATATAAAATTGATGTATGCGGAAGCGCAGAATGAAGCGATAGGGGCCGACGCCAGTGTCTACCAGCAGGTGAATGAGGTCCGCGCCCGGCCGGGCGTTAATATGCCCGCCTTACCGGCCGGTCTTTCCCAGGATGTTATGCGACAGAAGATCCGGCATGAGAGAAGGGTGGAACTCGCCCTGGAAGGACTGAGATATTTCGACTTGAGAAGATGGGGCATCGCCACGCAGAAATTAAACGGGTTTGTTCAAAATCCGACCACCCCGGCTGTAAAAACAATGTATAAGGATAATTATGAATTCTGGCCCCTACCACAAACAGAAATAGATCGCAACCAGCCGGTTTTGATACAAAATAATGGCTATTGATTAAGATCAGCGATATTAATTCGATTTTAATCCATTAATCGAAAGGTTAATGGATTATTAAGTCTTTATTAATGCGGTTACTGTTACTTGCAGGTATCTTCGGATGCCTGCAAGTTTTTTATTTTATGGAACAGCAGGGCTGCAAAAATTGCTTATGTATGAAAAGATATCTACGGAAACTTTTACTCATCTTTGGTTACCTGTCTTTCTCAGGAGTTATGCATCTTAACGGACAGGATCTGCCGGCCTCTTTCGGGAATGAAAAAACGACCTGGCATGAGGGATTCGACCGCTACGATTTCCTCATGGATACAGCCTCCTTTTCCATTGAACCTATGAAAGCTCCCGAAGGCTCAACCTTCGGGGTGGGAGAACCGGCAAAAGGCAAACGGCGGTGCATCCTGATCGTTCCGAAGAAGGCTGCTCCCGGCAATCCCTGGTCCTGGCGGGGTTGCTATTGGGATCATCAGCCGCAGACTGAAACAGAATTGCTCAGACGCGGCTTTTATATCGCCTATATCTCCGCCAGCGGTACTCTTAAGCCGGGCCCGGAATGGGATGCCTGGTATACCTTTCTTACAGAGAAACACGGACTCTCCGCGAAACCTGCTTTCATAGGCATGAGCCGGGGTGGGGAATACGCCTATATCTGGGCCACCACCCATCCCGATAAGGTATCCTGTATCTATGCCGATAATCCGGGTATGAACCGGACGACGCTGATGAAATTAGGAGAGCTGGCAAAGAATGATGTGCCCCTGCTGCAGGTTTGCGGCAGCATCGATCCGATCTTCGGAGATAACGCCTTGTTCATTGAGAACCTTTATCAGCAGCTGGGCGGCCGCCTATCTATGCTGATCAAAGACGGGGCTGCCCACCATCCGCATAGTCTGCCCGACCCCAGGCCGATAGCCGACTGGATCGAACAGAACAGCGTTGCGGCGATGGGCAGCGCCCCGCCTGCTTTTGCAGGTGACGCCTTTAAAAAGACCTACTATTACAGCACCCGGAACGACTATCATTATTTTCCGGAAGAAAAAGCCTATCTCACCCGTCGCGGAGCCTCGTTCTCACCCTGCTATGACCGCTATGCTTTCAATATTAAAGGAGTGCAGGGTCCCGTGGTGGTCATCGTGCCAAAAAAAGAGGCGCCGGGCAGGCCCTGGGTCTTCCGGGCAGGCTTTGGGGACCGGGATGCGGAAATGGATCTGGCGTTGCTGGCCCGGGGTTTTCATATTGTCACGGGCCCTGTGTCTTTTAACTCGGACAGCTTGCTGTTGAAAGATTGGAATGCGACCTACGAGCTGCTGGTCTCGAATGGGTTGTCTAAAAAACCTGTAATGGAAGGCGCCGGCGGCGCTGCCGGGGAAGTCATTGGCTGGGCTATAGAGAACCCTGACAAGGTTTCGGGGATCTATGCGGAAAACCCTCTTTTGCGAAGCACTTTTTCAAAGACACCTCCCTTAGAGAACCTGGCTCCTTTGACCAGGGCCGGCGTGCCCCTGTTGCAGGTCTGCGGCAGCCTTGACCCGGCACTGAAAGACAATGCTCTTTTAATAGAGAAGCGATACAAACAACTCGGGGGGAAAATACAGGTCATCCTTAAGGAAAGCAAGGGGCATTACCCGCTTGCGCCGGAAGATCCTGGGCCGATCGCAGACCTTATCGCCAATTGGCAATCAAGGTAGTTTTTCATAAATTATGATAATTAATTCCAATATATTTTTCACCATCAAACGATTGCAGAAATATGGATAACAATGTCAACAATTCGGGTCCTAACCGACGGGATGCCCTGAAACTCCTGGGAATGGGATCCGCAGCGGGATTATTCGGAATGCTGGGCGGCAGCTCTGCAAAAGCTGCTCCTGCAAAGGACGCTCATGCGACAGGCAACGCTGCGACAGCCGACCATCCCGGTGGGGGCTACTCGAATAAAGGCCTTCCCCCTCTAAAGATCAAAAGCGTAAAAGCTATCGGAACGGCGCCGGAAGGAGCGAACCTGGTAGTAGTGAAAGTAGAGACTACCGAACCCGGGCTCTATGGTATTGGCTGCGCCACTTTCACCCAACGTGCGGAAGCCGTGGTGACCGCTATTAATAGTTATATGGGTGATTTCTGTATCGGGAGGGATGTGGATAATATAGAAGATATGTGGCAGGCCTTTTTCGTCAGCTCTTACTGGAGGAACGGACCGGTGCTGAACAATGCCTTGAGCGGACTGGACCAGGCCTTATGGGATATAAAAGGCAAGCGGGCCAATATGCCCGTATACCAGTTACTGGGAGGGAAAGCCCGGTTTGCCGTTGATGCTTATGCGCACGCGGACGGGAAAACCCCGGAAGAATGTGCGGATAATGTCCAGAAATATATGGATCAGGGGTTCCGGTATGTGCGGATCCAGCAGGGCGGCTATGGTTCTTTATACCTGGCCCAGCAACCTGATTTTAAAGATGCGGGATTTGGGAAACCCACCGACGAGTTTATGGATTCGGTCGCCTATGTACATGCCGTGCCGAAACTATTCCGGGAAGTCCGCAAACGCTGCGGGGAAGAAGTCGACCTGCTGCATGATACGCATGAACGCGTACAGCCCGTGGATATGATCAATATGTGCAAAAGGCTCGAGGAATTCAACCCTTATTTTATCGAAGATCCTGTCTCGCCTGAAAATATGGAATGGTTCAAACAGCTTCGGGCCAGCACGACCGTGCCTTTTGCCATGGGCGAACTTTTTAATAACCCCAATGAGTTCGTGGGCGCTATTTCGAATCACTACATGGATTATATCCGCTGTCACGTTTCCCAGATCGGGGGAATTACCCCGGCTATGAAAGTGGCCCGGCTGGGAGAGTTCTTCAACGTAAAAACGGCCTGGCATGGCCCGGGTGATGTGTCCCCGGTGGGCCATGCGGCGCATTGCCATATCGATCTGGCCATCTGGAATTTCGGGATCCAGGAATCTGTCTTTTTTTCCGATAAGCTCCGCGAAGTTTTCCCGGGCAGCCCCGAAATGAAGAGGGGATACCTGTATGTCAATGAAGCTCCCGGACTGGGCGTGGACATCGACGAAAAACTGGCCGCCAAATATCCCATCACGAATAAGGCCGGCAAATGGACGATACGCAAAAGAGACGGTACGATCATAAGACCTTAACCCCCAAAATTTATGAAGAAGGCCTTTTTTCTGACAGGAATTGTATTGTTTGTCCGAATGATCGGCGCCGGTCAATCCCTTGGCGCCGGGCAGGCCCCTGAATTTCCCCAGGCGGAAATCAGTAATGGTATCCTGCATGCGCGCCTGTACCTGCCGGACACGGCGAAGGGATACTACCGGGGAACCCGCTTCGATTGGTCAGGGGTTATCCCCTCCCTGGAATATAAAGGACATAGCTATTGCGGGCAATGGTTCCCGAAATATGCCCCTACTCTCCACGATGCGATCATGGGGCCCGTAGAGTCATTCGCTCCATTGGGTTATAAAGAGGCTGCCCCGGGTAGCGGCTTCGTTCAGATCGGAGTAGGCTCTCTGGCCAGGACAGATGAGGCTCCTTATTCTCCTTTTAAATATTACCCCGTGCTGAATCCGGGCGTCTGGAAGGTGAAAAGATCGCCGGCTGCGATCGAATTCCATCACCGGCTGAATGATACGGCTTATTCCTATGACTATACCAAAACCGTAAGCTTATTGAAAGGCAGACCGGAACTGGTCCTGGCCCATAGCCTGAAGAATACGGGTAAGAAGACGATAGAAACCGATGTGTATGATCATAATTTTTTCCTGCCCGATAGTCTTTCCACCGGACTTGGTTCCGTCCTGAAGTTTTCCTTTCCGCTGACCAGCGAAGAGGCCCGGGGATTGGATGATTTGGCCGCGATCCGGGGCGACTCGATCGTGATCCTCCGGCAGCTGACCGGCAAAGAGTCGGTATATGCCGTCCTGCATGGTTATGGCGACCAGGCAAGCGACTATGATATCCGCGTTGAGAACCATACAGCGGGAACAGGTATCCGTATCAGGGCTGACAGGCCTTTATCCAGGTTAGTATACTGGGGCTCCGTGAAAGCCTTATGCCCCGAACCGTATATACATATTAAAGTGCTGCCGGGGGCAACCTTTACCTGGACCATCCGGTATGAATTCTATGCGGATAAGATTTCAACGGGCAACCTTTCAAATTAAGGTTCGGTAATATTTCAAATTGAATATAATACAACATTCAACAGTGTATAATAATATCTGCTTACTGCTGTTAACCACGGGATTATTATTTTTAGGAAGTTGTTCCGGCTCTCACCGAAGAGGAACTGACTGGCCGGCTTATGGAGGGAACAAGGAGGGCAATCGTTATGCCGGCCTAAGCCAGATCAACCTAACGAATGTACAGGACCTGCAGGTGGCCTGGACCTATAACTCCACGGATACGGGACATGCCGGCGGTTCCAGGCACAGACAGGAACATGAGATCCAATGTCAGCCTATCGTGATCAACGGGATCCTGTACGGGACCAATGCCACGTTAAAACTTTTTGCCCTGGAGGCTGCTACCGGTAAGGAGCTATGGAAATTCGATCCCTTCAAAGATGCCACGCCCCGGTATAATCAATGCAGGGGCGTCGTCTATTGGGAAAACGGGGAGGACAAACGCCTGTTCTATTCGGCCGGCTCTAACCTCTATGCCGTGAATGCACTCACCGGTCAGCCGGTGACCAGCTTTGGGACCAACGGAATCGTTAGCCTGTATACCGGGCTGGATATAAATCATGATGTGAAAAACCTGTATGTAACGGCTACTTCTCCCGGCATCATTTACAAAAACACCCTCATCCTCGGATCGGCCGTATCCGAATCCGGGGATGCGGCGCCGGGTTATGTGCGTGGCTTCGATGTAGTCACGGGGAAGATTAGCTGGGTCTTTCATACCATTCCCCAACCGGGAGAATTCGGATATGACACCTGGCCGAAGGAGGCGTATAAATGGGCGGGGGGTACGAACAATTGGGGTGGCCTGGCCCTCGATGAGAAAAGGGGGGTGGTCTATTTTGGCACAGGCTCCCCTTCCTCGGATTTCTATGGCGGCGATCGTGCCGGCATCAACTTATTTTCAGATTGTATCCTGGCGCTTGACGCAGCATCCGGCAAGGTGAAATGGTATTACCAGACCATTCCGCACGATCTCTGGGACCGGGATATTCCCTGTCCTCCCAACCTGTCCACCATTCGACACGAAGGGAAAACAGTAGACGTGGTGGTACAGGTCACCAAGGACGGAAACGTATATGTATTGGACCGGGACAGCGGCCACTCTATCTTCCCGGTGGAAGAGCGCCCCGTTCCGACACAGGGATTGCCCGGAGAGCAGCCCTGGCCTGTGCAGAAGTTTCCGCTGAAGCCCCTTCCGTTTTCCAAACAGTTGGTTACCGATAGCGATATCACCAATATTTCACCAGAGGCCCACGCCTATGTGCAGAAAATTTTCAACCAGAGCGACTATGGACAAAAATTCCTGCCGCCGGGCACGAAAGGCACTTTGCTGGTTGGTTACAGCGGGGGTGCGGAATGGGGCGGGAATGCGATCGACAGCAATGGCATTCTTTATCAAAACACCAATAATGCGCCCTGGCTGCTCAAAATGATCTCCATGGCCGACCGGCAGAAAGAGATCGCGGCGCTTTCCAAAGGACAGGGCTTGTATATAACCAACTGTTCTTCCTGCCATGGTGTGGACCGGAAAGGGAACGGGCTGGAGATCCCCCCTCTTCTGGGTATCGGCAGCCGCCTTAAAAAGGACGAGATCGCCCATATCGTAAAAACCGGGCAGAACAGGATGCCCTCCTTCCAGACGCTTTCCGAAGCGGATCGCAATGCGATCATCGACTTTCTGGTCAACTGGGGGCATGGAGGCCGGATCGCCACCGAGCATAGAGATACCCATGATACGAGCGCCGATGGGGCAAAAAAGAAATCTGACTTTCCCTACATTCCCCCTTATATCAGCAAGGTCTGGGAAAAACTGGTGGATTCGAATGGTTATCCCGGCATCAAGCCACCCTGGGGCACGCTGAATGCCATCGATCTGAACACGGGAGACTATCTGTGGAAGGTGCCACTGGGCGAATACCCGGAGCTGACAAAGAAAGGAGTTCCGATAACGGGTACGGAAAGTTATGGGGGGCCATTGGCAACAGCAGGCGGCCTTGTCTTTATCGCAGGTACCCGGGATGAAAAGATCCGCGCTTTCGACCGCCGGACGGGCAGGCAGGTGTGGGAATACCAGCTTCC